>NZ_KV789412.1:0-40013 GCF_001807585.1 Dermabacter sp. HMSC08H10
AACTCGTGGCCCACACCATAAAACAACCCAAAAAAGCTGCCGTCTCTTTCCGCTCTTGCACGAAAAGAGACGGGCTAGCTGCGCGAGACGTCGGTAAGGGGCTCCTGGCTGCGTACTGCAGACAGAGACGATTCAAAGACGCGAAGTCACCGCGACATCGCGGGCCGACCTAGGCGTGCGGGACGTAGCCCCTGTGTAGCGCGACGATGCCGCCGCTGAGGTTGCGATACTGCGCTCGTTCGAGCCCGAGCTCAAGGAACCACTCGCGTAGGCCCTCCTGATCGGGCCAGGCAAGAATTGACTCGGCGAGGTAGCTGTAGGCAGCACCATTCGCCGATACCTGCGATGCCACGTGCGGCAGCATCCCCATGATGTAGCGCGAGTAGACGTGGCGGAAGGCGCGATTGTTCGGGGTCGAAAACTCGCACACGACGACGGTCCCGCCCGGCTTCACTACGCGCGCCATTTCGGAGAGAGCTTTTCGTGGTTCAACGACATTGCGCAGACCGAAGCTAATGACGGCTGCATCGAATGAATCTGACGTGAACGGGAGGTTGGTAGCGTCGGCCCCCACAAAGGGGATGTGCGGTTGCCTCTTGCGCCCCTCCGCCATCATGCCAGCCGAAAAGTCAGAAGCGAGCACCAGGTGCCCCGCACGCGCGATCGCCGCGCTCGAGGTACCGGTGCCGGCCGCGACATCAAGTACGCGAGCCCCGCTCCCCTGCGGCAGATCGAGCGCTTCCACCATCGCCGTTCGCCACCCTCGATCCTGGCCAAAGGCAAGGACGGTGTTGAGGAGGTCGTAGCGCCCCGCGACGCCGTCAAACATAGTCGAGACATCGTCGGGGTTCTTGGTGAGATCAGCTCGCGTCATGGGGTCTATTGTGCCTGATCGAGGCCGCGGTGCGGGCAACGCGGGGTACGGGCGCGTCAGAGCCCGATGAGCCCCGTGAGTGCATCACGGAGGAAATACATGACGAAGAGCGCACTCACGACGTACATGAGCCAGTGCACCTTCTTTGCGTTGCCCACGACGATCTGGATGACCACGTACATGATGAAGCCCGCGCCCATTCCGACGGTAATCGAGTAGGCAAACGGCATGAGGATGATCGTGAGAAAGGCCGGAATGGCCTTCGTCAGGTCACTGAAGTCGATCTCGACGACCTGGCTCATCATGAGGAACCCAACGAGCACGAGGGCCGGTGTCGCTGCCTCGTAAGGCACGAGCGCGACGATCGGCGAGAGGAACATGGCGACGAGGAAGCACAGACCCGTCACGATGGTCGCGAGGCCCGTGCGTGCGCCCTCGCCGACGCCGGTCGCGCTTTCCACGAAGCTCGTGTTGGAGGAGACACCACCAACACCACCCATGATCGCGCCAACCGAATCGGCGACGAGCACGCGCTGGCTGTTTTCGACGTCGCTGTTCTCGTCGACGAGGCCTGCTTCCGTTCCAATCGCGACCATCGTTCCCATCGTGTCGAAGAAGTCCGCGAGGAGGAGGGAGAACACGACGATGATGGCGCCGACAACTCCGATCGCGCGTAAACCGCCGATCGGATCCACCTGGAAAAGTGTGCCGAGATCGGGAAGCGCAAAGGCGTTCGCATTCAGGGCAGGGACGTTCATGGACCAGCCGTAGGGGTTCCCGGCATCGGCGTCGGTCGCGGGGGCAAATTGGCCGATTCCGACGGTGTTCTCCACGACAATGGCGAGCACAGTTGCGGCGATGATCGCGATGAGGATCGCACCGGGAACTTTCCGTACCCAGAGAACAATCATGAGGATGAGGCCGAACACGAACACGGCCGTGGGCCAGCCAATGAGCGATCCCGAATTACCGAGCTGCACCGGTGTGCCGCCGCCAGTTGTCACGAAACGTGCATTGATAAGGCCGATGAAGGCGATAAAAAGCCCCATGCCCACGGCAATGGCAGTCTTCAAGAACTGCGGTACCGCGAGGAACACCGCCCTACGGAAGCCGGTGAGAACGAGCAGAAGAATGATCACACCTTCAATGAGGACGAGACCCATTGCGCCGGCCCACGTCATGCCGGGCAGCGAAACGACGCCATAGGCCAGATAGGCGTTAAGCCCAAGACCCGCAGCCATCGCGAGGGGGAAATTGGCCCAGGCACCCATGAAGATCGAGCAGACCGCGGCGATCAATGCCGTACCCGCGGCAACGGCGGGCATGTTCGGTTCGGTTCCGCCGCCGAGGTACATGCCTGTCGAATCCGGGACCGTGCCAATGATGAGCGGGTTGAGAACGATGATGTAGCACATTGCGAAGAACGTGACCATGCCGCCGCGCACTTCGCGACCCACGCTCGAACCGCGCTTCGAAATCGAGAAGAAAGAATCAAGGCGCGACGAAACCGCGCCCTTCGAGGGTGCATTTTGGGTTTGGGACATGGGGCCCATTGTAGGAAAAGCCCGGCCGAAGTGGCGCTTCGGGCCGGGCTAGGGAGACGAACACCTCGCCTCGAGCGTGCTTAGCGACGGTTGGCGTCGATGAAGCGGTAATAGTCGAGGTAGTCGAGCTTCGAGGCAGCGGCGCTATCCACGACGACGGTCGCGTCTTCGTGCAGCTGGAGCGCGGTCGACGTCCATCGCGCACTCACTCCACCCTCGATCGTCTGTCTGATTGCTTCTGCCTTGTTCTCCCCCGTAGCGATGAGGAGAAGCTTCTTGGCCTCGCGAATCGTGCCAACGCCCTGGCTGATCGCATGAACCGGAACGTCGTCCTTCGATTCGAAGAAGCGCGCGTTGTCGGCGATCGTTTTCGGAGTGAGAGTCACGAGGTGGGTTCGGGATGCGAGGGAGGTACCGGGCTCGTTGAAGCCGATATGTCCCGTCGCACCGACGCCGAGAAGCTGAAGATCAACGCCGCCTGCGTCCTTGATCGCGGCGTCATACCGGGCTGCTTCGGCAACCGGATCCCCCGTGTCACCGCGAGGGCAAAACACCTTCGCAGGGTCGAGATCGACCTTTTCAACAAGGTGCTCGCGAATAAAACGCGCGTAACTCTGCGGGTGCTCGGGCGAAAGCCCCACGTACTCATCAAGCATGAAAACCGTGACGCCCGCAAAACTCAGCCCCTCCTCACGGTGACGGCGCGCGAGTTCGTCATAAGCGGCCACGGGTGACGAGCCCGTCGCGAGACCGAGAGTGACCGGGCCCCCGTTTGCCTCACGAATCACCGCTTCAATGTGATCGGCAACGATCTGGCTCGCGTCTTCGGCATTGGGGCGGATGTAAATCTCCATGGCTTCTCCGGCTCAGTTCGGGGGGCGCGTGGGGTCCGACGCTTGCCGGCCCTCATCAACGCCCATGTTGTTCTCGCGCATGCGCTCTCACAAGCATAGATACTTCGCTTCGAAAGCGGCAAGGCCCGGCACCTGAGGGTGCCGGGCCTCGCGTCTCAGCGCGGGAAAACTAGGTGCTTATCCGTGAGAACTCACTTCTTCTTCGGCGTCGAAGCCGCCGCAAGCTCAAAGGCCTTGCGCGGTTCGCTCGTCTGTGCAATGCCGAGAATTTCGCGGTTGCCGAGGAGCGAGCTCGCCCAGCCTGCGACGACGCCAGCCTTGCGGCCGAGCGTGGGCATGGCGTAAACGTGGTAGGCGCGAGCGCCGAGCCATGCAGGCAGCCCCTTGAGTTCGACCTTCTTATCGCCGATGAAGAGCGTGCCAACGCCCTTGAACATTCCGAGGGTCGCCATCGTGCCGAGGTTTTTGTGGTAGTAGTCCACAAGCGGGCGCGAATCGATGGCTCGCGCGACGTTGTCGGCGAGGGTCTTGGCCTGGCGCACAGCGTGCTGCGCGTTCGGCGGGCATACCTTGCCCTCGCCCGAGGCGAGGTCCGGAACGGTCGTGCAATCGCCCGCGGCGAAGACACCCTCGAGGGGGCCATCTTCGCTCTTGACGCGGAGGTCCGCGAGGCAGTCGAGACGCCCGGTCTGGTTGAGGGGCAGATCCGAGTTCTCGAGAACGGGGTTCGGCTTAATGCCGGCGCACCACACGATGAGGTCCGAAGCGAACTCGTCGCCATCGGAGGTCTTAACAATGCCGTTCTCGCACGAGTTGAGGAAGGTTTCGAGCTTGACCTCGATACCACGCTCGCGGAACTGCTTGAGCGCATACTTGCCGAGCTCTTCGCCAACCTCGGGAAGGATACGGCCCATGGCCTCGATCATGACGAAGCGGACGTCCGAAGGGTGGAGATCCGGGTAGTACTGGAGCGCCGCGGAGACCATGTCTTCCGCCTCTGCGATCGCTTCTGAGCCAGCGAAACCGCCACCCACGAAGGTGAAGGTCAACAGACGCTTGCGGGTTTCGGGATCCTTGGTCGAAGCTGCCTCGGCGAGGTTGCTGAGGATGCGGTCGCGCACGGCCACGGCTTCCTCGACCCACTTGAACCCAATAGCGTTTTCAGCAAGGCCCGGGATCGGGAGCGTGCGCGGAACAGAACCGAGCCCCACGACGAGGTAGTCGTAGCTGATCTCGATCGTTTCATCGCCCTCGAGAGCGACCGTCACGACGCGATCCGCGTGCGAGATGGTCTCGACCGATCCGGTGACGACCTTGGTGCCCTGCAGGACCTTGCGCAACGGCGCGAGCACGTTGCGCGGGTCAATCGCACCGGCGCCAACCTCCGGGAGGAAGGGCTGATAGGTGAGGTAGGGACGAGTGTCGACGACCGTGATGGCAACGTTGTTGCCGGCCTTCTTGCGCAGCTCAGCTGCGACGTTCATACCAACGCTTCCGCCGCCGAGAACGAGAACGTGCGGCTTGTTTCCTGAATTGATGTTCATGTGTGTGAACTTGCCTTTCCACATCGCTAACGATGCAATTCAACCACGTTGAGGCGCTTCCAAACTGAGTGAATCGAGCACGCTCATCGCGAGTCCATCGAGAATGTCGTGTTCGCTCGTCGTGACGCGCTCGAGTGTGCCTTCGTTCGCAACCCGTTCGAGGATCCGCGCCCAAATAAGCGCGCCCGCGCCGATCACGTCTATCCGTCCCGGGTGGATCGCCGGGAGCGCTGAGAGCTCCGTCGCGCTCGATCGAAGAATTCGATAGCTAAGAGCCGTGAATTCCTCGGCATCAATGCTTGCGCCGTGGCTCAGTTCGGGCGTGTATTCCTCGAGGCCGAGGGCAACGGCGGTCAAAGTCGTGACGGTTCCCGCGACTCCCACGATGCCGCGAACTGCGGAAAAATCGATCGTCTGAGAAGCCTCGTCCATAAGTGCGTCGATATCGCGTACAGCGGCCTCAATGTCGCTCTCGCTCACGCGGTCGGCGCTCAAGTGGCGCTCCGTGAGGCGAACAGACCCCATGTCGAGGCTGATCTCGGCTCGCGGCGCATCCTCGCCGTAGACCAGTTCGGTTGAACCGCCACCGATATCAACGATCAGGCGAGGCGAGGGCCCGGGATCGGGAAGAGTCGCCACGGCACCGCGATAGCTCAGCACCGCCTCTTCGGTCCCTTCGATGACCTCTGGTTCAATGCCGAGAATCTCCCGAACACCGTCGATGAACTCCGCTCGGTTCTCAGCGTCGCGGCTTGCACTCGTCGCTGCAAAGCGCACGCCTTCGACCGCGTTCTGCTCGATCACGCGTGCATACTGCCGAGTGGCCTCAAGAGTGCGCTCGATCGCTTCCGGGTCGAGGCGCCCCGTGCGGTCCACCCCGTGACCGAGACGCACAATTTTCATCTCCCGCGCAATATCCCGCAAGGAGCCGTCGGGCGCTTCTTCCGCGACGAGAAGACGAATCGAATTCGTGCCGCAGTCGATCGCGGCGACCCTGCGGCTCATGCGCCTTCCTCCTCAAGCATTGCGGGGGTGAGGTCGCATCGGCATCGATCGATCGTCGTGTCATCAGAGGTCAACTCAAGGGCGCGATCACCAAACGGGTTCACGCCTGGCCCCTCGGCAAGGGCCTGGCCGACAACGGCATGGAGGCACTTCACGCGGTGCGGCATTCCCCCTGCACTGATGCCATCGATCTCTTCGGCACTACCGAGCTCGGAGCGCCGCTCCAGGTACCGCTCGTGGGCGCGCGCATAGCTCTGCTGAAGCTCACTGTTCTCTTCCAGCTCGGCGGTCCACTCAGCAAGCAACCCCCGCGCCTCAAGTCGCGAGCAGGCCTCGACCATCGACGGAAGCGTGAGGTAAAGGCTCGTGGGAAACGGCGATCCATCGCTCAGACGCGGCACCGTGCGAACAACGGCGGGAGCCCCGCACGCGCAGCGACGGGCGATCGAATGCACGCCACGCATCGTTCGACCAAGCTGGCGAGCCATGAGGGCGAGATCCGCCTCGGTTGCCTCGCTCTCGAACGGAAGTGGATCAAGCGGTGTTGGCATAGAGCACTACAACCTTTCGGGCGACTATCGGCCTCACGGGCCTTGCTTATCGGCGGGGTCCTCGGGAGGAGCGGCCTGACTCGCGGCTACGAGCGAATCCCACATCGTGCCAAACCACGCAGTTTTCGTGCGCTGCTCCGCCTGCGCGGCCCGGGTCGTTTGAGGAACCTCGGCACCACTTGAATCTGTCAGGCGATACTGCGTTTCCCCGGGGTAGGCAAAGAGCAAACGTTCGCGCGCTTGCGCGGAGACAAACGTCGGATCTTCCCACCGCGCGACCTGCGCCTCGAGTCCTTCGACCTCGCGTTCTTGCTGGGCAACCTGCGCACGAAGGGTGCTGAGGCGCTGTTGCTGCATGACGTACCCATTCACGGTGGGAACGAGCGCCACGAGCGCGAGAAGCGTAATCGCCAGCAGCACGAGCGAGCGTCCCGTGAGCCCCGCGATAGGGGCCAGAACCTTGCGTGCACCCGCACTTATCGAAGTTGCCGTGCGCGCAGATGCGGTGTGCCCAGCCTTCGTGCGGCGACGACTCGCGCGACCGGTAGGCGTGGAGGGGGTGGCTGCGGAAGTTCGCCGCCGCGACGCCGAGGAGCGCCCCGCCGGTCTCGACGGGGCGCCCCTTCGGTGCTTTAACGAATCAGGCATGAGCCCTATCGTAAACCGCTCAGGCCTTGAAGCGCGGGAACGCCGAAGCGCCCGCGTAGACGGCCGAGTCGCCGAGCTCATCCTCGATACGGATGAGCTGGTTGTACTTGTTGACGCGCTCACCGCGAGCGGGAGCACCGGTCTTGATCTGGCCCGTACCGAGCGCAACAGCGAGGTCGGCGATCGTGGTGTCCTCGGTCTCGCCCGAACGGTGCGACATCATCGACGAGAAACCATTGCGGGTGGCAAGATCCACGGCGTCAAAGGTCTCGGTGAGGGTGCCAATCTGGTTCACCTTCACGAGAAGAGCGTTGGCAGCGCCATTCTCAATGCCGCGGCCGAGACGCACGGGGTTCGTCACGAAGAGGTCGTCGCCAACGAGCTGAACCTTCTCGCCGAGCTTCTCGGTGATGGCAACCCAGCCGTCCCAGTCTTCCTCGTCAAGCGGGTCCTCAATCGAGACGAGCGGGTAGGACTCAACGAGCTCGCCGTAGTAGGCGATCATGTCCTCGGCAGACTTCTTTTCACCCTCGAAGAGGTAGGAGCCGTCCTCGAAGAACTCCGACGCAGCAACGTCGAGAGCGAGTGCGACGTCCTTGCCCGGGGTGTAGCCAGCCTTCTCGATGGCCTCGATGATGAGGTCGAGAGCAGCGCGGTTCGACTCGAGGTTCGGCGCGAAGCCGCCCTCGTCACCGAGACCCGTCGCGAGACCACGGTCGTGGAGAACCTTCTTGAGGTTGTGGTAAACCTCGGCACCCATACGGACGGCCTCGACGAAGGTCGGGGCACCGATCGGGGCGATCATGAACTCCTGGATGTCCACGTTCGAATCCGCGTGCGAACCACCGTTGAGGATGTTCATCATGGGAACGGGAAGCACGTGTGCGTTCGGACCGCCCACGTAACGGTAGAGGGGCAGCTCTGCTTCCGCTGCGGCAGCCTTCGCGACAGCGATCGACACGCCGAGAATGGCGTTCGCGCCGATCTTGCCCTTGTTGTCGGTGCCGTCCGCGTCAATCATCGCGAGGTCGATCGCGCGCTGGTCGGTCACGTCCATGCCCTCGATCTTTTCGGAGAGCTCTTCGGCAACCGCGGCGGCAGCCTGCGAAACGCCCTTACCGAGGTAACGGCCCTTGTCACCATCGCGGCGCTCAACGGCCTCAAAAGCACCGGTCGAGGCGCCCGAAGGAACCTGGCCGAGGAACTGGTAGCCCTCGTCGGTCGTAAGAACGACCTCAACGGTAGGGTTGCCGCGCGAATCAAGAATTTCGCGACCGCGAACGTCGAAGATGAATGCCATGAGATGGCCTCCTTAGTCAGGATTTTCAAGTGGCGGGTCGCCTTTGACCTTCGCCCTCAAGTCTAGTGCGGATCGTGTGATCTACCTGAAGGGTTTTGCGTACCCCCGGCGCGGCGAATGCGACCCAGGTCACGGAGTGGGACCTCAGTCGCGAGCCAATTGCGCCTCGACCCTCGCCACGAGTGCGCGAAGAGCCGATTCGGGATCCTCATCACGCGCTGCAGCCTCGAGCACGATCGCCATTATTCGAGAGGCGATACTCCCATTCGACGCGCTGTTCTCAACGACAGCCCTGAGCTCTTCCTCCCGCCCCGCAGCTTGCGCACGCGCGGCGATCTTGAACGCCCGCTGGAGTGCGGGAAGGGCGAGTGGAATCCCCTCGGCGAGTGCACGGCGCGGCTTCTCCTGCGACTTGATGCGGTCCCACCGCGCCGTAATCTCCTCAATGCTCAAATCCTCGCGCTCGGGTCCAAACACATGCGGGTTTCGGCGATACATTTTCGCGTTGAGAGACCGGGCAACCGAATCCAGCGTCCACGGCTCAGCTTCCTCCATGCCGATTCGGGCATGAAACACGAGCTGAAACAGCAGGTCCCCGAACTCGTCAACGAGCTCCGACGTACGAATCGGCTCGCGCTCAAGTTCAGCAAGAACTTCGTGGGTTTCCTCGAGCAAGTATCGCGAAAGAGAACCGTGTGTCTGGGCAGCGCTCCACGGATCACCCCCCGGGCTGCGAAGCTCGTGCATAATCCTCACCGACTCGACGACCGCAGCGCCGGGAGCGACGGGGGACGCGAAAACATAATCCGCATCGATGGGCCCACCGGAGGCCTCTTCGAGCGCGCCAATCGTCTCGATAGGCGACGGAAGGTGGGGGGGCTCGGAATCGCAGAGCCAGGCGAGATACCCGCCCGGGCAGCCGTCGGAATCCTCGAGCCACGCGCCGACCGAGCGCGCAAGCTCGTGCGCACTTGCGCTTTCAAGCCGCAGGCACTCGATCCCGGCCTCGCGCACGTGTGCCTCCCACGCCGGGTGCGCGCACGACAGGGCAACGCTCGCGGCGCCCCTGAGTGCGTCCCAGCCGCGCGCCGTCATAAGCCCTGGCGCATTCAGGGGCGAAACGGGAACAACCTTGAGCTCACCCGAAAAAGACCCGTTCATCACGCATGCCCCTTTCGTCCAAGACCCGCCTGGCGCGTCCCTTGCGGCGCGTCACGACGTGAGTTTTCGAGCCTACTTGCGCGCGGTGATCGCGAACCGAACGAACGCGCGCGGGAGGGTTCCGACGGCTGCTCGGCAAGCTCGATACCCCGTTCTTTCGCCCATGCGGGCTTCAGCTGTGCAATCACGCCGCGGCAGAACTCGAGCAGGGCCTCGTCGGTGAGGGGAATACCACCGACACGCTGAGTGCGCGGATGCGGGACGAGAACCTGGCGAAGGGCAGGCTTGAGCACCGTTCCCGGGTACAACCTGCGGAGTTTGAGCTGCACGCTGTCCGTGACGTCCACGTGCGCGAAGCGGATCATCTTGCCCTGCACCTGCACCTCGTCGATCCCAGCTTCGGAGGCATCCAGGCGGAAGCGCGCGACGTGAAAGAGACGCTCGACCTCCGCGGGTGGCGCGCCATAACGGTCCTCGAGCTCGGAGTGCACGCTCTCGAGTTCGTCGGCACTCTTCGACGCCGAAATTTTCGAGTACGCCTCGAGGCGAAGGCGCTCAGAATCGATGTACTCGACGGGAATGTGCGCGTTAAGGGGCAGTTCGACCTTCGTGTCCTTCGCCGTGTGGTCGAATTCGCCCTTGAACGCTGCGACTGCCTCGCCGACCATGCGCACGTACAAGTCAAAGCCCACACCGGCAATGTGCCCGGACTGCTCGCCGCCGAGCAAGTTCCCTGCGCCGCGGATCTCGAGGTCCTTCATCGCGACTTGCATGCCTGCACCGAGCTCCGAGTGCGTCGCAAGCGTCGTGAGGCGGTCGTGCGCTGTTTCCGTGAGCGGCTTCGTCGCTGGATACAGGAAGTACGCGTAGGCGCGATCGCGCGAGCGCCCCACCCTTCCGCGAAGCTGGTGTAGCTGCGAGAGACCAAATCTGTCCGCATTCTCCACGATCAGGGTATTTGCGTTCGAAATGTCGAGACCCGTTTCCACAATCGTCGTGCACACGAGTACGTCGAAGCGCTTCTCCCAAAAATCGAGGATGACTCGCTCGAGTTGGGCCTCGTTAAGCTTGCCGTGGGCAACCTCCACTCGCGCATCGGGCACGAGCTCACGCAAGTGCACGGCGGTGCGCTCAATATCCTCGACGCGGTTGTGGATGTAGAACACCTGCCCCTCACGCAAGAGTTCGCGGCGGATCGCGGCCTTGACCTGAGCATCCTCGTGCGCGCCAACGTAGGTGAGCACGGGATGGCGTTCCTCGGGTGCCGTCGCGAGAGTGGAAAGCTCGCGGATACCCGTGACGGCCATCTCGAGAGTCCTGGGAATCGGGGTCGCCGACATCGACAGCACATCGACGTTGGTGCGCAGTGCTTTGAGAGTCTCCTTGTGCTCGACACCGAAGCGTTGCTCCTCGTCCACGATGATGAGCCCCAGGTCCTTGAAACGCACCTGCCCCGTAAGCAAGCGGTGTGTCCCGATCACCACGTCGACCGAACCGTCCTTGAGTCCCTCGATCACCGCGTCCGATTCAGCCTTGGTTTGGAAGCGCGAAAGCCCACGCACGTTGACGGGAAAGCCCGCGTACCGTTCTGTGAAGGTGTCGACGTGCTGCTGGGCGAGCAGGGTCGTCGGGCATAGGACCGCCACCTGTTTGCCATCCTGCACAGCCTTGAAGGCCGCGCGTACCGCAACTTCGGTCTTGCCGTAGCCGACGTCACCGCACACGAGGCGATCCATGGGAAGTGGCTTTTCCATGTCCCGTTTGATGTCGTCGATCGTCGAGAGCTGATCGGGAGTTTCCGTGTACTCGAAGGCGTCCTCGAGTTCATGTTGCCACGGCGTATCTGGCGAAAAGGCAAAGCCCGAACTGCGCTGGCGCTCGCTATAGAGCCTCACGAGTTCATCGGCAATCTCCCGGATGGCCTTGCGCGCACGCGACTTGGTCTTCGACCAGTCGCTCCCGCCCATCTTGTTCACGCTCGGGGCCTCGCCGCCGACGTACTTCGTCACCTGGTCGAGCTGGTCGCTCGGGACGTAGAGGCGATCACCCGGCTGGCCCTTCTTCGAACTTGCGTACTCGATGACGAGGTACTCGCGGGTCGCGCGCTTATCGCCCGTGCCTACGGTGCGGCTCGTCATCTCCACGAACCGCCCGACTCCGTGGTGATTGTGAACGACATAGTCTCCGGGCGACAGCTGGAGCGGATCGACCATCGCGCGGCGACGTGCGGCAAGTTTCTTGCCACCAGATCGGCGAGCGGCCGATTTCCCCGTCATGTCTCTCTCACACAAGAGCATGAGTTTGATGTCCTCGAGGAGGATCCCCTCGGTGATCGGCCCGGTCGTAATGCTCACGTGCGAGCGGGAAAGCTCCTCGTCGAGATCAGCGCTGAACCGCGCCGTGACACCCGCCTCAGTGAGCGACTCGGCGATGTGGCGCCCGGTACCCGGTCCCGCGGTCGTGAGGACGATTCGCCATCCGTCGCTAACGTGCTGCGCGAGGTCGCGCGCCGCATTCGCGATCGAGCCGCCGTATCCAGGGTGCGGCTTCGCTTGAGACGTGAGGTCGGCATCGAGCCCGAACGGGGCAAGCGTGGAGACCGGGAGGCGTCGGGCCTCAAGCTCGCCGAGTGTGTCCTCGAGCGACGAGAAGCTTGCCTGCGACACATCGATCGGCACGGCACCGCCCTGCGCTGCACTCGACCACGCCGCCTCAAGGAACTCTTCCGTTGTGCGCACGAGCTCATCGACACGCGTGCGAATACGTTCGGGCTCAACGAACACGAGGCTCGAATGCTCGGGAAGTAGGTCCGCGAGGCTCACCATCTCCCCCACCAGAAGCGGGGTCAGCGACTCCATGCCCTCGACGGCAATGCCCTCCGCAAGCCGCGAGAGGATGTCAGCGGCGCCGGGCAGCTGCGCGATCGCGGCGCGTGCTCTCGCGCGCACGTCCTCCGTCAGAAGAATCTCACGGCACGCGGGTGCATCGAACGCTTCGAGAGTATCCTCCATCGAGCGCTGATCCGCGACGGAAAAGAAACGGATCTCTTCAAGCTCGTCGCCGAAAAAATCGAGGCGGACGGGATGCGAGAGCGTCGGCGGGAACACGTCCACAATGCCGCCACGCACCGCAAACTCACCGCGCGAGGAGACCATGTCCACGCGCGAGTACGCCGCACCGACGAGCTTCTCCACAAGCTCGTCGATCGCAATGAAGTCGCCGCGCTCGAGATGAACCGGCGCTAGATTCTCAAGTCCGCGTGCCATCGGCTGCACGAGTGCACGCACAGGAACCATGAGCACCTCGACCCCACCCGTTTCGTCCGGATGCGCCAGTGAATAGAGCGTGGAAAGCCTGCGCGCGACCGTGTCGCTACGGGGCGAAAGCCTCTCGTGCGGAAGGGTCTCCCAGGCGGGGAACAGCGCAACCTTCGCGGCCGGAACGAGAGCTTCGATCTGGGCCGCAAGATCTTCTGCTTCGCGCGTCGTTGCGGTCACCACGACGAGCGGGTCCGACGGCCCCCTGCGCGAAGCGGCCTCGGCAAGATAAAGCGGGTGCATGCCGCTCGGGGCGATGATCGATACGCCCTCGGCGGTGGAACGCGCTTCGACGAAGCGTGCGAGATCAGCAGAGTGCGCCGCGGCGGCGAGAACGGGGGCGATGCTCACGGGCGGATCGCCTCGCGCGAATGAAACTCTTGCTGCGTCGCCACGAGGCCCTGCTCCACGAGCATCTCCACGCACTGTCCCGCCGAGGTCACGAGGTCATCAAGTACCTTGCGCTCCGACGAGGAAAAAGGAGCGAGGACGAAATCCGCGGTATCGCGCCCCTGCGGGGGACGCCCCACGCCGACGCGCACGCGCAAATAGTCTTTGGTGCCGAGTGCACGCGAAATATCACGAAGGCCGTTGTGACCGCCTTCTCCCCCGCCGATCTTCGCTTTAATCGCACCGAACTGCGCATCGATCTCATCGTGCACGACGATGAGATTCTCAGGCTCGATCCCGTAGTACTGCGCGAGCGCAGACACGGGCCCACCCGAAGTGTTCATGTAGCACCCAAGTTTCGCCAGAATCACTCGGCGGCCGGTACCCGGCGCCCCCATGTGCCCCTCAATAACTGAAGCATTGGCCTTCTTGTGCCGTTTGAACGAGGCGCCGGCCCACTCGGCAAGTCGATCGAGCACCATGTGCCCGACATTGTGTCTCGTAGCTTCATACTTGGGACCAGGGTTCCCGAGGCCCACAATCAGCATCGTCTCGCTCACAACTCTACTTTCCGCACTAATCCAGGGGAAAACCTGGTCACCGCCGGCTGGCCGGCGACCGTCGCCCCCCGAAAAGGCTACAGGGGCGCCGCACCTGTGTGCGACGCCCCTGCATTAGATTTCACGATCCGCGAAGTCGCGGATCAGAACTCACTCGTCGTCGCCCTCCGACGACTCCTCGGCAGCATCCTCTGCCGCTTCCTCGTCGTCCTCGGAGCCAGGCGTCTCGAGGTCGGCCTCGTCGACCTGCGGGACCTGGATCGACACCACGAGGAACTCGGGATCGGTAACGAGCTCGGCGTCTCCAAGGTCGAGGTCCCCGGCGTAGATCGCATCGCCTTCGACCTTGCCCTCAACGTTGACGACGATGTGTTCGGGAAGGCTGAGTGCATCGGCGAGGAGGGTGATCTCCTGAATGTCAACCACGGCCACGGCGGGCGACTGGGGCTCGCCTTCGACGGTCACGGGGATGTCAACCTCAACCTTCTCGCCGCGCTTCACGATGAGGAGGTCGATGTGGAGAATGTCGCGCGAGAGCGGGTGGCGCTGAATGTCCTTGATGATCGCGAGCTCGTTTTCAGCGTTCGGGATCTCAAGCTCGAGAAGAGCGTTCGAGTGACGCGCGGCAAGAGCCGTCGCGTGATACGGAAGCGCGAGGTGAACCGGCTCGGTGCCGTGGCCGTACAGGACCGCGGGGATCTTGCTTTCGGCGCGCATGCGGCGCGCAAAGCCCTTGCCGAAGTCGGAACGGATGTCGACCTTGATGTTCTCGGCCATGTGAAACTCCTTGGGTGTGAAGCGGGGCGAGACGGCGCGCCCCGAGCACGTGGGAGCACGAGCCCAAGGATTCAACCGCGTCGATAACGGAGTAGGCCGAAGCCTCTCCCTCGCCGAAGTACCGTCCAATCATACGGCACGGCCGCGCAGTCACTCGACAAAGTGCGACGTGAAGCGAGGCACGTCACGCCGAGCAGACTGCGCGACCGGTGACAGACGAGGAGATTAGGCGTCGCCGTCGAACAGCGAGGTCACAGAGCCGTCATCGAAGACGGCACGGATCGCACGTGCGAGAAGCGGCGCGATCGAGAGGATCGTGAGCTTCTCGAAATTCTTTTCCTCGGGGATGGGCAGCGTGTTGGTCGCGATGACCTCGCGCACCGCCGAATTCTTGAGGCGCTCAACGGCCGGATCCGAGAAGATCGGGTGCGTCGTGGCTACCACCACGGAGCTCGCGCCGTTCTTCGTGAGGGCTTCGACGGCCTGGACGATCGTTCCTGCGGTATCGATCATGTCGTCGACGAGGATGCAGGTCTTTCCTTGCACGTCGCCGATGATGCGCTTCGCAACGGCCTGGTTGGGGCGATGCGGGTCGCGCGATTTGTGCACGAAGGCAAGGTTCACGCCGCCAAGGCGCTTCGCCCACTTCTCGGCTACGCCGATGCGGCCGGCGTCTGGCGAGACAACGCACAGATCCTCGTCGCCATAGGTAGACTCGACGTACTTCGCGAGGATGGGCATGGCCATGAGGTGATCGACAGGACCGTCGAAGTAGCCCTGAACCTGCGGCGCATGCAGGTCAACCGAGATGAGGCGGTCGATTCCGGCGGTCTTATACAGATCGGCAACCAGGCGGGCCGAAATCGGCTCGCGGCCACGGTGCTTTTTATCCTGGCGGGCGTACGGGTAGCTCGGGGCGATCGCCGTGATGCGCTTCGCGGACGCGCGCTTGAGGGCGTCCACCATGATGAGGTGCTCCATGAGCCAGTTATTGATGGGAGCCGGGTGCGACTGGAGAACGAAGACGTCCGCCCCGCGCACACTCTCGCCGTAGCGCACGTAGATCTCGCCGTTGGCGAAATCCCACGCGTCCGTCGGGAGAAGGTCAACACCGAGTTCCTTGGCGACTTCCTCGGCGAGCACGGGGTGGGCGCGCCCCGAAACGAGAACGAGGTGCTTTTCTCCGCTGGTGATGATGCCGCTCATCGTTTTACTTCTCCTCGGTGGTTGCGGTTCGAGAGTCGTGGTCAAGCGCTTTTTCGGCGGCTTCGGCCGCGGCGGTGCCCGTGCGCTTGGTGAGCGTCCACCCCTCGGTAATGCGAGGCTTCGTAGCATTGACGGCAAGGGCGCCGGGCGGGACGTCTTTAAGGACGATCGTTCCAGCTCCCGTTGCCGCACCGTCGCCGATTGTCACAGGCGCGACGAGGACGCTGTCGCTTCCAACGCGCACGTGTTTGCCGACGACACTCCTGTGCTTGTTCACCCCATCGTAGTTCGCAAAGATCGTTGCCGCACCAATGTTCGTCCCCTCGCCGATCTCGGCGTCACCCACGTAGGAAAGGTGGGGAACCTTTGCGCCATCGCCGATCTCCGCATTCTTGGTTTCGCAGAAGCCACCGATCTTGCCGCGGGCGCCGAGAACGGTCCCCGGCCGCAGGTAGGTGAAGGGCCCCACGGTCGCCCCTTCCCCGATGACCGCGCCGAAGCCGTGAGTGCGCACAACCTCGGCTCGGTCGTGAATGGTGACGTCGGTCAGGGTCGTGTCCGGCCCGACGGTTACGTCGCCGCCAATGACACAGTGCCCGTGCAACTGCACGCCGGGGAGGATTGTCGTGTCCTGCCCAATCTCGACTTCGGGGTCGATGAACGTCGAGGAGGGATCGATGATGCTCACGCCGGCGCGCATGTGGCGCACGAGGGTCCGACGGTTCATTTCGGCACCGAGCTCGCTGAGTTGGACCCGATCGTTGGCGCCTTCCACCTGGATTGCGTCATCAATGACGTACGCGGTGACTTTTTGCCCCTCGGCACGGGCGATGCCGGGAACGTCGGTGAGGTACATCTCGCCTTGGGCGTTATCGGTGCCGACTTTCGTGAGGGCTTCGCGCAAGAATGCGAGGTCGAATGCGCAGATTCCCGAGTTGATTTCGGTGATCGAACGCTGCTCGTCGTTCGCGTCCTTATGCTCGACGATCGCTTCGACCTGGGAGCCGTCGGCGCTGCGCACGATGCGGCCGTATCCGGTCGGGTCGTCGAGGCGAGCGGTGAGGATCGACACGCACGATTCGGACTCCTCGTGGGCCTGAACGAAGGCGCGGAGCGTTTCTGACTGGAGCAGGGGCACGTCGCCGTAGGTCACGAGTACGGTTCCGACGGTCGCCTCAACCTTGTCGAGACCGCATTGAACAGCGCGTCCAGTGCCGGGGATGTCATCCTGATCGGCGGTGACGACCTCGGGAGCGTTCTGCGCGAGGTGAGAGAGAACCTGTTCACGTTCGTGGCGGACGACCGCGACGATCTCGCCGGCGCCCGTTCCGCGCGCCGCGTTGATCGCGTGCATGAGCATCGAGGTGCCACAGACAGGGTGGAGAACCTTGGGAAGAGCGGATTTCATGCGAGTGCCTGCGCCGGCTGCGAGGACGACGACAGCTGCGGGCGAATAATGTGCCACGGAAAGGTGCTCCTTGTGTCCGGTGCGATGAATCCGGTGCTGGATCGTTCCGCGACCAGGACTCGAACCTGGAATACCAGAACCAAAAACTGGGGTGTTGCCGATTACACCATCGCGGATGGGCCCAAGGGCGCCGGGGACAAGCCTAGCCCCTCAAGCCGCGAGAGCGAAAACGGTACGCGCCTAGGCGTGCGAAAATGTTGCACATGTCTGATTCACGCCCCCCTCGCGCTCGCTCTCCCCGGATGACGGGCCGTCAGCGACGCGAGCAGCTTGTCGTCGTCGGCCGCTCACTTTTTGCGCAGAAGGGCTACAACGCGACGAGTGTCGAGGAAGTTGCAGCCAAGGCAGGAGTGTCAAAGCCGATCGTCTATGAGCATTTTGGAGGCAAGGAGGGTCTTTATGCCGTGATCGTCGATCGCGAAACGGATCACCTCCTGCGCGTCCTTGAAGATGCGCTCCACGATGTTCACCAGCACCCCCGCGTACTCGTGGAGAAGGCTGCGCTCGCGTTCTTGACCTATATCGAGGAAAACGAGGACGGTTTCCAAATTCTCGTGCGCGACTCCCCGGCTTCGCAAACGTCGGGCACGTATTCGGCGCTTCTCGTGGACGTCGCGAGCCAGGTCGAAGATCTTCTCGTGAGGCACATGCGTGCACAGAAGTACACGTCGCTGCACGCGGCGATGTACGCGCAGATGCTCGTCGGAATCGTTTCCTACACCGGTCAGTGGTGGCTTGAGACGAGTCGCCCTTCGAAAGAGGTTGTCGCGAGCCACATTGTGAACCTCGCGTGGAACGGGCTTCGCGGCCTCGAATCTGAACCGAGGCTTCTCACGACCGACCAGCACTCGAAGAAGAAATAAACCCACAGATAACGCCGTTTGTCTGTGACCTAGATACTCTATACTCGGGCCGTCGGCTCTAACAGAGGAGATTTCGTGGGTTTCATCCAGGCTTTCAAGGACGCGCTGGGCGGTACTTTTGCCGATCAGTGGAAGGACTTTCTGACCGTCCCCTCCAACCTCCCGCCCACCGCGGCCCTTTTCCCCGCGGTTCCGCGAGGAACCAACGCGGGGCGCGGCTCGAACACTCGCGGCAGCGAAAACATCATTAGCAACGGTTCGCGGATTGTCGTGCCGGCAGGCTACGCTCTCGTCACGCTCCAGGACGGCCGCGTCACCGGCCTCATTACCGAGGCGGGCGGCTACGAGTGGCATTCGGGAGACCCGAATTCCCGCACCGTGTTCGCGAACAACGGCATTCTTGCGTCAACGCTCGAGACGTCGTGGGAGCGTTTCAAGTTTGGCGGCCAACCAGGCTCGCAGCAGCTCGCGTTCTTTGTGAGCCTCAAGGAGCTCCCGAACAACCGCTTCGGCACTCAATCCGAAATCTACTGGGACGATCAGTACATGAACGCCCAGGTGGGAGCCGTCGCACGCGGCACTTACACGATCCGCATCGTGGATCCGCTCCTGTTCATCCACAACTGGGTTCCCGCCGTATATATCTCGGCGAATGCGCCAATCTTCGACTTCACCGATACCGAAAACGACGCGGCGAACCAGCTCTTCCAGGAAGTCGTCTCCTCGCTCGCACCGGCGTTCTCGCGCTACACGAATGACCCGGATAAGAACAACCGCATCACAAAAATCCAGTCGGATTCGTTCGGGCTCGCGGCCTCCCTCTCGAGCGTGGTCGAAGAAAACTACCGCTGGACGACCGATCGCGGCCTCGTCATCGAAAAAGTCGCGATCGCGTCGATCGAGTACGACGAGAACACGCGAAAGCTCCTCAAGGATGTTCAGGCTGCCGATGCGCTTTCGGGCAACCGCAACCAGAGCTTCGTCAACCAGGCTGTCGCGCGCGGCGTGCAGTCCGCCGGTGAGAACGGAGGCGGCACGGGCCTCGCGATGATGGGCATGGGAGCCGGTGCCGTTGGAGGCCTCGTGCAGCCTGCGCAAGCGTCGGGTCCGTTCGCCGGCCAGGGCCAGAGCCCGCAGGGCCAGCAGAGCCAGCAGGCGCAGTCCAACCAAGGCGGCGCCGAGCCGAACCCCGCGGAGAAACTCGCCCAGTTCAAGCAAATGCTCGACCAGGGTCTCATCACCGAGGCTGACTACGAGGCGGCAAAGAAGAAGGCGCTCGGCCTTTGACCTACGCACCCGGCCCGCAACCGGCCCCCATGCCTTCCGAAGGCCCGGGGGCCGGTTCGATGCGCCCCACGCCCGAGGGAGCGCCGAACGTGAGTGGCCCCGACATGAGTGATGCGAATGTCGTCAGGGGCCGGACCGCGTCGCAAGACGTTGTTGATGCGCTCGTTGACCCCACCCCCGAGCACGTCGTCAACACGGCAAGTGGGAAGGCTGACGGCTTCGATAAATGCCCCAGGTGCGGCTCGACCGACATCGGCTACTCGCTCCAGCACCAGGCGCTCGTGTGCCGGTATTGCCGTTTCGAATTCAACGAAAAGGTCGTGGAAACGGCCTTCGGTCTCGACTCCCCCATCGAACAGCTACGGGGCGTTGTTCGCGGCTCGGGTACGCATGACATCGCCGTCGACACCACTGTCGTTACCCTCAAGTGCCAGGGCTGCGGTGCCGAGGTCGTTATCAAAGCGAACGAATCGCTCCAGGCGCGCTGCCACTGGTGCCGCCAGGTGCTATCGATTAACCAGCAGATCCCGAATGGCGCCGTTCCCGATGCCGTGTTGCCCTTCGCCCTCACGCATGAACAAGGTGTCGAAAAGGTACGCGAATTCGCAGGGGATCGTCGATTCTTCGCCACGAGCCAGTTCAAGGCAAACTTCACGCCCGAGAACGTCGTAGGCGTGTATGTGCCGTACATGACAGTCGACGGCAACCTCACCGCAACCATCGAGGGGCGAGGCGAGGTCACGCTCCGCCGCTACACGCGCCACATCGGCAACGACCAGGACGAACGAGTCTCGGATATTCGCGAATACACGCTCGGGCGCAAGTTCGATTTCACGGTCGACGACCTCATTGCGGAAACGAACAGTTCGCGCGCGAACATGAACACGAGCATCAACACCAACAATGTGCTCAACGCGATCCTCCCGTTCGATACGAAAAACGCCGTCGCCTACAACTCGAACTACCTTGCGGGCTTCACCTCGGAGCGCCGCGACCTCGATATCGACGACATCGACGACACGGTCGAAAGCAACTTCCTTTCGATCGCTCGCTCACGTGCAGACCTCATGATCCGCGACTACGACCGCGGCGTTCGCTGGGAAAGCGAAGGGCTCGAGATCCACGGCACGCGCTGGGTTGCGCTCTACCTTCCGATCTGGCTGTACAGCTACCAGGACGATCGCACCGGCATGATCCACTACATCGCGGTGAACGGCCGAAACGGCCGCACGATGGGCTCGGTTCCGGTCGACAAGATCAAGCTGTTCGGCTGTGCCGCGCTCGCCGCGATCGCCACCTTCGCCATCACATTCCCCCTCGCGATTGGAGCGGTCGTCCTATGAGCCCCATTCTCACGGCCAGCGGTTCGATCCTCGTCGCCGGCCAGATCCTCGCGGAATCTAGCTCGAGTAGCGGCGACGATGTGAGCGTTGCGGTCATCGCCGCGCCCTTCGTTCTCGCGTTCATCGTCTTCACGTCGATCTACTCGTTCTTCTTCCTGCGCTACCGCAACACCGATAAGAAATATCGATTCGAAAGCGAGACCCGTATCGGCGTGTCGAATGTCCAGGCGTTCGATACTCCCGGCAGGCGTCGCAACGGCGTCAAGAGCACGGTCATGGCAGGGCGCAATAATGGCAATCCCCGTGAGCGGGTGCGCCGCATCTCCCCCTAGCGCCGCGTTTCAGCCTTCTTCGATCTGCTCGAGGATCTCGAGCCAGCGCTCCTCGATCTCGGCGATCTCCCTCTCGCGCTCGCGCACTTTTTGGCCGAGCGCGGTCAAGCCCTCGAAGTCCGTGGGGTCGTGCTCGGTGAGCTCCGCGTGGATGTTCTCGATCTGCGAGCGGAGCTTATCGATGCGTCGCTCAATCGCACTGGCTTCCTTCTCGGCGGCCCTGCGCTCCGCGCCGGAGAGGCCGCTGGCCGGGGCCGAGGCCGAGGTAGCGTCGGATTTTGCACTGCCTTCGCCCCCACCCGTGCGTTCGCGTTCTTCCTGTGCGCGCAGCTGTAGGTATTCGTCCACCCCGCCGGGAAGATGACGGAGAGTCCCTCCCATGACCGCATACTGCTGATCGCTCACGCGCTCAAGGAGGTAGCGATCGTGCGAGACGACAATGAGAGTTCCGGGCCACGAATCGAGCATGTCCTCGAGAGCCGTGAGCATGTCGGTATCGACGTCGTTCGTGGGTTCGTCCAGAATGAGAACATTCGGCTCGCTCAAGAGCACGAGGAGGAGCTGGAGGCGCCGACGCTGGCCACCCGAGAGATCCTCGACGCGCGTAGAAAGGTGATCCTTGGCAAAGCCGAGGCGCTCGAGCAATTTCGCGGGAGTGAAGTCTTTGCCGTCGATCGTGAAGGTCGTCTTCGTGCGCGCGAGCACGTCGCGCACGCGCTCGCCAGCGATGTCCTGAAGCTCGCGGAATTGCTGATCGAGGACGGCAATCTCAACGGTCTTGCCGCGCTTAACTCGGCCCTTCGTAGGCTCAAGGGTGCCCGCAATCAAACTGAGGAGCGTGGACTTACCGGCGCCGTTGGCGCCGAGGATGCCGGTACGCTCACCCGGAGCGATGCGCCACGTGACGTCAGAAAAGATCACGTGATCGCCGTAGCTCACGCCCACGTCAAGGAGGTCAACGACGTCCTTGCCGAGCCGGGCAGTCGCGAGGCGCTTGAGCTCCAATGGGTTCCGCACCTCAGGGACATCCGCGATCAGGGCGTTCGCCGCCTCGATACGGAAGCGGGGCTTCGACGTTCGCGCCGGAGCGCCACGGCGAAGCCAGGCAAGCTCCTTCCGGGCCAGGTTCTGGCGCTTTTGCTCGGTCGCCGCGGCAATACGGTCGCGTTCGACGCGCTGAAGAACATAGGCCGCATAGCCGCCCTCGAATGGCTCGACGATGCCGTCGTGCACCTCCCACGTCGACGTGCAGACCTCATCGAGGAACCAACGATCGTGGGTGATGACGATGAAAGCGCCCTGCCCGGCTCCCCAACGCCCTTTGATGTGGCGTGCAAGCCAGTGAATGCCCTCGAGATCGAGGTGGTTTGTGGGCTCGTCGAGACCGATCACGTCCCAATCTCCCACGAGCAGCTTGGCAAGCGCCACGCGGCGGCGCTGGCCACCGGAAAGCGCACCAATGCTGCGCTCGAACGGGATGTCGCTCAGCAGCCCCGCGATAATGTCGCGGATCTTTGGGTCTGAGGCCCACTCGTGCTCGGGGGCATCCCCGACGATTTCCTGCCCGACAGTCGAGGTCTCGTCCAAGTTGTCGGACTGCGACAAAAGCCCCATGCGCACGCCGTTCCTCGGCGTCACGCGCCCGCTGTACGGTTCGAGTTCGCCAAACAGGAGTCGAATGAGAGAACTCTTGCCATCGCCATTACGCCCCACGATCCCAATGCGATCGCCCTCGAAAATGCCGAGGGTGACAGAATCGAGCACGACTCGATTCGGGTACTGAAGATGCAGCTGTTCGGCGCCGACAAGAAGAAGACTCACGCCACGAGCCTACGTCTCTGCCGCCCGACAGACGAAACGGCGGGGCCGCTGATGTGATGCTCTAGCCCTCTTCGGCGCGCGCGCTATTGGCGATGGCGATGAACTCCTCGATCGCAAGTGTTTCACCGCGGCGCTGAGGATCGATGCCGGCGCGCTCGAGGATCGCCCCGGCGCGCTCGCCGCTTCCTGCCCACGGCTTGAGCGCGGCCCGCAGGGTTTTGCGACGCTGGAGAAAAGCGTGGTCGATGACGTCGAATACCACTTCGCGCGGGGCCTCCCCCTCGGCCTGCACGCGGTCGCGGCGCACTCGCACGAGTGCGCTGTCGACGTTTGGCTCAGGCCAGAACACGCGCCTGGAGATACGGCCTGCAAGTTCGCTACTGCCGTACCACGCAGCCTTCGCGCTCGGCGCGCCATAGATTTTTGAGCCGGGCTTTGCGGCGATCCGCTCGGCGACTTCGAGCTGGACCATGACGAGCGCCTCGGTGATGACCTCGAAGCGCTCAAGGATGGTCAGGAGGATCGGGGTCGCAACGTTGTAGGGAAGGTTCGCGACGAGCCGTGTGGGAGCGCTGGGTGCACCGTCCGGAACCGGAAGCACGGTGAGTGCGAGCGCATCCGCATGTACGAGCGCGAGGCGCGAGCTCTCCAGCTGCTTCGCCGCGACGGTAGACGGCAGGAGCGCGGCAAGGGCCTCATCGAGCTCGACTGCCCCGACAAATGCACCCGCATCGAGAAGACCGAGCGTGAGTGAACCGAGCCCCGGCCCGACCTCAAGCACGACGTCGTCGCGCTTCACGCCCGCGCGTTCGACAATCGCGCGCACGGTGTTGGCATCAAGCAAGAAGTTTTGCCCACGCTTCTTCGTGGGTGTGATCCCACGCTCTTCGGCAAGCGCACGAATATCGCGCGGGGTCAGAAGACGCGTACCGCTATCGAGCGCGCGCGAAGTGCCGCTCACCCCTCTGCCCCCGCGAATCCGTAGACCTCTCGCTCGGTCGCGAGGACTCCCGCACATGCCTCCTCGAGGCTCAGGCCCTTCGCCTCAGCGATCACGCGCATCGTGTGCGGAATGAGGTAGCTCGAGTTGGGGCGGCCGCGGAAAGGCTCAGGCGTGAGGAACGGGGCATCCGTTTCCACCATGATGCGGTTGAGAGGCGTAATGGCAAGCGCCTCGCGAAGATAGGCGGCGTTTTTGAAGGTCGAGGTACCAGAGAAGGACAGGTACGCGCCACGATCGAGGGCCTCGCGCGCAAACTGCGCGTCTCCGCTAAAGCAATGAAAAACCGTGCGCTCCGGGGTGCCCTCGGTATCGAGAACGTCGAGAACGTCGCGATGCGCGTCACGATCGTGGATTTGCATGGGAAGGCCCTTTTCTTTCGCGAGCGCGATATGCATGCGAAAGCTTTGGATCTGCGCATCACGCCGTTCGGGCTTCTTGCGGGAGGTGCGGAACCAGTCGAGCCCGGTCTCGCCAATCGTCACCATGCCGGGAGTGTCGAGAAGTTCGGAAATCTCCGCTATTGCCTCGTCAAGAGAGCAAAGTTCCTCGCCGTTGCGTCCCTTGCCGGTTACGACATGATTGACCGCATCATTCGGGTGGATCGACACACCCCCTCGCAAGCGCTCTGCGACGAACGCTCGGTGCTCGGAGGGAATATGCTCGCCGCGCAAAACGTCGGCCGTCCACCGTGCTGAGACGAGGTCGCAGCCAATCGTGATGATGCCGCGTACCCCGGCACGCTCTGCCCACGCGACATGTTCTTCGATGCCGTGTGACCCCTCACCGTCGGAAAAGTCGAGGTGTGCGTGGTTATCAATCACGGGGCCGGGGAGAGGCTCGGGGGCCTCCGGCCACGTCAAATCGCGAGTGTGGCCGCTTTCGGCGGTTGCGGAACGAGAGTTCACTGCGTTGCTCATGGGGCCATCCTAGTGCGGGGCAAGCGTCGGACCCCGCGTCCGTGAAGCCCAACACACGCGAAGCCTCCGCGCGCGCGGAAAAGCCAAAAATATGCTTAGATTGATTCCTGTTGTGCGCGAGCACTCCCCTTTGGCGATCCCGTAGGACCCAGCCGGGGAATCTAGCCCGTGCGCCACCCAGATTTTTCACGCAGTTCGAGCAAGGAGCGCATCATGGCAGTGCCTAAGTTTAAGATGTCCCGGGCCCGCACCCGTTCGCGCCGCGCGAACTGGAAGGCCGAGACCACCGATCTCGTCAAGGTTACCGTTCGCGGTCGTACCGCGTCGGTTCCGCGCCGCCTCGCAAAGGCGTACCAGCGCGGCCTCATCGAGATCGACGGCTGATTTCAGCACTTCGCGAAAGGGCGCCCCACCTCACGGTGGGGCGCCCTTTCAGCTATAAGAGGGTTATGCCCTGTTCTTGTGCGCGAGAGCTGCGTCATAGAGCTCTCGAGCAGATACCCGCTCGTGTTCCCGCGCAACGGCCTTCGCGGCGTCCTTGAGCCGCTCCCCCGCCTCGGCGCGCGCGAGCACAAGTGCCGCCAGATCAGCCGGGTCCTCCTCGCGAGGCGGGGCCGGCGCCACCACGATCGCGATCTCGCCAAGCACCTCTGTTTCACGGGCCCACGCGGCGAGCTCGGCAAGGGGTCCCCGCATAATCTCTTCGTGGGTCTTCGTGAGCTCGCGTGCAACGCACGCCTCTCGTTCGGCTCCGAAAACGTCGACCATTGCCTCGAGGCATTCGCGCGTGCGTCGCGGAGATTCGAAGAAGATTAGTGTGCGTGCCTCGCGTGAAAGGCTCTCGAGCGCAGACAGACGCTTGCTCGACGTGCGCGGAAGGAAACCTTCAAAGGCAAAGCGATCGGGAGCAATCCCCGAGTGCACAAGCGCGGTGAGAGGCGCGGAAGGACCCGGGAACACGTCGACGGCGATGCCTTCGCGGGTAGCGGATTCGACCGCGCGAAAACCTGGATCGGAGACCACCGGCATCCCCGCATCGGTGACGAGCAAAACCTTTTGCCCGCTTCTCGCCGCCTCAAGAAGGGTCTCGGTGCGCTCGACTTCGTTGTGTTCGTGATACGCGAGTGTGCGCGCCGTTAGCCTGATGCCGAGTTCGCTCGCCAGCCGCTTTACGCGGCGCGTATCCTCGGCAGCGATCAGATCAGCTTCTCGCAACGCACCGACGAGTCTGAACGACGCATCGAGGGGATTTCCGATGGGGGTTGCGGCAAGGGCGATAGTTCCCGGTGTGAGCACGGTTTTGTTCTCGGTTTCCACCGTGCGATCCTACCGCGCGGCCCTTTAGGATGGGCTCGTGAGTGATACACGTGCGAGTGGAAGCGGCGGGTCTTCGGTGGCTCCCAGGACGGGCAAGCGAGCGGCGCGCCCATCAACCGGGAAGGTCCGCGGGCCATTCGGACTTACCGAGCGCACTACGACGTGGATCCTCGCGCTCGTCCTCGTCGTATGGTCTGGGGCCCTGCGCCTCTATAAGCTCGGCCACGTCAAGACCCTCATCTTTGACGAGATCTACTATGTGCGCGATGCCTATACGCTCCTTCGCGAGGGCAACGAGCGTGCGTGGGCGAAGGAAGTCTCGAAGGCTGCGTTCGAGCGCGGCGACATCGACTCCTACCTGCCCGATCCCCAGTACGTGGTGCACCCGCCCGTCGGCAAATGGGTGATCGCGCTCGGAGAGTGGGCCCTCGGCGCGGACAACCCGTGGGGCTGGCGCATCTCCGTGGCACTCGTGGGAACGCTGGGCGTCCTCATGCTGTTTTTGACGGTCCGACGCCTGCTCGGCAACACTGCGCTCGCGTTTCTCGCGGCCTACCTGCTCTCCATTGACGGAGTCCACCTCACTCACTCCCGGACGAGTTTGCTCGACCTGATTCTTGGGTTCTTCTGCCTCCTCGCGTTTTACTTTCTCCTGCGGGATCGCGATCAATTTCGCGTTGCGCTCGGGAGGATCGAGGGGGCTGCGGAGGGCTTCGGGCACGTCACAGGGGTGCGCTGGTGGCGTATCGCCGCGGGAATTTCGCTCGGCCTCGCATGCGGCGTGAAGTGGTCGGGGCTCTATTTCGTCGCGGTGTTCGGCATCATGACGGTGCTGTGGGACTGGGCGGCGCGTCGACGCTTCGGCGACCCTCGCTGGAAACTTCGAGGCTTCGCTCTCGACGCGATTCCGGCGTTCTTTGCGATCGTTGGCAGCGCACTCGTGACATACGTGCTCTCGTGGAGCGGCTGGTTTGCCTCGAAGGACGGGTACTTCCGCAATTGGGCGGCGGAGAACGGGCACGCGTCGAACCCGGTGACCGAGGCCCTTGCGTCACTGTGGCACTACCACCAGGAGGCTTACTCGTTCCACGTTGGGCTCGACTCTACGCACACGTATGCCGCCAAACCTTGGCTCTGGCTCCTCCAACTCCGCCCGACGAGCTTCTACTACGAGTCCTACACGTACGGCGAGGCGGGCTGCGAGGTCGAAAAATGCTCGGCAGCCATTACGAATCTCGGCAACCCGTTCATTTGGTGGTTCGGGGCACTGGCGCTTCTCGTTACGCTCGTGGTCGCGATCGTACGGCGAAGCGGTACGGCCGGGGCGATCCTCTCGGGGATTATCGCAGGCTACCTCCCCTGGTTCCTGTACCTCGACCGCACGATCTTCCAGTTCTATTCGGTCGTGTTCGAGCCGTGGCTCATCATGGCGATCGTTTTCGTGTTCGCTCTCATGCTCGGGACGCGCACGGCTTCGCGTACGAGGCGCCGCATCGCAATCTTCGCGATCGCCTCACTCGTGGTGACGATGACGCTCGCCTCGGCGTTCTGGTGGCCACTGTGGACGGCCCAGGTCATTCCTTACGACCTGTGGCGCGCCCACATGTGGTTTGATTCCTGGATCTAGCCCTGGCTCTTTAGGCTGCCGCTTCGACCTGGAGCCACTCGCTCTTCTTCTCGAGGAAGCTCTGTGCCGCGCTCTTCGCGCCCTCGAGGCTATGGTGGGCGCCCCACCCGCACTGAATCTCGTTCGCCGCGGGAACAGCTTGTGCCTCTAGCAGGTCGTTCAGCGTGGCCTCGACGAGTGGTGCCACCTTTTCGGGCGTGTGGTCGCCGCGCATGAGCAAGTAGAAGCCGGTGCGGCACCCCATGGGCGAAATATCGAGGATGTCGTCGCTGTGGTTGCGAGAGAACTCCGCCATCATGTGCTCGAGCGAATGGACAGTCTCAGTTTCGAGGGCGTCAACGTTCGGCTGGGTGAAACGAATATCAAACTTCGTGAGCGTGACGCCGCCGAGATCTTTGCGATCTGCGACGCGGATGTACGGTGCCGCGACGGTACGGTGGTCAAGATTAAAGCTTTCAACGTTCATACGCTCGTTCATCGCGTCTTCCTTTCGGAGGTCGAAGTCGTACGTGCCATCCTATCGACGAGAACTACGGGCGGTGCGCCCCCGTACCACGCCCTGAAACTCCTGGCGCACGTCATCGTCGGCACTTTTTGGCCACGCGAGCACGATACGGGTTCCCTCACGCTCGGCGAGAGGCCTGTGGGTGACGTCCTTGCGGGCATGCAACCGAGCAAGGGACATGGGCATGATGGCATAGCCATTACCTGCGGCGACGGTCGCGACCGCACCTTTTGGCCCCCCGCATTCTTCGAGGCTGAACTGATACTCACCCTCAAGGTCGCTCTCGGTGAGTTCCTCGCTGAGGCTCAGCGGATTGTCTTTCGCGATCACCGCGACGGGCCGTTCTTCCCAGAGCGGTACTGCATGAATGTCCTCGCGCTTGAGCACGGGCCCTGCCGAGCGCGGGGCGCTGTTCCACGGCAGCCGTGCGAAGACCATGTCGATAGCCCCGCATGCGAGCGCTTCCTCGGGGGCGCGGTCATCGAGCGGGACCAGCTGCAATTCTGGTCGCTTGGGATCGCTGTGCCAGCGCCGCGCGAAGACGTCGGGCTCGACCCCGGGAATAAACCCCACGCGAAGCGCGCCGCCCGCAGCACGCGGCGCGCTTTCAGCGAGCTTCACTTGATGATCGCAACCGTAAAGGGATACGTGTATGCCTCGCCGTTGTTCGCCTTCAACGCGGCAATAATCGGTATCACGATCGTCGCTACCAGAATCGCCAGGCCAATGATCGCAGCGATCAGGATGAAGACGAGCGGGACGAGAAGGAACGAGAGGAAGGTCCCCAGAAAGACGAAGAACCACGCGATGAGGCTGTAAACGAAAAGGTTGATCGCGAAGTTCAGCGCACCCGCGGAAGCGTTGCGGACGAAGGGGCTCTTGTCACGATAGATCAGGTAGATCACGAGCGGCCCGACCCACCCGAGCCAGCCGGCCGAGACCAGGGTCGCAACGAGCGTGCTGAGGTGAGCGAGGATGGCCCAGGTGCGCTCATCGCTTGTCACGCCACCGGGGCCGGCAGGGCCGCTAAAGCCGGGTGCACCGGTGCCCTGGCTGCCGGACGTGGGATTGCTAAAGCCGTATGGATTCGATGGTTGGTCACTCATGGTGGGCTCCTTCATTACGTAGGGATCGTTCACATCGAGAAGCGTGGACGCGCTCAAGCAGGGAATCGAGCTCCTCGTAGCGCTTCGCACTCGTACAGGCGACATACGCCGGGCATTCCTGAGGTGGGATCGCCTCCGCTCCGTCGACGTCACCCGGGCTGCACGTCCACGTGCGAATACTCCCGCCAGCTTTCTCAATGATATGGAAGCCAGCAGCGATATCCCACGGATTAATGCTCGTGAGGGTCGTGGCATCCGCCCACCCCGCGGCCACGAAGCACAGTTCGAGCGCCGCCGAGCCAAGGTTTCGCACTGCCCCCGCGCTTTCGAGCAAGGCGAGCCTCTCGCGTTCGGCGAACGATCGATCCTCGCAAAGATCGCGAAGTCCCGGGAATCCCGTGAGAACAAGTGCATCCGCGAGTGCTCGTTCGGGATTGGGGCCAAGTCGCTTTGTTCCCAGGTACGCGGCAGTGTCATCGGCCCAAAACTCCATGCCGAGGGCAGGTGCATTCACAACACCGCCCACGAGCACATCCTCGACCGCCACGCCAATCGAGATGGCGTACAGCGGATTGCCGGTCGCAAAGTTCGAGGTGCCGTCAATAGGGTCAACGTAAAACGTGACGGCACTCGTGCCCTCGCGGGTTCCGCCCTCTTCACCCACGATTCGGGCATCCGGGCAGTTCGCGAGGAGTACCTCGCGAATGCGGTCCTCGCACGCGCGATCGTGAGCGGTCACAATATCGTGAGCATTCGCCTTGTATTCGCGCTCCACGGGACCTCCGCCAACCTCAGCGAGGTAGCTCGCGGCTGCCGCGGCAGCCTCACGCGCAAATGCAATAAGCCCCGCGAGCTCAGTTACATTCCTTGCAGTGGCGAAAGAATTCGTGATCACGCCTCCATTCCATCACGAAGACAATCGTCAACCTGGAAGCGGGCATCAATGACCAGGCCCTACCAACGATCTCAGCGTCGACGCTCAACCTTGACGAGCCCCGTTTGTTCAATCGTTGCGACACGCCCCTCCGCGACTGTGCCGCGCGCGCTGCTCAACATACTCAGCTCGACGGGGACATCTTCGAAATACGCCACGGGGCAAGGGCCGATTCGAGAAATACCGCGAATGCGTCCTGCTCCGGTACCGTCGGCGTGGTCTCCCACACGTAAGCGCAGCGCGCGAGGGTCGATCAAGGCACGCCCGGGGCCCAGCCCACACTCCCCCATCGTTGCAAGCGGAACTCCGCCGCTCGTTACGAAAACTCCGCGCTCTCGCATCTCGCCGTCAACCCATTTGAGTCCCGCGAGTTCCGCGAGAAACTCGGATCTCGGAAATGAAAGGGCATCGTCGGCACTGCACTCTTCGGTTACGTGGCCATCCTCGAGCACACACACTCGATCCGCCCACGCGAGAAGATCAAGAACATCATGGGTCACGCACACAAGAGTCCGCGTTTGCGTGAGGTCAGCCACGAGACCTCTCATTTCCCTTGCGGCGCGAACGTCGAGAGCCGCGAGCGGCTCATCCAGGAGCAGCACACGTGGTTCAACCGCAAGAGCCCGCGCGAGCGCACATTTTTGCGCTTGACCTCCCGAAAGCGTGCGAGGTCGCCGATCCTCAAACCCCTCAAGACCCACCTTCACCGCAAGTTCACCGGCTACTTCGCGGGCCTCGCGCCGTTTCATCCCTGCACTCACAAGACCGTAAGCGATATTGTCAAGAACGCTCATGTGATTGAAGAGATGCGCTGTTTGAGAGAGATAGGCAAAACCTCTCTTGTGAAGCGGTGTTCGGCTGAAATCCTCACCATCAATCGCTAAGCGAATTTCTCCATCGCGCGGAGCGGCAAGATGCCCAGCGAGCGCCTCAAGCATCGTGGACTTTCCCGCCCCATTCGGACCCACGAGAGCAACGTGCTCACCGGCATCGATACGGATGCAAGCATCAACAGCGCGGCCGGGAATACGAACCGCGAGATCTAGACTCATCGAGCATCCGCCTCACGTTGAAGCGGTCCACGGGCATAGGCAATTGAAACGACCACGAGTGAAAAAATGACGAGGATTATCGAAAGGCCCACGGCATCGGCAATGTCTCCCTCACGGGCAAGATAGATCTGCAGCGGGAGCGTGCGCGTCAAGCCGGCGAGCGACCCCGCAAACGTTAGCGTCGCCCCAAATTCACCGAGGGAGCGCGCGAGGGCCAAAGTCGCAGCGATAAGAATCGACGGTGCGAAGCGCGGAACGGTAACGGTACGAAACACGCGCATCGGCCGAGCACCTAGGCTCGCCGCTGCACGCTCCTCAGCAAACCCACTAGCGCGAAACGCACTTTCGAGGGTGAGTACTACAAACGGGAGCGAAACAAACACCTGCGCTATGACGACGGCGCTCGTCGTGAAGACAACTCGGATGCCGGCACTCTCTAAAAGCGGAGCGAGAAGACTCTGGCGCCCGTAAGCGAGCAAAAGGGCAATTCCTGATACCACGGGAGGCAGAACAAGAGGCACGAGCACAAGTGCACGCAAGAGCACTGTGAGCGGACCGGAAGAACGAGCAAGCTTGAGCGCAAGCGCGAGCCCAAAAGTTGTCGATATGAGGCACGCGAGCGTCGCCGTCACAAGCGAGAGGACTGCCGCCGAGCGATTTTCGGGACCTGCAGCGAGATCGGCAAGGCTGCCCCAAGGCGTCCCCAGGGCAAGCGCCACGATCGGAAAAACAATGCTCAGACCCGCCATCACGGCAAGAAGCCCAACGAGCATCGGGGTTCTCGCACTCTCACGACGCACCGGGCTCACTCTCCCTTTTGGAAACCAGCTTCCGCTAGTGCCTTTTGGCCATCGTCACCAAGGACGTAGTCCACAAATTTCTGCGCAGCCTCGCTTCGCTTCGCTTTTTGGGCTTCAACCGTCACAGCGATGGGGTATTCATTTGCGAGCGATTCGGCCTCGGGGATTTCAAGTCCGTCTACTTTTTCAGGCGCGGACGCAACATCTGTCTCGTACACAAACGCAACATCGGCTTCGCCAGCCTTCACGAGTCCCAGAGTGTCGGTCACCGAATTCTGCTCGGTATCAAAATCGATCTTGGGGTCCCCAGCAGCCATGAGCACCTTATCCGTGAGGGCACCACACGGCACCTCACTCGCACACCTCACGACCACGAGCTCGGGCCGAGATGCAAGGTCATCGAGCCCTGTAACCTTCTTCGGGTTACCCTCCGCGACAGCGATTTCGAGGGAATTACGGGCAAAGATGCGAGGAGACGAGGACACTAGATTCTTTGACTCCGCCGTATCCATCCACTTCTTTGAAGCAGAGGCAAAAACATCTGCGGGAGCGCCACCATCCATTTGAGTAACCAGATCCTGCGATCCGGCAAACGTAAAGACAACATCGATATCCGGGTTCTTAGCCTCGAACTCCTTCTCGAAGCTCTCGAAGGTGTTCTTGAGCGAGGCAGCGGCAAAAACCGTGACCTTCGTGCGACCTGGTGAAGCGTCGGATGTCGCACCTTCGTTGGTACTTCCACAACCTGCGAGCGACGCCGCAGCGAGCATCGCTGCAGCTCCAGCACCTGCCATTCGTTTCATCGAATCCATCCTCCATGAAGGAAATCGAAAATAGGAGTAGGGAACAGGCTATCTGAGTCGAGCTCATTACTCTCGACTGCACAATCTTCTAAGGAGCGGTAGGCGAGGTACACAGCACTCACTTCACGGGTCGAAAGCCAGCATCAACGATCGTCATTTGCCCCTCGTGGCTGAGGACAAGGTCAACGTACTTCTGCGCGGCCTCGCTTCGAGTGCTTTCCTTCGCGTCCTTCGTCACCGCAATTTCATACGTGTTCGAATGAAGCTGCGCACCCGCGAGGTCAACTCCGTCAACCGTGTCTTCAGCGGAAGCGACGTCGCTTTCATAAACGATGGCGGCATCGGCCTCCCCCGCCTTCAGAAGCCCGAGAGCATCCCTGGAGGATTGCTCCTCTGTATCAAAACGGAGGTCGTCGAGAAAAGCGTTCCTCACGAGCCTATCCGTGGCCTCACCGCACGGAACCGCGCTCGCGCACCGCACAGCGACAAGTTCGGGGCGCGCCGCGAGATCCTCGAGGTCTTCGTTGTTCTTCGGATTCCCTTTCGCGACGGCGAGCTCAAGTGTGTCAAGCGCAAAAACCTCGGACGAATACTTCGGCACGAGCCCCTTGTCCTCCGCCTGGTTCATCCACGTGGTCGAAGCTGGCGCGAATACATCCGCTTGGGCACCTTCACTCATCTGCGTGACGAGATCCTTCGACTCGGCATAGGTGAAGACAACATCAATACCCGGGTTTGCCGCTTCAAAATCCTTTTCGAGGTTCCCGAAAGCGTCCTCAAGCGAGGGTGCCGCGAAAACCGTGAGTTTCGTGCGAGCTGGCGAAGCGTGTGAGCCCGTCCTTTCGTCACTGCCACCGCACCCTACGAGTGACACGACAACGAGCGTTGCTGCGGCCAGAGCGCTTGCCATGCGCTTCATCGCGTCATCCTCCAAGAAGGGAATCGAGATAGGGGGTGGAGAAAAGTCTATCGGGGTCCAGTTCGTTCCTCACGGAAACGAAGTGTTCAAAGTTCGGGTACAGCTCGCGCAGTTCAGTCTCCCGAAGCCAATGCATTTTTCCCCAGTGCGGGCGCCCCTCGAACTCGACGAGCGTATCGTGCACGAGATGCAGGTAGTCGTCGCTCGCAGCGTGCAAGGGGTTATGGGCCGCGATGTACACGGTATCGCGGCCATGAGCCGTCGAAAGCCACACATCGTCGGCGGCGGCGCGGCGAACCTCGAGCGGGAAAATGAGCGAGCGCGTTTTCCCTTCGAGTGCCCGCGTCAGCGCTTCAAAGGCCTCCTCGAAGCGGCTCGCTGGAACCGCTAACTCGCACTCGCGAAACCGGGTGCGGCGAGAGGCCACATAGAGCTGGTGAGGAAGACCGACAGCTTCCGCAGCGGGCATGAGAGACGAGACCGCGCGTGAGAGCGGACCTTTTGTCGAAGGCACAGCCTGAACGAGGCGGTTGGCAAGAGCGAACGCACCGTTGCCCACAATTTCACTGTCAAGGTACGTGCGTACGCGGCCCATTCCTCGATTCGCCGACTGGGCAGGAACGTGATTCAGTTCGCGCACAATTGCGCGCTCTCCCCCGGGAACGAAGAAAAACTCCTGATGGTCTTGCACCATGCTCGTCTCGAGGAACGTTGCCACGGTCTCGTCAAGCGGCGCCGAATACTCGCGGCGATGGAGCTTGTACAGCGGGATGGTGCGGAGCTTGACCTCGACGATGATGCCGAGCGCGCCGAGGCCGAGTCGAGCGGCCTCAAAGAGCTTCACATTGTGTTCGCGATCTGCCCACACGCAATCGCCATTGGCGAGCATGATCTTGAGGCCCGTCACGAGCCCTGAGACCCCCGTAAAGCGCCCACCCGTCCCGTGGGTACCAGTGCTGATCGCGCCTGCAATCGACTGGCGGTCGACATCCCCCATCACCTCGAGCGCACGGTCGTGCCGGGCGAGCATGGGCCCAATCTCCCACAGCCGCGTACCGGCGCGGAGCGTCACCTCCCCGGTGTCGCTGTCGAGGTGCACGAGACCGCGATAGTGATCAAGGGTGAGCAGAGCTCCCTCAGGCTTCGCGATTGCAGAAAACGAGTGCCCTGCCCCTATCGCTCGAATGCCGATTCCGTGGGCGGTTGCGCGCGCGATGTGGTGCACGATCTCCCGCTCACTACGCGGATGCACAACCTGAGTAGGCGCAAACTCAACGTTCTTCGACCAGTTCGCGCGAATCTCGCGCGCCGAGCCCAAAGCGACCTTTGCCATGCCCCAGCCTTCCCCTCACGATCAGAAGCCTAAATATACGCGCGTCCGCTTCCACGATAAGTGGGGACGATATCCACGACGCTATCCTCGCTCACGACGGCATAGGTGTCGACATGCTCCGCAACTTCGCCGGCCTTCGCATGCCGCACCCAGACGGTGTCTCCCACCTGCAAACGCTCGGCCGCACGCCCCCGCAGCGGGGTCTGGACCTCGCCCGCGCCTTCGAGCCCTACATAGCCAAGTGAGCGAGGATGGACGACGCGTGGCAATCTATCGATTCCGGGAGGACCGCTCGCGACCCAGCCGCCACCAAGGATCGTCGCGACGTTACGCGCCGGGCGCCGCACGACCGGGAACCCGACGACAAGCGCCGGTTCGGGGCGAAACCCTACGAAGTGATCGAAGCTGGCCGGCCCGATCAGGCCCGAGCCCGCAGCAACCTCCGTCACGCTTGGATCGGCACATGTCGACTCGATACTTCCGGTGCCTCCACCATTCACGAATTCGAGATCGCTCACCTCACGTACACGCTTGACGGCCTCGCCTCGCCGCGCCGCCACCTCTCGCGCGCTAAGCGCCTGCATTCCGCGCGTGAGCAGCCGCATCGGGGAGATCCCCCGGTTGGGTGTTCCCGCGATTTGCGACTCGTACCCCATCACCCCGACGAGCGTGATACCCGGATAGGAGGTGAGGGCGCGCGCACACTCGCCGATCTGCTCGGGCGTGAACAACGGTGAGCGTAGCGCCCCGAGATGGACCCCACGCAGCGGGGCGTAGGCACAATCGAGCTCGAGGCATACGCGCACGGGAGTAGAGGGCCCGCGTGCGGACCGGCGCGAAGCCTCGATCAGGTCGGCGTGGGCGAGCGAGTCAACCATGAGTGTGACCGCTGCAAGAGCGTGCTCGCTCGCAACGAGACGCTCGAGCGCCTCGCGATCCGCGGTGGGATAGGCGACAAGAACGTCGCTGAATCCCTGGTCGACGAGATCGAGGGCCTCTGCAAGACTAAAGGCGAGGAGCCCGCCTGCGAACGCGCGTTCGGCCCGCTCAATCAAGAAAGGCACACGCAAAGACTTGGTTGCGACGCGAATGGGGGTGGATCCTGCGCGTTTTGCAAGCGCCCTGGTGTTGGCGTCGAAACGCTCGAGGTCCAGGACAGCCACTGGGCGCCGAGCTATGCGGGCTGCCGCCAGGGCACGCTCATAACGGGCGATGTCGCTCATGCTCGGTCGCGCCGAATCCCCTCCCACGATCCTCGGGCCCGCAAGCCTTAGGCGCGGCGGCGGCGCATGACGTCGTCGACGGTGAGCCCAGATCCGATTACCTGGGCGTGAGAGGCGTGGTAGGCACCCTGTTCGGCCTCGGCTTCACGCTCTTCGACATCGGCGGCCTCGAGGGCGCTTCCGGTCGAAAGCGCGCCGTAGCGGAAGCTCACGCGCGAAGCGAAGCGTTCATCGGCGAGAGCCTTGCCTGCCCCGGCTTCACGGGCCTCGAGCACCTGACGCAAGAAGGCTTCGTGGCGCTCGGCCGGGCTCATCTCGCTCGGGCGCGCGGTCTCAACGGCCGACGTTTGCGCGATGTCGTCGTGGCCGGCGTCGGGGGTGGCGCACTTTTCGCCCTCGGCGTCGCTCTCCTCAAAGGATGCTTCTTCGGTCTCGTTAGCCTCGGCCCGAGCGTGATTCGAGCGCAGTGAGCGCGTGGTGCGCAACGCGACGAGGTACAGGCCGAGCGCGGCCACCGCCCCTAGCGGAAGCCAAATGCTGGTGAGCGAAAGCGACGTCGTGACGATGCTGACGAGAGTTGCGGCGACGAGGAGAACGAGAAGCGCGGTGAGCGCGGTATTGAGGGCCGAACGCGGCGCTCGGTCGTGCACGAGATCCGTGCGTTCCTCTACACCAAAACGCGGGCGGGATGTTGGATCCGCGGGGCGGAGAAGGCTGCGGTTCTCGGGCATTTCGGTCACCTCATGTGAAAAAGAAGAGTAGGTGCGGCAGGCGTCGGTGACGTCCCTGGCGCTCTCGGAGTGGCGCTGCTGAGCGACTTTTTCCGCCTCCCCCAGGGTGTACCGACGGTCAGCGGTTTTGGGGACGGCATACAGGAGCCACACGCCTACGAGGAGGGCGATCAGCACCGCACCGAGATTAAAGCTGTCCACCCCTCGATCGTAAGGACTCCTCCCGCCCCCACCTCGCACATTCGCCCGCGTGTCGCGCCCGTAGGGCGCACCTCACCGCACGGGTGGGACCCGATCGAGCAAAAGGCCCCTGGCGGGGATCTCCTCGCTGGTGATCGCAAATACGCGATGATCACGCCACGCCCCCGCGACGTAGATACTGCGCTCGCGAATGCCCTCTTCCCGCAACCCCAGTTTGTCGACGACTCGGAGGGAAGCAGAGTTCGCGGGTCGCACAAGGACTTCGACGCGGTGAAGCCCCTCCCCAATGAGGACTTCTTCGAGCGCGAGAGCGAGGGCACGCGGCGCAATCCCGCGCCCCGCCCACTCGGGACTCACCCAATACCCCGCGTGTGCGGTCGATATTGACCCGAACACGATCGGCGAAAATCCGATGTGCCCCACGAAGGTTCGCTCGTGAAAAACCCCAAGCGATGACCACGGAATCTCGCGGCCCTGACGCCTCAGAGCGGTGAACTGTGCCCCGTAGGAAGGATAGGGCTCGCCATCGCCCCCATCGCCCCACGAAGGATCGCGCGCTTCCCACCGCTCGAGCCATTGAGCGCTGCGCTCACGCGCGCGCACGTACGCTTTGCGATCACGGCGGACGAAAGGCCGGAGCGTGAGCGGGGCATCACGGAGTCTCATGAAGCGAAGCCTAGCGCCCAAGAGCTTGTTCGGCCGTACCGGCGGATCGCCGCGCAGCTAAAACGACGGTCCTCGTGACACGATGGGCCCATGAACGAATCCCTTATGCCCGCAACGAAGCGCGAGCTCCGCCGTGAGATCCTCCGCGCTCGCCGCGAAACCTACGTAGCCGCGGTAGCCCGAGAGAGCTCCGCACGCATCCGAGCGCAACTAGAGGAGCACATTGACCCGTGGATCAGCGCCCGCGGCCGCTGCCTCGTCATCGCCGGCTACAGCCCCGTGCCAGCCGAAGCGAGCGCCCTCGCCTGGCTTCGCCGCAAAGCGCGCGAGGGCCACACGGTCATCCTGCCCACGTTCGAGGGAGAGCTCCTGGGCTGGCGCGCGTGGGACGGGGAGGAATCGCTCGTCCCCTCCGACGGCGCGAAGTTTGGTTCTGAGCCGACGGGCACGTCCTTCGGAACCGCGGGCCTGGCCGACGCCGACCTCATCATTACGCCCGCGGTCGCGGTTGACCGATCCGGCACACGCCTCGGACACGGCAAGGGCTACTATGACCGGGCCCTCGCGTATGCCCGTCCAGAAACCCGCGTACTCACCTTGATCCACGAAACCGAGCTTCTTGATGCCGGCTCGCTGCCCCGCGAAGAACACGATGTTCCGATCCCCGAGGTTCTCACCGAGGCCGGACTCGAGATCCTTAGCCCTCCTGTCTAGCGCCGCCCTCACAGCGGTACGCGCTCCACATCGCCCTGCCTTCCCCACCTCGGCTCTAGGCGCCCCACGCGCCGAGATCCGGCTTTAGCGTGGGGCACATGGGAGAACATTCATCGCTCGAGCGGGCTCGGCGCGCGCTCGCCACCGCGGCCCCACACGTGAGGCGCGCAATACGGAAGAACAGGGCGCTGCTGGCCCTCGTCGCCATCGCCGGATTCGTGAGTCTCAGCGCCCCGCCACTCGCTGCGCACGTGCTTCCGGGGACCCCGGTCGTTGTCGCTGCCCACGCGATCGCCGCTGGTGAGACTCTCGACGACAGCGACCTCACGACGGTGATGGTGAGGCCCGATCTCATCCCCGCCGGTGCGTCACGGCAGCCACACGAGCTCGTAGGCGAAAGCACGGCAGGCGCCATCAACCAAGGCGACCTGGTTCTTCGCGAGAATCTACGCGAGGCCGCTCCCTCACTCGACCCCGAGCACGCTCTCGTGTCGATCCCGATCGCGCCAGGAAGTGTCATTGAGGGGGCCGAGGCGGGAACTCAGCTGAGGCTCGTGTGCGAACGCCTCTCGTCGTCGATAGATGCAGACCGTCCCGCTACTCTCAGCGAGGTCCGCGCCGTTTTGCGCGAATCTCATGGCTCCGCGGATAGCTCTGGGACGATGTTCGCGGCCTCCGGCTCCCCCACGGCCACGGTCGAAATCGATCGTGCGCACATTTCAACTATTGCGCATTGCACATCCGCTACTCCCCCGTTTGTCGCCGTTGTCCGCTAGTTTGTCTTTCGAAGACTTAAGCCGGCTATCGCCGGATCTGCTCCGAATACCCTTATCGAAAGGAACGGCCGTGAACGGATTCAAGGAATTCATCATGAAGGGCAACGTTCTCGACCTCGCGGTCGGCGTTGTCATCGGCGGTGCATTCACCGCCCTCATCAAGGCTTTCGTCGATCACCTCATTCAGCCCGTCGTCGCCGTTTTCGGTGGCGCAAACGTTGATGGCTTCGCCTACCGCATCATCGCGGACAACAAGGCGACCACCCTCGACTTTGGCGCAATTATCTCCGCGGTCATCTCCTTCCTCATCACCGCGGCAGTCGTGTACTTCGTCTTCGTGCTGCCCGTCAACAAGGCGCGTGAACTCGACAAGAAGCGCCGCGGCATCACGGAGGAGGTCACGGAACTCACCGACATCGACCTTCTCACCGACATCCGCGACCTTCTCAAGGCGCAGAACACCAAGTAAGCCTTAACTCGCATGTGCGAGTTGATCTCACGCCCCGGCGGCGCAGGCGAAACCGTGAGGTTCGCCTGCGCC
>NZ_KV789413.1:0-69919 GCF_001807585.1 Dermabacter sp. HMSC08H10
CCGCCCTCCGGATGGAGTGGCGGCGGCCTTCTGCACAAGCGGGCTTTGGCCCGCTGCGCCTTACTTCTTGTTGCGGCGCTGGTGGCGGGTCTTGCGGAGAAGCTTGCGGTGCTTCTTCTTCGACATGCGCTTGCGACGCTTCTTGATCACGGAACCCATGATTGCCTCTTTTCTTACAGTACGTGGTGGCGGCGGCACCGCCCAGGTGTCAGTGGCCGGCACGCGCCGAGCGCAGCCGGGGCGGCCACCCTCTCGCGGGGCAGCGGCCACAAACACAGACAATGAACTATTTTAGCGCTGCAGCCCAATGCGCTCAAAGGTCATCGGCGAAGCGTGAGGGGCTTCACGCGCACGTTTCACGCCGACGCCACGAGCGTGGAAAGGACAGCCTCAAGGCGCGCCGCCCGATCAAGCTCTCCCTGGGCACGCGCAACGACTGTGCGCTCCGCTGCGTCACGAAGCGAGGACCGCAACGCGCGGCGAGCCCGCCGCTTCCGGGAAGCCGCAACGAAAGAATTAAGAACCGCGGCAAGGGCCCCCAACACGATTCCGAGCCCAAGCCCCGCAATAATCATCGCCGTCGGTACGGGCACGGGAACCCACAATCCCTCGAGCATCGGCATGGGCGGTTTCGGCACCTGAAGGAAGTCGAAGCCAGCAAGGGCGAGAAGCCACACGAGGCCCGCTATTGCCATCAGGAACGAGAGCCACTGCACGATGTTGAGCGGGAGCCACGTCCACGACCTTTCAGCGCCGCGAAAGTCTGTATGGGTGAGGGCATAGTCGACCTCGTCGGGAAGGGCGTCTTTCTCCTCTTCGAGAGCGTCCGCGAGACGACCCGGCCACGGATTCGGTGCCTGACCGGCAAGAGACAGCGCGAACTCATCGACCGCACGACTCATCCGGGCACGTGCCCCGGGGGCATCGATCGAAAGTGAGGATCGTGCGATGAATTCGTCGTCCGAATCTCCCTTGCGGTGCTTGTTACTTCCCCGCCCGACGCGCATGCGCTCGAGCGGGTCAACCCTAAACGCGCCAATCCACCGCAGCGCCGGCCAGCCGGTATGGCGACCCGCGCGCGTGCGGTAGCTTTGCGCAACTGCTTCAGAGATTTTGTCCACCTGGGCCGCGGTAGCGCAGGCATCTTCGAGTCGGTCGAGCTCGACAGTTGGTACTTCTCGCGCGAGCTGAGGAATTTCGGCGGACTTACGCGAAACGGTCACCCCAGTCGCACGCGCGATGGCCTCCCCCTCGGCGCGAGCGTCCGCGAGCAGACGCTCGAGAACAGCGCGCTTCGACTCGACAACGGTGGCGATCTGAGCTCGCAAGTGAGGGAGCCCGGTGCCATCGACGGCACTCACGAGGCATACCTCTGTTTTCGCGAGACCGTCCTCGGCAAGCAGTGCCTTCATCGAGGAGCGCACCGCCGCACCGTCGGCCTTCGTGAGGCGATCGGCCTGGTTCACGACGACGATCGTGACCGCATCGTGGCGCGCGAAGCGGCTAATGAACTCCGTGTGTAGCACGGCGTCCGCATACTTTTCGGGATCCGTGACCCAGACGAGCACATCGACAGTGCCGGCGAGACGCTCGGCAATCTCGCGGTTAGCGCTCTCGACAGAATCGAAGTCGGGGAGGTCAACGAGGATGGCTCCCCGCGGGAGAGATCCGCGGCCCACCGTGTGCCGCTCGCGAATCTCGAGCCAGTCAAGGAGCGAAGCCGCTGAGCCGTCCACGTGTTCATCCGCAGGCTCGGGGAGGATCGCGAGAGCTTTCGAGGTCGTGGGGCGCCTGTGCGCAACGCGCGCGATGTCCTCACCGACGATCGCATTCACGAGCGAGGACTTCCCCGATCCCGTTGCCCCGAAGAGCCCGATCACGGTGTGCTCGCTCGAATGTTCGAGGCGCTCCGTGAGCCGCGCACACGCGGCACGCGCGCCCTCGAGCGTCGCATCGTCGAGGAGCGGCTCCGCCTCCGCAACCGCGCCGCTCAGGGCCTCCACGGCAGCGTCGAGACGGCCGCGGGCCTTCGTGACGGATCGAGTGCTCACTATTGCCCACCCCTTCGCGGAGCAGCGCAGGGGCCACCCAGATTCTCGATGAGTTGACGCACGGTCTCGGCATCGCTGTGAATCGCGCTCGATGCAGTCGCGATGGGGTGCGCAGCGAGTGCCGTGGCGAAGGCTGTTGCTTGCGTATCCACGACATTACCGATGCGCGAATCGAGCATTCCGCGTGCTTTCTTCGCGAGCCGCCTCACGGCCTCATCGCCAAAGATCGATTCGAGAAGTTTCTGCCCCACAAGCGCCGTCGCCGTTCCCGCGCCCACCTCGAGCCCGGTCGGCATGAAGGCGGTAGAGGCGAACACCACGACCATGAGCGCGATGCCCACGACGTTCACGCCGAGGGACAGCACTCGTGCCTGCGTACGGCGATCTGAACCCTCTGATTCGACGAGGTCAAGGACGTCCTTTTGCCACGCCCGTACCTGATCCTCAACGGTGCGGCGGAAGCCTTCGGGCACCTGCATAAGCGTGACGGCAAGGCCGGCGCTCGATTGCAACAGGGACGCGCCTGCCGCATGCGAGTTCCACGCACGCACGGTACGCGAGCGAGCGTTGGCGACCTGGTCGATGACGACGGTCACGAGGCCCGTCTCAATCGCGTTCTCGGCTGCGACCACCGGGCGCGTGCGTCCCGTAAGAGAAGCGGTGATGCGGTCGCGCGTGCGCGACACCCACCCCTGTACGCCCTTGAAAAATTCACCCGTACCAACGACGTCCTGCCAGCGCGCGAGAACTTCGCCGCGCAGCAGCGCACCGTCGCGAGTAAGGTTCGCGATCGAATCCTTCGCCGCATCGAATTCGGCGCGCGCGAGCGCCGCAAGCCGATCCCGTTCGTCTTCCTGCGCGGCGACCGCTTCGCCGAGTTCGTCGAGCGATTGCGCTGTCGCCACGAGCGCCCCGCGCAGGGTGCGCCGCGCGATCGCGCTGCGCGCCTCCTTGTCGCGTGCGAGCGCCCCCAGCCATGCCGAAAGCTCGCGCACCTCATCCGTTTCGAGGATCTCCCCCTCGCCGAGCTCCTGCTCGTGGATCGCAAGCAGTCGCTCCGTCATAACGCCGCGCTCCGCGAGCATCGCCCCCAGGTGCGACGTCAAATCTTCGGCAACCCCGTCCTTGTGCGGGATGCGATTCATGATGACGACCACGGTCACCTCGCGCTCCGCGGCTTGTGCGAGGGCGAGCCACGGCACCGCATCCGCGTACCGGTGCGCGGTTGTCACGAAAATCCAGAGATCTGCCGCGCGCAGTAGCTGGCCAGCAAGCTCGCGGTTTTCGCGGCTGACCGAATCGATATCGGGCGCGTCCAAAAGTGCGATCCCCTGGGGCACGCGCTCGCTTTCGACCAGGTGAAGGGCCGTGCCAAATCCAGCACCGCGTTCGCGCGCTTCGGGGCTTGACGCACTCATGTGCACGCGAGGAAGCGAGGGCAAGATTCGGTCCCCTTCGAACCACTGCGCATCAGAGGGGTTGTGCACGAGAACCGGTTGGCGCGTCGTCGGCCGCAAAGCCCCCGCGCGTGAAATGTTCTCCCCCACGAGGGCATTGACGAGCGTCGACTTACCGGAGCCGGTCGAGCCGCCCACCACCGCGAGAAGCGGCGCCTCGAGAGAGGCGAGCCTCGGCGCGAGGTGGTCCTCAATCTGCTGCGCAATATGCCCTGCCTTTTCGCGCGCCTCAGCCGCGCCGGCGATGTCAAAAGGGAGACTCGCCTCGCGCGCGCGTCGCGCGAGCGGCGACAGAAGGGGGGAATCGGCACGTGCATCCATGGCATAAGCCTACCGAACTGGGCCCGCAGTGGAGCGCGACAACCGTCGGACCCGAGCGGCCCACCGGTCCCCCACAAACATGCCCCGCGCCCTGAAAGGGAATAGAGTAAACGCGGCCCCACTTTTCGCACCGAAAGGAGGCTCCGTGGGAGCACCCCCCATCCCCCGCCAAAAGCCACGGCGCCGCCTCAACGCGATCACCTCTTTCATTTCTCGCCTCGTGCGCGAAGCGGCCCGCACCTCCCCCGCGCGCCTCGCACTTTTCGTGTTCACGGCAATGATCCTGCTGTTCACGATCATTCTGGAACTGCCCATTTCGAGCGTGTCCGGTCAGCGCACGCGCTTTGCTGACGCCCTCTTCACCGCCGTGAGCGCCATGTGCGTCACCGGCCTCGTCACCGTGCCCACGCAAACCCACTGGTCAACGTTCGGGCTCGTCGTGCTCATGGTCGCGATCAAGGTGGGTGGTCTCGGCGTTCTCACGCTCGCTTCTCTCCTCGGCCTGAGCGTCATGCGGCACATGGGGCTCGCACAACGCATCGTCACAGCGCGCGAAACCAAGGCCGCCAAGCTCAGCGAAGTCGGCGGCGTTCTCCGCACGATCGTCCTTACCTCAACGGGGTTCGAGATCGCGACATTTATCGCCCTCGTCCCCTTCCTCTTGCGCCACGAAACAAGCCTCAAGTACGCCCTCTTCAATTCGATCTTCTACGCGATCTCGGCATTCAATAACGCGGGGTTCATCCCGGAAGTTGGCGGCATTTCGCGCTACATGGCGGATCCGTGGTTTTCGATCCCGATCGCCACGTCCGTGTTCGTGGGCGCGCTCGGCTTCCCGGTCATCCTCGTGCTCGTACAAAACTGGCGCACGCCCGAGCACTGGAGTCTCCATGCGAAACTGACGATTTGGACCTCGAGCATCCTGCTGGTCGCGGGCACCGTCGGAGTTCTGCTTTCCGAATGGGACAACCCCGCCACCCTTGGTGGCCACGGCTTCGACACGAAGCTGCTGTCGTCAACATTCGCGAGCGTCATGACCCGCTCCGGCGGCTTCTCCACTCTCGATATCGGCGCGATGAACACCGACACGTGGCTCATCATGGATCTGCTCATGTTCATCGGCGGCGGCTCAGGGTCGACGGGTGGCGGCATCAAGGTCACCACGTTCGCCCTGCTCGTGCTCTCGATCATCGCGGAAGCACGGGGCGACCGCGACATTGAGATTTTCGGTCGAAGCATCCCGTACGACACGATTCGCCAGGCGATTGCCGTTCTCGTGATCAGCGTGCTGTTCGTTGCGATCGCGACGTGGACGTTGCTGCGCCTGACGGATTACCCGCTCGATCGCGTCCTGTTCGAGGTCCTGAGCGCGTACGGCACGGTTGGGCTCTCGACGGGGATCACGAGCGATCTCAGCCTTGCCGCGAAGTACGTCATCATCGTGTGCATGTACGTGGGGCGTATCGGCCCCATGACCCTTGGTGCGGCGCTCGCGCTGCGCAGCCGCCGGAGAGTCATTCACCTGCCCGAAGAACGGCCCGTCGTCGGCTGAGTCCGGTAGGCTGGAACACATGGCAAACTCCCGCTCCTTCGGCCGCAGCGTCCTGATCGTCGGCCTCGGTCGTTTCGGGGCGTCGATGGCCCTCAACCTTGAATCGCTCGGCACGAACGTGCTCGCGATCGATAAACGCGCTGATCTCGTCCAGGATTACTCGGGCAAGCTGACCCACGTGGTCGAGGCAGATGCCACCAATATTGAAGCGCTCAACCAGGTTGGCGCGTCCAGCTTTGACGTCGCCGTCGTTGGCGTCGGCACGTCGATTGAAGCGAGCGTGCTCATCACCGCGAATCTCGTGGACCTCGCGGGCCCCGTCATTTGGGCGAAGGCCATCTCTGTTGCCCACGGCAAGATTCTCGAGCGCATCGGCGCGCACCACGTCGTGTTCCCCGAGAAAGACGCGGGCCAGCGGGTCGCGCACCTCGTCAACGGTCGCCTCCTCGACTACATCGAGTTCGACGACGGGTGGGCAATCGTGAAGATGCATCCACCGCGCGAAATCCAGGGCTTTTCCCTTGGCGAATCAGACATTCGCACGAAGTACGGTGTCACGGTCGTTGGCGTGAAGTCTCCGGGCCGCGACTTCACCTACGCTGAGCCCGAAACGGTCGTCTCTTCGCACGACACGCTCATCGTTTCCGGCCACACCGAGCTGATCGAGCGTTTCTCTAACCGCCCGTAGCGCGGGTTTCCGGGTAAAGGGTTCCGACGCTTGCCTCGCCCCTAGCGCTCTTCCATTTTCCGCGACGCCTGTGCGGCCGCTCTCATGCCGCGTGCCATGAGCGCACGGATCCCGCCTTCTTCGAGCGCGGCGATGGCCTGCGCGGTCGCACCGCCCGGTGAGGTCACGGCGTAGCGCGCACTCGTGGGGGTTTCACCGGTCTCGTGCAGGAGGGTTGCGCTTCCGAGCATGGTGCCCACAACGAGGTCCGTGGCAACGGCCCTCGTGAAGCCTTGGGCGACGGCTTCGTCGATCATCGCCTCGACGATGAGGAAGAAGTACGCGCTTGCGCTCCCGGCAGCGCCAATCACGCCGTGAACCTGATGTTCGGGAATGTCGACGACGGTCGCGGACTGCGCGAAGAGGGCGTGCGCAAGCGCGCGCTCAGCCTCGCTCGCGTGGTCGGCGGGCATGAGGCCCACGACGCCGCGACCGACCGCGATAGGCGTGTTCGGCATCGCCCGCACGAGCGCCGTGTGCCCGTCGAAAGCATCGCCGAGCGTTGCGAGACTCGCTCCGGCGAGAAGCGACACAATGAGCGCGTCCTTCCGCACGTGCGGGGCAATCGCGGGGGCCATGTCGTCAAGGTGGTACGGCTTAAAGCCGAGCACGATCACGTCGGATTCGCGGGCGGCGGCTGCGAGGGTGTCGTCGGACCCGAAGCGCTCAAACGCACTCGTGGCGCCGATCTCCTGAGCGGCCACTTGCGTGGACGTCGCACCCGAGTTGAGAAGAACGAGTCTGTCGGCGCCGACGCCGGCCTTGCGGATGGCACGCGCGACCGCGCCGCCCATGTTGCCGGCGCCGATCACGGTGACGGTGAGGTCAGTAAGGTTCGCCATTGCACGCATCCTTCGCTATCGTGTGCGGCCCCAGTGCGGCGGCACGTCCCGCATGAGCCGCTCGTCGTTTGAGTCGTCGCCGCGATCGGCCGGTGCCCGCTTCGGGATCACGCGGTCCTTCGCTGGCTCGACCTCCATGGGCTTTCCCGTGATGGAGGAAACGACGAGCCTGCTGCGAGCCTTTTTCTCGCTCACCGAGCCTCTCCCTCGCTTTGTTTCGCGAGGTAGCGACGGATCGCGGCTGAAACTGACACGTCGAGCAGGACGCTGCGCTCGGTAAACGCCAGGAACTCGCGCACCTCCGTAGCGAGTTGTTCGGAGAATCGAGCCTGCCCGTCCGAGCAGATGTAGGCGACGACCTGATCGAAGTCGTCCGGTCCGTAGAAGCTCAACGGGTGACCGGCCGGGATCTTCGGCTTCGGCAAGCGATGGCGGGCAGCGCCCCGCCCGATCTTGATGTCCTGCTGCTCGAGGTAGTCGTGGTAGGCGCGCTCGACGCTCTTGATCACGCGTTCTGCTTCACCCTCGGGATCGATGAACAGGGCCCACGACCAGACGCGCTCCACGGTCCATCCCGCCGCTTCAAGACGCTCTGCGCTCAAGCGGTCGCGTTCACGCTGGTCCGTGATTTCGCGGTAGCGCGGGCCGTCTGTCGCGACGGCGACGAGGTAGCGCCCGGGAAGCTCGGGGTGGGCGATCGCAAGTTCGACGCGTTCGCTCGACAGGCCGTAATCAAGTTCGACCGTGTAACCCGCGCGCCACAGACGATCGGCGAGGTCGGCGACGAGCGCTTCGGAACTATCGGGGATGTCCGGTTCGGCGGGATGCTCAGGAGCGTCGGTAGCCTCGCCCTCGACCGCAGTTCCGGGTTCGCCTTCGGCATCAGGCTCGTCGCCCTCGCTGTCCTCGCCGGCGTCGACCGGTTCCGAGGGTTCGGTTTCGGCGGGGCTAGCGTCGGCACTCTCGTTCTGCTCGGCAGGTTCCGACGGCTCCTCGATCTCCACTGCATCCTCGTGATCAAGCACGTCTTGCGAGAATCCAGCCTCGAGGAATTCAAGTAAGAGCCGCAGGTCACGCGCACCCTCGGTGCGAAGCCTATCCACCTCGAGATCGCTGCTGCGCACGGCGCTTACGACGCTCGTATGGAAGCGGGCACGGGTCAAAACCGTGAGGAGGGCCCTGCGGCCGGCGTCCGTCGACAGCGGGCCGAAGCGGTGCAAGAGGCGATCGTGGGGCGTGAGACCGAAGCCGAGCGACACGATGACGTCGTCGCGCACGATCGCTGTTGCCGCCTGCGCGGGCACGACCGTGAAGAATTCTTCGCGCTCGGGGTTGAAGAAGTCGTGCAGATCGGGCAGGCGACTCACGGACCGCATGACCGAGTCCTGGACGGCCTTGGCATGCGTGGGTGTGAGGGTCAGGACCGCGAGTGAGCGCTCGGGGTTGTGGCGCGCGTGGTAGATCACGAGGTCGGTGACGCGGCGAAGCTCGGCGTCGGTCGACTCCACAAATTCCGCGCCCTGGCGCACGGGGCCCCTGCCATCCGGGACGTAGATGAAGGTGTCCTCGTCGATGTGCTCCGGGCTCGGCGGCGCGAGCAGTGCACCCCATCCCGCATCGAGCGCCTTCGCGCGGTTCTCGACGAAGCGTCGCACGCCCCCGGTCGCGGGATGCGTGTCCCGCACGAGCCGCAGCACGGGCGCGACTTCACTCGCTTCGTCAAGGAGGCGGGCCATGCCCGAGTGGTGGGCGCGAACATCGTCGCCATCAACGAAGTCGAACGGGTCGCCGACGATCACAGCCTGGCGCGCTCGCGACAGTGCCGGGATCGCCGCGGCCGTGGGAAGACGCGCGGCATCGGCGAGAATGACGAGATCGAAGTGGCGTCCGGCGGGAATCATTTGCGGCACCATGAACGGCGAAGCGAGCCACAGTGGCCGCGCACGGAACATGATGTCCTGATACTTCCCGGCGGTGTCGCGCACGCTCATCGTTCCCGGAGTATTGAGCTCGATGATCGCGCTGCGCGACGTTTCCGGGAAACGCTTCATGGTTTCCACGAGGAGCTCGTCCACGCGCTTGCGAACCCGGAAGCGACCGGCGTTGAGATTGTGCACGTCGAGGCGGCGATAGCGCTCGGCCACCTGGGAAAGCTTCGTGCCGTCGTACTGGGAAAGGGTCGGTTCAGCGCGCGCGATGAACTCGAGCACGCTCACCCACCACGCGAGGTTGAGCTCGGCGACGGCGAGGTCACTTGTGATTTCCGGGCCGCGAATATCGCGAAGGAGCGCCGCGAATCCCTCGAATTCAAGCTCACGCATGACCTTCGTGCGGCGAGGGAGAACATCGAGCACTTCGCTTCGCGCGTGGAGCTCTTTCATGCGTTCGTGAAGCGCGCCAAGTTCGGTGTTGTCGAAGTCGGTGCCCTGCTCGGTGCCCGCGAGAAGAACCTGCAGTTCATCGAGGCTCTTTTGCGCGCTACCCACGAGCGCCTCAACTTCACCGAGCGACTTCGGCACAACCGGGGTGAGGCCCGCGTCGGTCGCGATCGCTTCCCACTGGCGGTGGATGTCCTGAGCGGCCAGGAGGTGCGCGCGCAAGTTCTCCGTGTTTTCCGACGGTTGCAGCATCGATTTTGCGAGCTTCTTCCAGCGGCGACGCTCGCCAAAGCCCATGACCGTCCCGTGTTCCTCGCGGTAGGTTTTGTCGGAAACCGCTGCGAGAAGCATGTCGATTTTCTCGTTGAAAAGCTCCGGGCGCACGTGGCGGAAGAGGGAGCGCATGGCATCGAGAACGCGCACCGTGTGCCGAAGCTCCGCGAAGCTGCGGGCTTTTTCAAGGTTGCACGGCGCGCCGAGAGCCTCGGCGTGCTCTATGAGCTGCGGAAGTGAAGCCTCATCAAGCTCGGTCACGAGTTCGAGTGCGCGCTTGGCCTGGTGCTCGCTCGTGATCGAGGCCCCGTACCACGGGGTGTCCTCGGGAACCATGCCCAGCGCGCCCGATTCGACTGCCTCGCGCATGAGCCGCTCGTACCGTTCGCGATCCTTGAGGATCGCCACGGCGACGTTCGACGTGAGTCGCACGCCCGTGCGCGGCGCGGGGCGGCGGCGTGCAAGATCGGCCAGTTCATTGATCGCTTCGTGGGCGCTCACACCCCACGGTTCCTGCACGCGGTGCATCGCCTCCACGTGTCCCGTGAGCACGTCGCGCGCCTCTGCCAGCCCTTCGGGCTCAGCGAGAATGACGGGCGGCACGAACGAGCTTGCTTTCGCGAGCGAGAGCAGCATCGAGCGGCTCGCCTCGCGCTGGAGATGCGGGTCGGGGACGAGGCTGAGGAGGATGTCCTCGAGGCCCGCGGCCTCGATTTCTGACTGAAGCTCGGCGAGTCGACTCGAGCTTTGCGACACGAGAAGCACGCGTTTGCCGGCGGCGATCTGTTCAGCCGCGAACGCCACGACGGTGGGCGCGAGAGGGCGACCTGGCGCGCCGTGAACCACGAGCGCGGGGCGCCCCTGGAGGTTCTCGGCAATGAGGCGCGCATCGGCATCGGCGCTCGCGACCGACTCGGGCACCTCCTCTTCTGAAGAAGGCTCAACTGCGAGTTCATCGCGTGATTCTTCGTCACCCGCGAGCGCGCCGATGATCGGCAGGTCCGCGAGGTCTTCGGCCGGAACATCGAAGTCTTCGAGCATGGGGCCCGAGGTATCCACGAGGTTGCCAACGACAAGAGCGTGAGAGATGCGGAAACCGGGAAGCGGTTCCCCGAGCGAGCGGAACGCGTCGAGGACCGGCTGCGGATCGAAACCGTGGTGAGAGTCGGTGAGCTCGAGTAGCGCGCGGGCGTCGATGAGGACGCCTTCGTCGCGAAGGGCCCTCAGCACGAGGGGGTTGAGGTCGACAGCGGCGTCAAGGTCGATGTCGATGTCCTCGCGGGCGCCGCCACGCACGTGCAAATTGAGCGGACGCAAAAGGAGCGGCGCGTGCACTTGCTCACCCGAAAGATCCACCCACGTTGCCTCACCGATCGCGAGATGGCACGTCGTGAGACCGCGGTTTTCGGCGTGGGCGAGGGCACTCTCGCGGATCTGGAACGCGGCTTCGCGCGCACGCTCGAGGGAGGCTTCCTCGCGCACGAGTGAGGAGAGTCGTGTGGAGCCGCGGCTCGCGAATAGGTGGGCGAGCCCCTGCGGATGCGAGTTCGTGAGGTCGAGAAACGCACCCGAGCGCATGTCCGTGAGGAAGTCTTGGTCGCCGGCGAGTGACGCGAGAGCCGTGCGCCACGTCGCGAGCGATTCCTCGATCCGCTCCTCGCGGCTGGCTTCCGTCACGAGCACGCGCGAGAGGGCACCCTGCAGGTCGGTGACGTCATCATCGTCGTCGAACGCCGCGGGGGTGAACACGTGCGCGCCGGTATCCTCGACACTGCTTTCGGTGTACTCGTGCATCTCTTCGCGCGTCTCATGCGGGTCACGAATCTCGAGCGTGTGCTCCTCGGCCGCATGCGAGCCGCCGTCATTTTTTGCGTTTTCGGCCTCGCTAGCATCCCGGGCGCCCTCGGCGCTCGCCGATCGCCCCACCCACGCGTGACTTTCGCGCGCGCGTGAAGTCAGCGCGTCATCCTCGGCCTTCTTACTGCCCTGAGATTTCGCGCGTTTTGAACGTCCAAACCAACTCACCTTCCCACGGTATCCGAGCCGAGCCCCTGAGCCGCTGAGGCGGGCATGTGGCGCGCCGCTCCTTACCGCATTTTTACCCTCGCGCACTCTTCTCTGACGACGTTCACGAACCCTCCAGGTTTGTTCCCTAGCGTTTTCGTCGTAGCTTCCACACGGGAGGCTCACGCAGTTGAGACTCTAGGAAAGGACTTGACATGGGATTCGATGACGCACTGAACAAGGCCAAGGGCGCGTTCGAACAGAACGAAGACAAGGTCAAGGATTTCGCCAAGGAGCACGACGCTCAGGTTGACGGCGCGATTGACAAGGCGAGCGAGAAGGCTCAGGATATCGCTCCCGACCAGCTCGGCGACAAGATTGCTGACGGTGCCGACAAGGGCAAGGACGCTTTCGACAAGTTCCACGGCTGATCACCATTGACTCGTCGCTAGCGCCACGGCGTTAGCACTGAAGGGGCGTTTCCCGATTCCGGGAAGCGCCCCTTCTTCAATTCCATAGAGGTTGTGGGGGTTTTCAAGGTTCGTGGTGAATGGGAGCGTCGCGTCGCTGACGTAGAACGGCTCGTTACCCTGCTGTGATGGGTGTTGTCAAGACATCCACATCCCGGAGGGCCACGAGCCTGTGCACGAGAATAATGGTTCGCAGCGCGATGCTGCGAGCTCTCTCCACTCTGATCCCTCGCGCCCTCGCTTGGGCTTCACGTCAGAATCAACTACTCAGTCCGCCAAATCGGGGAGAATAAGCTTCCGACGCTCGAACCACTCCAGGGTACTCGCAATACCGTCCTCAAGAGATGACGATGCAGTCCAGTTCAAGAGCTCCGCCGCCTTCCTGGAACGAGTAAACGCCCCAGCGCTGTCGCCAGGACGGCGCGGAGCTTCAACGACACGCACGCTCTTCCCGACCACGCTCTCGAACGCGGCGACTAGCTCACGAACGGTAGTTCCTTCACCTGTGCCCAAGTTGATAACTTGATAGGCGGAGTCGGCTGCGATTTTTGCACCCTCCCTGACTGCAGCAACATGCGCTTCTGCGAGATCCCAAACATTGACATAATCCCTAATTCCCGAACCGTCACGAGTGGGATAATCAGTGCCCGTGATTTGGAATTCAGTATCGCCTCGGTGTGCTTCAATCAACTTGCCGAGGGCGTGCGAGGGTGAAGCTATTTGAAGCCCGGTTCTAAACTTAGGGTCAGAGCCGATGGGATTGAAGTAACGCAACGACAGTACGTTGAGGTCGCTCGCCGCAGCGATGTCTTGAAGCATTACCTCAAACATCGCCTTGCTTCTAGCGTATGGACTCGTAGGGGCCAGTTCTGAGCTCTCGTCTACCGAAAAGTCCTCGCTCACAGCGTAGATTGACGCCGAACTACTGAACACAAGCTGCGAACAGCCGTTCGCAATCAATCCGCGCACGAACGCCAGAGACTTGCTGATGTTCGCTTCGTAGTATCCCAGCGGGTCCGCAACCGAATCGGGAACCACTATCAGTGCTGCAAAATGAAGCACGACTGCGATGTCAGGATGCTCCTCATAGATCCGGTCTAGTAGGGCACGATCGTCTATATCACCCTCATAGAACGTCAAGCCCTCAACGAACTCACGCCGACCGGTGATGAGATTGTCCAGAACGACTACCTCGAAACCTTCGTCCCGAAGCCTAGAAGCAACCGTGCTTCCAATGTAGCCAGCTCCCCCTGAAATGAGCACTTTGACCGGGTGATTCATGAGCAACTCCTCAGATATTCACAATAGTGGTTCAGATCCAGTCAATATAAATTCGTCAGAAACTTCCCAGATAGCCTGCGCCACGATCTCGTGTCCAAGCACCATTCCTGACCATTGATTGACATCTCGAGCGATCCGTGAGGGATCGGTGTGTCGGTAATCCTCAACTGTCAAACGTGACGGCCCAGCAGCCTCTAGGCCCAATGTAGGAACAACCAACTCAGGACTAAGCAACAGGGATTGCTTCTACTCCTCGGGCAACTCCTCAACCTCCGCCACCTCGAATGAACATTGATCTATGTCAACGTTCGTGCCTGTCCCGCGCTTAAAAGACATACCGGACCAAGCTTCAGGAGTCATAATCTCCAGGCGCGAACTTGCCATAAACTTCGGTGACCGACACGACTACCGGTCCCCCAGCTAAAGCTACACCCGGCGCCTCCGGGCAATGTCCGAACAGCCCTCGACCAAGTTATCACGGCTGACTCCACTTACCGAGAGGGTCCGAGTCCGAAGCCTGTTGGGAAGTTCAATCCTCATCATTCGCAAAACCTTCCTCACAGGGCATCAATTCGCAACAGAACTCGCTCACTGCTTCGTGAGGTTCAAGCCCATGTTTTTCCACGAACGAGTTCCTCTGAACTCGTCTAAATAACTCGTTCGGATTGGACTTGCACTCATCTATTGGAGCAGCGCTGCGGTCGAGGCCGCGAACACCGGCACCAGGAACATCAAACGCACCGGCCGCGGATTCCGCAACCCAGAGAACTACCGGATGCGCATCCTGCTGACCAGCGCCGCAAAAACCGTAGCGTGAATACCCGCCCCAGCAGGATCATTCACCACAAATCGCGAAGAGCCGGTTATGGGGCTTCGGCGGAACCTCACGGATTTACCGCACCATTACCCCCACAACCCCTATGCAATCCAGTTATGAGTGCGTTAGTCCTCGTCGTCGTTCTTTCGCAGAAGCCAGATAGCCACGACGATCGCGAGCAACGCCACCACAATCACCGGGAGCCACAGCGCCCAGTTGAACGACTTCTTCTCATCGGTGACAACCTTGTCGGGTGTTTCGATCGACGTCGCAGTGGCCTCCGCGCTCGCCTTGTCGTTCTTGTCGCCCTTACCGGCCGCATCGCCGCTCTTACCGGAGTCACCGGACGCCGAACCGCCGCCGGTCCCTTCGCTGGCGCTCTCTTCCGTGGCGGAGCTTGCCGCCTCCTCGGACGGCTTGCTCGGGTCTTCCTTGACGGTGTAGGTGAGCGTGCCCGAAATCGGGTGGCCGTCGGAACTCACGACGCGCCATTCAAGGGTCATGTCGCCGGGAGCTGGGAGCTGGTCGAGCTCGACACGGACCTCGTGTCCATCGACCTGGGGCTCTCCCTCAAACAGAACCGTTCCGGCGGAATCCTTCGCGCGCACCTCGTTCCCGAGCTTGAGCGGCTCCGCGGAAAACTCGAGCGTAATGGTGCGGGCCTCCCCCTGGAGGATCTCGGCGCCATCCGCCGGCGTCGAACCCACGAGTCGATCGTGCGCGAGGGCGGGCGCCGCGAGCATCATCATCGCGGCAAGGGCCGCACACACGAGGGTAAAAAAGCGAGAAGCGGGGCGTGATAGCGCGTGCATGAAAGTCCTTTCGCAAACACCGGCAATCAGCGGCGCGAGCGAGCCTGCTCGAGCTGCTCGGGTGAATCAATATCGCTCAACGAGCGGGCCACTAGCTCCGGCGCTAGTCCGCTCGCGCCTGCAAGCGTACCAACGTCAAGCCACGCCGACTGAACGGGCTCGGGCGTAAGCTCGCCGAGAGCGCGATAGAGGGATTTCGCGCTCGCCCCAACGAGAGAGCCGCTCTCCCCCGCAACGTGCGAAAGAGCGTGCGCAAGAACCATGCGCGGCCACGCGGCGCACAAGAATTGCCGACGCCCGCCCGCATCAACGGCACCCGCAACCTTTCCAGGTGCTTCCGCGCACTCATGTAAGAGAGCGCCGAGCACGCGCGGCTCGAGCCATGGCATGTCTCCGCCGAGCACAAGCACCACCTCATCAGTGCTCCCAAGCCGCTCCAGCTCAGCCAGTCCACGCGCGAGACCCGCAACAGGGCCGGAAAAGGGCGGGTCCTCCCGCACGCACACCGCACCGATGCTCTGCACGTCCGTTCCCCGCTCCCCCACGAGGACGAGAGGCGCACCCTCGCCGAGCGCCGAACGCGCCGCCAACAGCGCGCTCGCGCGCATGGACCGATCCTCCACCTCGAGAGTGGGTTTATCGACGCCGCCCATGCGCGAACCACGGCCGCCGGCAAGCACGATCGCCGCACCTGTAACCTCAAAAGCTTCCATGTCTCCATCCTCCCACTCGCGCCGCCTCGCGTGACATCCGCTTCCGCGCACCGCTTGGAACTTTGAGGCTGCGGCGATCGCCGCTAGAGTGGAAGGGCTCGAAAGCGCGAAGCATGCGCTTTTCGATTGCCCTCGTAGCTCAGGGGATAGAGCACCGCTCTCCTAAAGCGGGTGTCGGACGTTCGAATCGTCTCGGGGGCACAACGAAAGCCCAGGTCATAAGGCCTGGGCCTCGCTGTTCGAATCTTCCGGTACGCAGCGGATACGAAGTAGCTTCTACCGCCAGGCGGCCGCCGCGTCAGCGCAGTGGCACGGGCCTTCCCGTGCGCACCGACTCCTGCGCAGCGTTCACGACCCGCACTGTGCGCGCGCCAACGGCGCCCGACGGTTCCCGCTCTTCTCCACTGCGCACGGCTTCGAGAAATGCCTCGAGCAGGAGCGAATCGAGGTTGAGTCCAAAGGGATGCCACTGGCCGGGGCCATCGACGCGTTGCGAGAACGCATCAACGTTGAGCTGGCCGCCAGTACCGGCCACATGGAGCTTGAGGCCACCCCACGTAGGGGCCTCGGCGGGCTGCGACCACGAGCAGTCGATCGTCGCAAGCAGCCCGTTCGCGTAGCGAAGTGTCACGAGGCCGCCGGTCTCGGCATCGCCGTCATTCGTGTGGCCGTACAGCACGCCGTTCGCGACCGCGTGCACGGAATCGGGTTCGCCGAAGAGTGAATCGAGAATTTCGGCGATGTGCACGACGTGATCGACGAGGGCCCCGCCACCGGCAGCTTCCGGGTCCGTGAACCAGTCGCGGCCCGCGGGCAGCTTGCCGTTGTTGGCGCCCGCGAGCGCGATGATCTCGCCGAGGCTGCCGTTGTCAACGGCTTGGCGCAGCGCGGCAACCTGGGGCGAAAAATGCACGGGGAAGGCCGTCATGAGCACGACTGAGGCGTTCGCGCAGGCGTCGACCATCTCCTCGGCGTCCTCGACGGTGGTCGCGAGCGGCTTCTCGCACAGGACGTGGATGCCACGACGCGCGGCCTCGAGCACAAGAGGTTTGTGACCGGCATTGTCGCTACAGACGACGACGGCGTCGGGAGCCTCGCCGTCGAACGCCGTCCATGCCTCGTCGATCGTCGCGACGGTGCGCTCGGCGGGAACGTCGCCGAAGCCGTCCGGATCCGCGAGGACCACCTCGACGTCGCCGCGAGCCTCAAGGAGACGCACGTACGAAGCAGCGTGGACGTGAGCGGCGCTCAGCACCGCGACGCGAAGGGCTCGACCTTCGAATGTGGAGTCGGTGGCGGTCACAGCACGATCCTTTCGCCGGTACGGATGGATTCGCGGGCGGCCTCGGCAACGGCGATGGCGCGGGTAGCGTCGGAACCGTTTACGCGCGGGGTGGGCCCGGGGTTTCCGACACTCGCCTGCTTCACGCAGTTCCAGAAGTCTTCAATCTCGGCCCCGTAGGGATCGCGCATCCCGGCGACGCTCGGGAGGTAGCTCTTGCTTTCGCTCGACGAAGCAACCGCGTCGAATTCGACCCCGGTGTTTTTCGCGGAGTCGTACGTGAGTTTGCCGCGGCTTCCCGCAACGTCGAACGAATAGTGGAAAACGGTTCCTTTCGCGCCCCACATACCGCGGCAGAACGAGAGTGCACCGCTTTCGTGCGTGAGGATCACGTGCGCGGCACGCACGCTCCGATCGCCGCTCGAAATGTTTTGAGCAGCGAACACGCTCCTCGCGGGCCCAGCAAGCCATAGCGCCTGGTCGATGTCGTGAATCATTTGATCCATGATGATCCCGCCGCTCACGGCTTCGTCGCCGAACCAGGGCTGCACGGGCATGGAGCCGGAACGCTCGAAACGGAGGACGGCGAGATCGCCGAGACGCCCCGCATCGACGGCGCGGCGAAGCGCTTCATACTGAGGGAAGAACCGCACGACGTGCGCGGGGAAAAGAATGCGGTTCGCCTCGCTCGCGTGCTGCACCATGCGCTCCGCCTCGCGTGAGGTCAGCGCAAGCGGCTTCTCACACAGCACGTGCGTGCCGTGGTCGAGGGCGGCGTGCACGTACTCGGGGTGCGAAGGGGTGGGCGTACACACGTCGATCACGTCGACGGCCTCGAGGAGGCTTTCGAACGAATCGTGAATCGTCACGGGCGCGAATTGCGCGGCAAATTCTTCTGCGCCTTGGCTGCTGAAAACGTGGATCGTAGCGCCGAGGGCCCGCCAGCCGCGGGCGTGGGAACGGGAAATACCTCCCGTTCCCACGATTCCCACGCGGGGGGACGGCTCAGAATGGAGAATCATTCGTTCATTCTTTCAAGGAACACTGAACCTAAGGTTTAGCGGAAGCTCGATAGGGCAAAGCCTTCAATGACCTTCTTTTGCATGATGGCGAATGCGAGGAACACCGGGGCCATGGCCATGAGGCTCGCCGCCATAATCATCGGGTAGTCGGGCCCCACGAGGTGGTCGCCCTGGAGCATCGCGAGGCCTACTGCCACCGGGTATTTCTCGGTCGAGTTGATGACGACGAGCGGCCACAGGAGACTGTTCCAGGCCGACAGCAGCGTGATCACGCCGAAGGAAAACAGCGCCGGTCGCGCGAGCGGAAGCATGATCTTCCAGAACATTTGCCACGGGTTGCAGCCATCGAGCTTCGCAGCGTCGACGAGTTCCTCGGGGATGCGGCGGAAGTACTGCATCATGAAGAACACGCCGAAGGCACTCACGAGGCCCGGGGCGAGGATCGCGAAGAAGTTGTCGAGAAGCCCCGCCGCGTCGACCATCTGGTACTGCGGGATGAGGAAGATTTGCCCGGGAACCATGAGAACCGTGAGCAGGAGGAAGAAGATGACATTGCGGCCGCGAAAGCGCATGCGCGCGAACGCGTATCCGGCGAGTGAACATGTCACGAGTTCCGCAAGGACCCTCAGGATCGCGTAACTGACGGTGACGGTCATCTGCTCGGTAAACGGGACGAACTCGAAGACGCGCGCGAAATTCTCCCACCGGAGTTTCTCGGGCCAGAGGTTCATCGGGATTTCGACGACCTCGGCGCGGGTGCTGAGCGCGAGCTTGATCTGCCACAGGAACGGGAACAGCATCGTGAGGGCGCCGATCGCGAGGATCAGGTGCGCGTCCCACGTGTGCCCGTGCAGGCCTTTGCTGCGCTTTTGCTTCTTCTTCCTCTTCGCCTTGGTGTCGTCGAAGGGAAGATCGGGAGCGAGGGAATCAGTCATAGTTCACCCACTTCTTCTGGACCCGGAACTGGACTACCGTGAGAATGCCGACGATCACGAGGATGAGCAGGGCGATCGCGGAGGCGTACCCCTTGTCGTCGCCCGGGAACGCTGCGCGGTAGAACAGGTACACGAGCGAGAGCGTCTTCTTCGTGACGGGGTTGGCATCGCCAAGAACCGCGAAAATGAGATCGAAGAGCTGGAAGCCGCCGATGATGCTCGTGACCGTGAGGAAGAAGATGCTCGGAGTAAGCAGTGGGATCGTGATCGAGAAGAACTGACGCCACGTTCCCGCGCCATCGAGCTGCGCGGCCTCGTACACTTCGGGCGGAATCGTTTTCAGGCCAGCCCCGAGCACGATGATCTTGAAACCGATGCTCATCCAGAGCCCCACGATCGCGACGACGATGAGGGCTACCCATTCGGTTGTGATCCACCGAGGGCCTTCGATACCGAAGAGCCGCAAGACGACGTTGACGATGCCGGCTTCGCTGTGGAAAATCATGCGCCACACCATCGAGATGGCCGTGGGCATCGCGATGTACGGCAGGAAGAACAGGGCGCGGTAGATCCCGGCACCCTTGAGGCCCGGGCGCTCGAGCAGCGCCGCGAAAAGTACGGAGATCGGAATCGCGAGCAGAATGATGACCGTGTAGATCACCGTGTTGAGGAAGGCGCGCGGTAGCTGCGGATCCTCGGCGAGGCGTTTGAAGTTATCGAGCCCCACGAAGTGGGCGGGCTCGAAGGTTGACCACGACGTGAGCGACATGCCGAAGCTCATGATCATCGGCACGAAATACATGAGGCCAATGCCGATCACGGTCGGGGCGATGAAGAGCCACGGCCAGATGCCGTCGCTCATGCTTCCGCGGCGCTTTTTCTTCCGCGGGGGCCGCTGGCCCGCCTCATGAATCTCTTCAGAGGCGGCGCCAGCGGCAGCGTTCGAAACGTCGAGCGAGCTCACTCGCCCTTCTCCTTCGCGAGCACCTCATTCATGGCCTTCGCGAGCTCGGTGCAGCCTTCCTCGGCGGTGAGTTCACCGGTGAAGACCTTCGTGAGGTACTCACCCTCGAGCTCCTGCCAGTCCGGGCAGTTCTTCGAGACGGGGAAGGACACACCGTTGTTCTCGGCCTGGTCGATGAACACCTGAAGGTTGAGCTCCGGGTGAGCGTTGACGTAGCCATCCTGAGTGCCGTTGAGGGCCGGGTTCGCGGCACCGGAATCGGCGCTGATCTTTGCGGCCTCTTCACCGGCGAGGAAAGCAACGAGAGCCTGCGCCGCCGGCATGTTCTTGGTGAATGCGGAGATGCAGTTGCCGATGCCGTGCACAGCGGTCTTCGGAATGTCGCCGCCGGGCAGCGTCGCGACGGTCACATCATCCTTGGTCGATGCCTTGAGCATCGCCGGCACGCGCCAGTTGCCCGACCACTGCATCGCGCATTTGCCGCTCTCGAACATGGCGTAGGCGGAGTTCTCGGCGAGGTAATCAAGGTCGGGGGATGCGCCGATCTCGATGAGGTCGCGCCAGAACTTCACGCCTTCGATCGTCTTCGGATCGTCGTACCCCGACTTCTTCTTGTCGTCGGAGATCACGTAGCCGCCCGTGATGGCGATCGAGTGGTAGTAGGACGCGGTGCGCGAGAACACCTCCGCGCAGCCCCACACATCGTCGGGCAGCTTCTCGCCGAGCTCGACGGCCTTTTCCTTGTAGGTGTCGAGCGTCCAAGTCTCATCGGGGTAGGCGACACCGGCCTGATCAAAGAGCTTTTTGTTGTACCAGATGGCGACGGTGTCGAAGTCTTTCGGCGCAGCGAAAGGTTCACCGTCGACGCTGTACATGGTGGCGAGCGCTTCCGGGTAGTTCTTCGGATCAAACAGACCCGCATCCTGGAGCCCCTTGAGCGAGGCGAGCTGGCCATTCTCGGCGTAGGAGCGGAAGTGCGGGCCCGTCATCCAGAACACGTCGGGAAGAGCTTTCGAGGACACCTGGGTGCGCAGCTTCCCGAAGTATTCCTTCCACGGGGTCATCTGGAGGCTGACCTTCACGTTCGGGTACTTCTCATTGAACGCTTTGATCATTTCCTCCAGCATGTCCTGCTGGTTGACGTCCCAAAACGCATAGGAAATGCTGCCCTCGATCTTTTCGGGGTCGTCGCCGATTTCGTTCTTCGTGCCCTCACTCGAGGTGCCTCCGGTACCGGAGCCTCCACAGCCAGCGGCGGCGGCTGCGAACGCAGCACCACCGGCGGCAAGAAGGGAACGGCGGGCGATGGTGGATGTCGACATGATGTGCTCCTTGAATAGTGGGGATAGGGGTAGGGGTCAGCTGGCGAGCGCGTGACTCGGGTGGTCAGCCTGCTCGGTTGCGGGGTCGTTTTCGGTCAGGGTCGTAGGGGCGGGCAGTTGCCAGTGTGCGAGCGCGGGTGCGCTCGGGTTCGTGAACGCGGTGTAGAGGGCTCCGACGGCTGTCGAATAGCGCCCGTGCGCCGAGCGCCTGATCCGCGGCAGGAAGGGGACGGTGAGGCGCTCCTTCAGGTAGGGGGCGAGGAAATCCGCGAGCGGTGCGGATGTCTCGCTCAGCGCGCCCGCGAGAACGAGAACCTCCGGGTCGAGGATCGCGACGAGGCGCGAAAGGGGGTCGGCGAGTGCTTTGAGATAGTCGTGCAGGCTCGCGAGGCATTCGGCATCCCCCGCGTGGGCCCGCTCGGCGGTCTGGAGGGGGCTTCTGCCACATGGCCACTGCCAGTCACCGCATACCGATCCGGGGGTCCATTGAGTTCCGACGGCTGTCGTCATTTCGCCGGCGACGCCGTTGGCACCTTCGAAGAGCTCGCCATTGAAGGTGACCGCGCTCGAGACACGGCGCCCGAGCCACACCGTCACCTGGGATGAGTCAACTGTGCCGGCCCCGAGCCGCGCCTCGCCGAGCGCTGCAGCTTTGACGTCGTTACTCACAAAAAGCGGAACGTTTATAAGGGATTCAATTTCGCGATGAAAATCCCAATCATTCAGGTACGGCAGAACACGCGAAAGCTTGACCTTCTCTGATTTGACGATACCGGGGACCGCGAGCCCGATGCCCGCAACGGAGGCGCCGTCACTCACGGTGCGCACGACGTCGTCGAGGTCTCGCAGGAAGGTGTCGCGCGAGGGTTCGCGCACGCGATCTGCCTCGTAGCGCGCAAGAATTCGGCCCGCGCGATCGGTGGCGATCGCCCGGATCGCGTGCTCGCCAATATCGACGCCCACCATCCTGTCGGTTGGAACGAAAGTGTATGTTCGCCCTGGTCGACCGGCTTTTCCTGTGGGACGCAGATCCGAGGTCACGATTTTTGCCGTCTCAAGAGAACGCAGAGCAGCGTCAATCGTGGGCCGCGAAAGATCGGTGCGGCTCGCGATAGCGCTTGCCGTCAGCGAGCGGTGGTCGCGCAGCAGGAGGAGGCACTGTTCTTCGGGGGAAACGTGAGGACCGGTTGCGCGCCGTTCGGGTTGAACCAAGCGCGATGCTGCACTCACATTTCGCGTGCGCGCCATGTGCGAACCTCCCCACCTAAGCGACTACCCCGTTCGGGACAGAAGTTTTTAAAGCCGCTTTAAATAAATCAATGCTGGGAGTTTTCAGCAAGGAAAGCAACGAAATGTCGGAACCTGTTCATCGACAATTAAGATTCGCGCCGGTCCCACACCGTTTCCAGTAGGTCAGCTCACTACCCACCGCTCGTGGCGGTAAGAGGCCCGAATGCGGGCGAGGCTACCAGCGCTCGGGATATCCGCCCTGCGTCGCGGGCAGAGCCTGGCGCTGCGCGGCCGACCGCCGCGCAGCAACGATCGACATGCCCGTGACGGCAGCGATGATGAGGCCGAGACCCGCGAGAGCGCACAGGACCGCCGGAACGAAAACGTCGTGGGCAGCAACGTCGAGAACGCGCTGGACCACGGGCCCGGCAATGGTCGAATCGGTCAGAGTCTCGGGCACCCATAGCGCGTGGCCGTAGAGCACGCCAATCCACGTCAGCGCCGTCACCAGTACGGCGACGCCTAGGAGCATGAGCGTGCGCAGTCGAACGCTCGACACGAGAAGCGCTCCTATGCCCGCAGCAATACCCACGACGGTAAGGAGGGTTGCGTTTACGGCGATGGCCTCAAGAATCTCGAACCAGCCGGCATCGAACGTACCGAGGTTGACGACGGTCGGTCCGACATCGGGGATGTCGAACGGGAGAATCGATTTCACGGGCGCGAGGAGCGCATCCCAGATTGGCGTGAGATCGGCGTGCACCGTCACGGTCGTGGCGCCGCTCGTGAGCTGGTCGTGGATGTCCCCCATCGTTCCCGACCACATCGTCCCGTAGGCCTCGGTGCCTGTGACGGCACCGACTTGGGACAAGAGCGTGTCCTGCACCCCTGCCCGTATGCTCTCGGGAATGGGCAGCCCCGCACCGACCTGGTTCATCGCCTCATTCGCGAGGGTCTTTTGCAGGTCGAGGTCGCGCGCGAGGGGGCTCGTGAGCGTCAAGAAGCCCTCGCGGTTCACGATGCGGTCGCGCACCCACGCGGCGGGTACGCTCACGGTTGTTGCCACGAACGAGACAAGCACCAGGAGCACGGCCCCGATTTCACGCACGATAGTCATAGGCTCACCTTACCGAACCGGCCATACCTCTTAAAAGGAAACGCCACCCCGGCACGATCCGGGGTGGCGTTCTCAAAGTCGTGATCAGTCAACGATACGGTAGAAGGACCAGTTCGCGTTCCAGAGCTTGCGGATGCTCGTGTTCTTTGCGCTGTTGCCCGCGTCGAGGATCATGCCGTTGCCGGCGTAGATGCCGACGTGGCCGGGGTAGTAGGCGAGATCGCCGGGGCGAGCCTCAGAGCGGGAGACGCGCTTGCCCATACGTGCCTGGGCGCCCGCGCTGTGCGGGAGGTGGATACCGTGCTGGCGGTACACCCACGACGTGAAGCCGGAGCAATCCCAGCCCGAGGGCGAGCTGCCACCGAACACGTAGCGAACGCCGATGCCTCGCTTAGCAGTCGAAAAGATCGAACCAGTAGCAGCAGACGAGCTCGAGGCCTCTTCGGTCTCGTTGTCGCGCTCCTCGCTCTTCTTTTCGCGCTTCTTGCGATCGGAGGTGTCCTCGGAGTTGTCGTTGTCCTCCGACTCGTCGTTTGCGCGCTCTTCGCGGCGGTCCGAGCGACGCTCTTCGGTCTCGTTGGTATCGCGCGAATCCTCTTCGCGGTTGTCGGATTCGTCTTCGTCACGGTCATTAAGAGCCTCGGGCTCTTCAACCTCAACCACGGGAGCTTTGGGCTTGAGGGTCGCGGCCGAAGCGGCGAACACACCGAAAGCTGAGTCGTCGTGCTTCTGAGCGACGGGGATGGTCACGGCCGGGGCGGTGACGGGGGCGATGACATTCGTCGACTCGGCAGCGGCATCGGCCTGAGTCGTGCCGTCAGCGAGTGCGCCGGTGGAGCCGGTGAGCACGAAGGTCGCAGCGAAAGCAACGCCAGCGGTGCCACGGGTAGCGCGCGCCACTGGGGTAACGGGGCGCATCTGGCGGCGATGGGTGTTCGCGAAACGATTCGACACGTGGGGACCTTCCATGTTCTCGACCTTACGGCTCCTGCCTAAGCGTTCGAGCTTCCCGGAGCAGGTATGAAAATCCAGGAGCTAGGGCGCGGCTCTTCCACAACCGAGTACGACTCTACGAAACAAAACGCCTCCGTCAGTGGGATCTGACGGAGGCTGTTCCAAGTCTTTGACAGTCCTTTACCTAGACAGAATCAGGTCACACTGGGTCGACCCCGATGTGGCCCGCATCGGAAGGAGTGAGCGAGATCGGTTCGCCCCCCTCGGTCTCGAGAACGATCGCATCCGCGTCGGAATAAACGCGCACGTCAGCACCGGGAACGACCCCGTGGGCCTCGAGATCCGCCAGGAATGACACGTCCGACTGAATCACCTCTCCGATCGACGCAACGCGCACGGTGCACGGCCCTGCGCTCAGGTCACAATCCACGAGTCTTTGACCCGCACTTTGCCGAACTCCCGAGCTGTTGACCCCCTCGGTTACACCGGGGTGGATGTCTTCGAGGCCGCACTCGAGTTCGGCAAGGCCCGGGATCGGATTCCCGTAAGGGTCGCGATACGGAGGGGTGAGGAGCGACGCGATCTTGCGTTCCACGTCGAGGCTCATCACGTGCTCCCAGCGGCACGCCTCTTCGTGCACTTTCGAGTACTCGAGGCCAATGACGTCGATGAGGTGGCGCTCGGCGAGGCGATGCTTGCGCATCACGCCCGTGGCGATCCGCTCTCCCTCGATACTCAAGTGAATCACGCGCTCATCGTCGAGGAAGAGCAAGCCATCGCGCTCCATGCGCGCAACCGTCTGCGAAACGGTGGGTCCAGACTGATGCAGTCGCTCCGCGATCCGCGCCCGCATCGGGGTAATCCCGAGTTCGAGCAGCTCGAACACCGTTTTCAAGTACATCTCTGTCGTATCGATCAGGTCAGTCACGATGCTCCTTCGAGTGGGGCGCACGGGGCGCGGAAAACATGGGGGCGCTGCTCGATTCTATAAGTGAGGTTCCGACGGCAGCCCGGCAAGCGTCGGACCCGACACTGACTTGCGCTCCCCCGCCACCGACATGCGCAGCGATCGCCCGCACGAATCCTGCCCCAACCGAGACGCACGATGCGTCCCGCACTACACGTCGTGTGTCACGATCCTCGCGAGTAGCGTGAGCACTCCTGCCGTCGAGGCAAAAAACGCCGCAATCGCCGCAACGGAACCGACGAACATGCCGGCTTTTTCCCCGTGCCGCACTGCGCGCACGAGAACCCACGCGGCTAGGGCAAGCCCCGCCACTGCGAGGCCGATGCCGACGCCTATAACAATCGCCCACTTGAGGAGCCCGAGTGCGCCGCCCACAATCGCGAGAAGTAGAGCGCCCATGCCAAGAGCGGGCGTAAGGGCCGTGGAGCGCGAACGGGCGGGGGCGTGCACGGTCACGGTGTCACCTGGCCTAGTGTCGCCTCCATTGGTTTCGTGCGCTATGCCATTCACGGCAAATGCCACTGCACGTTGTATTCCACTCCATTGTCATCCTCGTCGGTAAAAGTGAGAATCTTTTCGCCGTCTCCCACGAGTTCATCGGGGAAGCACACGAGACCCGATGCCATCTCCCCTTGCTTTAAGACTGCGGGTACGAGTTGACCTTTCACGATCACCTCGTAGGCCTGCACCCCCTCTTGTGTGCTGCTCTTGAACCAAAACTTCCTCGCGTTCGCATCACTCACGCCCCTCTTCGCGGTGATCTGAACGTTAATGCACTGTGAGGGGCCGGCGTCCGAGGGCTGTTCGGGGTGGAAGCTGTCGTCAAGGACAGTGACCTGGGCGGGGCCCGCATCGACGGGGGTACCGGGCGTTCCAGTCTGAAGAGGCGCGGGCGGTGGTGGCGGCGGGTATATTTCCTCGTCGCCCCCGCCCAGCGTGATGCCGTACTGGCGGCCGGTGGGGCTTGGCGAGGGCGCGGTCGTTGCTGCCGAGGGCGCCTCCTCACTACCCGCCTTAGCATTCGCCCCCTGGCCCGCAAGAGACACGTAGGCGAGGACGCCGAGAACCGCGATGATCGCAATGCTCAACGCCGCACTTGCGCCAATGAGGATCCCCGTGAGCGCGGTGTTACGCGTTGGCGGGGGTTGCGGCTGATTCATTCTAGGGCCGAGGGATGGTGCGCTCATGCGGCCATCATAGACGCCGGCCGGCCATAAAGGTATGACAGGTCACACCTCCGGTGCGAATAAAGACATCGCCCCGCACCACGCTCCTCGAAGGAGATGGCACGAGGCGAAATCGCATCGAGCAGAGGCGAACTACGACAGCATCGCGATGAGGCCAATGATGATGGACACGACGCCGATGATGATCGTGATAACCGAAACCACCGACGCGATGATGCCGAGCACCTTGCCACTTCCGCCCTTGAAGCCGCGCGCGGCGCCCCAAGCACCGAGCACGAGCCCCACGAGGCCGAGCGGGAGCGCAAGGGCATACACGAACATGAGCGGCACGAACGAGAGCCCGATACCGATCAGGGCCAGCACAAGACCAATGATGGCGAGCACAGTGCCGTTCTTCTTCGGTGCGCTTGCGGCGGTGGGCGCTTGCTGGTTGTAGCCCGCGGGGGTCGGGTAGCCGGTATTTGCGCTCGGTGCCGAGTAACCGCTTTGCACACCCGGGTTGCTCGGCTGGAACTGGTTCGCGCTCGAGTTCTGGGCGCTGTAGCCGCCCTGCGGCGCTGCCCCGTGATCGCCAGAGTTCATCGCACTGTAGCCACCCTCGGGGGCCTGCTGCTGACCATAACCCTGGGCGTAGCTAGGCTGCTGATTCTGCTGGCCGTAATCGTTGCCGTAGCTCTGCTGGCCATAGCTCTGCGCTTGGGGTGCGGATTCACTGCCGTACCCCTCGCTCACGGCGCTTGAAGTCTGGGCGCCGAAGCCCTGCGCCTCACCGGGCTGCTGGAAGGCCGACGCCTGCCCGGATCCCGCGGCGGTCGAGTCAAACTGCTGCGGCTCGTTCGCCGAAGGAGCCGACGGAGCCGACGGAGCCGAGTACGCGGGCGCTGCCGAGGTTGCCGACGCTGCGGATGCTGCCGTGCCGTACTGCGCGGCGCTGCTGTCCGTATTCGAGTAGCCGCTATCAGGCGCGCCACTCGGGGCGCCATAGGTCTGGTTCTGCTGCGACGAACCGTAGCTGGGCGCTCCGCTCGGCGCGCCATAGCTGGGTGCGCCATAGCTGGCCCCGCCGTAGCTCTGCGACTGGGACGCCGTGCCCTCGTGGCCCGGTGCGCCGTAGGCGCCAAACTGCGTGGATTGCTCGCTGTGTTGCTCGGTGGCGCTCGACTCACCGCCGTGCGACGGTGCGCCGTAGGAACCAAACTGCGTGGATTCTTCGCGCGGCTGTTCGGGCTCAACGCCCGCCGGCTCACCCTGCGCAGCCTCGACCTTTTCCGGCTGCGCCTGCTCACTCTGTGCGGACGCACCGTAGCTCGGAGCCGCGGAAGCCGCCTCTGCGGCGTTGCCGTAGTGGGCGGGCTGGTAGGTCGAGCCGTACGACGGCACGTCTTCGCTTGTGGCCGGAACCGCTTCAGATTCCTGCGCAGCTTCGGGGGCCTGAGGGGCCTCGGTGCTCTGCGAGGCGAACGGTCCAACCTCGTGCACAACGCCGCCCTCGGGCGTTGCGGGGGCGGATTCGTCGTGCGACGGCGCGAGGGCTTCCTGCGCCTGCCAGTTCGGTGCCGACTGCGACTCTCGCTGGGCGTTCTCGGCGCTCGGCGGATTCTCGGGGTTCTCGGGCTTTGGGTAGCCCTGGGGGTTGTTGACGGGATCGTTGCCGTAAGGAGTACTCATGCCTCCCATCCTAAAAGCGGCTTCCTTAGAAACCTTTGGCAACGCGTGGGGCGAGAAACCGTCGGCTCTCAGGCCTTCCCCACCGGCATGAGGAACATAAACGCGTACGGAGTCAGCCCGAAGAACACGAGCGGGAACGAGACTGCGATCGCGGCAAACGAGAGGAGGACGCTTCCGCCCTGTCGCTGCGAAAGACGGACGCTCAAAAACGCGAGCACGAGCGCGAGAGCCGCGAGGGGCAGTGTTCCAAGGCCAAAGCGCTCGAGAGGTTCGACGAACGAGCACACGACGCAGACAAGACCGAGAAAGCTCAGCACGAGCGAGAGCGTGGCGAGACCGAGCCCCGTGCCAAAGAGGTACTTGAGGAAAGCGCCGCTGCGAGAGGTGCGCGCGGGCGTGGAGTCCCAATTCGAAGCGCCCTCAAGCATCGAGGGGTTGAAGCGTGGGGCCCCGCTCGGCGTTTTCCTGGTGGGTCCTGATGTACTCATGCGGCAAGGCTACTGAGTGTGCCAGCGTCGTGGGGCGCGCAACTTGTCGCAATCTTGAGACAGCGAACGCGGTGCAGGACTCGCGAGCGAGCGACGTCGAGCTTCGCCTATCCGTGACGGGAGGGGATGCCCGCTAGAGGCCCTCTCGTACGAGCCTCGCGGTCTCACTCGGGCTCGTACCGACGCGCACACCTGCGGCCTCGAGCGCCACCTTCTTCGCGCGCGCCGTTCCGCTTGAGCCGCTCACAATAGCGCCCGCGTGCCCCATTGTTTTGCCTTCGGGGGCGGTGAAGCCAGCGATATAGCCGACGACGGGTTTCGTGACCTTCGCGCGGATGAATTCGGCGGCGCGCTCCTCGGCGTCTCCCCCGATTTCACCGATCATGACCATCAGTTCCGTTGCGGGGTCTGCTTCGAAGGCCTCGAGGGCATCGATATGGGTCGTGCCCACGACCGGGTCTCCGCCGATTCCGATCGCAGTCGTGAAGCCGATGTCGGAGAGTTCGTGCATCATCTGGTACGTGAGGGTGCCGGATTTAGAGACGAGCCCGATCGGGCCCGGGCCCGTAATGTGGTCGGGGATGATCCCCGCGTTGGACAGACTCGGCGAGACGATCCCCGGGCAGTTCGGCCCGATGATGCGCGTGCGTCCACTGCGCTGCGCGCGCGCATAAAACTCGACGGTGTCCAGAACAGGGATGCCCTCCGTGATGACGACGACGAGTGGCATACCCGCCTCGACCGCCTCGATCACGGCCCCCTTCGCAAACCTGGGCGGCACGAAAACCACGGAGACATTCGCGCCGGTTTCGCGCATCGCTTCGGCCACCGTGCCGAAAACCGGGGTCCGACGGTTGCCGAGGTCCACGTCGCTCCCGGCTTTCTTCGGGTTGACCCCACCCACGATCTGGGCGCCGGCGGCGCTCATGCGGCGCGCGTGCTTGAGGCCCTCGCTTCCGGTGATGCCCTGCACGATGATGCGGGAGTTGTCGTCAAGAAAAATCGCCATGATTGCCCTACTTTCCAGCGGCGAGCGCGGCGGCTTGCCTCGCGGCGTCGTCCATTGAATCCGCGATGTGCACGAGCGGGTGCTTCGCGCGGCGAAGAACCTCGCGCCCCTCCTCCACGGCGTTGCCGTCGAGTCGCACGACAATCGGCTTTGTTGCGCGGTCGCCGATTTTCTCGAGGGCGCCCACGATGCCGAGGGCGACTTGATCGCACGCGGTAATACCGCCAAACACGTTGATAAATACGCTTTTCACCTGAGAGTCGGCGAGGACCAACCCGAGCCCATCGGCCATGACGCTCGCCGATGCACCGCCGCCGATATCGAGGAAGTTCGCCGGATGAATCCCGCCGAAGTCGCGACCCGCGTAGGCGACAACGTCGAGCGACGACATCACGAGGCCCGCACCGTTGCCCACAACGCCGACTTCGCCATCGAGCTTCACGTAATTGAGGCCGAGACGCTGGGCCTCTTCCTCCAGGGGGTCCTTGCTGTCGGTTGAGGCGAGGGCGGCAAGATCGTCGTGACGAAACAGCGAGTTATCGTCGATCGACACTTTGCCGTCGAGGGCGAGGATCTCTCCCCCCGTGGTGGTCACGAGGGGGTTGACCTCGACGAGGGTCGCGTCTTCGTCGCGATAAACCTCCCAAAGCCGTTCGAGAACCGGGGCGATGACATCGATCTGCTTGGCATCGAAGCCCGCAGCTTCGAGAAGATCTCGCGAAGCTTTGACCGTGAGGCCCTCGAGCGGGTCGATTTCGTGGCGCGCGAGCGCCTCGGGCTTGTCTTTGGCGAGTTGCTCGATCTCGACGCCTCCCTCTTTCGAGCACAGCGCCGTGAGGCCGTGCGCCGAGCGGTCGAGAAGAATCGAAAAGTAGTGTTCCTCGGCGATCTCGGCGCCCTCGGTAACCAGGACGGAATGAACCGTGTGCCCCTTGATGTCCATACCGAGGATCGCGCGGGCTGCATCTTCGGCTTCCGCTGGAGTGCGAACGACCCGAACGCCGCCGGCCTTTCCGCGACCGCCGACCTTGACCTGGGCCTTCACGACCAGCACGGGAAAGTCGAGCGACTCCGCGGCCGTGCGCGCTTCCTGCGGGGTAGTCGCGAGACGGCCGTCGAGAACGGGAACGCCGTGGCGGGCGAATAGCTCGCGCGCGTGATGTTCGAGAAGGTCCACGGGGGTCCTTTCATGGCAGGCAATTGTCACTCCAGGTTAGGGGATCGCCCCGGCCAAGCGGCACAGCGGACACCCGCGCGCCCGTCACACCCGCCATACCGGGGCCGTTACGATGGAACAATGACGAGCCCCCGCCCCCAGCGTAGAACGCTCCGCCAGCGCATCATGGATCACCTTTTCTTTTCCGTCGTGCTCATGACGCTCTTTTTCGTGGTCCTCTCACTCATGGGGATCAAGGCGAAGTTCGCGAGCCTCGTGCTGTCGATCCTTTTGACGCTCGCGCTCAACGTGGGGCTTTCCTACTACTACGAATGGCGTCGCGACCGCGAGCGCGCCGCGATCCGCGAGGGCCGCGCGAATGTGCGCGACAGACGCGATGGCGATATCCGCATGAGGGATGAGAAGTAATGGCCAGTTGGAAGACCTACGCGAAGGCGGCCCGCAACACGGCGCGCAAGCAGGCTCCCGGCGCGAAGCGTGCCGTGCAACGGGAGGCCCGCGCCTACGCTCGCGGCGCGCAGAAAGTGTGGGACGCGAAGGCTGCCGATAACGTCCGGCGCGGCGCGGAAAGCGCGAAGAACTCCGCGAGCGAATCGGCAAAGACGATGCGCGCGGCCGCGAAGGTCGCGGGGCGTCGGTATCGCCGCGCGAATATGACGAAACGCCTGCTCGCGGCCCTGCGCGACACGTCCATCATCGCCCTCTCGCTCGGCGCGATCTGGTTTGTGTTCTCGAGGATCATCCCTATCCCGGTGACGTGGATGCTCATTCTCCTCGGGGTGATCGTGCTCTTGCGGATCATTGCCGCTCTCATGCAGGACACGTATGAAGAGACCGACCTGAACGACCCCGAGGGCATCGCCCGCGAAGATCTCCCAGAGGGCGCGAAGATCAAGAAATTTAAGTCCTGATCGAGTTCCCTTTTCGTCGATAGCATGAACGGGGCGCTTTTCGCGCCCCGTTTGTCGTCCCCGCACGGAAGGTCAGCCTTGCACTCGACCGAGAATCGCCCCGAAGGCTTCACCCGCCGCAGTTGGCACAGGAAGGCCACGAAACCCGTCTCCTATTGGATGATCGCGCTCGTGATCGCCGTCGCCGCGCACCCGTTCATCCCGCAGTTCCGGTGGCTTCTCGTGCACATGGTGACGCTGGGGCTCGTGACGACCTCGATCATGATTTGGGGCCAGCACTTCACGGAGGCGCTCCTTAAGACTCGCCTCGCCGAGGAATCCCGCCCGACGCAAGTGGGGCGCATTTGGGGCCTCACGGCGTCGATTGTGCTCACGATGGCGGGCATGCTCGCGAATCTCCCGCCCGTCACGGTGCTCGGTGCCGTCGGCGTGAGCGCCATGATCCTCTGGTATGCCTTTGCGCTTGGCGCGCAGCTCAAAGCAGCCCTCGCCCCGCGTTTCTCGTTCGTCGTGCGGGCCTACCTCATTGCCGCGTGCCTCCTCCCCTTCGGTGCAACGCTCGGCGCGATCCTCGCCTTCTCCCCCGGCGAACCGTGGCAGGGGCGTCTGCTCCTCGCTCATCAAGTCGTCAATATCCTCGGTTTCGTGGGCGTCACGGTCTCGGCAACGCTGCTCACGCTCTGGCCCACGGTCTTGCGCACGAAGCTCGATACGGCGAAAGCCTCGCGCGCCTCGCGTTTCCTCATCGTCATGGTGATCGGCACGCTCATCGCGATGCTCGGTGCGCTCGTCGACAACGTCCTCGTGGGGCTCGCGGGCCTCACCCTCTACATTCTCGGTCAGGTCGTCCTCGGCTCGCTCCTCGTGGCGCTTGCGCGACAATCGGCTCAGCAAACCCGTCGCGAGCCGCTCGCCCTCTTCCCCGTGCTCTCGATCGGCACGGCCGCGCTGTGGTTTCTCGGCACGTGCGTGGCGCTGTGGGGGCTGTGGTTCAGCTCGATCGGCAGTTCCGACGGTTCCCCGGTCACCTCGCCCCTCAACTTCTCGCTCACCGCGGCACGCCTCCACGATCTGAGCGTCCCCTTCGTCGCGGGCTTCCTCTTGCAACTTCTCCTGGGCGCGATGAGCTACCTTCTGCCGGCCTCGATGGGCGGCGGTCCGCGCGCTCTCAAGGCAGGCCTCGCCGTGATGAGCCGCTGGGCAGTTTTCCGCGTCGTTGCGCTCAATCTTGCACTTGGCATGTTCGCGTTCGCGAGCGTCACCGGCACGGTTGGCGAGGCGCTCTTTGGTGCTCTCACATTCGGCACCTTCGCGCCGAGCCAGTTCGGCTCGGTCACGCGCGTTCTCGTGTCGGCGGTGGCGTTTATCGTACTCGCGTCGTTCATCGTCCTCATGCTCCGCATGGTCAAGGTGAATCTGCGCGAGCGCCTCGAGTTCAAGGAACGCTCGGCGCAGCTTGGCATGCCCGGCGTGGGCGCACCGACCGCATCGATGCACGCAGCAGACGGTGCCACTTCGACATCCAAGTCCTCTGCCGTGAGTGCACCTCGTGCGGACGCGCGCGAAGCACAGCCCTCGCGCGAACCCGCGATGCTCGACCGGCGCCACCTCACGAGTGCACTCGCTGGCGTAGGGACCGTATTCTCCCTTGCCGCGGTCGGGCGCGCTTTCGACGGCACCCTTGCAGGCGCGACGGCCGTCGGAAACCCCGCCGGAGGGGCCGAGCACACGAACGGTGCGGGCCCCGCCATCGCCCCGACCGGTCGCACCACCCGACTTAAGGTCGAGGCGAATGCCGACATGCGCTTCGTTCCGAACACGCTCGAGGTGCCCGCGGGTGACCGACTCGAAATCGAGGTCCGCAACGTCGATCCCGCGAATACTCACGACCTCGTTCTCGCCACGGGCCCACACACGGCGCGCCTCCACCCAGGCGACACCGCCGTGCTCGAGGCCGGCGTCATCACGGAACCCGTCGAAGGCTGGTGTTCGATCGTCGGTCACCGCGCGATGGGCATGACCCTCACGATCACCCCAACCGGGGCGAGCACGAGCGAAACCGAGGGCGGCAACGCTGGCGCAGCAGGCGTCGGAACCGACCCCCTCACCCGAGTAAGCGCCGACCTCACCGCCGCGCCAGGTACCTCACGCACGCGGCGTGACCCGGTCGTGCCTGCAGTCCCCTCCCCCGGTACGCCGCAAAAACTCGCCTTCGACGTGACCGAGGCGAACCTCGAGATCGCGCCCGGCATCGCGATGGAATCGATGGTGTACAACGGCGAGGTCATGGGGCCCGTCGTCACCTCCCCCCTTGGCGGAAAAGTCGAATTAACCCTCACCAACAGCGGCGAGATGGGCCACTCGATCGACTTCCACGCCGGCACCGTCGCGCCGAGCACCTACATGCGCACGATCGCGCCCGGCGAGAGCCTCGTGTACCCCTTCACCACTGACTACGCGGGCGCGTGGCTCTACCACTGCTCGACCGCACCCATGACCATGCACCTGTCCGGCGGCATGTATGGAATCCTCATCGTCCCGCCACAGGGACTTGCACAGGCCGACCGCGAATACGTGCTCGTCCAATCCGAGCACTACCTCACCCCGGAGGCCAGCACCGGCGCGGATGGAAGCCCTGTTCAGGGGCCCGACGGTTGCGCGGTTCACGCCATCTCCTCGGAAAAAATCTTCGCCGAACGCCCCGACTTCACCGTGTTCAACGGACACGCGAACCAGTACGTGCACGCACCCCTCGAAGCGAAGGTCGGCGAGCGCGTGCGCATCTGGGTACTCGCCGCCGGGCCGAGTCGAGGGATTGCCTTCCACGTCGTCGGTACCGTTTTTGACACCGTCTTCAAGGAAGGCAAATACCTGCTGCAGCCCGACAACACCACCGGCGGCGGCTCGCAAGCTCTCGACCTCGGCAGCTGCCAGGGAGGTTTCGTCGAAATGGTGTTCCACGAGGAAGGCACCTACAAGGCCGTCAATCATCAGTTTGCGGACCTCGAACGCGGGGCGCTCGCACTCATCCACGTCACGGCCTAGGTGTAACCACCACACAGGTTAGGTACATCGGGCTGGTCAGAGACAGCTCTGGCTGGACACGGGCGAGGGCCTCTAGGTGAAGTGTGTTACTACCACACAAAGCACGACTCCCAAGAGGCACTCATGACCCACCGTAATGCCCCGTTGTCCGAAACCGGACGTTTGCGCCTGGCCTGCTGCATCGTCGAGGATGGCTGGCCCCTGCGTCGGGCCGCCGAACGCTTCAACGTCAGCGTCACCACGGCCCAACGCTGGGCACAGCGCTACCGCGCCCACGGGCCGGCCGGAATGCGTGATCACTCCAGCCGACCCCACCACCAGCCCCGACGGGTCTGCCGTCGCACGGAACGACGGGTGGTGGCGAACTCCCCGGCTGGCTGCACCACTACAATCACCACCGCGGACACACCGCGCTCAAAGGCAAATCACCCGCCGACCGCGTACCTAACCTTTCCGGCGATTACACCTAGACCTCAGTGCGGGGTTTGGCGAGATGTCGTCACAGGTTGCTGACGGGAGCGCCCTCGTGGCCTCGTCCTCATCCCAATCGGCGGACCGAGCAACCGTGGCTCCCGGCGGGTGGCGGCTGGAGTTCTCGTGTCAGCCAGAAGCGTTGTACGAGCGGCTCCGCGAGCATTTGCAGCGCTGGGGCAAGGCACATGACGCGAGAACGTTGCCCGTTGTCAAGCATGTGCGTGGCGACCTACCGGCCGCTACAGGGGGCGGTGATCGCCACCGTGTCGAGAACTGGAGCTTCGACGTCGCATCGGCTCAGCTGCGAAGGTCGAGCCCCACCGGGGCGGCCGACGAAACGCCCGTCGTCCACCTCTCGGTGGTGGAGGCTGATGCCCGGATTCCTTGGATCCGGCTCCTCGCCACCGAGATGGTATCCATATCCCCTCCGTCCCCCGACGGGTCGTGTTCTGCCGATATCGAAGTCTTGCTGCAGCGAGACCACGCAGCGATCAGCGTTGTTTCCTGCACCCACTTAGCCTCATGATGGATCTGTTCCCTTCGCCCTCACAGGAGAGAAAATGAGCCAAGGTTCACCCCTAGTGGTACGTGATCAGGTCAATCAAGACCTGGTATACATGCCTATGGACGCGGCAACCGCACGAGAGATTGCGGATGATTGGAAATACCCGCCTCCTTATGATTTCTATGACATGACGGCGGATCCCGGGGATTATCGTGAATTCGTTACTCCCCAGCTGTGGCCGGAATTCTTCCTTCAAGTGCGGCAGGCCGGTCAACTTATCGGTTTCCTTTCCGGAGCTTTTCCGGAAGGGGGCGATGGTTTGGAGATTGGGCTAGGGATGCGCCCCGACCTTACCGGCGCCGGTTTGGGGCGGAACTTCATGAGGTGCAATTTGGCGAGGATTCGCCAGGATTACCCAGGCGTGGAGATTCGCCTGTCGGTCGCGTCATTTAATCTGCGGGGCATCAAGGTGTATGAGGCCAGTGGGTTCAAAGTTATTCGCTACTTCAAGCAGGTGACCAATGGCGGGGAACACGACTTCGTCGAGATGAAGCTCGGCGGGTGAAGCATCACTCGATCCCATCCATGGCGGACCGTAAGCTAGGGAAGAGAGATGTATGACTACCACACCCAGAATTCCGAAAAGTGTGTTTTGGCGGGTAGCCGCAACCTCCGGCCTCGGAGAGCTCTCGCAGGGGGTGGCCGACGTTGCCCTGCCACTCATCGCGGTGGGCGCCCTTGACGCAACTGGATGGCAGGCGAGCGCCGTGACCGCGGCCGAGTCCGCGGGATTGGTCCTTTTCGGGCTCTTCGCGGGCGTAGTTGCCGATCGTCACAATCGAGTATCCGTCATCACGACCGCCAACCTGCTGCGCGCCGTAGCGTTCCTCGCGCTGCCGATAGGGGGCTCTTTCAAGTAGTGAGCATTCCTATGCTTATCGCTCTTGGAGTCATCGCGGGCGCGTGTGGCATCTTCGCCGACACCGCAGCTCAAGCGCTGACCCCCAGCATCGCATCAGAGGAAGAGCTGCTGGCACGCAACTCCCAGCTGCACGCCGTGGACTCGGCGACCCAAATCGGGGCCCCTGCGCTCGCAGGAGCGATGATCCAATGGTTAGGTGTAATCACCCGCCGACCGCGTACCTAACCTGTCCGGCGATTACACCTAGGCAGCTCTTAGTCCCTGCCGATTGGTGGGTGTGCGTGGCACGCTTAAGGCATCGACTTTTGGCGCCAGAAGCGTCGCGCACCGCGAAGGAGCACACCATGAAAGCCCTCATCCTCAACGCCTCGATCTACGGGCACTCCGGCCGATACGCCGAGATGATCGCGAGCGCCCTCACGGATGCGGGTTGGGACGTGCACACCCTCACCACCAAAGGATTCACCGTCGAAGCAGCAACAGAGACACTCGGAGGTGAACCCGACCTCGTCGTGTACGCGGGCGGCAACTATGCGGGCAAGCTCCACGACGTCAAGGCATTCGTGAGCGCCGCACAAGCTTTCAAAGGCGCCCGCCTCGCCCTACTCTCCGTTGCCTGGGCTGACCCGAGCCGCACCGAGGAGGTCGATAAAGTGCATCGCGCGAACCTCCCGAGCGACGTGTATGCGCGCACCGAACGCTTCCATGCGCGCGGCGGCCTCGCCCACTCCAAGGTGTCTTTCGCCCACAAGGCTGCCCTCACGGGCGTGCACGCCTTCATGAAGGCGACGCCCGCGAGCAAACGCCACGCGAACGACCAGGAAATGCTCGACACGTGGGGCACGGACACCGATTTCGTGAAGCGCGACAACATCGAGCCAATGCTCAAAGCACTCCTCGACTCCTGACTCCGGCCCGAGGCCCGGCGAACCAGATCTCCGCATAGAAGGGCCCCGCGCCCACCCACGGACGGGTACGCGCGGGGCCCTCGGTTGAGCGAGAGAGGCTAGAGCGCCTTCGAAATCGACTCGACTGACGCCTTCGCGTCGCCGAGCAGCATGTCCGTGTTCTCGTTGAAGAACAGCGGGTTCTGAACGCCCGCGTATCCGGCGCCCATCGACCGCTTGAACACGACGACACGCTTCGCGTCCCACACCTTCAGCACGGGCATGCCCGCGATCGGACTGCCCGGCTCCTCGGCAATCGGATTCACCGTGTCATTCGCGCCAATCACGAGCACGACATCAACGTCGCCGAAGTCGTCATTCACCTCGTCCATTTCCAGCACGATGTCGTAGGGAACTTTCGCCTCGGCGAGAAGCACGTTCATGTGCCCGGGCAAACGCCCCGCCACCGGGTGAATACCGAACGTGACGTCCACGCCATGCTCGCGGAGCTTCTTCGTCAGCTCCGCAACCGGGTACTGCGCCTGCGCCACAGCCATGCCGTAGCCGGGGGTGATCATGACCGTCGAGGCACCCTTGAGAAGCTCCGCCGTCTCTTCAGGCGTGATCTCGGTGTGCTGCCCGTAATCACGCTCGGCGGTAGATGAGCCACCGTCGGAACCAAACCCGCCGAGGATCACCGAAATGAACGAGCGGTTCATCGCCTTGCACATGATGTAGCTCAGGTACGCACCCGACGAGCCGACGAGCGCGCCCGTGATGATGAGCAGGTTGTTGCCGAGCATAAAGCCCGCGGCCGCCGCCGCCCAGCCCGAGTAACTGTTGAGCATCGAGACGACGACGGGCATGTCGCCACCGCCGATCGCCGCCACCAGGTGGAAGCCGAGGAAGAGCGCAAGGATCGTGAGCAGGAGAATCGAGGCCCAGCCGGCGAAGCCCTCGCCGCCGCTCGCCATGAACACGATCGTGAGAACAAGCGAGAGAACGAGGACGCCGAGGTTGATCCAGTTGCGACCCGGAAGCATAAGCGGCGCGCCTTTGATCTTCGCCGAAAGCTTGAGGTACGCAACGATCGAGCCCGTGAACGTCACGGCACCGATGAAAATGCCGAGCGCCACCTCGCCCAGATGGAAAGTCTCCATCGCGGGCGACACACCGTACGGATGAAGGAAGCTATTGAAGCCGATCAGCACCGCCGAAAGACCCACAAACGAGTGAAGCATGGCGATGAGCTCGGGCATGCCCGTCATCTCCACCTTCTTCGCGAGCGGAATGCCGACGCCGGCGCCAATCCCCATCGCGAGAATGATCAAGATGAGGGTGACGATCGGGCCGTTGAAATGCTCGGGATCCACGTGCGAGTTCGCGAGCGCACGCGCGATCGTGGCCACAAGCGCAATGCCCATACCGGCCGCACCAAAAATGTTGCCGCGCTTCGCGCTCTTTTGCGCGCTGAGCCCCACGAGCGCGAGGATGAAGAGAATGGCCGCGGCAATGTACGCGAGGGTCGTAAGCCTCAACGTCCAGTCAACCAGCTGCATGTCCATCGATCAGCCCTCCCTCGAAAACATGGAGAGCATGCGGTGCGTGACCGTGAACCCGCCAAAAATGTTGATGCTCGCGATCACGATCGCAATGAACGACAGGATCGCCACTGCAATATTCGCGCTGCCCACCTGCAAAATCGCGCCCACGAGAATGATCCCGGAAATCGCGTTCGTCTCGCTCATGAGCGGCGTGTGCAGCGAATGCGTGACCGACGTGATCACGTAGTAGCCCACCACGATCGCGAGCATGAGCACCATGTACTGCTCCGCCACCTGGAAGGGGCTCGCAAGCACAAGCGCCACACCGAGAATCCCGCCGATGATCGCCGCGATAGTCCCCGCGTGGGACTTCTTCGCTTCGGGCGCTTCGGCGGGAGCCGGTGCCGCTTCGGGTGCAGGTGCAGGCGCCGCCGACACCTTCACGGGAGGCGGTGGCCACAGCACATCCGCCTGGCCATCGTGCGCGAACGTTACCGTGATGCCACGAACGATCGTGTCCTCGAAATCGAGCATCATCACGCCATTCTTCTGAGGCGTCACGAGCTTCATGAGGTTCACGATGTTCTGCCCGTACAGCTGGCTCGCCTGACCGGGGAGCCGGCCCGCGAGGTCGGTGTGGCCCACGATCGTCACGCCATTCTCGGTCTGGTAGACCTCGCCAGGCTTTGTGAGCTCACAATTGCCGCCGTTCGCGGCAGCCATATCCACGATCACCGAGCCGGGCTTCATGTTCTGTACATCAGCGGCGGTGAGGAGCACCGGCGCCTTGCGGCCCGGGATGTTCGCGGTCGTAATGACGATGTCCGCTTCGGCCGACTGCCGCGAATACAGCTGAGCGGCGGCCTTCGCCTGGTCCGCCGTCATCTCCTTCGCGTAGCCATCCTCAGACTTCTCCGTCTTCGCCTCGATCGGGACGAACTCCGCACCCATCGACTCAACCTGCTCGGCAGCCTCGGGGCGAAGATCGGTAGCCTTCACGATCGCGCCCATCGAATTCGCCGTTCCGATAGCCGCGAGACCCGCAACGCCAGCCCCGATCACGTACACGTTCGCGGGCGGCACCTTGCCGGCCGCCGTGACCTGGCCCGTAAAGAGGCGCCCAAAGTTGCTCGCCGCCTCAATCACCGCGCGATAGCCGGCGATGTTCGCCATCGAACTGAGCACGTCCATCGACTGTGCGCGCGAAATACGCGGCACTGCATCCATCGCGAGAGCCGTGAGTCGATGCTCTTTGAGCTCGTCGATGAGCTCCGGGTTACGGCCCGGAGCCATGCGAGAAATGAGCACGGCACCGGGGAGCATCCTCTCGCGCATCTCGCGCGGGGGCGTATCGAGCGTCGTCACGATATCGGACTGCCACACCTCCTCCCCCACGATCTCGGCGCCGGCTTCGGCGTAGGCGGCATCGAGGTATGAGGCACGCTCCCCAGCACCGCGCTCAACCGCGACGTCGTAGCCAAGCTTCCGGAGCTTGCGTACGGTGTCGGGCGTGGCGGCGACGAGCGGCTGATCCTCGAGTGTTTCTCTCGGGATTCCGATTCGCAATGTCACTCCTTAGTGCGAGATGCCCATGTGCGCATGGGACCTGCTACGAATCTACCGCGTGCCTGCGAGACGTACAGCCCGAAACTCACGTGGGTCGAGAAAAACTGCGTCTCGAGCCCGAGAGACGGATGCCCGGACGGTCGCCGGCCCCACTCGCTCAGAGCTTCGTGATCGGCGCGTAGCGCACCAGGAGGCGCTTTGTCCCGTGCGGCTCCCGGAACTGGACCTCGACCTGGAGCTTCTCCCCCGCCCCGGACGCGGAGACGACGGTACCCATGCCGAAGCTATCGTGCGTCACGCGGTCGCCAACCTCGAGGTTCGGGATTTCGCTCGCCGTCTTCGCCTTCTTGCCTGAACCGAAACTCGGCCTCGACACGTCGCGGCGGCCGCCACCGACGCCTACGCCGGTGACAGATGGGCCACGCCTGCTCGAAGTACCCCAACCGTCGGAACCGCCGAAGCCGCCACCAAAGCCACCGCCGAAATCGGCGTACGCACGCGCGTTGCCTGCGCGCGCTACGTGCACGAGGGCCTCGGGGATTTCTTCAAGGAACCGGGATGCGGGGAAGAACTGCGGAGTTCCCCAGGCGGCGCGCACGCTCGCCCGTGTGATGAACAGCCGCTCGCGCGCTCGGGTAATCCCCACGTAGGCGAGGCGGCGCTCCTCCTCAAGTTCTTTCGGGTCAGCGAGGGTCCGCTGGTGCGGGAAGGTGCCGTCTTCCATGCCCGTGAGGAACACGATCGGGAACTCGAGACCCTTCGCGGTATGGAGGGTCATGAGGGTCACGAACTGATCCTCGCCCTCGGGGATTTGATCGGAGTCGGCGACCAGTGAGACCTTTTCGAGGAACTGATCGACGAGCGAACCACTTGGTGCCTCGGGGCCGCCCGGCTCGTCCTCGAACTCGGAGGCCGCGGCTTCCGCAGCCGCGAGATCCGCCTCGAAGTCAGCGGCGACACTCACGAGCTCCGCGAGGTTCTCGAGGCGGGATTCATCCTGGGGATCATCGCTGCTCTGGAGGGAGGCGTAATACCCGCTCTCGCTCAGGATCTCTTCGAGAACGTCGCTCGGGCCCTCGCCCTTTTCGACCTTTTCGCGCACGCGCGACATGAGTGACACGAACTTCTCAATCGCGCCCAAGGAGCGCGTCGCAATGCCGGGGGCTTCGCTCGCACGCTCGAGCGCCTCACCGAAGCTGATCCGCTCCTGCTCCGCGAGCACTGACACGGCGGCCTCAGCCCTCTCGCCGATTCCGCGCTTAGGCGTATTGAGGATGCGGCGCAGATTGATTTCATCGGCGGGGTTCGTCAGCACCCGAAGATACGCGATCGCGTCCTTAATTTCCCGCCGCTCGTAAAAGCGCGTTCCGCCCACAACCTTGTACGGGAGGCCCACGCGAATGAGCTGATCCTCAAGCGCGCGGGACTGGGCATTCGCCCGATAAAACACGGCGATGTCACCCGCCTTCGCCCCCTCATCGATAAGAGCGTCGATCTGGCGGGTGATGTACCGCGCCTCGCCCTGCTCATCGTCGGCCACATACAGCGTGATCTGCTGGCCGTCGCCCTGGTCGGTCCACAGCTTCTTAGGCCGCCTGCCCTGGTTTTCCTTGATGACCGCGTTCGCGGCGCTGAGGATCGTTTGGGTCGAGCGATAGTTTTGCTCAAGCACGATCGTGCGGGCGCTCGGGAAATCCTGCTCGAACTCGATGATGTTGCGGATCGTCGCGCCGCGGAACGCATAGATCGACTGGTCCGAGTCGCCCACGACCGTGAGGTCCGCATGAGGGTCATCGCCGACGAGCTCGCGCACGAGCCTGTATTGCGCGGTATTCGTGTCCTGATACTCATCCACGAGCACGTGCCGGAACCGACGGCGATAGCCTTCGCGAATCCCCGGATTCTCGGCGAGCAGGCGCACAGTCAGTGCGATCAAGTCGTCGAAGTCCACGGCGTTCGCCGTGCGCAGCCGCTCCTGGTATTGGGTGTAGATCTGCGCGATCGTCCGCTCGGCGGGGTTCTTCGCGTTCTCCGCCTGGGCAGCGTATTCCTCGGGCGTCACGAGCTCGTTCTTGAGCGAGGAGATTTTTGCCTGGAACGCTCGGGGCGAGTGCCTTTTCGAGTCGAGCCCCATGTCCTTGGCGATGTTCGTGATGAGCCGCTTGGAGTCTGCCGAGTCGTAGATCGAGAACGTGGACTTGAGCCCGGCTGCAGCTGCATCTCGCCGCAAAATACGCACGCACGCCGAGTGGAAGGTCGACACCCACATGTACCGGGCCGCGGGCCCAATGAGCGCCTCAACCCTCTCCTTCATCTCGGAGGCGGCCTTGTTCGTGAAGGTGATCGCGAGAATTTCGCCCGGAAGAGCCTCTCCACTTCGCAAAAGGTGAGCGATGCGGCGGGTCAGCACGCGGGTCTTGCCAGAGCCTGCCCCGGCAACGATCAACAGCGGGGAGCCGCGATGTTCGACCGCATCGCGCTGGGGCGGGTTGAGCCCCTCGACGATCTCCTCGAGAGCAGCCTCATCACGCCCACCCCAGGCCGCAAAGTTCTCGTGACGCACGGGCTCGAGCTCATCCGGAACCGGCTCAAAGCTCGCCCCCGCCCCGGGATAGGGCGATTCCGACACCTGCTCATCAAACGCGGTTTCCCAATCCTCGGGTGGGGCATCCTCGGAAAAATCCCATTCGTCGGGAGGCGGGCAAGCGTCGGACTCCCCTCGCGCGCCTTCGCTCTGTGCGCGCGCACCCGTGCCACCCTCGCCTTTGCTTCCCTTTCCGGCCCCGCCGAGCGCGCGGAAGGATTCGGGAAGTGGAAAATCGTCAAAAAGCGAGGACATAGAGGCACCTTCAGGTACGGATAGGGCGGATAGTTAACGGATGCGTGGGCGCGCATGCACAGGTTCATGCGCTGCGGGCCTACCCCGTGTAGCGGCTTGCCCGTGCACGGGGGCGCTTACACGCGCTCTCACATGAACAGCGCAACCGCGATATTCACGACGATGCCCGTAGGAATCGCGAACCAGACCGGCGCGGGCGTTGCTTCGCGCTTCTTGATCGCGATGAACGCACACACCGCAACGATGACCGACAGCACAAGCTTGATACCGATCACCATGTGGTTGATACCCATGTCTGCGGCGATCCCAATGAGGGCGGCGATCAGGCCAAACACGGGTGCGGCGGCGGCCATGTGCGCCATGCCGGGAAGAGGCTGGCGGTTCTTGGCAGCGGCGATCCACATGCCGAAGGCGCCGGCCCAGCAAAGGATGTGGAGGAAAACAAAAATCATCATGAACGTATGCATGACTCCACTCTACGAAAGGGGTGAGACATTTAAACTCAGGGGCCCCGACGGGGTCGCTCGCATCACGTCGAGACCGCGCGTTTCTGCGAGAATGGTCCGCGATGAACGACTCCTCCAGCCCTACGCCCCTCACACGCGAGCAAAAACTTACGCGCGCCCTGCTCGCCGTCGGCTCCATTGCCCTCGCAGCAATTCTGATCGTGTGGCTCATCCCCCGCGCTCTCGACACATCGTGGACACACATTTTCGCGTCCTTCACCGGGATCAGCGCGTGGTGGGTCCTCGCGCTCCTCGCTGTTGCGCTTGTCGTCCTCGCGATCGACTCAATCGGTTTTTCCGCCTGCTTTCGCGGCGTGAGCCTCAGGGCCAGCGCCGAAACGAATGCTGTTGCCCAAGCCGTCACCGTCGCAATCCCGATGGGATCGACCATCTCCCTCGGCCTTATCTACGCTCGACTCAAACGCGCGGGGGCGAGCGCGAAAACGATCGCCTCGGGCACCCTCCTGGCTTCGATCGCCGACATCCTCGCGCAGATCCTCCTGCCGATCCTCGCCGTTACCCTCCTCGCTCTCGCCCCGCTCGACATTCCGCTATGGGTCCGCATCGCCCTCGTCGTTGCCGCCGCGCTCGGCCTCGCCCTCACGAGCACGGCGCTCGGGCTGGCCTCGAGCGAAACACTGCTGCGCACACTCCTCGAACGCGTGCAAACGATCACCGACGCCTTCCACGAGGGCTACGGCGGGCGAAGCCGCGACATCGTCACACCCGCCCTCGCCACGCGCAACATGGCGATCGCCGACGCTCAGGGTTCACGCGCCTTGATCCTCGGCGCCCCCACCGTTGCGCGCATAGTGCAGGGCCTCGCGTTCATTGCCTGGTGCACGTTCGGCTACGGCTTCACCATCAGCCCGCTCCTCCTCTTCGGCATCTATGCCCTCAGCCGCTTACTCGCCCTCATCCCTCTCACGCCGGGAGGCATCGGCGTGATCGACGTCGGCGTCGCGTGGGCCCTCGTGCAATGCGGCGCACCAAACGCCGCGGCCGTATCTTGCGCGCTCACCTTCACCCTCAGCCAGGTCCTCACCCCGGTCGTCGCCGGTGCGCTCGCCATCCCCGTAAGCGTCCACGCCTCTCGCGCGGACATCGCGCGGCGCAGCTCCTAAAGCCCGCGGCTATCCATGTACGCTGCAAGCTCAAGGAAGAACAGCTTGCGCGGTGCCTCGAGCGCGAGCGCCATGTCGTGCGTCGCTCCCGGGATTCGGGCAACGGTGAGATCAGGGCCCGCATGGCGGGCGTTCCTCACCTGATCCTCGACGTTCAAAATCGCATCGCTCGTGTAGGCACGGCGCGTGAAAAACGGTTCGAGAGCGGATCGCGTCGAGGCCGTCATGAAAATAGGCTCGCGAATACTGAGCCCACCCGCGAGCTGATTCTGAGCCCGCGCAACGGCAGCGAGTGTGCACGCCGGCATCGGGAACGACTCGAACGGCTTGTACGGCACATGCCAATTCCACTGACCCCCAAAGTGTGCGTGAAGCGTGCGGGCATAAAAATCGGGCGTGCCCGGAATTACCGAGCTTAGGGGCCGCGTGCGCGCGAGCGCCTCGAGCATAGGAAGGAGGGCTCGCCGCACGAGCGGCCCACCGTGCAGCTCGAGCCAAGGCGAGTTAAGCAGAAGCGCCGACGCTTGCCCCGGGTTTCTCGCCGCCCAGGTGACCGTCGTGATCCCGCCCGTCGAGTGCGCATAGATGACCGGTTTCTTCGGGGCAAGACCACGCTCGCGGGCGGCCGTGCTCGCCATGTCGATCGTGCGGCCGATCTCCTCTGCGTAGTCGCTCAGATCGCCAATCGCGGTCGCCACATCTCCCTCACGCAGCGAACGACCGTTTCGGCGCAGGTCGATCGCCCAAAAATCGTACCCGCGGTCGTTAAAGAAGTGTGCGACGTGCGGGTGGAAGAAGTAGTCGCTCCAGCCGTGGAGGTACAACGCGATGGCGCCGGTCGCCCGCTCTTTCGGTGCGGGCCGCGCGATCGTCGTGAATCCCCACGGCCCGAGTGCATCCTCGCCGCCGTCGTGGTGAGTGATGTCGAAACCGTGCGCGACGAGCGCCGAATCGTCAACGTGCGGATAGGTGCGGTCGTGTTCGGCGGGCATGACTGGGGCTTTCTTTCGTCGTTATTCGCACTCGGTAGCAGGGGTTTTTCCCCGGTGACGGAGCCGCCGTCGGGTGTGACGTGGCCCCGCGCGGGCCTGCTTCTACTTTAAGTCCCAGGCGCCGCAGTGTAACCTAGAGTCCGAAACTTACTCTCCAGGGCGAAAGACGCCCGCATGTTCGACGCACAGGGGGTCGTACCTATGGGTCGTGGCCGTCAGAAAGCCAAGCAGGCCAAGATTGCTCGGGACCTCAAGTACTACAGCCCGCCTACGGATCTCAACGCTCTTCAGCGTGAGCTGAGCGGGAAGAAGAATGAGTCCGCTTCGTGGGACGAAGACGACCGCTACGAAGACAAGTGGGCAAGCGAGTACGACGACTGGGCCGACGAGGACGAGGAGTCCTGACCGCCCCTTCATTGTGAACTGACGCCGCCAAACGAAGGTAATTCGCGAGAACTACAGCCGTTTGGGGGCGTCATTTTTATGCGGTGAAGCCCGCCCCCGGTCCCCGCCGCCTCGAATTGCATAGGGTTTGTGGGGGTTTTGGGCGCGAACCAAACCCCCGCAGCGCCTATGCAATTCAGATTTTTGGGGGACGGTTACGCAGTGACGAGGACGGGGCCGCCGTGCGCCCCCTTCGCCCCCTGCACGAGCACATCGTTTTCGCCGCGCGGCTGCGCAAGCTCCTCGCGTCGGGTGACCTCGCCGATCACTCGCGAGCGTACGCCCTCGGCCTCGAAATGCCGCACAATCGCGTCGGCGCTTTCTTCGCTCACGACCGCGACCATGCCAATACCCATGTTGAGAGTCGCCTCGAGGTCCGCGAGCGGCACATTTCCCCACTCGCCGATCGCACGGAACACCGCACCGGGCTCCCAAGAGCCACGGCGAACGTGAGCGCCGCAATCGGTGGGAATCACACGGGCAAGATTCGCGGCAAGGCCACCGCCCGTCACGTGGGAAAGTGCGTGGAGGTTTCCGACGCCCGCTTTCTCGAGTACGCGCAGGATCTGTGCGCTGTAGATGTGGGTCGGGGTAAGGAGTTCCTCGCCGAGGGTTGTGCCGAAATCGTCGATGTGTTGGTCGAGGCTCAGCCCTGCGTGGTCGACGACGGCGCGCACGAGGGAATAGCCGTTGGAGTGCAGGCCGCTGGAGTCCATGCCGATGAGAACGTCGCCGGCTTTCACACGCTCGGCGCCGAGCATTTGGGAGGCTTCGACGACGCCGACGGCTGCGCCCGCCACGTCGTAATCGTGCTCGCCCATGAGGCCGGGGTGCTCGGCCGTTTCGCCACCCACGAGTGCGGTTTCGGCAAGGATGCAGCCCTCGGCGATGCCGCGCACGATGTTGGCGATCCGCTCCGGGTGAACCTTCCCGCACGCGATGTAATCGGTCATGGCGAGCGGTTTCGCACCGCTCACGACGATGTCGTCGACGACCATGGCCACGAGGTCGTGACCGATCGTGTCGTGCACATCGAGCGCCTGGGCGATCGCGATTTTCGTCCCCACGCCGTCGGTGCTCGAGGCGAGCAAGGGCCGCTCGTAGTTTTTGAGGGCACTCACGTCGATGAGACCGGCGAAGCCACCAACACCGTCCACGACGCTCGCGCCGTGGGTCTTTTTAACGGCGGCCTTCATGAGTTCGACGGCGCGGTCCCCCGCGTGCGTGTCGACGCCGGCAGCGGCGTAGGTGAGGCCCTCGCCTTTCGGTGCGTTAGTCATTTCTGGATCTCCTTGTCGGCCATGCCAAGCAGTTCGCGGCCCTCAGAATCGGGAGCGGGCAGTGGGATGGGATATTCCCCGGTGAAGCATGCAGAGCACAGCTGGTTCGGCTGTTGCGCGGTCGCGCGCACCATGCCGTCAAAACTGATGTACCCGAGGGAGTCAGCTCCGATCGAGCGGCAGATCTCTTCGGTATCAAGACCGTTGGCAATGAGTTGGGCGCGATCCGCAAAGTCGATGCCGTAATAGCAGGGCCACTTCACAGGCGGTGAGCTGATCCGTACGTGCACCTCACTTGCGCCCGCCTCGCGGAGCATGCGAACCACGGCTCGCTGCGTGTTGCCGCGCACGATTGAATCGTCGATGACGACGAGGCGCTTGCCCTCGATAACTTCGCGAAGTGGGTTGAGCTTGAGGCGTATACCGAGCTGGCGAAGTGTTTGCGTGGGCTGGATGAACGTGCGACCCACGTAGGCGTTCTTGACCATGCCCTGCCCGTAGGGGATGCCGGATTCTTGGGCGTACCCGATCGCGGCGGGTGTGCCCGATTCGGGCGTGGGGATCACGAGGTCAGCGTCGACGGGGTGTTCGCGCGCAAGCTCGCGCCCCATCTCGATGCGCGACTCGTTCACGCTCCGCCCATTGAGGTTCGTGTCAGGGCGCGAGAGGTAGACGTACTCGAATACGCAGCTCTTGCGCGCGGGTTCGAGGACTTGCTCGCAGCGCAAGCCGTCTTCGTCAATCGCGATGAGCTCGCCGGGCGCTACTTCGCGCACGAAGGTCGCGCCGCAAATGTCGAGGGCGGCGGTCTCGGAGGCCACAACCCACCCGTTCGACAGTCTGCCGAGCACGAGCGGGCGGATGCCTTGCGGGTCGCGCGCCGCGTACAGGGTCTTTTCATTCATGAGCACGAAGCAGTAGGCACCGCGGATACGGCCCATGAGGTCTTTGAGGTTCTCCTCGAGGCTTCCGTCGTGATTGAGAAGGGCCGTCACGATCGCCGTGTCGGTCGTGTTGCCCTGTTTGAGCTCACCGATTTTCGCGCTGCCCTGGCGCTCGTGGAGAAGCTCGAGGAGCTCGAGGGTGTTCACGAGGTTGCCATTGTGGGCGAGGGCGATCGTGCCATCGGGGCGAGGGCCGAGCGTCGGCTGGGCGTTCACCCAGTGGCTTGCCCCGGTCGTGGAATAGCGCGTGTGGCCCACGGCCATGTGACCCTGGAGGGTCTTGAGATTGCCTTCGTCGAACACTTGCGAGACGAGACCCATGTCTTTGTAGACGAGGATCTGTTCGCCGTTTGAGGTCGCGATGCCCGCCGACTCCTGGCCGCGGTGCTGAAGCGCGTAGAGCCCGAAGTAGGTGAGGGTGGCGACGTCTTCTCCTGGCGCGAACACGCCAAAAACGCCGCATTCGTCTTTCGGTTGGCGATCGTCGGGAAGGAGGTCGTGGGTAAGTCGTCCGTCTGCGGGTAGCACTAATCCAGTCTAATACGGCACACGCCCCTCGTGAATTGCAGAGGACTGTGGGGGCTTTGCCACGAGGCCCGACCAATTGCATAGACGTTGCGGGGGTTTGATCTGCTTCCGAAACCCCCACAACCCCTATGCAATTCAGGTTATCTATTTCGCGCGCGTGCGCTCGAGGAGCCAATCGATGATCACGGCGAGAAGGGCGAGGGCACCCCCGATAAAGAGAACCCCGTAGAGCGCGGCGATCACGAGCGGCGCAACATCGAAAACACCCCGGAACATGCCCCACACGAGCCCGGAAAGGGCTCCGAGCACGAGGGCGAGCACGACCCACCCACCGAGATTCATGCGGCGTTCACGCCTCACGAAGAGCGCTGTTGGCATCGGCGTCGCGTGAGGATCCGCGCCCGCGGCACCCGCATCGTCGGAGTCGACCTCAGCTGGCGCAGCGGCCTCAATATTCGCCTGGCTATCGTCCTGTCCACGATGCTCGACGTGTGCGTCGGAGGCATCGGCGGGGAGGGAGCCGGCTTCGGGCGTGTTCTCGCTCGTCACGTGTTAATTCTCCTCGGTCGTAGTGGGGCGGGCGGGCGCTTCTTCAGCGGCGATTCTCCGGGCGATCGGCACGGGCAGAATTTCAGAGAGGTCGCTGCGTTCGCCGGATGCGCTCACACCGCCGCCTTTCGCGCGGCCCTCTGCCCACGTCAGCTCACCCGTCGCAAGGCGCATCCAGGTTGCTGCATCCATCTCCACGACTGCGGGCGGGGTTCCGCGCGTGTGGCTCGTGCCCTCTATGATCTGCACGGCGCCGAACGGTGGAACGCGCAGTTCGACGGCGCCGCCCGGGTATTCCTCGGCGAGCGCCTGGAGGGTGAATCGCACCGCGAGCGCGAGGGTAGGTCTCGCCGTGTCTTTGCCGTTCTCGCACCACGAACGGATCGCGGCCGTGCCGTCGGAGATCGGGATCGGCTTACGCGCCGGCACCGTCGGACCCTTCACCCGCGAGGCGTTCCTCGCCGGGAATGAGCGAGTGCACCGCGATCGTGTCATCGCGGTCCGGGCCAACACCGATCGCCGAAATGCGGCAGCCGGCAAGTTCCTCGAGTCGGCGCACGTAGTTTTGTGCCTCGATCGGAAGCTGCTCGAACGTGCGAGCCTTCGAGATGTCTTCGCTCCACCCGGGCATCGTCTCGTACACGGGCTTCGCGTGGTGGAACTCAGTTTGCGTCATGGGCATGTCTCGATGGATTTCGCCATCGATCTCGTAGGCGGTGCAGATCGGCACCTCGTCGAGACCCGTGAGAATGTCGAGCTTCGTGAGCACGAGATCGGTGAAACCGTTGATGCGCACGGCGTGGCGAATCATGAGGGCGTCGTACCAGCCGCAACGGCGCGGTCGCCCCGTATTGACGCCCACTTCGTGGCCCTTCTGCTGAAGGTATTCGCCCCATTTATCGAAGAGTTCCGTGGGGAACGGGCCAGCGCCCACGCGCGTCGTGTACGCCTTGACGATGCCGATCGCGCGGTCGATGCGCGTCGGGCCGATACCGGAACCCGTGCACGCGCCACCCGCGGTGGGGTTCGAGCTCGTCACGAACGGGTACGTGCCGTGGTCCACGTCGAGGTAGGTCGCTTGGCCGCCCTCCATGAGCACGAGTTCCCCCCGGTCGAGCGCCGAGTTCAGCATCTCGGTCGTGTCCACGACCATGGGGCGGATCCGCTCCGCGTACTGGAGAAGGCCTGCCACGATCTCCTCAACCTCTACGGCCCGACGGTTGTAGAGCTTCACGAGCACGCCATTCTTCTGGCGAAGCGAGCCTTCAACCTTTTGCCGCAGGATCGACTCGTCGAACAGGTCCTGCACGCGGATGCCGAGGCGCCCCACCTTGTCCATGTAGGCGGGCCCGATGCCGCGGCCGGTCGTGCCGATTGCGCGCTTGCCGAGGAAGCGCTCGGTGACGCGGTCCATCGTTTGGTGGAAGGGGGCGACGATGTGCGCGTTCGCGGAAATGCGCAAGTGCGAGGTGTCGACGCCGCGTGATTCAAGAGTGTCGATTTCCTCGAAGAGCGCATCGAGGTTCACGACCACGCCGTTGCCGATCACGGGCGTCGCATTCGGCGACAGAATCCCCGCGGGGAGGAGTTTAAGCTCGAACTTTTCACCGTGGACGACGACCGTGTGGCCCGCATTGTTGCCGCCGTTGGGCTTGACAACGTAGTCGACGCGATCGCCGAGAAGATCGGTTGCCTTTCCCTTTCCTTCATCGCCCCACTGGGCTCCAACGATCACGATCGCGGGCATGACATCTCCTTGTGCGCGGCGTCCTGGTGCGCGCGGTAACGAAACAGCAAAGGCCTATTTTACGCGGGGTGACTGCCGACGTTAAGGGGCGAGCGTTATGGCGTCGCTCAGGCTCGGGTCGGATTCGGCGATGAAATCCCTCAGGCGTTCTACCTCGCCGGTCTCGCCGATCGCTTCTGCGGCACGCGCAAGGTGCAGGAGGCACAGAAGAAAACCGCGGTTTGGTTCGTGGGAGGCGGAGACTTCACCCTGGCCTCGCCAGCCGGCGCGGCGCAGCGCGTCGAGACCGCGGTGGTAGCCAACGCGCGCGAATGCGTAGGCCTCGATCGTGTCGCCGTCGGCACTTGACTCCTGGGCGAGGAGCGCCCAGGCGAGCGGGGAGGTGGGGTGGTCAGCAGCGACCTTCTTCGGGTCGTCACCTTCGCGGTCGCGAACGGGGCGATCGAGCTCGTCGGGCAGGAAGGTCGGCTTCGGGCCAAGCAGGTTGCCGCCAAGCTCGGGGCGAGGGCGGGAGGTCGTGTTTTCACTCATACCCCCACCCTACAAAGTGTCTGTGCCATACACCCTGCGTACACGGCTGTTCAGAAGGGCCCGGCCACAACCTGCAACAATGGGGGCATGACAGAGACCCTTGACGGTTCCGAGCTTCTCACGGGGCCCCAGGCCGGAGGTGTGCTCGAGGCGGCCGTCACCAACGCGGGCGGCGAGCTCGTCGAATGGACGCTCGACCACGTCGACCACCGCCCTTCGCGCTCCACGAAAGCAATGTTCCGCACGAAGGTGCGCTGGGTGGAGCTTGACGGCGCCGAGGCTGAACCTCGCGATGAGCTCTTCGGCGTGAGCGCCCACATCGGTGAGCAGGAAAAGAACGTGCTCGCCCCCGAGCAGTCCCTCGTGATGACCGACGGCGACATGAACGTGCGCGTGTGGCGCTACCCCCACGACCCGTGGCTGCCGATGCTCCCGCAGGTGTGCTACCCGGATGTTCTCCACGAAACCCTCGGCCGTCTCGGTGTTGCCACGGGCTTTGCGGAGGGCACCCCCGTGCCGGTTGAGGTTGTGAGCTACCGCCCCGGTCGCCGCGCCGTGCTCAAGGCCACCCTCGCCGACCGCAACGTGTTCCTCAAGGTGTTCCAGCCGCACACGACCTCGAGCGTCGTCAACCTCCACCACAGCCTGCTCGAGGCAGGCGTTCCGGTCCCCGCCGTTCTCGGCTCGACGGACGGCCTCGTCGTGCTCGCCGAGTTGCCCGGCACGGTTCTCGCGAAGGCGGTGATCGAAGAGGGCGAGCGCGCGTGCCACGCCGAGGATCTCGTCGCGATGCTCGACCGCCTCCCCGCTTCCCTGATGGATCAGCCCGTGCGCCCGCCGTGGACCGATTCCGCCGAGTTTTACGCTGGCGTTGTCGCCTCGAGCCTCCCCTCCCTCAAAGACCGCCTCGATGTCCTCGTGTACCGCATCGAGCTGGGCCTCGCCGACGTCGAGCGTCGCATTGGCCTCGAGCCCACCGAAGTCGTCCACGGCGACTTTTACGAGGCGCAAGTGTTCGTGGACAATTCCCGCGTCGTTGGCGTCCTCGACATTGACGGGGTTGGTCCGGGTCGCCGCGCCGACGACCTCGCGTGCCTGTGCGCCCACCTCTCCGTGCTTGGCGACTACGCGAATCAGGGTCGCCTGACGCTCGACATTCACGAACGGGTCGCGGAAGCGATTCGCACGTGGTATCCCGTTTTCGCGAACCGCGTTGATCCGCAAGAACTCGCATTGCGCGCCGCCGGCGTGGTTCTTTCCCTCGCAACGGGCCCGCACCGCCAGCAGGAACCGGATTGGGAGCGCGCCACGGAAGCGATGGTTCGCGTTGCCGAAACGTGGGTGCAGGTCGCCGAGTACGGGCCGCACTACGTGGGGCCCATGCCGGGCGGGCTCATTTCCGGATCCGACGCCACCCGGCCCCGCACGGATGCCACGACGAATGCCGAGGCGACGAGTGCTCCGGCGGGCGACGCCGATGGCGCGCCAGCCGAACAACCGGCACAGGCCCCCTCGCCGTCGCCGATCATCGTGCCGTCCGTTCCGAGCGCCGACACCTCGTTCGCCCACGGCGCCGCCCACTTCGAGCAGGATCCGACGATTCCGCTCCCGCCGATTCCCGAGCTGTCCGGTCAGCAAATGGAACTCGCGCTCGGCGGCGCCAACGAACAGCCCCACGAACACTTCGGGCGCGCGGGCATCACGATGTCCCCGCCCACCCCCGTCTACGTGCCGGGAATGCGGCGACGCCCTCACGTGCGCCCCGCACGCCACGCGTTCCTGAAGTCGATGGAGGCGGCGCAACCGTCGGAACCCGTGCGGCGTAATACTCACCGCGCCGACGCTGCCGAGGATCCTCCAGCGAAGGCCAACGAGGAAGGAGAGAGCTGATGCGCGCGATCGTTCAGAAGGTGAATGGAGCGAAAGTCGAGGTGCTCGACGCTCACGACAGCCCCCGACGCACAACAGGCGAGTTCGAGGGCGAGGGACTCGTCGTCCTGCTGGGTATCACGCACGACGACGGCGAGAGCGCGGTCGAGACGATGGCGCGGAAGATCTGCGAGCTACGCATCCTCGACGATGAAAAATCCGCGCTCGATCAGAACGCGCCCGTCATGATCATTTCCCAGTTCACGCTGTACGCGGACGTGCGCAAGGGGCGCCGCCCGAGCTGGAATAAAGCCGCCCCCGGGCCCGTTGCGGAGCCACTCGTGCAGCAGGTCATTGACAGGGTGCGCGAGCGTGGCCTCACCGTGCACGAGGGCGAATTCGGCGCACACATGCAGCTCAGTATCACGAACGATGGTCCCATGACGATACTCATCGAGACCGAGTAGGGTGGATGTATGACATACACACTGGTACTGCTCCGCCACGGCGAGAGCGAATGGAATCAAAAGAACCTGTTCACCGGTTGGGTCGACGTTCCTCTTTCGGAGAAGGGCCGCGGCGAAGCCACTCATGGCGGCGAACTCATCAAGGAATCGGGCATCCTTCCCGACGTTGTGCACACGTCGCTCCTGCGCCGCGCCATCATGACCGCGAACCTCGCGCTTGATGCCGCTGATCGCCACTGGATCCCCGTGAAGCGCGATTGGCGCCTCAACGAGCGCCACTACGGCGCGCTCCAGGGCCTCGACAAGGCCGAGACCCGCGACAAATATGGCGACGAGCAGTTCATGCTGTGGCGCCGCTCGTTCGACGTTCCGCCGCCCGCCATCGAGGAAGGCAGCGAATTCAGCCAGGACGGCGACCCCCGCTACGAGGGCACCGAGGTTCCGAAGGCCGAGTGCCTCAAGGACGTCATTGCGCGCTTCCTCCCCTACTGGGAAGAGGGAATCAAGCCTGACCTCGCCGCCGGCAAGACCGTTCTCGTGGCTGCGCACGGCAACTCGCTTCGCGCCCTCGTGAAGTACCTCGACGACATCTCTGACGAAGACATCGTCGGCCTCAACATCCCGACCGGCCAGCCGCTCGTCTACGAGCTCGACGAGAACTTCAAGCCTGTCACCAAGGGCGGCCGCTACCTCGATGAGGAGGCCGCGCGTAAGGCGGCAGAGGCCGTCGCCAACCAGGGCAAGAAGTAAACTCTCGGATTGCATAGGGGTTGTGGGGGTTTCGGGCTCACGCCCGCCCCGTAACCTCTCGAGTTCCGACGGTTGCCTACACACGAGGCCCCGGAGATCCTCTCGGATCCCGGGGCCTTCGCTTCCCCCCCTTTTCGAATTGCATAGGAGTTGTGGGGGTTTAGTGCCGATTCAGCGCTGCCGATTCAGCGCGGGTAAGGCGCGAGCGCCGAGGCTTCCGGGACGTCCCATAGCGCCGGCGCCGCCGATACGTTCGTAGGCACCAGCGCTCCAGTCGCCCATTATCGGCGACGCTTGCGAGTCGTCCCGAACAGCGAACGCGTAATCTCACGCCCGAGCACCGTCCCCGCCGAACGAAAGAAACTCTTGACCGCGCTATTGCCCGCGATCTTCTCCACCAATCCAGGCTCTTCCTTCGCGGGCTTCGCCTTCGCAGCGGGGGCTGCGCCTGCACCGGGCTTTTCAGTTCCGACGGCTGCCGGGGAAACGTCGGACTCCCCCTGCCCGACCTGGCCGCCCTCCGCACGCGCCTTGAGGATCTCGTACGCGCTTTCGCGATCCACAACAGTGCTGTACTGGACCGCGATCTGGCTGGACGCGATAATCCGATCGATCTCAGCTTCAGGCGCGGGCTCCATCGAGGATTCGGGAGCGCGCATCGCGGCGTAGGCCACGGGGCTCGGCGCGCCCTTCTCGTTCATGACGGTGACGACCGCTTCGCCCGTGCCGAGGGAGGTCAAGAGCTTTTCGAGGTCGTACTCGGTTGTGGGGTAGGTGGCGACTGCTTTCTTGATGGCCTTTGCGTCATCGGGCGTGAAGGCGCGCAAAGCATGCTGGACGCGGTTGCCGAGCTGCGCGAGAACGTCGGCGGGAATGTCCTTAGGCGATTGGGTAATGAAGAATACGCCGACGCCCTTGGAGCGAATAAGCCTCACGGTTTGGATGACTTGGTCGATAAAGGCACTGGATGCGCCCTTGAAAAGCAGATGCGCCTCGTCGAGGAAGAACACGAGTTTCGGCTGGGGAAGATCGCCCACTTCCGGCAGCACCTGGTAGAGCTCAGCGAGCATCCACATCATGAAGGTTGAAAACACTTCCGGCCGCTCGGCAACGCCGGGAAGTTCGAGACACGAGATGATCCCGCGACCGTCGGAATCTTTCCGGAGGAAATGCTCGACGTTGAAAGCCGGCTCTCCAAAAAACACGTCTGCACCGGAGTTTTCGAACTGGGTGAGGTTGCGCAGAATAACGCCGGCGGTCGCGGTGGAAATACCGCCGATGCTCTTGAGCTCATCCTTGCCATCGGTCGTGAGGTACTGGATGAGGGCGCGCAGATCCTTGAGGTCGAGGAGGGCGAGGCCGCTCTGGTCAGCGTAGTGAAAGATAAGCGAAAGGGAGGATTCTTGAGTCTCGTTGAGACCCAGCACCTTCGAGAGGAGAACCGGCCCGAATTCGGTAACCGTCGTGCGAATCGGCACGCCCTTACCGTGTCCACCCAGTGAGAAGAATTCGGTGGTGCCAGCGCGAGATACCCACTCTTGGGCGCGAGCCTTCGCACGTTCGGTGAGTTTTTCCGACGCCTGCCCGGGAACAGCGATGCCGGAAAGGTCGCCCTTCATATCCGCGACGAAAACGGAGGTACCGGCGGCCGCGATTTGCTCCGCGATGAGCTGCAAAGTCTTTGTTTTGCCGGTGCCGGTAGCGCCGGCAATCAAACCGTGCCTATTGAGCATTCCGAGCGGCATATAGAGCGGCGCTTCGGGGTTCGGCTCGCCGCCGTCGACGACCGCGCCGAGATGGATCCGCGGCTCCTCAAACGCGTAGGCGGCAACGAGGTCGTTCGTGTCGGGCTGAGAGATGTCGGCCATGAGGTAGGAGCTCCTTCGCGGTGGGTCAGTTAGAGGCGAACGCGACCTGAGTCAAGAAAGTCGAGAGCGATCGGCAGAGCGTCCGCGAGCGAGAGATCGCGGCGCACAGCAATAGCGTAGACGCTGCGAGCCATGGCGAATCCCCAGGCAACGTGAATCGCCGCTGCATCGCGCGCGTCGTCCGCCCCCATGCTCGGGGTGAGACGCTCGGCGATGACCGCGCTGAGTTCGCGGCTCACTCCCCTATTGCGGTCAGTGAGGATTTGCAGCAGCTGCGGCTCGCGAGAAAGCACGCGGTGTGTGAGCTCGCGGGTGTCACTGCGACGAGAGGCGTCATCAGCGTGGATGCGAAGGAGCGCACGAATGGAGTCGCGAACGGGCTCCTGCGCGGAGCGAGAGGCAAGAATGTCCACAAAACGACTGCTCTGTTCGGGATCAACGCCCAGCACGGCCGCCTCCTTCGAACCCCAATAGTTGAAGAACGTGCGCGCGCACACCCCCGCCCTCTCCGCGATCTGATCGACCGTCACCTGGGCAAGACCGTGCTCGGCCACGAGCTCGAGCGCCGAAAGATGCATCGCTTCGCGCGATTCGCGTTTCTTTCGCTCGCGCAGACCCTCGTGGCTGGCGGCCAGGTCCGACGCCTGCTCTTTCTCCGTTGCGGCTATGTCGCTCATGTCAATCACGCCTCCTCGTATCGACGTGCGGTGCATTTTCGCGTTCGAGGTGACCGTCAAGCGGTCCCTCTCACCATTGCCGGGCGCTAGTTGGTGCTGCGCAGCTCGGTGTGGCGGATGAACAGGGAAAGCACGAGGGCGACAACCGCGAACGGGGCCGCCGTCGTGAAGACAACCTGCATGGCGTCTCCCATGCCGTGGCGAATGGCCTCGACAATAGGGGCGGGAATGCCCTCGAGCTTCGAGGGGTCAAGAATCGCCGCTGCACTACCGCCGGACTCGCCGCCGACCTTCCCCATTGCGGCAGCGACCTGCGGCGGAAGCTGCGCCTGGATCTTTGGCATGAGATTCGCCGACATGACGGAGCCGAGAACGGCGGTGCCGATCGTCGAACCGACGTTACGGAAGAACTGCACGGCAGACGTCGCAACACCGAGATCCTCACGAGCGACGGCGTTTTGGACAATGAGGGTGTAGGTCTGCATACACATGCCGAGCCCCGTGCCGATCACGATCATGACGAGCGTGAGATGCAGTTGCGAGGATTGCCAGTCGAGGCCTGCAAGAAGGATGTATCCGACGCTCATGACGATACCGCCGAGAACGAGGAGTCCCTTGTAGCGGCCCCACTTGGTGATCATGATGCCCATGAGAATCGACGTCACGATCATGGCGACGTTGAGCGGGATGAGGATCGCGCCCGAATTCGTTGCGGATACCCCGAGGACGCCTTGTGCGAACACGGGGATGTAGATGATTCCGCCAAACATTGCGACCGCGATCGCGAAGCTCGCGAGGATCGAGAGGGAGATGCGGGAGTCGGCGAGCATGTGGAGCGGGACGAGCGGGTTCTCCGCTCGCATCTCGACGACCACGAAAAGCGCAAGGAGGATTGCCGCGGCCACGAACATGGTGATGATGACCGAGGAGTCCCAGTCGTAGGTATTGCCGCCCCACGACACGGCGAGCAGGCCGATGACAAGGCCGGGCGTGAGAGTCAGCGCGCCAACGAGATCGAACTTTCCAGCGCTTGCCGTATGCGGCAGGCGCATGAACTTTGTGAGGAACACGAGGGCAGCGACACCGAGCGGAAGGGCGAGATAGAACAGGTAGCGCCAACCGAAGTTGTCGGTCACCCAGCCTCCGAAAAGCGGACCGGCGATCGAGGACACGCCGAACACGGCACCCATGATGCCCTGATACTTTCCGCGCTGGCGCGGCGGGATGATGTCACCGATGATCGTCTGGCTGAGCGGCATGATCGTGCCCATACCGAGGCCCTGCACGGCACGCGAGAACACAAGGAACCAGAAGTTGGTGGCCATGCCGGACAGGGCCGAACCGATCATGAACACGACGAGGCCCGCGATATAGAACGTCTTGCGGCCGTACATGTCGGAGAGCTTGCCGACGACCGGCACCGCGACCGCCGAAACGAGCATGGCCGCGGTCGCGATCCAGCTGTAATGCTCCATACCGCCGAGTTCGGCGACGATGCGCGGCATGGCGGGGCCGACGATCGTCTGCGAGATCGACGCGACGAACATGCCGAGCATGAGGCCGAGGAACACGAGCTTGCCGTCCCGGTCGAGGCCGGTGAATTCCACGGGTGCGTCGCCGCGCGCCACGTGAGTCTGAAGTGATGTAGACATGGTCCCCTTTTCGTCCGTGCACCGCCACAAAAATTATGCAGCGACTGCAAAATCCTTAACGTGTGGGAGATTATCGCCTCCTGCCTGCCCTCACCAAGGGCTGCGCGGCGGAACGTGACAAACGGAGCAGGGCGGCGCGCTCGCCTCGCTCACGGCCTATTTGCGCCCCCACCCCTTTCGGGATCTGTACCCAACGTTTGCGGCGGTATGCGGCCACATTCCGCCACAAACGCCGGGTTTAGATTCCTAGCCCGCTCGGATGCAGCCCCGCGGCCTCGCAACATTGCAGCTCCGCAGCCTCGGGCAGCCGCACCCCTCTAAACCTCACAAAATAGAAGCGGCGGGGGCTCGGGATCTCTCCCGCTCCCCCGCCACTGATGTGCGAGTCAGAAATGAAGCACTAGGGCTTCACCACCTCGATCCTCACTTGTGCGAGTTCGACCTACGACGCAGTACTAGTGCGCCCGCGCCACCCATCACGAGCAATGAAGCGAGGCCAGCAGTCGCAGCAATCTCTGCACCTGTTCGCGGCAGATGCATGCTCGCCGCACCAGGTTTGCTCGGCCTTTGTGGCGTACCACCCTGGTTTCCAGGGGTGCCGGGCTGGCTAGGCTTGCCAGGCTCACCAGGAGTTCCGGGCTTGCCAGGCTCACCAGGCTCACCAGGCGTACCAGGCTCACCAGGCGTGCCGGGCTTACCAGGCTCACCGGGGGTACCTGGATCAGTCGGGGTACCAGGCGTTGGTTCACCGGTTGGGGCCGGCGTGGGGTCAGACGGCTTGTCGCAGTTGGTCTTGGTGCCCACGCGAACCTTGCGGGGAGTGGGCTCCTTCGCAACCTTCTCCGAGGTTTCTGGCTCGCCTACGACCTTGCCATCCTTGATCTGCCAGGTCTTCGTGACTTCCTTTTCACCAAGTGCACCGGGCTGGTCCTCAACGATCTTGCCAGACTCGAGGTTTGGATCTTCCTCAATAATGGTTTCGAAGGGAATGGCTTCGGTATGCGTATCAGTCAACGTGTCTTCAGTCGTCTTCCCCTTGGTACCGACGCGGATGATGGCGTCAACCGGTTCTTTGGTGCGCTCAGTGGTCACGGTCGGCTCGCCATCCGGCTTACCGTCCTTGATCTTCTGAGTCGACGTCACAACCTCCGTACCGAGCTCACCCTGCTTATCAACAACCTGCTTACCGGCTTCGAGGGTGTTGTCGAAGACGATCTTCGTCTCGAACGGAACCGGCTTGTCAACCTTCGTCACCACGGAGGTGTCCTCGGCTGCAGGGCCGTACTCGATGATCTCGTTAACCGGATCCTTCGTCTGCTTCTCCCCGGGCTTAACCGTTGCCTGGTCGCCCTTGGCGGTGAAGTCAGCGGTGAAGGTCTTCTCACCCGGAACGCCCTTCTGGACGACCTTGATCTCACCCGGCTTCAACTCAGGATTCGGACGAGTCTCAACCTCGAACGGAACCTGCGCAGTCCACGTGACCTTCTCGGAAGCCTCAGACGGCTTAGTACCAACCTTGATCACCTGATCCACCGGCTGTTCGGTGACCTTCTTTTCGACGGTGGCTTCACCATCCGGCTGGGAGTTCGTCACCTTCTGGGTCACCGTGATGGTCTTCTTACCCGGCTTACCCTCGGTTACGACCTTGAAGGTGCCAGCCGGCAGGTTCGGATCAAACTCAACTTTCACACCAAACGGAACCTCAGACTCAACCGACTTCTTGACCTCCACAACAGTGTTCACCACCTCGATCTTGCCTTTACTTAAAGCGTTAGCATCGAGTGTAAATTCGCGAGGTTTTGCGGAATCTCCCTCGGAGGTAGGAGCTTTCTCGACAAGGCGGTAGTCAATCGGCTTACCATCACTGTCCTTCTTCGGCAGCCCGATAAGAGTATACGCCCACTCTTTAATGTCCTGTTTTACGTTCGCCGAATCTGCCGCGACAGTGAAGGACTCGAGGGTCGTGCGCGTTTCTCCATCTTGGCGCACGAGATCAAACGACAATTCCTTTACCGGAATATCTGTAGGGGCAAGAGCCTCGACGGAGCCGCTCCCCGCACGCTGCCACTTCTTGACCACATCAACGTTCGTCAAGTCTTCCTCGGGGAAAACCACAGTACCGGAGGTAGCGATGCCACCGCCGCGAGGCGCCGTGTTTTTTCCGATTGTGACGCTGCTGTTTACGCGCGCGAATTCCTGCGCGTCGCCTTCCACTTCGGCCGCGGCAAAAGTCGACTTACCAACACTTACTTTCGCATTCGATGCATCGACCTCAAGAGGTTTGCCATCTTTATCGACCCAGGACGCCAATCCCCCACCATTGACACGGTTCAGCAAGGTCTTTTCACCGCTCCAAGGGCCCGTGGAATTAAACGCCGACGCAGCAAAATCCGGGCCTAGCGCAGGGTTCTTTGATGTGTTCCCAAATACGGACGCACCGTTCCTGACGCTGCCGAACGAGTCGGACCAAATGCCGCCCCCGCCAGACTCAGACGAACTGGACGTTTCACCGTTGGCCTCATTTTTAGACACGAGTGTGGGGCTAGTAAATTCAAGGGAATACGGCTGAGTGGGGACAGTGATGCCACCGCCATAGCTACCCGCGGTGTTCCCGAGTATTTTTCCACCACTGATCTTTGCGTTAGCTGTGGCCAAATAAAGGCCACCACCGGTATAGCCCGCGTTGTTCTCCTCAATGGTTCCGCCACTCATGTTGAACTGCGCTGGGAACCATGAGCTAAAGCTCTTGAAGTCTGGAAGGTCAGGCCCGGTCTCCCCAAAAACGGTTTCGCATTTAGTGCTGGGCTCACGCGAGGCGACGCTCAAAAAGCAGCCATCCCAAACGGCAATGCCTCCGCCATGGCCGTGCCGGTAATTTTCAGACCTCGTCTCATTTTTAGAGACAACACCGCCACTCACATTAAGGCGGGTGTTACCCGAGGCGAAAATCCCACCGCCGTCACGCTGGGCGGTGTTACCCGACAGCCGACCACCCTTGATGTTTACAACTGCCGCCTCTTGCGCGCTGTTAGCGGAATTCTCCCACTTCGTCGAGTATGCGAGAATTGCGCCACCATAGTTGCCAGAGTTGGACGAAATGTCGACGCCATCATTGACGGTGAGGGTTCCACCGGACCGGACCGCAATAGCGCCGCCAACCTTATAGTCAGCGTATCCAGAATTCGGATTGACACCTTCGACCGGAATACCGTTGTCTTTAATAGTTCCAGAATTGAGTTCAGCGATACCCTTGTCGCCTATGGTGACAGCCCCGGCAACTTCGCTACTCTGCGGATGAAGCTGGTTGTCCCTCAGCGTTCCGCCGTCGAGTACAAATTTCCCCCCATTATGGACATAAATAGCCCCGGACGACATATTCCGAGACCCGAAGATCTCGGACCCCTCTGTCATGACGAAAGTACCCCTGTCGACATCCACCTGGGGTGAACCAGAACTCTTATTGTTCCCCCTAAAGGCAATACCATCACCAAAGGCCAGAGAGGCATTTTGTGGGACAGCGAAAAATCGAGCATTGACGTCATTCTCGATCGTGACTTTCGTTCCCGGCTGGCTCGAGATAAGCGTGATGTCCTGCCCTGGCTTCAAGGAAATAGAAGTGTAGTTCTGCCCGTCAACATTAGTTCCCGACGAACTCAACGTGATGTTCGACTTTAATTTAATGACGGTTTTCTCATTTGTCGGGGCCGCGGCAAATGCTTTATAGAATTCGGCTGCACTACCAACCTCAACTTCTCCGGCCTGCGCAGCAGTAGGTGGAAGGCCCCAACTTAGCAAGATTGCAATGCACACGAACATTGCAGCTACGGCTCTGCGTTTCTTTGACACGGGAGCTGCTTGTGTTTTGCCGGTCGGATCCGAAAACAAACCAAAGTTCACGATGGCGTCCTTAGGAGTGGGGATTTCCTCTGCTAGTCACAAAGGTGCAGTTTGCTAGCCTTCCATGGAAGGGCACACTAGTCAAGACCAGCTCTCGCAAAGGACTGAAGTCTCACTCTGCGTCGAGGATGCCTCCTGACAGGTCAAATGTCACGAGAGTGTTCGCTCGCGAGTTGTTCGGGGCGACGATGATAGGAAGTCAAGCGAGCCTACCGCCCCTCGAAACTTGTCACCACTGGTGAGGGGACACGGACAGGTTTTGTTCTTTTTTAGGGAACTGTGACGGTGGCGCCCCGTAGTCGCCGCCCGTCTGCCTGCCTCGGCACCCATAGGCTTACACTTCTCTTCGAACACGACGGCGGCGGCAAATCCGCCGCCACGTTTTTCTTGGCAGGTGCCGTGATTACGCTCGGGGTTTTGCTCTCATACAGGGGCGATGCTGAGCTAGGCACGAGCCTCGACTCGAACACCCACAACGTCGCCGGTCGTCCGCGCACTTTCGAGCACCGCCTCGAACATTCGATCCCAGCGGGGGCGCTCGGGAAGCGTGCGCGCAAAGGTGTCGGAAGTACCGTCGGACCTCGCCTGCTGAAAAATCAGCGTTCGCGCTCCCCTCTCCACCCCAGCCTCGCGCCAGAGATCCGAGGCGATCTCAACGATGCGCGGGGCGTACGGGGCGAGCACCGGGGTGAGGGTCGTGCGCAGCTCAATCTCTACCCCGGCGCGTGCAAGTGCGAGGAACGACTCGCGTGAGCGTTCAAAGGCGCGGCTCGCGTTCGGATTCGCGCTTCTCAGTCCGACGGTTTCCTCAAACACTTCGGGCGGTGCTTTGAGGTCAAATCCGACCCAATCGACGAGAGGCCCGCCTGGGTCCGAGGAGACGATGTCGTGAATCCGGGACGGAAAGGCACCTCCCGTGTGCAGGCCGGTGCGAAACCCGAGCGCCCGCACCTCTTGAAACGCAGGGATGATGGCACGCTGGAGCGTCGCCTCTCCCCCGGAAAACACGACACCATCGAGGAGCCCGCGCCTTCTTGCCAAGAGATCCTCGACCTCGCCCCACGTGACCGTGCCCGGAGTTCGGGGGTCGAGGATCGCGTGGTTGTGGCAATAGCTGCACCGCCACGGGCAGCCCTGTAGGAACAGGGTCGCGGCGAGTTGACCCGGCCAGTCCACGGTCGAAAGTGGCACGAGGCCCGCGATCTGCAGATCCTTGGCCGTGAGCGGGGACGTACGCGCATTCATGCAGGTACGACGGTTTCCGAGCGAGCGTCGGACGCGCGAAGTTCCCCGTGGCGCTCAGCCGCACCCTCCGTGAAGAACTTTCGCTCTTCGAACTCCCCCTTTTTGCCAATGTTGAACGAGCTTACGGGGCGGTGATAGCCCATCACGCGCGTCCACACCTCGCAGCTTTCGCCGCACGTGGGACACACGTGGTGTTCGCCCTTGAGGTAGCCGTGGCTCGCACAGATTGAAAACGTCGGCGTGATCGTGAGGTACGGCAAGTGGAAACGCGTCAGGGCCCGCTTGACGAGTTGTTTCGCCGCCTCGGGCGAACTCATCTGTTCATTCATGTACAGGTGCAAAACCGTGCCGCCCGTGTATTTCGTCTGCAGCTCGTCTTGCCATTCCAACGCTTCAAATGGATCGTCGGTCGCACCCACGGGAATTTGCGACGAGTTCGTGTAGTACGGGTTTTCGGCGGTACCCGCTTGAATGATCTCGGGATAGCGCTCGCGATCCGCTTTCGCGAGGCGATAGGTAGCGCCCTCGGCGGGTGTCGCCTCAAGGTTGTAGAGATTCCCGGTTTCTTCCTGGAATTCGACCATTTTCTGGCGAATATGATCGAGAATCCGCACGCACATCGCGCGCCCCTCATCCGTCACGAGATTGTGGGCATCACCCGTAAAGTTCCGCACCATTTCGTTCATGCCATTAACCCCGAGCGTCGAGAAATGGTTGCCGAGGTGGCCCATGTAGCGCTTCGTGTACGGGTAGAGCCCGCGATCGATGAGCTCCTGCACCGTCGCACGCCGCCTCTCGAGCGTATCTTTGCCCAGTTCAAGGAGGTGATCGAGGGCATCCATGAGCGCGGCTTCATCACCCTTGTGGAGGTAGCCCAGGCGCGCCATATTGATCGTGACCACACCAATCGAGCCCGTGAGTTCAGCACTTCCAAAAAGACCGTTCCCGCGCTTGAGGAGCTCTCGAAGATCGAGCTGGAGGCGGCAGCACATCGAGCGGATCTGCCCGGGATCAAGCTCCGAGTTGATGAAGTTTTGGAAATACGGCAGACCGTACTTCGCGGTCATCCGGAAAAGACGCTCTGAGTTCGGTGAGTCCCAATCAAAGTCCCGCGTGATGTTGTAAGTCGGAATCGGGAAGGTGAACACGCGGCCATTCGCATCCCCCTCCGTCATCACGTCGATGTACGCGCGATTAATCAGGTCCATTTCCTCTTGCAGCTCGCCGTACGTAAAGTCGCACACCTCCGTGCCGATAAGCGGATACTGATCCTTGAGGTCGTCCGGGCAGTTCCAATCAAACGTCAAGTTCGTAAACGGGCACTGGCTCCCCCAGCGACTCGGAACGTTCAGGTTATAGATGAGCTCCTGCATGTTCTGGCGCACCTCTTCGTAGCTCATCGCATCGAGCCTCACAAACGGCGCCATGTAGGTATCGAATGAGCTGAACGCTTGCGCACCCGCCCACTCATTTTGCAGCGTCCCAAGGAAGTTCACGATCTGCCCACAGGCACTGGAAAAATGCTTCGGGGGCGCGGAAGCGATCGCGCCCGGCACGCCATTGAAGCCCTCCTGCAAGAGCGTGCGCAGCGACCAGCCCGCGCAGTATCCCGTGAGCATGTCGAGGTCATGGATATAGAGGTCGCCCTCGCGGTGAGCCTGGCCAGCCTCCGCGCTGAAAACCTCATCGAGCCAGTAGTTCGCGACCAGCTTGCCCGCCGAGTTGAGCACGAGCCCGCCAACGCTGTAGCCCTGGTTTGCGTTCGCATTCACGCGCCAATCGGCGCGGCCAAGATAATCATTGATCGTCGAAATCGGGTCTACAAGGGTGCGCTCGGCGTGGTGGCGTGCGGGCATGGTGCGCTCCTATCGCAAATGGGGTGGTGTGCTTCGATGTGCCGATGGGCCCCGCGTGCGGGGCTTTCGGCTGCCCACCTAGATTCACTCGCGAGAGGCACATATTGTGCCGCGACACGCGGAGGCCACAACATGTAGTGGTTTCGTGACGGTGTGAGCGGCACAGATCGGGACGAACGTCCCGGTGAGCAGGCATCCGGGGCGACACCTTATTGACTGTCGCTAAATGCGCCCCCCCAAAAAAACAGCCGCCCCAACCCCCGCCCGGCAGCCGCCCCTCTCGCGAAAGTGGTGAAAAACAGCCCCAGATGCCCGGATCCAAGCTCCAGGCGGCCACTTTTCACCACCTTCAAACAAGCAACCACCAACGAACCGACCGACACCCCACCCCAAAGCCAACCGCGCCAGCACCCGCAACACCCACCGTCAGCGCCCCAACGCCCGATGCCCCTCAAAACCCGCAACCCCCACCTTCAATACCGCCCCTCACCGAGCAAGAAGTGCGTGCGCACTATCCCCCTAAATCAGACCAATACGCTGTGGAACTTTAAATATCCAGAAAAACTCCCAATTAGGAGGATTGCGGGCAACAAATATCGACGAGCGCTGCCCACTTTCAGTCTCGCCGTGCAGTTTCAAAGGTGTCGCAACCGTACTTAAGGGTGTCGCCCCACTGAAACGCCAAGGCCCACCCCCCGACGAGGCACACACCACACTGCGCCCGTAGTCACGGTGTCACGCATGCCACCATCGGACCCCAAAGGCAAAGCCGCAGGCCGCAACACTGGGAGCGCCCCATCCACAAAAGGATCTAGATCACTATTTGGGTGAACTTGGACGGGGCTGCAGAGAGGTGCACAAAACCCGACCCCACGCAAATCGCAGACGCGCTCAACGTAAACATCCCGTTACGGCAGCAAGCGAAGGGACTTAACTCCCTAGAAAAACACAACCTCGAAGGTGTAGCGTCATGGTGTCGGACAGAGTTGTGCCGACGAGATTTTCTCCAATGCAAGGAAAGTGAAAATGCTCCGCAGGACTATTGGAGTCAGCGCCGCTCTTCTCGGCTCTGACACAACGATCCATCCGATTCCCGGCTACGAACTGACCGCACTCCAGGGCGGCGACCTCGCGAACATCTCCGCGATCATCCTCGACCAGGATGACATCGACGCGGGTAAGGTCGCCGAGATCAACGAATACGGTTTCGGTATTCCCGTTTTCGCCGCCGTGAAGAGCACCAAGGACACCACTAACCTCGAGGGCCTCCACGGCGTTATCGCCCTCGACGAGCTCCAGGGCGACTACTTCGCTCGCCAGATCGCTGCCGCCGCTGACAAGTTCGAGGACGAGGTTCTCCCCCCGTTCTTCGGCGCGCTCACGAAGTACTACAACCGCGGCTTCTCGCCGTTCGACTGCCCCGGACACCAGGGCGGCCAGTTCTTCCGCCAGCACCCGGCCGGCCGTCGCTTCTTCGACTTCTACGGCGAAGAGCTCTTCCGCACCGACCTTTGTAACGCTGACGTCGCCATGGGTGACCTCCTCATCCACGACGGCCCGCCCGTCCAGGCCACTGAAGCTGCTGCTCGCATCTTCAACGCCGACAACACCTGGTTCATCCTCAACGGCACCTCGTCGTCGAACAAGGTTGCCATCAACGCTGTTGTTGGCCCCGACGATCTCGTGCTGTTCGACCGCAACAACCACAAGTCGAACATCCACGGCGCCCTCGTCATGGCCGGCGGCAAGCCCGTCTACCTCGAGACCGCACGTAACGCGTTCGGCCTTATCGGCGGCATCGACGAGCACTGCTTCGAAGAGGACTACATCCGTGAGCGCCTCGAGAAGGTTGACCCCGAGCGTGCAAAGGCTGAGCGCCCGTTCCGCCTCGCGATCATCCAGCTCGGCACCTACGACGGCACGATCTACAACGCCCGGCAGGTCGTCGACAAGATCGGTCACCTCTGTGACTACATCCTGTTCGACTCCGCATGGGTTGGCTACGAGCAGTGGATCGACATCATGAAGGAAGGCTCGCCGATGCTCCTCGAGCTCGACGAGAACGACCCCGGTATCCTCGTAACCCAGTCGGTGCACAAGCAGCAGGCTGGCTTCTCGCAGGCCTCGCAGATCCACAAGAAGGACTCGCACATCAAGGGCCAGGATCGGTACGTGAACTTTGATCAGTTCAACAACTCGTACATGATGCACGCCTCGACGAGCCCCTACTACCCGCTGTTCGCCTCGCTCGACATCAACGCCAAGATGCACGAGAACGGCGCCGGCGAGAAGCTGTGGCACGAAGCCCTCAAGAACTCGATTGAGGCTCGTAAGCTCATCCTCGGCAACCTCAAGATGCTCAAGCCGTTCGTTCCCGCCGAGGTCGACGGCAAGCCTTGGGAGTCGTACGACACCGAGACCATCGCTTCGAACCGTAAGTTCTTCGAGTTCCACCCGGGCGAGCAGTGGCACGGCTTCGACAGCTACGTTGAGGGCCAGTACTTCGTTGACCCGATGAAGCTCCTGCTCACCACTCCGGGCCTCATCAACAAGACCGGTGGCTTCGAGTACGAGGACTTCGGCATCCCGGCGAATATTCTCGCGAACTACCTGCGCACGCAGGGCATCGTTCCCGAGAAGTGCGACCTCAACTCGATCCTGTTCCTCCTCACCCCGGCGGACACGATCCAGAAGTACTCGAACCTCGTCGCTGCGCTCCGCCGCTTCGAAGAGGCTGTTGAGAAGGACGTTCCGCTTCAGGAAGTTCTCCCGGAGATCTACGCTGCGAACGAGGACCGCTACCGCGGTTACACGATTCGCCAGCTCTGCCAGGAGATGCACGACTTCTACAAGAACCGCACGGTTGCTCAGCTCCAGAAGGACATGTTCCGCGAGGAGAACTTCCCGAAGGTCGAAATGACCCCGCAGGAAGCAAACGTCGAGTTCATCCGTGGCAACGTCGACTACCTCCCGATCGAAGAGTGCAAGGGCCGCATCGCGGCCGAGGGCGCTCTTCCCTACCCCCCGGGCGTCGTCGTGGTTGTCCCCGGTGAGGTTTGGGGCGGTCCGCAGTACGACTACTTCATGGCACTTGAAGAGGGCATCAACCAGCTGCCCGGCTTCGCTCCTGAGCTCCAGGGCGTTCACATGGTGACCGAAGACGACGGTCGCCAGCGCGCCTACGGATACGTTATCCGGAACAAGTAAGGACGGGCAGACTGGCATCTGCCAATATTTTCGGCGGGGCGCCCGCGTGGAATGCTAGCTTTCCACGCGGGCG
>NZ_KV789414.1:0-2751 GCF_001807585.1 Dermabacter sp. HMSC08H10
GTGCACCACCCGAAGAGAAACCATTTTGCAAGAAGTTTCCGCTATGTTCACTTAGGTGCCCCAGGTGACGTCAACATTGGTGTTGTGTGCGCATGCGAAGGCCCCGCGGAACGGTGGTGCGACGCAACGTCGCTCCCTCATCTCGCGGGGCCAGCGCCTTTTTGAGTTGGCTACTCGGGGTTACGGAACGAGTTGCTTCACCTCAGGGTTCGCGGACAGGAAGTCCTCGTACGCCTGGTTCGCTTGCCCCTGTGCAAAGCCCTCGGGGTCATCAGCAAAGGCGCGCACCGCATCGCCGTCGATTCCGTCGATCGCCGAAATTTGATCGATGAGATCGTTTCGGAACTCGAAGAAGTCGTGGTGCGATGCATTGCCAAGCGTTTCGAGGGCATCGGCGACAGGGTCCACTGGACGCGGAGCCGGGGCGGGTGCCGGCGCGGGCTGGTTGACAGGAGCCGGAGCTGGTGCAGGCGCAGCTGGAGCCGGTGCCGGTGCGGGTGCAGCGGGTGCCGGTGCCGGTGCGGGTGCAACGGGTGCCGGGGCCGGAGCGGGCGCTGGCTGGTCGACAGGTGCCGGGGCCGGTGCGGGTGCCACAGGTGCCGGCGCAACGGGTGCCGGTGCTGGCGCAGGCGCTGGAGCTGCGGGTGCTGGCGCAGGCGCTGGAGCCGGCTGTTCGGCGGGCGCCGGAGCCGGTGCAGGTGCGGAAGGAGCCGCACCTTGCTCGCCCTGGGAACCGTAGGCCTCTTTCAGGGAGTCGTAGATACCGTTATTGAACGCTTCGCGCGCCGGGTCCTCGTACGCCTTCTTAGCAGCGTCTTTCAGCCCCTTCTTTACGGCTTTTTCGCCTGGCTTCGTAAGGTTCTTGACGACGACTTGGCCGGCTTTCAGCTCTACGCTGAGGCCGCCGGTAACCACGGTGGGGGCGAGGCCTCCGATGGTGTAGGCCGGATCGTGCGCCGTCTCGGTGCCCCATTTTCTAAGCCACGCCTCGCCGTGGATATAGACGGAGGGAGACGCTGGGCCCATGGCGGCGTCCTGCAGATTTTCGTATACCCACTTGCCCGCAGTGAATGCTCCTCGCTTTAGGGAACCGTCTTGCGCTCCTTTCACAATTTCGGGCGCGGTTCCGACAGTTCCAAGAGCTGCTCCCATTCCAGGAGGGGCTAGAAGGGTGCCCATTTGGAGCCAAAACTGCCTGTGACGAGCGCCGTCTGGGCCAAAAAAGAAATTCTTCAAATCGTGGCGATGATTCCAAACGTCAGAAACGTTGATGCGAACCGTGCCGACGATAATTTTTGGCATACCAATAATGGCGTCAAAGACGCCTTTGAAGAAGCTGCCTCCGGCGAAGTTACTCCACGCTGCTTCACCAGTATGTGGATTGATAGTTTCCCCTGTGATGGAGTCTGCGAGACTTCGGTCTTCTTGCTGCACTTTAAACTTGAAGGCCTGAACCGCAGCCTCCGCCGCTGAAATCATTTGATTGGCTTCAGAGAGGGCTTGCTCTCGTTCTTCGTTATCCTTTTCGATCGTCTCGCCCGGATTATCCGGGTCCGGCTCTTCGACCTTTTCAGGCATCGCCATAGCTTCTGCGTATTTCGCGTTGGCCGCATCGATGTCCGATTCGATCTGCGCCTTTTCTGTGTGAAGGTCGCTGAGCGTGTTGGAATACGAGTCGAGAGCGTCCCCAACTTTTTTGGTGCGTCGTTCGAGCTCGTCGGCAGCCTCCGATGGGGTGTGGAATACCCGTTGTACCTTGCCGCTTTCGGGTGCCTGATAGGAGGTGGCAATATCCGTCCAGCCGTACTTGGCTTCATCGATGATGGACTTATTGAGCATGCCAATCGCCACGAATTTTGCGCCTAGTTGGCTTACGGTGCCGGGGTCATCCAGCTCGGGGAGATCAGACTTTGAAACCATGATTTACTCCAGGGGTTTACTTCTCGATGGGGTACGGGCCGTAAGGGCGCTGCTCGGCTTCCCGTGCTTTTGCAAATGAATTAGCTAACATCTCTTCGGGGCTGCTCGCGTAGTTGGCTTGGCCCATCGGGTTTTCTGGTGTGCATACTCCGGGACCACCGCCATTGGCTTCGTTGTACCTGTCCAGATTTGTCATGCGACCTTTGCCTTCGGCGGCGGCTGCGTTGCTGTTACTGTTGTCAGCCATTTCAGAATCGGCGCTCATGTAATAGCGCATTCCCTCGGAAGCGTATTCGATATTTTGGTTGGCGCGCCCACGGCCGTAGTCCACTTCACTTCGGACGTATAGTTCCAGGCATGAACTTGATGCTCCCCGACTGAGAATGCTGTGTTCGAGTGCTTGGCTGGTAAAATCAATTGCTTCGTCCACAAGAGCGTTGACGCCAGTGAGGTTATCGAGGGTGTTCCGAGCATCGCGGGCTCGAAAAAAGTATTCGTTCGGCGTAAGTCTAAACTGCATGGATAATTGATTCCCCCCTGGTCGAGGATCGTGGTTACATAGCCGCGCAGTGGTGATGCATGGATCTCGCACCGCGGTTCAGTTGAGGTTTTCTCCGGCGATCCACAGAGGGTCTAAGCGGAGATGCTCGCACTCGAGGTGTCGTTGCGAAGAGTCTCTGAGGCTGTTGGTTCTATTTGCTATCGGGTGTGCTCCGAAAGGGAGCGCCGCGGCTCTTGCTGGTTCGGCACGCGTCCACTGTTCGGGCTTATATCGGGAATAACGCCCTGCCGCCGCTGGGGCGGCAGGGCGTTGGTGGTGTGTGGTGTTAG
>NZ_KV789415.1:0-139974 GCF_001807585.1 Dermabacter sp. HMSC08H10
CGTCGGCCGGCATCGGCGTCGACGGCGTCGTAGGTCCCCGCACCTGGGACAAACTCAACTCGGGTAAGGTCGAGATCTCGACATCGCGCGCCGCAAGCACCGCGGCTCCTGCTCCCGCTCCGAAGACGTCGGCCCAGTCTGATGTCTCGGGCGAGGCGATCGTCGAAAGCGCCAAGAAATACCTCGGCACCCCGTACGTGTGGGGCGGCTCGTCGCCCTCCGGCCTCGACTGCTCGGGCCTCACCTCGACGGTGTACCGCGAACACGGCATCTCGATTCCTCGCACGGCACGCAAGCAGGCCTTCGCCGGCACGATCATTTCGGAAAGCGAGGCTCGCCCCGGCGATCTCGTCGTGTTCACGCAGAACAACTACGGTCACGTGGGCATCTACGCAGGCGACGGCAAGGTTGTCGACGCGAGCCGTTCGCGCCAGAAGGTCGTCCACCGCGATATCTGGACATCGAAGGTCATCTTCGTCACCTACCGCTGATCGGGAGAGGGGTTCGATCCTGACGCTCTGCGTCGTGGGAAGAGGATCGAGGCCACACCGGTCAGTTCATGCGGGCAGCCCCTCGGGGCTGCCCGTTTTTCTGTCCGACACCTCCCGGCAGGCATCGGCCATCCCTTTTCCAGCGTGCACCTATCCCCGCGTGACAGGGTTGAACTGTATCTTTGTGCATCATCGCGCAGGGCCGCCGATCTACCCCAGGAGTGCCATGTCCACGAAACCCGAGCTCAATACCGCTCCCCTCCCCCTCATCCCCGAGCCGGTGTCGGTTCGCTGGGGGGATTCTCCAGCTGAGGACTGGCGAACATCGGACCCGTTCGGCGAGGTCACGGTCGGCGTAAATAAGGACCTGCCGCGCACCGATTTCTCGATCGCGATCCACAAGAACGGCGCATCGATTACTGCCGGTAGCGAGGCGGCACTCGCCGATGGTCGCAATGCGTTCGCGCAGATCGTCCACCTTTCGGCAGTGCGGTCCCAACTCGCCGCAGCCGCAACGGTGGGTCACGAGCAACCGTCGGAGGCGACCTACCGCATCCCCGCGCTCACCCTGAGCGATTCTCCTGCGTTCGCATGGCGCGGCCTGCTCGTTGATCCAGCGCGGCACTTCCTGCCTGTTGAGGATCTCAAGCGGCTCATCACGGTGATGGCCGTGTACCGATTCAACATCCTGCATATGAATCTCACCGACGATCAGGGCTGGCGCTTCGAGGTGAGTGGATACCCGCGACTCACCGAAGTTGGCGCATGGCGCGAACGCACTGTCGAGGGAACCCCGATGTTTGAGGGTGAGGATACGTTCGCGGAGGACCGCCACGGCGGTTTCTACACGCAGGAGGAACTGCGTGAGCTTGTGCAGTACGCGCGTTCGCGCGGCGTGACCGTCGTGCCGGGCGTGAATCTTCCAGGTCACGCCCAAGCGGCGATCGCCGCGTACCCGTCTCTCGGGAACTACCCTGAACGCCAGCTGCTCGTGCGCGAGACGTGGGGCGTGAGCAACCACGTGCTTGGCACATCGGAAGCGGCCTTCCAGTTTGTGCGCGACGTGCTCGAGCAAGTCGCCGATATTTTTGATTCCCCGTTCGTACACGTCGGTGGCGAGGATGCCCCACTGACGGAGTGGGAGCACTCTGCCGAGGCGCGCACGCGCCGCGAGGAGTGGGGTTATTCGCGCGAAAGCGAGATCCTTGGCCGCTTTATGACGTTCGCGGGCGAGGTCCTACGCGATAAGGGCAAGCGCCTCGCGGTATGGGATTCGTCGAGGCTCGTACGGATTCCCGACGACGCGATTGTGCTTGCAGGAGGCGATCCGAAGGGCGCCAAGTCTGCGGCTTCGCGCGGCTTTCAGACGGTCGCAGCGCCCGAATCGGTGCTCGGCCTTGACCGCGTGCAGGGCCGGAACGAGCCCGTGGGCGCGCGTCCCGAGTTGAGCCTCGAGGACGTCCTCAAAGCGGAGCCCCTCCCCAAGCGACTGAAGAAGGAGCACGAAGCACTCGTGCTCGGCATCGAGGCAACGGCATTCGGCCAGTACATTCCGACTGCTCGCCACCTCGAGTACATGCTCTTCCCTCGTCTCGTGGCGATCGCACAGCACGCGTGGGGCTCGTCGATCGAGGTGGAGGAGCTCCGCGAGCGGATTCGCGCGCACGAGCCTCTGCTTGCGCACCTGGGCGTCGAGTCCCGCAAGATCCTCGACTGAGGGGTTCTAGCGGTCGCCTTTACGGTCGTGGCGCATCTGCGCGCCGACCCACAGGGACACGATTCCCGTGAAGATCAGGAGCGCCGTGCTCGTCGCGAAGACCGCAAAGGTCGCACTCGAGGAAGGCATGAGGCGCCCGAAGATCGCGCTGAGTCCAGCTTCGCGCCGGGCGGAGCTGGACCCGGGGACGAGAGGTTCAACGTCGACCACGATGTGAGCGCTCGTGCGGAGCCCGGAAGCGTCCTCGACCGTGTACTCGATGGGTGTTGTTCGACCCACGAATGTGGCGGCGGGCGTAAAGCGCACGCCGCCCGCGCTCGTCACCTCGAATACGCCCTCTTCGGGGATTTCAAGGCGGCGCCCTGAGCCTGCGACGAGTTCTTGGATGTTGGTCGCGCTCGCGCTGTGGAGCACGAGGGTCTCGGAATCGAACCCTTGGCCGGGGCTCGCGGGGGTGTCGTTCCCGAGGACGTCAATGGTCACTGAGTTGACTCGACTGTTGGAGAGGGCTTCGTCGTCACGTGCCGTGGGAACCGCGCTCGCGTATTGCGCGTGGAGAGTTCCGCTCGTCGTGTTGGAAGCGAGAGCGCTATCGATCGTAAAGGTGGCGACATGGGGCGAGTCGCGTAGGGAGCTGTCGGGAGTAAACGTCACGGTGCGCGCGTTCGCATCGAATTTCCACACTCCCTCGCTCGGTACTCGCATGGTCTTCCGATCACCGGAAAGGCTCGTTCCCGCGGGCATCTCGTGGTCGCTGAAGGCGAATGTTGAAGGCTGGACGTTGAGGGAACCGTCGAGCGGGGTGAACATTGCAGCCTGCCCCCACTTCACGGCCGTATAGCGTGCACCAACTTGGGGGTAGCCCACGTTCATGGGGGCAACCGAGGAGGTGTTGCCTTCGCTGTCCGCTGCCGTCACTCCCATCGGCGTCACGTCTCGCACCCGGTCACTCAAGGGCGTGAACGTGAGCGTTTGTGCTGATCGGTCCAGAACCCACGTGCCTTGGTCAGCAACGGTCACCGAAAGACCGTCACCGGAAGTGTAGTAGGAGGTTTCACCGCCGAAGGGGGCTAATTTAAGCGTCGAAGGATCCACGTGTGACGTGGCGCTCGCGAGTTCGAAAACGACCGGTTGGCCGTAGCCCGCTGCGCGCGTGATGTCCCTGATCGAAGGAGTATTCACGGTCACCGTGCCCCTCGCGGCGGGGTGCGTTTTCTGGTCGCGCCCTTCAAGCGTCACGGGTCGTGGTTGGGCTCCGAGTCTTTCGCGTCGAGGGGTAAAGGTGACACTCGGGTGGCCGTCGGTTGCGAGGACCCACGTTCCTTCATCGGGGACGATGAGACGCGTGCCGCCTTCGACGAGCGTGCTGCCCGCGGGGAGCCCCTCGAGCGTGAAGGCAAGCGTGGCGGGGTCCACACCCGTGCCGTCGATAGCTAAGGGGATCGTTACTTTTTTGCCTTCCGCGGCGCGTGCGCTCACGCTCGGAATACCGGGATAGGTCACGGTCAGGGTGACGGGTGCGGATTCGTAGCCGGCCTTCGAACGTACCGAGAACTTCACGCTGTGGGAGCCACCGGTTTTGGGGTCCGTCGGCGTGAACCTCACCCGCGTGTCCTGAATTGTCCATTCTCCTACCCCATCAAGGGAGAGCTTCTTGCCACCGCGCGTAGGTTTTGCCTCGGGAGAGTCGGCCGTCCCGAGGAGCGTCATCGAGTCACTATCGAGAGTTGCGAGATCATCTGATGACACCATGAGGAACAGGTCGAAAACTCCTTCATCGCCGAGCGTCGCTTCTTGCGTAAGCGCGTTCGGGTTCGTGGGGAGCGTGAAGGGACCGTCTTCACCGACTGCGTGCGCCGCGGGAACGAGGGATGCGGCGCCAGGGGCGTGGGGCACAGGAGCAAGGGCTGGTCCGACGGTTGCCGCAAGCACGAGCGCGCACGCTGCGGTGCGCGCCAGGGTGCGGCGGAGAATCGACTCCTTTCGCACGATTCTCCTTCCCACGAATGCCTCGAATTCACCCGCCACACTACCAGCGGCGTTAGTCTAAAAGGGCCCAAGTATCCCAGCGTAGGGAGTCCCATGCTCAGCATCGTGTTTTCCGATCACTTTCGCCGCGAAAAGTTCCTCGAGGATGCCTCGCGTTTCATCATGGGACAGCGCTGGTACGGCGGTGTGCACGGCACCGCTCCCGAGCTTCAGATTGCCGGCTGGACTCGTCTTGCCGAGGACGATCATCTCGTGGTGTCGTTTGTCGCACTCGGTGCAGGTGATGGCGTGCGCTTCGCTTTGCCCGTGGCCTGGAACAAGGACGGTCGAGTCGACGATGGTGAGCTCGACAGTCTCATCACGCAGGTCGACACTCCCGTGGGGCAGCACAACGTGTATGACGCCACCGGGATTGATCGTGCTCGCGCGCTTCTCGCGCGCGCCCTTTTCGAAGGGGCTTCAGGCGAGGGACTCTCGCTTGAACCGATGCTGATCGCTGAAACCGCGCAGCGCGTACAGGATGACCTCAAGGCGATCACGGCAACCGAGAGGTTCGTGGGCGAGCAGTCGAACACGTCCCTCATCATTCATACCGAAAGCGGCCGCGAGTACATCCTCAAGCTGTTCCGCCACCTCGATGAAGGCACGAACCCCGACGCCGAGCTTCAAGAGGCGCTCCAATCCGAGGGCAATACGCAGATCCCGCAATTCTTCGGGTACGTGCGCGGTGCCGACGCTCTGGGCAGCTCCGACGTCGCCTTGCTCAACCGGTTCCTGCCGAATGTGCAAGATGCCTGGCGCGAGGCCCTCATCGCTGCCGCCCAAGGCATCGATTTTTCCGAGCAGGCGTCGGGCCTCGGCACTGCCCTCGCACAGATCCACACGGATCTCGCGCGCGCCCTGCCCACCGATCGCGTGAGCACCAATACGCTCGCGCTCACCCTCGAGTCGATGAAGCGCCGTTTCGCACACCACGTGGAGACGCTCCCGGCACTCGAGGAATTCACCGACGCCGCAAACGCTCTCTACACGCAGGCCTTAAGGATCTCGTGGCCGCCGTTCCAACGAATCCACGGCGATCTCCATCTCGGGCAAGTCCTCAATTCACCGAGCGAGGGTTGGGTGTTTCTCGACTTCGAGGGCGAGCCGCTGCGCCCCATGGCGGAGCGCGTGAAGGTCGATTCTCCCTGCCGGGACGTCGCGGGGATCCTGCGCAGCATCGACTACGCAGCGGCCTACGTTGAACTCAATGAGGGCATCGATGCACGCGCATGGGCACGCGAGGCGCGGGAGGCCTTCCTCGAGGCGTATCTCGCCGAGCGTTCCGCGCGCGGGGGCGAGGGCGACCCGGAGGATTTGCGCGTTCTCTTGCGCGTGTTCGAGCTCGACAAGGCCGCCTACGAGGCCGTGTACGAATCGCAAAACCGACCGGAGTGGCTCGCGATCCCCCTCGGTGCCCTCGAGGAGCTCACCGCAAGCGCTACGCAGCCGGAATGAAATCGATCGGGCTCACGGAGGAATAGCGGTCCTCGCGGATCGAGACGACGCCTACGCCGCCGATGAACGGCGCGAGCGCCTGCGGATTCTTTCCAGGATTCGCGAGGATCACCTGGAAACCGAAGTGGCGGAAGGATTCCATCGCGGCGGTAATGAACTTGCCCGCACCCTTGCTGAACGCCTCGTCGATGATGATGGGCGCATACCTGGGCACATCCACGCCGGTCCCGGCGAGCTGGTAGCGCAAAGCTGCAGCGAGGCAGAACGTCGTCAGGCGCTCGTTCTGGCCACCCGAGAGGGGGCCGCCCGATTCGTGCGCGTGCACAACTTCGCCGGCCTCGTTAACCTCTTCGGCGTGGAAGTGGACGTGGCGGCGGACGTCGAGGATCGCCCTGGAGGCGAGGTCTTCGCGTGTGCGGGCCTTCGTGATGATGTCCATGAGGTTTTGGAGCGCGAGGAAGCGTTCTTCCGCTTTGTCTCGGTCCAGCGTGAGGTCGTTTTCGAGACTTGAGCTCGTTGCCTCGTTGAGCGCGCGCTTGAACTCGTCGAGCGCGGCGAGGTGCACGGGTCGCATCGACAGTTGGAGATAGCGCCCTTCGTGGAATTCGACTTGCGCGAGCAACTCGTTGATTTTCGCGAGGCGCTTGCGGATTTGGGCGGGCTCGCGCGCGATCGCTGTCGCGAGAGCCTGCACGTCGCCGAGGGTGTTCGAGGTAAAGAATTCGAAGAAGCGGTCCTCGACTTCGGGAAGCTTTTCCTCTTCGATGCCGCGAAGGATCGCGAGGTACTCGGGGGCGGCTTCGAGCGAGGTGTCGACATCAGCACCGCCCGCGGGCCAGCGCCGCGTGAACTCGCGCATGGCCGTGCGCATATCTTCTTCAGTGCGCGCGGTTTTCTTCGTGAGCGCCATCAGTTCCGCATCGAGTGTTGCGGAGGCATCGCGCGTCACCTGGTCGATGTTGGAGATGAGCAGTGTGGGTGCGATTGCGCGGAAGCGCTCCTCGAGGTCGGTCGTCGTTTCCGGTGAGAGCGTGCGCTCTTCGAGCTGGGCTTCGGCCTGGAGGTGGCGTTCGCTGATCTGATCGAGCTGCTCGTTGACGCGACCAAGCTGGCCCACGATCTCGAGAAGCTCCTCATCGCCTTCGCTGATCGACATTTCGACCTGATCGATCTGCCGCGCAATTTCTGTAAGGGCGCTGGAGCCGTCCTCGGCTGCACGCACCATGTCCTCGAGGTTGGCAATGCGGCGAGCGACACTCGCGGCATCCACGTCGTCCCACGTCACGGCCTGGATCGCCTGAAGCGCGAAGAGCTTTTCGCGACGGGTCTGGGCTTCCTTTTCGAGATCGCGGCGCCGGGCCTGCGCCTCGAACAGGGCCTGTTCAGCGCGTGTACGCTCCGCTTCGAACACGGCGCGCTTCGCGCGATTATCGAAACCGAGCACCCAATTGGAGCGGTCGTTGATCTGCCGCTCAGCGTTTTTCTCGTGGCGTGTCGCGGAGTGCTTGATCTGGCCGGAGCGCAATACCGCTCGAGGATGCTTGGTGAACTCATCGAGGTTTTCGGCGCACAGGTAGTCCATACGCAAGGCAACTTCGTTCGAGAGCCACTCGTGGAACTCGCCTTCGCGGATCTCGATCTTCGCCCCGAGCGCGCGCGCATCGAGTTTCTTGGGGGCGGTTTTGACGTTCGTGTTGATGCGGTTATAGGACACGCGCCGCCGCAGTTTCATACCGTCGATCTCGCGCGCGAAAGCGCGGTAGGCCCGTTCGGGCACGAGGATCGAGCGGGCGAGGCCGCGCAGCGCCTGCTCGGCGGCGGCCGTCCATTCTTCCTCTCCCGCGCGCACTTGCAGCAGCTCGGCGGCGAACGGCAGGTCGGTTGGCGCTACGCCAGTGCGTTCAGCGAGGAGATCGCGAAGCGCGACGTCATCCGAGTGGAGGTTCGAGGCGCGCGTCGTGAGAGAGGCGAGTTCCTGGCGGGTCGTTTCGAGAGCGTGCGCGTGCTCGCGGACCTTGGCCTCGGCTTCCCACTGGGTTTGTGCCTCGTTCTTTTCGTCGTCCTCGAGTGCGGCCCGCAGCTTCGCGACCTCGCGCTGGGTTTGCGTGAAGGTTTCTTCGTTCGAGGGGGTGTGCAGGCCCGCGAGCGCGAGCTGTCCCGAGAATTCGGTCGCGCGTTCGCGACGGCGGTCGCGCTCAACCTCGAGGCCCGCGATCTGCTTCTTCCAGTCATCGATCTCACCGCCACCTGCACTCTTGCGCTGCTCTTTGAGTTGAGCAAGGTCGCCGCGGGCGTCGGAAATGTCTTGCGAGAGACGGTTGCGGTGCGCACGGAGGCGGTCCTGGTCGCGCACCAGCCGGTCTTTTTCATCGGCGAGAAGCCGCACCAGGTGGCTCGCGGCGAACACGTCAATGTCGTTTCGGCGGTCGACGAGTTCACTTCCGCGAGAGCGAGCTTCGCGCCATACCTGGTCGGCATTCTTGAGGCCCGTGAGAACGTCGCGTTGCTCGCGCGCGGTCACGAGCGCGTCATACACCTCGGAAAGGTTCTGGAAGTTTGCGAGTGCCTGATCGGCGAGGTCGAACGTGCGGGGCTCGTCGAGCATGTAGTCGCGAAGGAGCGCGTTGACGTCGCCGAGCTCCTTCGCTGATTGGATTTTGTGGAGCAAGCCGAGCGCTTTTTCGTCGGGGATCCCAAGGATCTGGCTGAAGCGCGCGCGGTACTCGCGGAACTGGCGGAAGGTTTCGGTGCCCTCGAGGGTCTTTTCGAGTTCGCGGCCCTCGATGCTCGTGCCCACAAATGGACGCAGTTCGCTCACGTTGTAGGATTTCGAGGAGATGACGTAAAGACTCTTGACGTCAGAATCCGCGCTGTGCCCGGATTGAAGCAAGAACATGCGTGTGAGCTGGAGGGTTTCCCCAAGTCCGTTGCCGAAGCGAAGGCTCACGACGCTGAGTGTCGTGTTCTCCCGCAGAACTTCCTGGCTGAATTCGCCGGTTGCGGGGTCGTAGTGCATCGCCCACGCACCGCGTACGTAGCTCGCGACGGTGCGGCGGTACTTCGTGCTGCGCGGCCCGGCGTCGGAGGCCGCGGCGTTGAAGTGGAGCGCACGAGGTGGTGTCAAGAGCGCGCTGATCGCGTCGAGCAACGTGGACTTGCCGGTGCCGGGACCACCCGTGAGGAAGTAGCCCTTCGAACTAATCTCGAGGTCGTGGGTGCCGTGGAAGGTTCCCCAGTTGCTCAGCTGCACGTGGTTGAGGCGCCATTGGCCCGGGTGCGGGTGCTCGGGGTCGCTCGGCTCGCGGCGGGGGTTTTCGGGGGCGGTTCGGACGCCTGCTTCGCCCAAGCCGTCGAGGGTGTTGTGCACGTCGCTGAGGGGCACTTCGCCGGTCGTGTTGCTCACTTCGCCTGCCCTTCGTTCGTGGCTCCGGGGTTGTCGAGCGCACTGGCTGCGCCCGTGATGTCGTCGCCCGCGCGCTCGTAGAGGTCGATAAAGGTGCGCGCCGTATCGGGGTTGATCATGAGTTTGAGAACGGGGGAAACCTCGAACGAGTCACCCTGTTCCTCGAGGAGGCCCGCGCGCTGAATTTTTGCGATTGAGGCCCGGATGTCCTTCGTGAAGCCGGCTTCATCGGTCGAGGTCGAGCGCCGATACGGGGCGATGTTGGCGATGAGCTCCGCCTCGCTCACAACGGCGCGCTGGCCGCGCGAGGACTGCGTAAGGAGGTGCTGACGCAGCACGAGGAGGAGGACGGTGTCGAGTCGGTTGAGGCCCGTGAGTCGACGCAGAAGCTTCGGGGCATCGGGGTCGTCCTCGCTCTGGCGCACGAATGCGACCTGCGCGTCGTCGTCGAGAACAAGTTCCAGGAACATATCGGCGAGGCGCTGCTCGATGTAGGCGCGATCGCGAAGGAGCTGGCCGTAGCGCTGGGGGTCGCGTCGACCGTCCAGGTAGGGCCCTTGAAGCAGGGCAACGAGAACGCGGCGGGAGTCCTCGACGAGCGCTCCCCCTGTGGAGCCGGCGTAGGTGAGGTCTTCGTCGTCGCTTGCGAGCGCCCATTCGTCGCGGTCAGTGCTCGGCGTTGCCTCCGGAGCAGTGCGACCGTCGGTGGCGGCTTCCTCGTGTTCACGCATGCGCGGGCCCTTCTCATTTTCCACGCCCTCAAGCCTACCGGCCGCACAAGAGTTATCCACAATTTTCAACCCCCCTCTATCTGGCCCGCGTCTGAGTTCATAGGTTGACTACGTCCGCTCACCTCACTCGAAGGAGCCGCCGTGTCCCTACCCTCGCTTTTAGCCAACAACCATCGCAGCCCCGCGAGGATTTGGGTCATTCTTGCAACGATCGCTCTCGTCTGTGTCGTTTTGGGGCCGTTCCTCGCCCCTGGCGCGATGTGGCTCGTGCCTGTCGCCCCCGAGTCTCCTGGGGACAGCAGCCCGCTGGCCGGGCTCGAGGAACTCCTCTCGCGCACCGCCGCGTTTCTCTTCGTGTTCGGCGTGTTCTTCGGCGCAGGGAACTTCGCCGGGCTTACTGCGGTCCCGTTTGCGATCGTGGCACTGACGCGGTGCGAAGGTGCGGCGCGCACCGGTTTTGCTCTCACGGCGATTATCGTCTTCATCCTCGGGCCGCTCCTCGCCGTTCTGAGCGCAGCCGCCATGGTCGCCCTCTCCTTGACCCTCCCGACCGAGGTCTCCAGCAATCCCGCCACAGGCGCGGTGAGGGCCGAGTGGGAAGGGCTCAGAGCTTTGCTCGTCTTTGGAACATTCGCTGTCCCGCTCGCCATCGATCTTGTGCGATTCGCCGTCCTGTCGTTTGCGGGGGTCATCGTTTACTCCGCTGATCCACGCTCTGACCCCACCGGCTCTGCTTGAGCGCGGTAACCGTCTGCCTCCCCCACCCCGCGCGCGTGCCGTAAGGTTGTGTACGTCACCTTCAATGAGCCCAGGGAGGTAGCGTGACGGTGCCTGCACCCCCCTCACACCGACGCCCCGCTGCGCTATGGATGCTGTTCAGCGGTCTCGCACTGGCCATGATCCCCGTACTGCCGATTATCATTTTTTTCCTGTTAAGCGGGTCCCCTTCACCATCGCCTCAGGGTCCAAATGATGTGGGCACCTACGCGATGCAGTTCGACTCGCTCGTGGAGAGCCTGAAATCGCTCGCTGTCCTCATCGTCTGCTGGCTAGTCGGCACGAACCTTCTCGCTCTGTTCTCGTTCCCGTTTGCGCTCACGGCTCTCAAGCGGTGCACACGCAAGGTTTTCCGGACTAACATTCGCTCGCTCATCTACTTCGTGGTGGGCCCCGTTATCGCGTTTCTCAGTTTCGTCGTGCTCCTCGTCCTCTACCTCGTGATGATAAATGTGCTCGACGCGGCAACTTCAAACAACGAGAGCGCACGGAACGTCGCTGTGCCTTTCGTGACCGCTGCCTTCGCCATCCCACCGATCCTCGACATCGCCAGGTTCGTGTATCTCTTCTTCGCGAGCATTCGGGTGTACCTCGTCAAACCCTCCGCGCTCGAGGAGGCGCCGTGATCGCTCCGGTTCACGCGTATACAGGCGACACTCATCGCGCTCCCGCTCGCGTGTGGGTTCTGATGACGTCTATCGCGGCCGCCCTTCTCGTTCTCGCGCCCGGCGTGGCACTCGCCCTCTTGGCGTTTCCCATCTTCATCGAGGACCCGCCGAACACGATGCCGGCCTTCCGAGGCGTGAACACCCTCACGTATACCGTTTTCCGCTCGGTCCTCGTGTGCGTCGTGTCGGCGCTGACGGCGAATATGCTCGTCTTCGCGGCCACCCCCGCCATCGTTCGCGCCCTTAAACGCTGCCCCTCAAAGGGAGCCGCCCGATTCGGGGCGATCGCGGCGCTCCTTTTTCTCGCAGGCGCACTCGTGAGCGCGGCAATCTGGGCCCTGGTCCTCGCCCCGGTGGTTGTCGCTTTTTCACCGGATCCTGAGTCGCTTCGCGACCAACTTCCCCGGTTCAACCTGCTGTTGATTTTCGTGCCATTCGTGATCGATTCGGTGCGATTCCTCGTGATGCCGCTCGCGGGTATCGCCGTCGCGGGAGCGCGGCAACGAGGCGCCGCGCCTCCAGTCGAGCCCACTATGGCTCCGGTACCTCGCTGAGGAAGAAGAACGCGGGCACGCGCGCTGCGTAGTCCGTGCCACCTGCCTCGAGGGAATCTTCGCGCCAGCGCACGATCTCCGTGTCCCCCTCGCGAGCGTTCGCGTGTGCCGTTGCGAGAAACATGAGGCCGATGACGCTCGCAAGCCCCTGCGGTGCTCCCTGTTCGCGAACGACCTGCCCGATGCTCGCCTGACCTTTCGCGTGAACGACCTCGTTCACGGACGATGTGAGCCCCACGAGGTCAATGTCGTTCGTGCGGACAAGCTCATCCAGAACCTCGACGCTGAGACGCGAGGCGTCGTGGACCTCAGCCTCTGGCGGCACGCCGGGATCACTCGGATCCTTGAGAAGGTGCTGAGCGACAGAGCCCATCTGCGCGCGCGAGAGCCCCAGATCGACCTCTTCGGCCTTGCGATGGCTCACGCTGTCTTTTTGCGCGAGTGCAATGCCCTGTGCCTCTTGAAGAAGGTCGAGAAGGACGCGGTGCTGGCGGAAGTCCTGGCTGCGCACAAAACGCGCAAGCGAGCGATACAGCTCGGTCTTGACGTCGAGGACCTCTTGCGCGGGCTCGTACAGGTCGCTGAAGACGTTCGCGAGGCGGTCGCGTTCGCGGCGCGTAAGAGTGCGCGTAAAGTCGCGCGAAAGGAGGCGATCCACGAGGTCCTGGGCTCGCTCGTTTTGTTTGGGGTCATTGAGCATCCTGAAGAACGCCGTGAAGGTCTTGCCCACCTTGGATTGACCGAGGAGGTCATCGCCCGCGAGGAGCTGCTCGAGGATTTCGCCGCGCGAGCCTTCGGGCGAAAGGATCTGCTCACGAAGATGCAGGTCAACGGCGCGAAGGTCCTCGCGGTACTGAAGGAAGTCTCCGCTCAGCTCGTCGGCGACCTGGAGAATGTCGCGAAGTCGCTCCGCGGAATGCTCGGCCGGCGGGAGCATGAGTTCGCCCTCGCTCAGCGCCTGGATCTCCCTTTCGATCTGCGCGCGGCGAAGCTGGAGTCCGCGAAGGCGCACATCTCGATCGCCTTCGGTGTCCTCGGCAAGCCGCTCAAACTGCTGCATGACGAGCGTGAGGCGGGATTCCGTCGTCGTGGGGCGATGCTCCTCGAGGGACGAAATGAAACCGATCGCCTCCACGGTGGACACCGACAGTTCGAAGGTCGTTTCGACCGTCGTGGGGTCGTCGCGTCGCGTGAGATAGCCCTCGCGCACCCACGAGTCGACATACTCCGAAGCGCCGCGTTGAACATCCTCGTCGCCTCGCAGGAGGTCGAGGTGGCTCGCTACGCGGGCCACGAGCTCGGAGCGGTCGAGCCGACGGTCGCCCGCGGGGAAAACCGTCTGCAAAATCGCGAGGGTCGCGGGCGCCTTCGTGGCGGATAGAAGCCGCCACGTGGACATGCGGCGAAGCCGCTCGTAAGCCTCGGCGCGCTCGTTCGCGCTATGCCCGCCGAAGGTTTGAAGATCGCTCACACTCACGCCTCAACACTATCGAAGCCGGGTACGGCCTAGCGGTACTCGCCGTAGTAGGCGCCCGTGCGCTCCTCGCGAAGCGCTTCAAAATCGCCGCTGAGAATAGCTGCGCGAATCTCCTGGACGAGGCGCACAACAAAGCGCTCGTTGTGGATCGTGCACAGGGTCGAGGAAAGCATCTCCTTCGCCTTGAACAGATGGTGAATGTAGGCGGCCGTGTAGTGGGTGCACGTGTAGCAATCGCAGTCGTCGTCGATCGGCGCGAATTGAGTGCGGTACTTCGCGCCCGTGAGGTTCACCCGCCCTCGAGCGGTGTACACGGCGCTGTTGCGCGCGACGCGCGAGGGAGAGACGCAGTCGAACGTGTCGGCGCCCGCGGCGATGCCCGCGAAGAGGTCGTCCATCTCCGAAAGGCCAAGAAGGTGGCGAGGTTTCTCCTCGGGGAGTTCATCGGTGACCCAGCCGACGATCGTGGAGAGGTTCTCTTTCTCGAGTGCACCGCCGATGCCGAAGCCGTCGAACTGCCAATCATCGACGGTCATTGCGCCGAGGTCCCGCGCAGCCTTGCGCCGAAGATCCTCGTACTGCGCGCCCTGAATGACGCCCCACAGCATCTGGTAGGGTTTGCCCTCGCGCTCTTCGGTAAGCCGCTTGTGCTCGGCGATGCACCGCTCAGCCCAGAGTCTCGTGCGCTCAAGTGCCTTCTCCTGATAGCCGCGAGAGTTCATGAGGGTCGTGAGCTCATCGAACGCAAACATGATGTCCGCGCCGAGTGAATGCTGGATCTGCATCGAGAACTCCGGTGTGAACCGATGTTCGGAACCATCGATGAAGCTGCGAAAATTCACGCCATCGTCGTCCACGTGGGCGAGGCGCTCCTTGCCCTTCTTGGTTGCGTGGTCCGTGCCGTCGGGCGTGCTCGCGCGGTCGCTGCCCGCGAAGGATTCGGAGAGCACCTTTTGAAAACCGGCACCGAGACTCATGACCTGGAAGCCGCCCGAGTCGGTGTACGTGGGGCCATCCCAGTTCATGAATGCGCCGAACCCACCTGCCTCATCAATGAGGTCGTGGCCCGGCTGGAGATACAGGTGGTAGGCATTCGCGAGGATCGCCTGCGCGCCCAGCTGTGCCATTGACTCAGGAAGAACCGACTTAACGGTCGCCTTCGTGCCGACCGGGATAAACGCCGGGGTGTGAATGTCGCCATGCGGAGTGTGGATCACGCCCGCGCGGGCCTTCTCTCCGTGACGCGCGGCAATATCAAACCCCGCGCCTTCCTTTTCGCTCGTGCTCATTCCGCTATTTTCCCACGACCCCGCGCCCGCAGTCGACGCGGCGAGAGGTGGCACCGCCGCCCGCACCCGGTAAAGTGCTGTACCGTTCCACAATTACTCCTCTGGAAGGGCACATGGCGAACGCACGCGGGCACCGTGCCCATTCACCGGGCGAAGACGCCCCCAGCTTCTCGCTTGAGGATTTCGTTCAAGACGCGCAAGAATCCGCGCTCGAGACCGTCGACGACTTCTCGTGGGTGCAGGAAGCCGAAGAACGCGAAAGCGAAGATATCGCCGCGTGGGGCGCCGCCGAAGACACCGGCGAGCCGTTCGTGTGGTACCAGGAACCCCAGGTTGCCGAGCAAGCGTCGGACTCCCCCGCCCCTGACACTCGCCCCCAGACCACTCCCGCGAAAGCATCCAAGCCCTCGCACTTCCGCCCCGAAATCGAGGGCCTTCGCGCCGTCAGCGTGCTCATGATCGTGATCTACCACGTGTGGCTTGGGCGTGTTTCCGGTGGGGTCGACGTCTTTCTTTTCATCTCCGCGTTTCTCCTCGGCTCCTCGTTTGCGCGGCGTCTCGATGCACGCAAGCCCTTCGGGCCGGTGCGGTACTGGCTGCGGACCTTCACGAGGCTCATGCCGCCCGCTACCATCGCAATCCTCGGCACCCTCCTCGGCAGCTTCCTGATTCTGCCCGAATCCTCGTGGCAAACCGTGATCTCACACGCGATTGCGTCCGCGACCTACGTCCAAAACATTTGGTTGTCGATCACGAGCGTTGACTACTACGCGCTTGATGCCTCGGCCGCCTCGCCGCTGCAGCACTTCTGGTCGCTCTCGCTCCAGGGGCAGGTGTTCCTCACGTGGCCGCTCCTGTTCATCGCCGCTAAGTTTGCCGCGAGGAAGAGCGCGCATCCGCGCCGCGTAGCCTTCGGATTCTTCTCCGTGATCGCAGCCGCGTCATTCGTGTTCTCGATCTACTACACGGCAACGCACCAGTCGGCAGCCTACTTCTCCACGCCCGCGCGCGCGTGGGAGGTCGCTTGCGGAACACTGCTCGCGCTCGCCCTTCCCACCCTCGATCGTCTGCTCGGGTCCGCCCGCCCCGGATCGCCCGAGGCACCCCGCCACCGCACGCTGCGCGCACTCGCCGGTTGGGCCGGCTTCGCCCTCCTCGTGTCGCTTGGGATCGTGCTCAACGTCCAGGGGCTCTTCCCCGGCTGGATCGCCCTGTGGCCGCTCACAGGCGCGGGCCTCATCATCGTCGCCGGCTATTCCGGAACCTCGTGGGGATTCGACCGCGTTCTCACGATGAAGCTCCCTCGGGCACTCGCGTCGAGTTCCTACAGCCTCTACCTCGTCCATTGGCCGATCCTCATCCTGTGGCTCGCGCACTCCGGACAAAAGCGCGCAGGCGCCCTCGACGGCCTCATCGTCATCCTCGGGAGCATGGCCCTCGCGTGGGTCCTCTCGACGATCGTCGATTCACGCTTCCGCAAGCCCGCGTGGAAGACCGCCCCGTGGTGGCGCTCCCTCACGGTGATCGGTACGTGCCTCGCGCTCGTTCTTGGCGGTGCTCTCGGGCTGCGTGGCTACCTTGCGAGCCAGCAAACGTCGGCCCCCATCACCGCCGGGGCAACCAAGAACTCGAACGCCCTCACGGCGACCTTCAACCCGGATACCCTCAGTCCGAAGGGCTTCGAGCTGGACGGCCAGTGGCCGAACCTTCCACACCTGTGCGATGACCCCTCGGGAGTGCTCGTCGCCACAAAGGATATTCCGTGCGAAACCCTCCGGCCCCTCGGCTCCAAAGCCAGCGCGACCGTACTCGTCGTCGGCTCGTCTCACTCACGCCAGTTCATCCCCACAATCCTCGACAAAGCGAAGGCCAAGAACTGGCAGATCATCAACTTCACCAAGAACGCGTGCCCATTTCGCGAAGACTCCATGCTGGGTGACGGCGAATACTGCAAGGGTTACTTCGACCAGGTTATGAAAGCCATCGATACCCACCACCCCGATCTCGTGCTCATGACGTCGACCGCGGCGACCCCGACCGGGACGGAGGAAACCGTCCCACCGGGCACACGCGAAGGGGTCCAGACTGTCCTCGATAAAGGCGTCAATGTTCTCGCCATCCGCGATGCGCCGCGCTGGCCAACGAGCCTCTACACGTGCGCCGAAGCCGTTATTGACGCAGGCGGCACCCCGGAGCTCGCCGATCAAGCATGCGGCGCTGACCTCAGCACCAAGCTCGCATCGACCGACCCGAGCGAGGTGCTCGACAACATGAGCGGCGCGGGCGGGGCCAGGGTTTTCCGCATGGATATCAGCGACCTGATCTGCCCGGACGGGCACTGCGCCCCCATTCAAGGCAACGCCTACGTGTACATGGACGACAACCACCTCACTCGCGTCTTCACAAGCGGGATCGCGAAGGAGGTGACAGCCCGCTTCGAAGAGCTCGAGATTCCGCTCGGCGAGGGCGCGGGCAAGGCGGGTTCCGACGGTGAGGGGACCTAGCCGTTTACTGCCATGATTGGCACGAAGACCCAGCGCCAGGCGAAGCGCACCGTTTTCCATGTACTCTCGTGAGGTACTTCTTTCACCCATAGCGCTCAGTTTTCACTTCAAGGCGGCACATGACCTGGCAACCTTTAATCCTCCCCGCGGTTTTCGCGTGCTTGTGGGTGACCGTGCCGGGTATTCTCGCCGTCTCGGGGTGGCGTTCGGACTGGGTATCGAAAGTTCTTTTTGCACCACTCGTGTCCGTGGGCATCATCGTTCTCACCGCGATCGGCGCCCAGAGTGTCGGGATAAAGTGGGGGCCGCTCCCCGTCCTTTTGGCAACCGTGGTGCTGTGCGCGATTTCATGGACGCCCTGGTTGATTCGTCAGTACAGGGGCGGTCGTCGCGGAAAGGGACACCACTCTCACCGCGCAGACATGGTTTCCCGTCGGCGCGCCGTGCCAGACAATACCGACGCGAACGCAAAATTAACACTCTCAAAAATCGGCCATGCGCTCACATCCATGCCGGCAATGCTCGCGGTCGCAACCGTGGGTTACTGGGCACTAATGCTGCGCCACGTCCGCAACTTTTTACAAACGCCGTACGCCTTCGGCCAGCAATACGACAACGTTTTTCACTTGAACGCGATTCGCGGCATTCTCGATACAGGTCGCGCTTCGAGCTTGACGCTTCAAGAACACATCACTCCCGATTCACCATCGCAGTTCTACCCTGCGGCCTGGCACGACATTGCCTCCCTGGCCCTCAGCTCAGTTCAGTCCGTTCACGTATCGCTCGGCACGAATGCCGCGATTATCGCGGTTCTGTTGTTCGTATGGCCAGCCAGCATAGCCGCTCTTATGCGGGTCACCCTTCCACGTGACTTACTCAAGTACGCAGTGCTGCCCGGTGGAGTCGCTCTTGCAGCCATACCCGCGTTTCCTTTTCACTTCTTGGACTTCGGGGTGTTGTACCCTAATTTTCTCGGCTACTGCCTCGTTCCAGCCCTCGTCGCGCTTTTCATCACCCTCGTCAATGGTCTTGCCCGTCGCAGTAAAGACGTGCCGTTCATCGTCGTGAGCGGCGTCCTTGGTTCGTTCGGCACAGCTCTAGCGCACCCCACCGCCGCGCTCGTCGTCATGCTCTTTTGCTGTGCGTATGCACTTCTCCATTCCGGACGCGCCGTGGTCTCCAGGCAGTGGAAAAGTGCTGCTCTTCGAGGCGTCCTTACTTTGGCCCTTTGTGTCGCAACGGTAGAGGCATGGGCGCGGCTCCGCCCTTCCGGCTCTTCAGCGGATACTTGGGCCCCGGATCTCACGGTGACGCAAGCGATTGGCACGACGATCATCCACCACCCTATTTACGGTGTGACACAGTGGGCGGTGGGGTTTCTTGTGCTCACCGGTCTCTGGGCAGCTGTTCGCCGCTCGATTTACCCACTTATCGTTTTCTGGGGAATCAGCGCAGCTCTCTATGTCGTTGCTGCATCATTCTCTCGTGGTCCGTTGAGAACCGCGCTCGTCGGGGTATGGTACTCCGATCCCGAGCGTCTTTACGGACTGCTTGGGCTCACTACAGTACCTCTCGCCATAGCGGGGCTCGGGTATCTCGCCGCCCTTGCCACCACTCTCGTTTACCGACTCCGCGGGAGGATCCACTATTCGCACCTCGTGGCGGCGTCAGCTTCAGCACTCGTGGCTCTCGGAACGGTGTTCGCAACGCAAGCAACCCCGACCATGGACGCCAAAATCGACGGGATGGAGCGTTTCTACTCAGTGACGAGTACATCCAACACCGTTAACACCCAGGAGATGTTCTTCATCGAATCTCTCCCGCGTCATCTCCCGGAGGATGCCGTGGTCTGGACGGACTCTTGGCACGGTGAGGGCCTTATCTATGCCTTCACCGGAATCAACGTGACGGGTCGCCACATGGGCAGTTACGACTCAGACCCCTCCTCCATCTACGTGAGGGACCACCTCAACGAGATCGACACCAATCCCGAGGTCTGCATGGCGCTTCGCGACGTTGGCGCCCCCTACGTCATCCGCTTCGAGGGCCACAACGTCAACTCTGCGGGCATTCAACGCCCGGGTTTGACGCACCTCCAAAAAACCAAGGGGCTCACGATCGTGTACCGGCGAGGAAACGCCTTCCTGTATCGCGTCGATGGCTGCGGTTCTTAGCCAGGCAGCACACGTCCGCCCAGTGCCCGATTAGTCGTAGTCGCGTAAACTTGTGACGCTACTCTCCAGCGAAGGGACTTTCACGTGAACCGCTCTGACACTGCAGCCACCCAAGCTTTTGCCCAGGAACTCGGGCGTTTTGTTTCTCAGTCGCCAAGCTCGTTCCACGCCGCAGCAACCGTCAAGGCATCCCTCATCGAACAAGGCTTCCTCGAGCTTGATGAATCCGAATCCTGGACCAGCGTCACTGCCGGTGGACGCTACGTCGTCACGCGCGATGGCTCCGTCATCGCGTTTGTCGTTCCGGATACGGCCGTTTCGACCACCGCGCTTCGCATCTTCGGAGCGCATACGGATTCACCAGCGCTGAAACTCAAGCCCAAGAGCTCGATCACCTCGCACGGTTTCAACCAAGTTGGCGTCGAAGTCTATGGCGGTGCGTTGTTTAATTCTTTCCTCGACCGCGACCTCGCGCTTGCCGGTCGCATCGTCCTCATGGACGGCGAGGAAGTCCTCGTGCACACGGGACCGTACCTGAGGGTTCCGCAACTGGCGGTCCATCTGGACCGAGCGGTGAATCGCGATGGGCTCACGCTCGATGCCCAAAAGCACCTCCAGCCGATCACGGGACTTGCGGAGGGTGGCGAGCATGACGTCCTCGCCGATCTCGCCGCGATCGCGGGGGTTGATCCGCAGCACATCGCCGGCTACGACATTGTGACGGTCGATGCCCAGGAGCCTCAGCTCATTGGCGCCCGACGAGAGTTCCTCGCGAGCGCACGGCTTGATAATCTCCTCTCCACTTTTGCGGGACTCGAGGCGATAAAGGGCCAGGAAGCATCCGCAAACGACCACATTGCCCTCTTCGTCGCAAACGACCACGAAGAGGTCGGTTCCGCAAGCCGTTCCGGGGCGGCGGGCCCATTCCTCGAGGACGTTCTTGTCCGGCTTTACTCCGCGCTCGGCGCAAGCGATGAAGAACGGCGACGCGCATTTAACCGCTCGATCGTGGTGTCGTCAGACGTCGGCCACTCAGTCCACCCGAACTACCCCGAGCGCCATGACCCCGCCAACCAGCCGGTAGCTGGCAAGGGTCCTATCCTGAAGATTAACGCCGACCAGCGCTACGCGACCGACGCTCGCGGGGCCGCATTCTGGGCTCGTGCATGCGCCCATGCTGGCATCGAGTACCAGGAGTTCGTGTCGCACAACTCAATGCCGTGCGGATCCACAATCGGCCCGATTACTGCGACGCGCCTCGGCATGACGACTGTCGATGTGGGCGTCCCCATCCTCTCCATGCACTCGTGCCGCGAACTTACGGCGGTCTCCGACCCGCATGATCTCTACTTGGCCGCCACGGCAGTCTTCTCGCCCGAGGTCTCCTCAATTCCATAGCCTCGAGAGACTCCCTCTCCTTACTACCGAAACGTTTTCATGCCCTCTACCGCAACGCCGCCCCTCGCGCATCGAGCTGAACCTCCTAAGGAACAGCGAGTCTTCCGCACCGACGTGCATGGACTCAGAGGGCTCGCGGTCTTCCTCGTCGTGATCTACCACGTTTTCGTGGGGCGCGTTTCCGGCGGCGTCGACGTCTTCCTCTTCATCTCGGCCTACTTCCTCACCGGAACATTCGTGCGCCGCATGGAGACAGGGAAGCCTATCGCTGCCGTTGGGTATTGGGGCAGGACGTTCAAGCGCCTACTTCCGCCTACGGTCGTCGTGACCTTCGCGATTCTGGCAGCGACCTACGTGTTTCTGCCCGCGAGTACATACGCTCCGACGCTCAAGGATGCGTTCTTCACCCTCGTTCAGGCAGAGAATTGGTGGCTGGTCGAGCAGGCGACTGACTATTACGCGGCTGATCGCACGTCTGCCAGTCCGTTCCAGCATTTCTGGTCGCTCTCGATCCAGGGGCAAGTATTCCTTGCCTGGCCGCTGCTGTTCGCTCTTTTGGCACTTGCCCTCAAGGCATGGGAGAGGCGTTTCCCACCAAAGAGCCAGCATCAGCACAACATCCGCGTGTGGGTCTCGAGCGGCATTGCAATCGGAGCCGTCACTCTCGCAAGCTTCATTTGGTCAGTGATGGAGACTGCGGCAAATCAGCAGGTCGCGTACTTTGATACGTTCGCCCGCTTCTGGGAATTCGGCCTCGGCGGGCTCGTGGCAATCGCTCTCCCCCTGATCGCCGAACGCACCGACACGCTCCACCCCAACAGCCCAAAGGGCCGACCGTGGCGGTTCGCCTTGTCAATGCTGGGCGTTCTCGCGCTCGTCTCGATGGGAATGCTCGTGGACGTCGCCGGGAAATTCCCCGGGTGGCTCGCGATCTGGCCACTCTCGGCAGCAGCGTTCATCATGGTGATGGGCTACAACCCCATCCTCAGCTCGAAGCCCCTCCAGAAGCTAGGCGGAATTTCCTATGGGCTCTACCTCGCCCACTGGCCGCTGCTCGTGCTGACGCTACAAGTTCTCGAGATTCCCAAGGCGCCGTTCTGGCTCGGTGTGGTCCTCGTGATCGCGAGCCTCGCGCTCGCGTGGCTCATCACAAAGTTCGTCGACACCCCGTTCCGTCGATGGAAATGGGCCGGGGCAAAAACCCGCAGGTCTGTTGGGGTCGCGCTCGTGACAGTGGCCGTCGGTCTCCTTCCCGTGATCGGTGCGCAGGAATACCTGCACTACCGCACGCAGCAAATCCGGGCCGAGGCTTACAAGAACAATCCTGGGGCGCATGTCCTCGAGCCGGATTTCACTCCGTTCGCAGATGTGGAAGAAGACGCCCCAGAGTATCCGGGGAGTGCTCAGGCGCCCAAGGACTGGTGGGGTCTATCTGGCACCGGTTGCGGGGAGCACGGTACCCCGGTCCCCGGCGAGATCGACTCCCACTGCTCGTATCGTCAAGGAGAAACTCCGTCCTCCCCCACGATCGTGTACTGGGGAAACTCGCGCGTCGAACAGGTGGCCGCCGGCTTTGAGCCCCTCGCGGATGATGCAGGCTGGTCGCAGATCTCGCTATTACTCGGCGGCTGCGCCCCCGGGTTTGGTGGAAATGCGGAATGCGAATCCTTCACTAGGGCGTCTTTGGCATATCTGCTAGATCAAAAGCCTGAGGTGGTGGTCATGAACACGACCTTCGTTCCCGCTGGTGAGGGCATGGAATACACGAGCGACTCCGTCTGGGACCTCGTCTCGCAGCTTCAGGACGCGGGGATCCGAGTGGTCGCGCTTCGCGACATGCCCCGACTCAGCTTTTCGCTCACCGAGTGCGGAGAGACCAACACGGATGGCCGCAAGGATTGCAGCGCTCAAATCTCGACGAACATGCCTGAAAAGCGTCCGGACGCGGCCCAGGTTTCACGAACCGGCACGATACCGATTGACCTTGTGCTGTCGATCTGCCCGGATGGCGTGTGCGTTCCCGCGGTTGGCAATTCCACGGTTTTCCTCGACGCTAACCACATCACCGCTTGGTACGGGTCGACACTCGACCGCGCTATTGACCGCCAGTTGCGCGATGCCAAATTCCATTGGAATCGGTGACGGGGAAATCGCACAGACGCGTGCGAGCGCACAAACGTCTAGTGTGCTGATTCGATCGCGTCGCGCGCCGCATCCGCGCGCTCGACTATCGACTCATCACCGGAGAGGTCCCGCACGCGGCGGGCGTCCTTGGTGAGCTCGTCGATCTGATAGAGGGCGCTGTCGAGCAGTCCCTCGGCGGCACACAGGAGCGCCAGGTCGATGCGCGCATGGATCACCTCGGGGGTGTCGTCCCCGTCGACGAGGAGCGCGGGAAGCGACGCGAAGGCGCTCGCGCTTGAAGCCGGGGCCACCTCGCTCAGGAGTGCGCGCAGGCGCTCGCTCGCACCTTCACTCATCTCAACGCGATCGTCAAACATACTGGTCTCCCTGCGTCGTGGACTGAGCGGCCTGCCGCGCCTCGGCGGCTTGCATCGCGTCCAGTTCGCGGCGCATGTTCTCCATCGTGGCAACGGTCATCGGCGGACGTTCGAGGCCGTCTGTTGTGGGCGCGGTCGGTTCCGACGGCGCCCCGGTCCCATCGACGCTCAGTGTTCCCGAGACGTCCACCCCAAAAATTGTGTGGACGGCTTCGAGGAACTGATGAGCCTGGCCGGTCTTGGCGAGCTCTTGCGCGCGCACCATCGGGGAATGAAGGAACTTCTTGTAGACGCGCCCCAGCGAGCGCTGCACCTGTTCAGCTGCGGCTTCGCCGGAGGTTCGGCGCACCTCGTCCACTTCGAGAACGATCATCTCCTTGACGCTTCGACGCAGGGCGCTCACGGCGGGGTCGACGGCGCGGATCTGCTGGCGTTCTTCGAATCGTACGACGCCGGTGTCGATCAGTTCGCGTGCGCGCGTGATCTCGCCGTGGCCGCTTTCGCCGGCTCTGATCGATTCGAGCGGGATGACGCGCACGCCCGGGAGTGTTACCGCTGCGGGCTCGATGTCGCTGTGAAGCGCCAGGTCCAGCATTACGAGGTCTTCGCTCGTCGCCCGCTGTTCAAGGGCGCGGGCGAGCATGGGAGCGTCGATCGAATGCGTGCCGCCGCCGGAGGCGGCAATGACGACGGTGGCCTTTGCGAGTGTCGCTTCGAGATTCTCGGGCGCTACCGGCAGGGCACCGTGCGAATCGGCAAACTGTTCGGCGCGGCCGCTGGGGGAAAACACGTGAAGGCTGCCGACTCCCCTGAGGTGGAGCTCGGCGCTTGCCACGCGGGCCATGGCACCGGTGCCGATCAGGAGAGCGTCGCGCCCCTCGAGCTCGGTCCGAAAGAGGTGCGCGGAGTCGAGGGCGACCGCGACGGAGCTTCGCCCGGCGGCTCCAACCTTGGTTTTCGAGGTGACTTGCTTTGCGGTGCGCAACGCCCCCTGAAACAGGTCGTTGAGGAGCGTGGTGGTGTGCCCGGCGGCGAGGGCGTTCGTGAAGCTCGCCCGCACTTGGCCGGTGATCTCGGCCTCACCGAGCACCTGGGAGTTCATACCTGCGGCAACCTCGTACATGTGCCGAGCCGAGATGATGCCGGCATCGACGACGAGCATGCGAGCGACCTCCTCGCGCGGCAGGCCGCTCGTGTGGTGAACGGCGCGGGTGACGAGATCGATGGCGTCGTGGAAGAGGTCAACATCCGCGTAAATTTCAAGCCTGTTGCACGTCGCGAGGCACACCCAGCCGGTGAGGGGCTGTTCGGGGTGGCCCTCGTTAAGGGCGGCAAGCTGTTCATCGAGCTGCGCCGATCCGCGGGTGACGCGCTCGAGTCCATCGAGCCCGAGATTGTCGTGGGTCGCTCTCAGGGCAATCAGCATGCACCTAGCCTAAGTCAGCTGGGACGTCTTTCTCATCGACATCGGGCACAATAGAGGCGATGACCACGCTACTTTGCCTCTCTCTCACCGTTCACGTGATGCCATGACAGCTTCGAATTCGCCGCGCGAAAGCGCTCTTGTGCAACGCCTAGCCGGGCAAGGGTCGGCCGTTGCTGACGCGCCGCCAAGTGTGTGGTTCATGCGCCAGGCGGGGCGCTCCCTACCCGAATACCGCAAGGTTCGAGAAGGTATCGGCATGCTCGAGAGCTGCCTCATGCCCGAGCTTGCCGCGGAAATCACACTTCAACCGGTGCGCAGGCACGGTGTCGATGCCGGCATTTTCTTTTCCGACATCATGGTCCCGCTCAAGCTTGCGGGCATCGACGTGAGCATCGAACCCGGTGTTGGACCCGTGCTCGCCCACCCCGTGCGTTCTAAAGCGGATATCGACAAGCTTCCCTCGGTCGACGACGTCTACCGCACCGCTCTCGAGCCGATTCGTGAGGCCGTGCGCCTTACCGTCGCGGAACTCGGTTCCACCCCTCTGATCGGTTTCTGCGGTGCTCCATTTACGGTCGCGAGCTATATGGTTGAGGGGCGCCCGAGCCGCGACCACCTTCGCACCCGCGCACTGATGAGCGCCGAGCCCGAATTGTGGGGCCGCCTCGCCCAGTGGGTCGCTGATATCTCGGGCGAGTTTCTCCGCGCCCAGGTTGAAGCGGGTGCGAGCGCTGTCCAGCTTTTCGACTCGTGGGCGGGTTCCCTCTCCGAAGCCACCTACCGCACCCACGTCCTGCCTTTTTCCACGCACACCTTCACCTACGTCCAGGACCTCGATGTGCCCCGGACCCACTTTGGCGTTGGCACGGGGCACATGCTCACCGCCATCCTCGAGGCAGGTGCGACAACCGTCGGACTCGCCCACCGCACCCCCATTCCCACCGCCGTTGAAACCCTCCCGGCGGGCACGGGCCTGCAGGGAAACCTCGACCCGGCCCTCCTGTTCTCCTCGGAAAAAGCCCGCTTCACCGAGGCCGAGCGCATCGTGCGCGAGGGCCGCGCTGCCGCCGGGCACGTCGTCAACCTCGGCCACGGGGTGCCACCTCAGACGGACCCGCATGTCCTCACCGATCTCGTGGCCTTCATCCACGAGCAGTAGGAGTACCTGCAATGCGCACGCTTGACACCGTTGTCGTCGGTGGTGGAGTTTCTGGACTTATCTACGCGCGCGAACGCGCGATGCGCGGTGACACGGTTGTTCTTCTCGAGGCCAGCGACCACGTTGGTGGAGCCGTGTGGTCGCACACGCTCGAGGGAATCGAGGCGAACACGGGGGCGGAGGCCTTCGCGATCGGCGGCGGAAATATGCTTTCGCTCGTGAAAGACCTCGGGCTCGAAAAGCAGGTCGTGTCCCCGGCGACGGGGTCGAGCTTCATCGTTGGAGACACGCACGCCTACGCCTCCCCGCGCAATGCCGTTTTGGGCATGCCCGCCCGCCCACTCGCCACGGATGTTCGTGAGGCCCTCGGGTTCTGGGGAGCGCTGCGCGCGTGGTGCGAGCGTTTCGTTCCCGCCTCCCGCGCCTCGGAAGAGTCCGTGACGGTCGCAGAATTCGTCACCGCGCGCTACGGCAGAAAAGTCCTCGAGCGCCTCGTCGCTCCCATCATTCGTGGCGTGCACTCCGCGGACCCGGAAAAACTCGAGCTACGCGCCGTCATGCCAACGCTTCCAGAAAGGGTGCAGGCGCTCGGGAGCGCGCGCAAAGCGATCGAAGAGATCCTCGAGAAGCGAGGGGCGCGCTCAAGCTCGGGTTCCGCGGTGCATTCGCTCGCGCCGTCGATGGCGGAGCTGCCGAAGGCGCTCGCGCGCGACATCGAAGAGCACGGGGGCCAGATCTTCACCCAGACCCCCGCGCTTGGACTGCGTGCGTCGAGCGCCGACGGCACCTGGACCGTGACTGCCGGGACCCGAGCGGCAGCTTTCACGCGCGAATTCAAGGCTCGCAGCATCGTCATCGCCACGGGACCCGAACTCGCGCAACACCTCCTCAGTGCCCCCGCGCCACACATCGCAAGCCTCATCCCTCTCGCGCCCGCAACCCCGGTTCGCCTCGCCACGCTCGTGCTCGATAATCCAGAATTGAATGCGAAGCCGCGCGGCAACGGCGTCCTCGTCGCTCCCGCCGCCACCTCAATCCGCGCGAAGGCCATGACTCACGCGAGCGCCAAGTGGGAGCACATCCACCGAGCCGCCAACGCCTCGAAGCCCGGACGCGCCGTCGTTCGGCTCTCCTACAGCCCCGGCGAGGATGGAGAGCTGCCGGGGCCCGAACAGTTCCCGTGGCTCGCGATCGACGATGCGGCCGCAATATTCGGGATGGAGCCGTCGGACCTTTCCGTCGCGAACTGGGCCCTCACCGACTGGACCGGCACGATGCGCCAATCCGGCCCGGGCCACACAGCCGCCCTCGAGACACTCGCACACGCTCTCGAGCGCGATACGGGAGCGGGCGCCGCCCTCCCCCACCTCGAGCTGACCGGCGCGTGGCGCGCCGGCAACGGGCTTGAGGCCATCACCCGTTTCACACGCGAGCTCGCCTCGCGACAACGCCCAACACCACACGAAGAAAGGACTCACTCATGAGCGAGGACGTCACAGAAGAAATCCGTTTCACCGCCTATTCCGTCTACCGCAAGATCGGCGGGCTGAACGATGAGGGCATCGTGAGCCCCGAACAGGTGCTCGAGGATCTCGAGCGTACCGTCGCCTCACTCGCCGGTGCAGACGTCGAGGTGCTCGGCTTCTACGATGTTTCCGGTTTCCGGGCGGAGGCCGACCTCATGGTGTGGCTCGCCTCCGAGCGCCCCGAGGCACTCCAGGAAGCCCTGCGCCTGTTCGAGAACTCGATCGCAGGCACCTACCTCGAGAAGGAATGGCAGGCGATGGGCGTGCACCGCGGCCACGAATTCTCGCGCAGCCACAAGCCCGCATTCATGGAGGCCGATAAGGAGCGCAAGGACTGGATCACCGTGTACCCGTTCGTGCGCAGCTACGACTGGTACCTCCTTGAGGAAGATGAGCGCCGCGAGATGATGAAAGAGCACGGCATGTACGGCCGCGAATACCCGAACGTGTGGGGCAACACGACCGCCGCGTTCGCGCTCGGCGACTACGAGTGGCTCCTGAGCTTTGAGGCCGACACCCTCCCGGAGCTCGTCGACATGATGCGCCACCTGCGCTACACGAAGGCACGCCTGCACGTGCGCGAAGAGCTTCCCTTCCACACGGGCCACCGCATCGCCGAGCTCGACGAGGTCGTGGAGGTGCTTCTGTGACCGAGGCGGCAGTGACCGAGAACGGCGGCGCCTACACGGCAGTGCTGTTCTCTTCGTTCGGCGGACCCGAAAAACACGAGGACGTGATCCCGTTCCTGCGCAATGTCACGCGCGGGCGCGGCATCCCCGATGAGCGCCTCGAAGAGGTCGCGACCCACTACCGCGCGCTCGGCGGGAAGAGCCCGATCAACGAGCAAAATCGCGCCCTCATCGCGCGTCTCGAAGCGGAGTTGAAGCGCCGCGGCATCGACCTTCCCGTGTACTGGGGCAACCGCAACTGGGAGCCCTACGTTGCCGATACCGTCCGCGACATGCACGACGACGGCCACACGAAAGTTGTGGGTCTCGTGACGAGCGCGTACTCGAGCTACTCGAGTTGCCACCAGTACCACGAGGATTTCCGCAAAGCCCTCGACGAGACTGGGCTGAAGGGGACGCTCGCGATCGATAAGGCCCGCGTGTATTACAACCACCCGGGGTTCCTCGAGCCCGTCGTCGACGGCGTGAAGAGCGCACTGGAGGCGCACCGCGCAAACGGGCACGAGCCCGAAGCGATCGAGATCCTCTTCTCGACGCACTCGATTCCCACGAGCATGGCGGATGTCTCGGGGCCACGACACACGTGGGAGAAGGGCTCGGGCGGCTGGTACGTCGCTCAGCACGAAGCAGCGATCGAGTACGTCATGGCCCGCGTGCGCGAAGAGCTGGGCGCTGCGCACACTCCCGAGAACTACCGGCTCGTCTACCAATCGCGTTCGGGTGCACCGCACGTGCCGTGGCTCGAGCCGGACATCAACGACGTCATCGATGAGCTCGAGGGACGCTCGGCTGTCGTTGTCGTGCCGATCGGCTTCGTAACCGATCACGTCGAAGTCGTGTGGGACCTCGACACCGAGGCGAAAGAAACCGCCGAAGACAAGGGCCTCGCCTTTGTGCGAGTGGCAACCTCGGGCAGCGACGACCGCTTTATCGGTGCCCTCGCCGACCTCGTTCAGGAAGCTGTCACGCCCGGCTTTGAACGCCAAGCAATGATCGACCTCCCCGGAGCGCTCGAGAACGAGAAGCGCACCGGTGACTGCGGACTCGAGTGCTGCCTCGTGCGCACCCCGGAAGGCACGTTCGCATGATGCGGCTCGGCACTCGCGCCTCCGCGCTCGCTCGCACGCAGTCCGCGTGGGTTGCGCGTCAGTTGGTGGCAGGGGGCGAGGGAGATTCCGACGGTTTCCAGCTCGTCAACGTGTCCACTCACGGGGATCGCGACCGCACGAGCCCGCTCACGCGTATCGGCGGCACCGGGGTGTTCGTCTCCGCCGTCCGCGAGGCTCTTCTGGCCGGCGAGGTCGACGTCGTCGTCCATTCGCTCAAGGACCTTCCCACGCTGCCAGCCGACGGGATTCGCCTCGCGGCGGTTCCCGTGCGAGAAAACCCCGCCGACGCTCTCGTTACTCGCGCGGGGGTTGCGAGCCTCGACGCGATCCCTCGGGGCGGGCGCGTGGGCACCGGGAGCCCGCGACGCGCAGCGCAGCTCATGCTCGCGAGGCCCGATCTCGAGGTGGTTCCGATCCGCGGCAACATCGAGACACGTATGGCGTATGCCGAGCGGGGAGAGCTCGATGCGGTTGTTCTCGCCGCGGCGGGCCTGCATAGGCTCGGGTTTGGGAACCGCATCGCCGAATCGTTCGATCCGTGGCAGTTTCTGCCTGCGCCCGCGCAGGGGGCGCTCGCGGTTGAGGTTCGCGAGGATCTCGACCGCGAAAGCGACCTCGCTCGCGCGCTCGAGGCGCTCGATCACCTTCCGACCAGGTTTGCGACGATCGCCGAGCGCACTCTCTTGCGCGCGCTCGAGGCGGGTTGCTCGGCGCCGGTCGCCGCATTCGCCGAGGTCACGGACGATAATCGACTCGTTCTCAAGGCCGGGGTATACGGTCGAAACACGCATCTTGTTCGCGAAAGCCGCACGGATACACCGGTGACGGCGGCCTCGGCCGAGGCCGCGGGCAGGGCGCTTGCGGAGGACATGCTCGCCGCTGGCGCCCGAGATCTACTTGCTGAGGAGTGGCTAGCATGACAGCACCCGTTCTTGTGACGCGCCCCGAGGGGCGCGGCGAAGGCCTCGTCGCGGAGCTCAACGCTCGCGGTTTTGAGGCCGTGCATTCTCCGTTCACGGAGTTCTCGTTCGAAACGGACGCCGATCTGCGCGATGCCCTTCGCGACCTCGCGCACGGCGAGTTCGATTGGCTTCTCCTCACGTCAGTCACGACGGTCAAAGCGCTTCGAGCGTTGCCCGAATGGTCGGAGCTTCCCGCCGTCCAGGAATTCAAGGCCGCTGCGGTCGGCGAAGCGACGGCAGCTGCCGCGCGCGAAGCGGGCCTCGAGGTCGAGACCATCGCACAAGGAAGCGCCGCCTCTCTCATCGATGTCTTCCCCGTCAATCAGCAGGGTGGGGACGGACTCGCTCAGCGCATCTTCTATCCCGTGAGTTCCGCTGCCGCGCCGCAGCTCGAGCTCGCGCTCCGCATGGCCGGATACGACGTCCAGCGCGAGACCGCCTACCGCCCCAAGACGATCCCACAACCGCGCGACGTCGTCGACAATCTCGCCGCAGGCGGCTTCAGCGCCGTCGTCGCGACGAGCCCCATGATCGTGCGCGCTCTCTCACAGCTCGCGATCCACGAGAGTACGAAACTCGTCGTGATCGGCAAGCCGAGCGAGGAAGCGGCGATCAGCGTGAATCTCCCGGTTGCAGCGGTCGCGAAAGATCCAAGTGATCGCGCGCTCGCTGAAGCCGTTGCCGAAGTACTGGGAAAGGACACCGAGTAATGACCGTGAAGCGCCCCTTCCATCGCCCCCGCCGCCTTCGCGCGAGCGACGCGATGCGCCGTCTTAATCGCGAGACGACCCTGCGCAGCGCCGATTTCATTCTTCCGGCATTCGTGCGCGAGGGTGCGAGCGAGGCTCGCCCCATCGCGTCGATGCCCGGCGTCGTGCAGCATTCGCTCGATTCCCTCGTCACGGCCGCCCGCGAAGCCGCCGACCTCGGTCTTGGCGGCATCATGCTGTTTGGCATCCCCGAGAAGAAGGATGCCGTCGGATCCGGCGCAACCGACCCGAACGGGATTCTGAACGTCGCTATCTCGCGCCTGCGTGACGAGCTCGGCGATTCGCTGCTGGTGATGGCCGATCTGTGCCTCGATGAATTCACGGATCACGGCCACTGCGGGGTCCTCGACCAGGATGGTGGCGTGGACAATGACGCGACGCTCGAGGTCTATCGCGAGATGGCCCTCGCTCAGGCGCGCGCGGGTGCCCACGTTGTTGCCCCCTCGGGCATGATGGACGGCCAGATCGCCGCTATCCGCGACGCGCTCGATTCGGAAGGCTTCACGAACGTCGCGATTTACGCCTACACCGCGAAGTATGCCTCCGCGTTCTACGGGCCGTTCCGCGAAGCCGTCGATTCGTCACTGACGGGCGATCGCAAGACCTACCAGCAGGATCCGGCGAACGGGCGCGAGGCGCTTCGCGAGCTCGAGCTCGACCTCGGCGAGGGCGCCGACATGATCATGGTCAAGCCCGGGCTGCCCTATCTCGATGTGCTTGCCGACGTTGCGGCCGCGAGCCCCGTTCCCGTTGGCACCTACCAGGTCTCTGGCGAGTACGCGATGATCGAGGCGGCGTGCGAGAACGGCTGGCTTGACCGCGATCGCGCAGTTCTCGAGTCTCTCCTGGCATTCAAGCGAGCGGGGGCCGCCCACGTGCTCACCTACTACGCGCCGTACGCAGCGAAGCTCCTCGCCGATCTTCCCCCTCACCTTCGCGAATTCGCCTGATCACCGCTCAATCTAGGAGGTCTTGATGCCCACGAACGCCGAACTCTTCGCCCGCGCGCAGCACGTCATTCCCGGCGGGGTGAATTCGCCCGTGCGCGCCTTCGGGAGCGTGGGCGGCACTCCCCCGTACCTCGTGAGTGGCAACGGTGCGCTCCTCACGGACGCCGAGGGAAACGAATACGTGGACCTCGTGGGCTCATGGGGACCGATGATTCTCGGCCATGCCGAGGCGACCGTCGTCAACGCCGTCACTGAGGCCGCGGCGCACTCGCTGAGCTTCGGCGCTCCCCACGAGGGCGAAATTCGCCTCGCCGAACTCGTGATCGATCGCGTCCCCGCGGTCGAAAAGCTTCGCATGGTGAACTCGGGAACCGAGGCAACCATGAGCGCACTGCGCCTCGCGCGCGGCTTCACGGGGCGCGATCTCATTGTGAAGTTCGCGGGCTGCTACCACGGCCACGTCGATTCGCTGCTCGCGGAGGCAGGTTCGGGGGTAGCCACGTTCTCACTGCCGGGCTCGGCGGGAGTCACGGATCCGACGGCTGCCGAAACTCTCGTGCTTCCCTACGGCGACCGCGAGGCGGTGCGCGAAGCGTTCGCCGAACACGGAGAGAACATCGCCGCGGTGATCACCGAGGGCGCCCCGTGCAACATGGGCGTCATCGACCCGGGCGACTTCAACGCATTCCTCCTCGATGAGGCGCACGCGGCCGGTGCGCTCCTCATTGTCGACGAAGTCCTGACCGGCTTTCGCGCGAGCGCTACGGGAGCCCACGGGATCGATGGCGTCGTGCCGGATCTCGTGACCTTCGGCAAGGTCATCGGCGGTGGCATGCCGGTGGGCGCCTTCGGCGGCCGGGCCGACATTATGGAACGCCTCTCTCCCCTCGGCCCCGTCTATCAAGCGGGCACTCTCTCGGGTAACCCTCTCGCAACCGCCGCGGGCATCGCGACGTTGAGCCAGCTCGATGGCGCGCTTTACGCGCAGCTCAACGATTCGGCAACAACCCTCATTTCTGCATTCGACGACGCGCTGAGCGCCGAAGGCGTGCCGCACTCGATCAACCGCTTCGGCACCCTCTTCTCCGTGTTCTTCACCGATCGCGACGTGCGCTGCTATGAGGACGCAAAATCCCAGGACACCGATGCCTTCGCTCGGTTCTTCCACGCGATGCTCGCCCAGGGCATCTACATGCCGCCGAGCGCGTTTGAGGCGTATTTCGTCTCTAGGGCCCACACTCCCGATATCCTTGAACGCATCATCGCCGCATTGCCCGCCGCAGCAAAGGCAGCGGCCTCACCGAAGGGATGACCTCATGAGCGAGTCGCAGGACTGGAACGCCCAAGGCTACGGTGCCGACGCGTTCGCGGCTTTCCCGCCGAACCTCGACACCGACGCCGAAGGCGCGGCCTTCCTCGCGCGCCTCGGGTTGCTTGGCGCCCTCGCGGGCGTCCTCGCAGGGCTTGCCGCCTCGCAAATCACGTGGTGGCTTTCGCTCGGACTTTTCGTTGCATGGGTGATTGGCGCGCTCGTTGCGGGATGCATCGCGGGCATCGCCGCAAAGAAACACCGCGCGGGAGTGGGGTACCCAGCGGACGGCGAGGCGTGGCTGCGCACATTCGCGCGCACCTTTATGGTCGTCGGCATCGTCCTTGGCGTAGCCACCGTCGGGGTTGCCGTGGCGCTCACGCTCGCGCTGCAACCGGAGACCGAGCCCGCAACGCGAAACTACACCCCGGCGATTCTGCTCGGCATCGTGTCGATCCTCGCGGTCGCGGGAATGCGCTGGATCGCAACCACGCGCCCAACCTGGCTGCTGTACGGCACTAAGAAGTAGATCTCGTCGCCCTATCCGCCCGCGAGCGCACGGCGGTACAGGTCCACGAAATCTTCGCTCGCGGCTGCCCACGAATGCTTTTCGGCTTCGCGGCGCGCTGCGGCACCCACGGACGCCCTTATCCGTGCACCTCGTTCACCCGCGAGCGCCTCGAGACAGCGTTCGAGTTCGTTCTCGTCGCTGAACAGGAACCCCGTGTCGCCATCAACAATTTGCTCCATCGTCGGGCCTGAGCGTGCGGCGAGCGGCGGCAGGCCCGAGGCCATCGCCTCCAGTAGCACGAGGCCAAGTGTCTCGGTCACGGAGGGAAATACGAACAGGTCGTGGTCGCGGTAGGTCTGCGCAAGCTTTTCGCCGCGGAGAACCCCTGCGAAGTGTGTGCGGGTTCCGCGAAAATCGCGTTCGAGGTTGGCGCGCTGTGGCCCATCGCCCACGAGCGTGAGCTCTAGATCATCGCGGCGGTGCATGAGGGGCACGAGTCGGGTGAGGTCTTTTTCGGCCGCAAGCCGCCCGACGAAAAGCAGCCGCAACCTGGAATCTTGGTTGTCGCAAGGCAAAGCGGCCGTCGGGCTATCACCGGGGTGGAAGAGGCGCGTGTCCACTGCCCTGCGCACGACGTGCACGTGCTCGAGCCCGAGTGCACGAGCCTCGCTGCGCATGGCCTCGCTCGTGACGGCATTGATCTGGGCATCGCGGTGCATGCGGCGGGTTGCGCGCGCGATGAGTGGTGCGCTCCACGCCCATGCGCGGTAGCGCGAAAGATAGGCGGGAAGATTCGTGTGGTAGCTCGCGACGAGAGGAATGCGGTGTCGGCGGGCGGCGCGAACGGCCGCGCGTCCCAGCAGGATCGGCTGAGCGGCGTGAATGACGTCGGGGCGAAACTCCCGCACCACTCGCTCGGTCATGCGGTGCACCGAGGGTGTGGGGAGCGACCAGGGCCGACTCGGGTAAAAGGGCACGCGCACGGTTGAGGCGCCGTGAATGGGGGCGCCAGGGCTCCGGCGTGAGTTCTTGGGGTCCGACGCTGCCTCGTATTCGTCGATGCCGAGCCCCGGCGCGATGATCTCCACCTCGTGCCCCTCGCTAAGGAGATGATCGACGAGGTGGCTCAGGCGCGTGACGACCCCGTCAACGCTCGGCACGAACGTCTCGGTCACGAGGAGCACGCGCATCCGGCCGCGGGCGGCGGAGTCTGCTAGCGCCACGTCACGCTCGGGAGGATCAGCTCGTTCCTCACACGCCCCGCATGTGTGCGGGCCACCTCGAGAATCTCGGCGAGCACACCCTCCGTAAGAAGGTGCGGCTCAAGGCCGAGGTCAATGAGGCGAGTGTTGACCGCGTTGTAGTAGTGGTTGTACTTCTCGACGCGCGGGTTCTCGACGTGATTGATCTGAGCATCGATCCCGAGCGTCGAGGCTGCTGCGACGACTTTGACGGCGAGTTCCTCGACGCTAAAGGACTCGGTGAACTGGTTGAACACGCGGAACTCTCCAGGCTGCGCGGGGTTCGTGCACGCGAGTTCGATGCACCGCACGGTGTCCTCGATATTGAGGTACGCACGTGTTTGGGAGCCTTCCCCGTACACCGTGAGGGGGTGGCCGACGGCTGCCTGAATGAGGAAGCGATTGAGCGCCGTGCCGTACACCGCGTCATAGTCGAAGCGATTCACGAGGCGGGGGTCCATGCGGGTCTCATTCGTGTGGAGCCCGTAGACGATGCCCTGGTTGAGGTCGGTCGCGGCGATATTCCAGATCTTGCACGCGAACATGATGTTGTCGCTGTCGTGCACCTTGGAGAGGTGGTAGAAGCTGCCCGGTTGCTTCGGAAACGGCAGGCGGTCCTTGCGGCCGCGATGCTCGATCTCGATGAAGCCTTCCTCGATGTCGATATTGGGCTGGCCGTATTCGCCCATCGTCCCGAGCTTCACGAGGTGACATTCGGGAGCGTAGTCGCGGATCGCCCAGAGCACGTTGAGCGTCCCCTCGACGTTCGTGCGCTGCGTGTAAATGGCGTGCTCACGGTCGATCATCGAGTACGGGGCGCTTCGTTGTTCGGCGAAGTGCACGAAGGCCTCGGGTTGCACGTCGGTGACGACTGCGCTCAGAAACTCGTAGTCGCTAAGATCGCCGATCCGAACGTCGATACGTGAACCCGAGACTTCCTCCCATGCGGCGACTCGCTGCTCGAGAGGGAGAATCGGGGTCACTGAGTTCGAGCCGAGTTCGTCATCGATGTCGCGACGCACAAGGGAGTCAATAATCGTGACCTCGTGCCCCTGCTTCGAGAGGTACAGCGCCGTAGGCCAGCCGCAAAAACCGTCACCGCCCGCGACAATAATGCGGAGCCCTCGGTCCCTAGCCTCGTTGATGGCCTGCTGCATTGCTCGTCCTCTCGCCTCGTGTCGTCACTCCACAATAGTGACCTAATGAACACTATTGCTGTTCAGGAACGAGCTCGCGCCGCGCGAACGAGGGTGTCGTTGAGAGCGGGCCACACGCCGGCGTGCTCCTCGCCAAACGGCTTCGACGACAAAAATGCCGCGCTGAGCCCACCCGGGATCGCTTCCGGGTCAACCCAGAGGAACGACCCCGACTGCCCGAAGTGCCCGAACGTGCGGGCCGAGTTGAGCGCGCCCGTCCAGTGCGGCTCCTTCTTCCCCTTGATCTCCACACCCAGACCCCAGTCATTCGGGCTTTGGCGGCCGTAACCGGGAAGCACACCGGAAAGGCCCGGGAAATGGGGGCGATGCGCTGATTCGGCGAGCTCGGAAGAAATGAGCGTGGGAGTCAAGAACTCCCGGCCAAGTACAAGAAGATCCTCGATGCTTGCGCGGTAATCTTTGGCGGGCGAGCCGGCTACCTCGACGGTCTCCATCCCGAGCGGCTCCGTCACGCTCTCGCACACCCACCGGTCAAAATCCGTTCCGACCGCGCGCGCGACGACGCGCCCGAGCTGCTCGATCCCCGCATTCGTGTACATGCGGCGCTTTCCCGGCGCGGCAAGGAACTCCCCGCCCTCGAACGCGTAACCGGCGGCGTGGGCGAGCAGGTGTTCGACAGTGCAGCCCTGCGGAGTCTCTTCACCTGCAGCGTCATCAAGGGCAAGGGCTCCGCGATCGATTGCGACGAGCGCGGCGTACGTCGCGATCAGCTTCGAGACACTCGCGAGCGGGAACACTCGGTCAAGATCCCCGTACGCGGTGATTAAGCGACCGTCGGAACTGATGAGGCCAACGGCCGAATCAAAACTCAAGGACGAAAGAAGCGGCTCAAGAGACTCCGGATCAACGTGGGCGGGATTCGCGTGCACATCACTCATGCACCAATCCTCCACCACATCATTACATCTGAACGAATCGTGCGTGCATGACACGCGATAGACTCGCGGCGTACGACGTTTACCCAAGGAGACCCACGTTGAGTTTTCTCGACCGAATCGAGCGCAGCCTCGACCGCGGAGTGTCGAACGTGTTCTCGCGCGGCGGCAGCATCAAGCCACTCGACCTCGCCCAAGGGCTCAAGCGCGAATGCGACGATCAGATTCAGGTCCTCGACCGCGCCCGCACGCTCGCACCCAACACGTACTCCGTGTACCTCAACTCGGTGGATTACGAACGGTTCGCCTCGTGGGAGGACACCCTCGTTGATGAACTCCAGCGGATCCTCGTCGATCACGCCGATCAGCAGAAATACCTGTTTGTGGGGAACGTAACCGTCGCGCTCAAGCGCGACGATGACGTCAAGGCCGGGCGCTTCGAAACCGAATCGAGCACCGAGCGCTCCTCGCTCGCACCGGCGACGACGGGCGGCGAAAACTTCCAGCCGATCCTCGAAATCGACGGCCAGCAGTACCTCCTCACGGGCCGCGTCACCGTGATCGGCCGCGGCGGCGATAGCGACATCATCCTCGACGACACGGGCGTGAGCCGCCACCACCTTGAACTCCGCGTTGACGGCACATCGATGACCGCGACGGACCTTGGCTCCACGAACGGCACCTTCGTGAACGGCGAGCGCATTACGACCCCCACCGGGCTCCCCGACGGCGCGACGATCCGCATCGGGCGCACGCGTCTCACCGTCATTTTGCCTACGGGCGCGCCCTCCGAGTGGTGAGGTCCGCGTGAGCGAGCTAACCCTCATCGTCCTGCGCTTCGGTTTCGTCGTTGCGCTGTGGCTCTTCGTGATCGTTGCGCTCCTCGTCCTGCGCAACGACCTCTTCGGAACCACGGTCATCACGCGCGGCGGAAGCGGCCGAAAAGCAGGCGCCGAGAGACGCACGGTGAGCGACCCTTCCGCTCTCCAACAAGGTCAAAAAACCACCGATCCGAACGCGGTTCAAACCCAGCTGGTCGTCACCGCAGGCCCCCTTCGCGGCACCACGATCCGCCTCGCGGCCTCGCCGATCCTCATCGGCCGCGCCCCGGAATGCACCCTCGTGCTTTCCGACGAATACGCGTCCAACCGCCACGCGCGCGTATTCCCTCACGATGGCGAGTGGTACGTCGAGGACCTGGGCTCAACTAACGGCACGACCCTCGCTGGCAAGCCCCTCGAAGGAGCCGCCGCGCCCTTCAAGCCAGGCGCCGCCATCACGATCGGCAACACTCAGATTGAATTGAGGCGAGGCCCCCGATGACCATCGCGTTGCGCTACGCAGCGAAAACAGACGTCGGGCTCGTACGCTCGAACAACCAGGACTCCGGCTATGCCGGCTCCCACCTTCTCGTCGTCGCCGACGGGATGGGGGGCCACGCCGGTGGCGACGTCGCCAGCTCAGTCGCCGTGGGCACGCTTGCGGAACTCGAAACCGACGCACCTGGAACCGACATCGTCGCCGCACTCGAGGGCGCCGTCCTTGACGCAAACGATGCCATCCTGCGGCGCGCACGCGAAGAACCCCTCCTCGCGGGCCTCGGCACGACCGTCACCGCGCTCTTGCGCGCGGGCAATAAGTTCGCGCTCGTCCACATCGGTGACTCCCGCGCCTACCTTGTGCGCGAAGGCACGTGCACCCAGGTCACAAAAGACCACACGTTCGTGCAGCGCCTCATCGACGAAGGGCGCCTCACCCCGGAAGAAGCTGAACGCCACCCGCAGCGCTCTATGATCATGCGCGTCCTCGGTGATGTCGACGCCGATCCCGAACTCGACCTGAGCCTCAAACCAGCCGTCCCAGGCGACCGCTGGATGCTGTGCTCCGATGGCCTCTCGGGGCTCGTCTCGTTCGAAACCATCAGCGACGTCCTCTCGAGCATCGACGACCCCGATGAATGCGCCGAGCACCTCGTCGAACTCGCCCTCAAAGCGGGCGGCCCCGACAACATCACGTGCGTCATCGCCGACGTCATCGACATCGATGACCTTCACAAGGGCGATCCCGGGCCCTCGAGTGGAAACATCGTCGTTGGTGCCGCCGCCCGCGACCGCCATCGCCCCACCGCCGCGACGGGACCCGCCGCACGCGCCGCCGCGCTCACGCGCGAAGAGGCGCCGTACGAAGACGAAGACTACGAAGAGGAACCCCCGCGGCGCTCGAACTGGCCGGTGGCGGCGCTCTTCACCCTCATCGCCGCATTTCTCGTCGGTGGTGCCTGGTTCGCCTACAACTGGACGCAAGATCAGTACTACGTCGGCACCAACGGCTCACAGGTCGTCATCTACAAGGGCATCGCGCAAGACCTCGGCCCCCTCTCGCTCTCCCACGAAGAGGCCGTCACCGACGTGGTCCTCAGCGACCTTCAACCCGTGACCCAAACCCAGGTCACAAACACCATCAGCGCAAAGAACAGAGACGACGCCGACCGCATCGTCGCGCAGCTCGCGGCGGAGGGGCGCCTCTCGAAAGACCCGCAGACCGGCGCAAGCGATAGTGGCGGCGGGGCCGAAACCGGCCAGGCTCCCTCGGACGGCGGGCGCTAATGGCGACGGTCATCAGCTACCAGACACGAACACGGCGCATCTTGCACCTTGTTCTGCTTCTGGCTGCCTTCGCGATCGGTCTCGGCGCGAACGTCCTCGTCGACCTCGGGCGCAATGAACAGATCGCCACATCAACCTGGTGGCAGATTGGCGGGCTCGGTGTCGGGGCGCTCATCGTGTACATCGTTGCGGCAGCGCGCATCTCGTATGCCGATCCGCTGCTCCTGCCCACCGCTCTCCTGATCAACCTCATCGGCCTCGCCACGATCAAGAGCGTGGATCTCGTCTACGAGAAATACACGTCCTGGGCGCATGGTTTCGCCTCGCGCCAGGTCATGTGGACAGCGCTCGGCCTCGCGTGCGTCGTCGCCGTTCTCATGCTCATGAGGGATCACCGCCAGCTCCGCCGCTACACCTGGATCACAGGTGCCGTCGGACTCCTGTTCCTACTCCTGCCGCTTGCCCCCGGCATTGGCGCCGCCAACTATGGCGCACGGATTTGGATCCGGATCGCGGGCTATTCATTCCAGCCCGCCGAAGTCGCGAAGATCCTCTTCGCGATGTTCTTCGCCGGCTTCCTCGTCTCGAGGCGCGACACACTGGCCCTAGCGGGACCGCGCGTCCTTGGCATTACCCTGCCCCGCTGGTCGGATCTCGGCCCGCTCCTGTTCGCGTGGGCCGGCGCGACCGCCGTTCTCGTCTTCCAAAATGACCTTGGCACGTCCCTGTTGTTCTTCGGGCTCTTCGTCGTCATGCTGTACACCGCAACGGACCGCCTGAGCTGGTTCATCATCGGCGCCCTCATGTTCGCACCCCCGGGAATCTACTACGTGCTCAAGCTCGGTCACGTGCAGCGCCGCTTCGAGTGCTGGCTCGACCCCATGGGCAGCGGAAACTTCAGCAACTGCGGGCAGATTAACAACGGCATCTTCGGCATCGCGAATGGCGGCCTGTTCGGCGTCGGCCTCGGCGAAGGCCGCCAGGACACCGTTCCGTTCGCGCAGTCTGACTTCATTTTCGCGTCGGTCGCCGAAGAGGTGGGGCTCGTGGGCGTGTTCGCGCTTCTCACGCTCTACGCGATTATCGTGCAGCGCGGGCTGCGCGCAGCGGTCGGCATTTCCGACGGTTACGGGAAACTCATCGCGGCCGGGCTCTCGTTCACTCTGGGCCTTCAAACGTTCATCGTCGTGGGTGGCGTGACGCGCGTGATTCCCCTGACCGGCCTCACGCTTCCCTTCATGGCCGCGGGCGGCTCAAGCCTCGTGGCCAACTGGATCATCGTGGGGCTCCTCATGAAACTGAGCGACGCCGCACGAAGGCCCGCGGCACGCAGCCTTGGCGAAACCGAAAAGCACGTCGCGGCCGATCAACGCGCGCCGCACGCGATGAGTGCGGAGGTCACAGCATGAACAAACCGCTTCGCCACGTCTCGCTCGTGCTCACCGTATTGCTCCTCTTCCTCTTCGGCTCCACCACCTATTTCCAGGTCATCAAAGCGGAGGAACTCAACGCGAACGGCCGCAACGCGCGCACGATCTACAACGAGTTTGGGCGGCCGCGCGGGCCGATCGTCGTCGACGGTGTTGCCGTTGCCTCCAGCACGAAAGTCAACAACCGCTACGGGCTCAAGCGTGAATACGCTGAGCCGGGCCCGTACGCACCCGTCACGGGCTACTACAGCGTCGTGTACGGCTTCGGCGGCATGGAAAAAGCCATGAACGAAGAGCTTTCGGGCAAGGCCGACTCTCTCTTCTACGACCGCCTCATGACCGTGCTTTCGGGCCACGACCCCCAGGGCGCGCAAGTCGAACTCACGATCAATGCGAAGGCGCAAAAGGCCGCCTACGAGGCTCTCGGCGACCATCGCGGCGCGGCCGTTGCAATCGACCCCGATACAGGCGCGATTCTCGCGATGGTCTCGACCCCGAGCTACGATCCGAACGCCCTGGCTTCACACGATTCGAAGTCTGTCCGCAAGGCGTGGTCCAAACTCAATGACGACCCAAATAAGCCTCTGAATAACAGGGCGATTGCGGGTAACCTCTACCCGCCGGGCTCGACGTTTAAGCTCCTCGTCGCCGCGGCAGCGCTCGAATCCGGCAGCTACACTCCCGAATCGGAAATTCCCGGGCCCGGAAGCTATCAGCTCCCGAACTCGTCCACGTCGATGTCGAACCACCCGAACGGCGATACTTCCCCGTGCGGCCCGAACGACGTGTCGAGCTTGCAGTCGGCGCTCCAGCAAAGCTGCAATACCTCGTTCGCGATGCTCGGCGTCCAGCTCGGCGAAGACGCTCTGAAGAACAAGGCCGCGGAATACGGATTCGGCACGAAAATGCAGATCCCGCTTTCGGTGACACCATCGTCGATGGCCTCCGATATGGACGATGCACAACTCGCCCTGAGCTCGATCGGGCAATACGAGGACAAGGTGACCCCCCTGCAGATGGCAATGATGGCGGGCTCGTTCGCCAACGACGGCATCGTCATGGAACCCCAGCTCGTCAAGTCTGTTCGCACGGGCGACCTCAAAGAGGTCAAGGCACTCGCTCCGCGCGAGAAGAGCCAGCCGCTGTCCGCCGCTCACGCCGCGCAGATGCGGCAAATGGTGGAAGCAACGGTGACGGATGGAACGGCAAAGCGCGCTCAGATCGACGGCGCCGAGGTCGGCGGAAAAACCGGAACGGCGCAGTGGGCGAAAGGGAAAAAGCCGCACTCGTGGTTCGTTGGCTATGCCATGAAGGGCGATAAGAAGGTGGCGGTGGCCGTTGTCGTCGAGGAGGGTGGCTACGGAAGCGCCGTTGCCACCCCCATCGCGCGAGACCTCATGAAGGCAGTGATCGAGGAATAGCATGAAAACACGTAAAGGACTCGTTCTCGAAGGACGCTACGAACTCACTCGCCTCATTGCCACGGGTGGCATGGGCCAGGTCTGGGAAGGCAAGGACCAGGAGCTCGACCGCCCCGTTGCCGTCAAGGTTCTGCGCGAAGAGTTCGCGGGCGAAGAGGGCTACCTCAAGCGTTTCCGCGCCGAGGCGCGCCATACCGCCGCGCTCGCGCACGACGCGATCGCCGGCCTCTATGACTACGGAGAGCTTGACGGGCGCGCCTATATCGTCATGGAGCTCGTGAAGGGCCGCCCTCTCTCCGACATCATCGAAGAAAACCCAGACGGCCTCGACGAAGATCGCGTGATCGCCGTGCTCAAGGAACTCGCGAAAGCGCTGGATGCCGCGCACGTCAAAGGCGTCGTCCACCGCGACGTCAAGCCGGAGAACGTTCTCGTGGACGACACGAACGACTGGGCGCTCAAGATCACCGACTTCGGGATTGCCCGCTCCAACGACCAGGCGAAGCTCACGAAGACCGGTCTGGTCATGGGCACCGCCCAATACCTGTCTCCCGAGCAGGCCATGGGCAAGCAAGCTACGAGTCTTTCCGACATTTACGCGCTCGGCATCGTCGCCTACGAAATGCTGACCGGTTCACGCCCATTCACGGGCACGAGCCAAGTCGAGATTGCGATGGCCCAGGTTAAGGAGGCGCCACCGGAGCTTCCCGAGCGCATCAACCCGGACCTGCGCCGTCTCGTCATGATGATGCTCGCGAAAGCGCCCGCCAATCGCCCTAGGTCGGCAGCGGTTGTCGCCCGCATTCTCGATTCGATCGAACGAGGCGAGGAGCCCCGGTTCGGGACGAGCAGCGTGCGCGCCTCTGGCGGGCGTTCCGATGCCTCCGCCTCCGCCTCCAAGCGCGACGGCAGCCATTCGAGCCGCAAAATCACCTCGAAAGCCAACTCGCGCACGGCGAACCCGATTTCGCCCACTGGAACCCGAACGGCGGCGATGCCGCTCGCGGGCGTCGGCTCAAAGCCGGTCACCATCAGGTCCTCGTCAACGGCAGCGTCGGCACCGAGCGCGCGTTCGGCGGCGAGCGCTAACTCTGCGAGTAGCGCAAGTCGTGATCACAGGGCAGCAGCGCGGCGCGGAACATCCACGGGACAGAGTGTCGGTAGGGTCAGCTTGCCACTTCTGATCGTGATCGCCGTCGTTGCGATCGCCATTATTGTGGCGATTCTCGTGGCAACCGGAACGGTATCCCTTGGTGCGAGTACACACTCATTAGAATGGACGGGCGCTGATGTGAGCGCACTCTTGAGGAAGGCTACGGTGGCATCGTGAGCGAAGACCGCATGTTACTCAGTAACCGCTACGAGATTGGGCGTCTCCTTGGGCGTGGCGGCATGGCTGAGGTGTATCTTGCGCGCGACACGCGCTTGCATCGCACGGTCGCCCTCAAAGTGTTGCGCTCGGACCTCGCGCGCGATCCCCACTTCCAGGAACGCTTCCGCCGTGAGGCACAGTCGGCCGCGGGTCTCAACCACCCCACGATCGTGGGCGTCTACGACACTGGCGAAGACCACCGCACTGAGCCCACGGGCGAAGAGGTGACGATCCCCTACATCGTCATGGAGTACGTCGAGGGCGACACGCTTCGATCGTTCATCTCGGCGGAAAACCCCATGAGCGAGCAGCGCGCGTGCGCGATTATGGGGGGTGTGCTGGGCGCCCTCCAGTACTCACATAACGCGGGAATCGTTCACCGGGACATCAAGCCCGGCAACATCATGATCACGAAGAACAACGAGGTCAAGGTCATGGACTTCGGTATCGCACGCGCGGTATCCGAAGCGACCGCGGCCATGACCCAGACGCAAGCCGTCATGGGCACCGCACAGTACCTCTCGCCGGAGCAGGCGCGTGGCCAGCAGGTGGATGCGCGCAGCGATGTGTACTCTGCGGCGGTTGTTCTCTACGAGCTCCTCACGGGGCGCCCGCCCTTCACGGGCGACTCGCCGGTGTCGATCGCGTACCAGCATGTGCGCGAAACTCCGGTGGTCCCCTCGACCTACAACCCGAACATCAGCAAATTCATGGATGCCGTCGTGCTCCACGGCCTCGCGAAGGACCGCGAGGTGCGGTATCAAAGCGCCTCTGATTTCGCGAAGGATATTAGCGACGCTGCGGCGGGCCGCGAGCCACGGATTCTTGGCACCCTTGCCGCAGGCGCTGCGGGCCCCGCTAGTGCCGAAGCGGCAACCCAGGTGCTGAGCCCCACGGAGTTTGAGAACACGACGGCGTTCCAGGACCAGGAAACCCAGGTCATTCCCACGCATACGGCTCCGATGGCCCCGTCCGCTCCTGCAGCCGCGGCGGAAGCGTCGCCCACGCCGCAGGGGCCGAGAAGCGCGCTCGATGAGATTGCGCCGGAAGAGGAAAAGAAACGCCACGTGGGCGCGTGGGTCGCCGGATTGATCCTCCTGCTGCTTATTGTGGCGGGCGCCGCGTGGTGGTTCATCGCGCAGCAGAATCGCGAGCCCGAACAGGTGGGTGTACCGTCGGTCGTGGGCATGGCGGAAGACGATGCGAAGCGCACCCTTACCGAAGCAGGGCTCACCCCGAAGTTCACTGAAAAGGCGAGCACAGAGGTTGACGAAGGGCTCGTCATCTCAACCGATCCTGAAGCAAAGGCCCAGGTCGTCAAAGGCTCTACCGTCAACGTCGTGGTCTCGAGCGGCCCGGACTCCGCCAGCGTGCCTAAGCTCGAAGGGCTCACGAAGGATGAGGCACAGAAGGCTCTCGAGGACGCCGGCTTCACGATGACCGTTGCCGGCACCGAAGATTCAACCGAGTTCGATAAGGATGTTGTGATCCGTTCCGAGCCGGGCGACGGCGCGAGCGCCCCGCAAGGCAGCGCCGTCAAGGTCTGGATTTCGAGCGGTCAGCTCACCGTCCCGAGCGTAGTTGGGTTCACTCAGGCCGACGCCGAACAGGCTCTCAAGGATGCCGGATTCGAGGTCACCGTGGCGAGCCGCGAGGCAAAGGATGGGGAAACCGTCGGCACCGTTCTCGAACAGACGCCCGCCGACGGCACCGCAATGAAGGGCTCGACCGTGCGCCTCGTCGTCGCGGCTGAAGCCGGCCCCGTGACCATTCCGAATGTCGTGGGTCAAACTCTCGAGGAAGCGCGCACACGCTTGAGCGTCCCTGAGCTTAATCTCGGCACGCAGGTGCAGGAGGAGTTCTCCCCGACTGTTGAAAAGGGCCGGGTGATCCGCACGAATCCGGAGGTCAACTCCGAGGTAAAGTCCGGGTCGAGCGTCACGATCATCGTGTCGAAGGGCCCTGAGCCCACGCCTACCCCCACGCCGACCGCGACGACAACCCCCGCCGCGCCTTCGGTCACTCCGGTCGACGGTGAAGGAAACGGCAACGGCAACGGCAACGGAAATGGCAATGGAAATGGAGCCGGCAACGGGCGAGGCCGCGGCAATGGCGGCAACTGACCCCACCGGCACCTCATGCCACATCCTCGTGGTCGATAACTACGATTCGTTCGTGTACACGATCATCGGGTATCTCGAGCAGATGGGAGCCGAGTGCATAGTTGTCCGCAACGACGCAGTATCTGAAACCTCGTCCGGCGTCCCCGATCTTTCGGGATTTGACGGCGTTCTCATCTCCCCAGGTCCTGGCAACCCCCTCACCGCCGGGCGAAGCCTCGACGTGATCGGTGAATGTGCCCGCACGTCGACTCCTATGTTTGGGGTATGCCTCGGGCTTCAGTGTCTCGGCCATTACTTCGGGGCGACCGTGACGCATGCGCCGCAGCTCATGCACGGCAAGACAAGCCTCATCCACCACGAAGGCCAAGGGCCGTTTGCGTCGCTGCCCTCACCGTTTCAGGCGACCCGCTACCACTCGCTCGCTGTCGTGCCCGACACGGTCGACGAGGCAGTTCTCGAGATCACGGCTCGCGCCGACGACGGCAGCATCCAGGGGCTTTCACACAGGAGCCTCCCGCTCCACAGTGTCCAGTTCCACCCGGAGAGCGTGCTTACTAACGGCGGGCACACGATCCTCGCGCACTTCCTCGAACTCGCAGAAGGTCGAGACGGAACGGGGGCTGGCGAGCGAGCCCGCACTCTCGCGCCGCTGCTCACCTCTGCGGCCCCTCACTGAGGGGGAGGAAAGGGAGGTAGACCCCGTAAAGCAGGGACTGCCTATGCCGTTGTCGACGCCGCGGCTACAGGGCGCCGAGCGCTGAAATCGTACCCTGGTTGACCTGGTTAAACGGCATGTACGGTGCGATCACGGGGAACACCCACCCGAAGAGCAGCACGACAATCGCCGCGAACACGATCAAAAGCACCAAGACCTTGACCCACCACGGGCCAGGAATAATCCGGTAGAGCCAGCCGTACATTACTTCTTAACCTCCGCGAGCTCTTTCGGGATTCCCTTGCTGCGATCAACCCAGTGGTCATACTTCGCGTACGTGATGTACCGCTCCGCAACCGAATACATGGGGTGGCACGCCGTCATGGTGAGCATCCGTTCCGTTGGCTCCTCCCCCGGCTTATTCGGAACCGGGGCGATCACCTGCACATCGTTCGGCTTCACAATTTCCGATCCCGTTACGTAGTACACGTAATAGGCCTTCGGCCCCTCAACGATGACCGGGTCACCGGGCTGAAGGCGCGCGATGTCGTGAAGTGGACGCCCATATGTAGAACGGTGGCCCGCAAAAGCGAAGTTCCCCACTTCACCCGGGAGGGCCGTGCCGGGGTAGTGCCCGTTGCCGATCACATTAAGGACCTTCTCCATGCTCACGCCCTCGGCCATGGGAGACGTGACCTTATCGAACTTCGGCACGTGGAGTTCCCCCCACACCTCGTTTTCTTTGACATTCTCGATCTTCGGCGGTTCGCCCTTTTCAGGTGGCGCGACCGTCTTCGGCGCAGGCCCGCCCCACTTCGACTGGAGCTCCTGGATGATCACGGCATGCTCGCGGTCAGCGATGACATCCGTCCACCACAGCTGCCACACAACAAAAAGAAGGAGGAAAGCTCCGACGGTAATCAACAGTTCACCGAGCACACCGATGATGCTCGAGGCCACGCTCCGTTTACGCTCGGGCGCTCGCCTATGGCGGGAAGAAGGCACAATGTCTCCGATTCGGCAGGGGGTTAATCGGCAGGCGTCGGAATAAAACCAACGTATTCCTTCGCGCACTGTACCCTAATATATGCCGCTGCCGGCACCGCTCCCACCCCTCGGAGCAGGCCCGGCACATTCGTTAAAGTTGTGAAAGGTTATCCATGGCCAAGAAAGTTCGGCGCTCCTCGACCATCCCCACCCAGCAGAACCAACCTGCACGGGATCGAGTGACACGCGCCGAGGCCGAAACCCGCCGCTCCCGCCGCGCCCAAGAGAGCGCAGCCGAAGCCTACAAACCAAGCCCCACGTGGCTCGTGCCCACCGCAGTCACACTCCTCATCCTCGGTATCCTGTACATGGTCGTGTACTACATTTCGAGCGCGCAGTATCCGCTCCCCATCGGCGACTGGAACCTCGCCGTTGGCATCGGCATCCTTCTCGCGGGCGGCGGGCTTCTCACCTTCTGGAGGTAGCATGACCGAAACCCCCCAGGCACCACTTCACCCGTGGCACCGCTTCGTGGCCATCGGTGACTCCTTCACGGAAGGTATCGGCGACCCCGACCCGAACGTCCCCGGTGGTGTTCGTGGGTGGGCGGATCGCGTCGCTGAAGAGCTCGGGCGCACGTGCCCCGATTTCGCCTACGCAAACCTCGCCATCCGCGGCCGGCTCTACAAACAGATCATTGACGAGCAGCTCGAGCCCGCGATCGATCTCAAGCCCGATCTCGTAAGCTTCTTCGCGGGCGGGAACGACGTGATCCGCCGTGGTGACCCCGACGCAATCGCCTCGGACATCGACTCAGCAATCGCACGCCTCGCTGAGACTGGCGCCGACATTATTCTCTGGACGGGTCCCGACGTTGGCGACACCCCCGTTCTCAATCTCATCCGAGGCCGCTCCGCGATCTACAACGAAAACATGCGCACGATCGCGAAGCGCTACAACACGTTCGTCGTGGACCTGTGGGCAGCCCGCCAGCTCGTCCACGAAAGCATGTGGGCCGAGGACCGCTTGCACTTCTCGCCGCTCGGCCATCACACCATCGCGCGCGAGGTCCTTGCCACGCTCGATGTGCCGAATGATCTACGCGAGTTCACCCCACATGAGCCGCCGAGGCGCACGTGGCGCCAGGCTGCCGAGAAAGATCTCGTGTGGGCTCGCGATCACCTCGGCCCCTGGGTTATGCGGCGTATTCGCGGCGAGAGTTCGGGAGATGCGGTTCACCCGAAGCGCCCAGAAGCCTCCCCCGTGTTCGGGCAGGGCATGCCTCCGGGCTCAGCCTCACGGGAAGGCGAAGAATAAGACCATGGTTGTGCGATAGGGTACAGCCGCGCCCGTCCCTTTACACGCAAGGTCTCCCCATGACGACGACTCAGTCGAACCCCCTGAGAAAGTTCGCTGCGCTCTTAGTGATTCCTTTTCTCCTCCTCATCGCCGGCTGCGGGGACCTCAAAGCAACCATGACAGTAGAAAGCGCCGACAAAGTTGTCCTCGAAGGCGTTGCTCGGGGGTACAGTTCGGTGCTTGAAAAATACGGCATGAAACCCGCGGATGTTTGTACCTCGAAAGATACGACGGGTGCTGGTGGACCAGCCTTCGAAGGCACACTCGAGACCAAGCTGACCGAAACAGGCGACATCTTCGAGTGCGAATTCAGCACTACGATAGAGGATCCCGAACAGCTCAAGCAGATCCTCACTTACGACAAGGACTCGAACACCTACACGCTGAAGGGCATCATGCCTGCCCCCGAAATCGCCGAGCGGCTCTCACTTGGCGCCTTCATGGCTTGCGTCACCATCGTCATGCCAGGCAAGGTTACTGAATCGAACGTCGGCAGGATCGCCGGTAATAAGGTTCAAATCGGCGATATCAGGAGTTTTCTCTCGGACTACGAGATCAAGTCCGAAGGCCCTGGGTTTCCGTGGCTCATTGTCGTCATCATTATCGCGGTAGTACTTGTGCTCCTCTTCTTTGTGGCCCTCGCCATCACGGCTCTCATTGTCATCGCTCGCAAAAGGAAAAAGGCCCCTGCCGCAAACGCCCAAACGTTTCACAACAGCTCATCTACGCAACAAAGTAGGCAAGGCCAGCAGCTCGAGATGCACGAACCCAACTACCGCGGTTCTGAGTGCTCCGATTCTCGACATCACAACGGTCAGCCCAGTATCGATAGCGATCAGGGCCCCGGCCCCGTAAGTCGCTGACGTACCCACAGATTTGTCCACCACATTCCGGATTCCACGAAAGTAGAGGTTCCCTGTGACAGCACCAAAGGCCAACCCTTTGAAGAAGATCGCAGCGTTGATGCTCATCCCGTTCATGCTCGTCGTTGCGGGCTGCGGCAAGCTCGACGCGACGGTCACCATCGAGAGCCCCGAAAAGATCACCCTCGAGGGCGTCGTCTCAATAAAGAAATCCTCACTCGAGGAAATCGGCATGACCCCCTCGCAGTTCTGCGGCGATGAAGCTCTTGAGGAATTTACTGGTGAGACCAAGCCGGATCTCAAGCTAGAGGAGAAAGACGACGAGGTCGTGTGCACCTTCTCTGGCCAGAAGGACGAAAAGAACCCCATGGGCGATGCCTTGAAGTACGACAAGGAATCGGACACCTACACCTACAAGGAAGCTTCCAAAGGGTCGTTTGGCGACCAGGCGGCGGCTGCCGGCTTCAAGGTTGATTTCACCTTCGTTTTCCCCGGCAAGGTCACCGAATCGAGCGTCGGCAAGATCGACGGCAACAAGGTCCACATCACCGACACGAAAGAATACTTCTCAGAGATCAATATCAAGGCCGAGGGCAGCAGCTTCCCCTGGCTCATCGTCATCATCGTGGTCGTTGTTGTTCTTCTCCTTGTCCTTGCGGCGGTCGTCATCGGCGCCCTCGTGTTCATGAAGCGCAAGAAGAAGTCCGGTGCCGGACAGGCAGACTTCTCGCAGCAGGGCTTCAACCAAAGCCCGGCGCAAGGTTCCTTCCAGCAGCAGGGTCAGCAGGGCTACGCGCAGGGCCAGCAGAGCTTCGGCCAGCAGCCCTTGCAGGGTTCCGCGAACGACTTCCAGCAGCCGAGCTTCGACCAGCAGCCCTCGCAGGGCTCCTCGAACGCGCCCCAGCCGCCGAGCTACCAGGCTCCCCAGCAGGGCAGCTACGAAGCACCGCAGCAGGGACAGCAGCCTCCTCACCAGGGATTCCAGGAGAACCCGTTCGGCGACCCTGGCAATCAGGGCCCCCAGGACAATCCCGGCCAGACCTTCGGTAAGCAGTAACCCCTCCGCGCCCTGAGCGCATCGCAGCCGAGGGCTCGTGACTAGACTCACGGGCCCTCGGCTCGCACTTCGGGACGTACCGGAGTAAAGTAATACAAGTCAGTTCGAGAGAACAGGCAAAAAGCGCCCGTAGCTTAACGGATAGAGCATCTGACTACGGATCAGAAGGTTGGGGGTTCGAATCCCTCCGGGCGCGCCAGCAGAAAGGCCCTCCATTTCGGTGGAGGGTCTTTTTGCGTTCTCCATCGTCGATACGTGAATCTGTGCCCAACATTTGTGGCGGTATCCGGCCGCATTCCGCCACAAACGTTGGGTTTAGTTTCCTAGATGAGGAAAAGGGCCGAGAAGCCCGGGCGGAAGAGGTGAGCCGGGCCGGAGGGGTGGCCAGCGGGCAGAGCGATATGTGCATGGCGGGTCCGCGGTGCCGGGCCGGGATCCGACGCTTGCCCTCCCCCATCGCCCCACAAAGAAACGCCGCACCCCGCCCGGCATGGGCGCGAAGGCGCGGCGTTTTCGTGCAGCCTCAATGGCCGCGAGGCAAGCGTCAGGAAACGATCTTGCCGGGGTTGAGGTTCTTGCCCGGATCCTGGGTCTCGTAGAGATCACGCATCATCTTGACGCCCAGCGGGCCCGCCTCTTCTTCAATCCAAGGCTGGTGCTCGGTTCCGACCGCGTGGTGGTGCGAAAGAGTGCCGGCGTGCTTCTGGAACTCACTTTGCACCGCATGCTTGATCGCCGTGTACTGCTCGAGCATGACCTTGTTGTTCGCGTAGGGAACGGCGAACGTGAAGTACAGGCATGCACCCTGGTGGTAGCTGTGACTCATGTGGCAGAAGAAGAAGCCGGGAATCCCGAGCTCATCGAGCTTCGCGTAGAACGTGTCATACACCTTCGAGTGCATCTCGTTAATCCGTGCCCACGTGGTGCCAGTATCGGAGACGTCGCCGAACACGTTGAGCCCGAGGAGGAAGTCGCGAAGGTAGGGGGTATCGAACTTCTTCTGATCGTAGATCGCCCCGGGACCCGCACCGAGGGTAATGCCGCCGGCCTTCTTGACGATCTTCTTCACTGCGGCCTGCTCGCGGCTGATCTGAGCTTTCGATCCCTCGAAGCACACGTAGCTCATGCACATCTCGTTCTCGGTGTCCCAGCCCTTCTTGCGCAGATATGCGAAAAGAGTGTCCTGGACCTTGCGGGTGATCTCGCCCTTTTTATCCTTGGGCTCTTTGAGCATCGACAGGCTGAAGGCGGTCTCCGGGCCGTCGCTCAGGCGCGTGAACACGGGGTGGACTTCGCTACGGGCAATGGCGTGCATGCCTCGGATGCCAGACTCCCAATCGGGGAACATGTACGCGATGACGACGCGGTTTTCTGCCATGCGGTGCACGCGCACGGTGCATTCCGTGATGATGCCGAGGCGACCTTCGGAACCGAGGATCATTTCGTGGATGCTCGAACCGGAGTCGCGGCCGGGGATCGGCTTGGTCTCCACAATGCCGTCGGGGCGCACGACCCTGAGACCCCGCACGATGTCCTCAATGTCGCCGTAGCGATCCGACTGCATGCCGGTCGAGCGTGTCGCGGCCCAGCCACCGAGCGTCGAATAGGTGAACGAGTCGGGGAAGTGCCCCATCGTCCAGCCGAGCTCGTTGAGCTGCTCTTCGAGATCGGGGCCGTACACGCCGGCCTCAACGCGGGCGAGGCCGGAGGTGTCGTCGATCGAGATGACCTCGCGCATACGGCCGAGGTTGATCGTGATGATGGGGCGCTGTTCGCCAACGTTCGGGGTGACGGACCCGGAGATCGAGGAGCCGCCGCCGTACGGGATCGCCACGAGGTCGTGGTCGACGATGTAGGCGAGGATCTGCTGGACCTCATCGTCGCTCTTCGGGTAGACCACGGCGTCGACGATGCGAGCAAAGTCCCCGGTGCGCGCGCGGAACAGGTCGATCACGGAGCGACCGAAAGAGTGAACGACGCGGTACTCGTCGTCATCGAGAAGGTTCTCTTCGCCAACGATGCCAGCGAGAGCGGCGCGGTCCTCGGCGCCGAGGCGGCTCGCGGGAACGTCGTAGTCGCTCAGCTGCGGCTCCGGGGTCGGCGTGAGCTTCTCAAGGTCCATGCCGATCTTCGACTTTGCGAAGCCAGGGAAAGCGGGCTTGTTGTCCCAGCGGAAGGTGATGTCGTCAAGACCCCACCCCCACCACTTGTGTCGCTTGACCTCGCGTGCCGAAATGGGGCTGTTCATGACGCTTGCTCCTCGGGTGGTTGGGTTCCCATGATGGCTTCGTAATTGTGGGCTTTAAGAGTTCGGACGGCCGCCTGAATCCTCGCGTTGAAGCTGAGTGCGCTCTCGCCTTCCTCAGCTCGAAGGGGCGCACCAATGACGACCCCGACCGGGGGCTTTCCCGGCTTTGGCCAGCTGCGACCTTTGGGCATCGCTTCATGCGCACCGATCAGTGCAGCTGGAATAACGGGCACGTTTTCGCTGATGGCGAGTGATGCGGCGCCGGGTTTGAACTCGGCCATCTTCCCCGTCTTCGACCGTGTCCCCTCGGGAAAAACAAGCACGGGGATGCCCGCGGTGAGCAGTGTTCGCGTGATGCCCGAGTGCTTGCGGGAGCCGTCGCGGTCGATGGGGAAGGCATTGAAGAGCGCTCGCACGAAGATGCGGCGATACCAAATGTCAAAGAAGTACTCTCGCGCGACGCCCGTGGAGAGGTATTTTCCCTGGGTAAAGGGGAGGCCCTGCGCCAGCATGGGCGCATCGAGGTGGCTCGAGTGGTTTGCGACGAGCAGGTAGGCACCGCGTACCTTTTTCACTGCGGGATCGACGACGATCTTCTGCGTCACGGCGCTCTTCACGACGCCCTTGAATCCGACTCGCACGAGCAGCGCGCGAAGATACGCGCGCCAGGTCGAGCGGTAAAGGGAGGGGTCGTGATACCTGCTCACTTGCTTCCCTTCGTGGCGGATTGAGAAAGCGGCTTCTCGCTGTTGCGCCGTTTCGTGAACCACGCCGCGATTGAATGCATGATGTTCCGGGGAGCGATCCGGGCGAGGAGGGCGAGCACTTTAAAACGCTTTGAGGGGACCGAAATGAGCTTTCCGCGCGCCACATCCTGCAGGCACTCCCTCACGAGGCGCTCTGGCGAGAGCCACAGGAAATCGGGGATCGAGGAGCCGGAGATACCCGCACGCTGGTGGAATTCGGTACGGACCCAGCCCGGCTGGAGCGAGGTCACGTGCACACCGCTGCCCGCGAGACGAACCGCGAGCGCTTCGGTGTAGGTATTGCCCCACGCCTTGATCGCGGAGTAGTTGTTTTGCGGGAGATACCCGGAAACGGAGTTCACGTTGATGATCCACCCTTTACCGCGGCGAGCCATGGCGCGGCCGGCTGCGTTAGAGAAGTGAAGGACGGCCCTGATCATCACGTCGATACCCGAGTCGTGAAGCGAGAGATCCTCGCCGAGGATGTCACTACGCACGCTGAAGCCCGCGTTGTTCACGAGGATGTCGACCGCCGGGTACTCGCTGCTTTCTTGGGCCAGACGCGCTTCGACGCGATCGCGATCTGCGACAACTTCGAGATCGCACACCATTTCTTCAACATCGATGTCGTAGCGGCTGCGGAGGTCTTGTGCGAAACGCGAAAGACGATCGGCGTTGCGGGCGACCAACACGAGGTCGACACGCCGCTTGGCGAATTCGCGCGCGAAAGCGGCCCCGATACCAGAGGTGCCGCCGGTGATGAGGGCCCTATGCATGGCCTCTACGATACACTAGGCGCGCATGCCCACGCGGGCGCCCCAATACTTTCACCATTGCTCGATCGCGAGGATTTAACCGCATGTCTGTGCCCTCTACCAGCGCAAATACCAAGTATCGCGAAGTTCTTCTCACGGGGGCGACAGGCTTCCTGGGCCAGGCTGTTCTCCAGGCTTTCCTCGAGCATTTCCCCGAGGTTCGCGTGACGGCTATCGTGCGTCCCAAGGGGACGCTCACGGGTAAGAAGCGGCTTGCAACCTTGCTTCGCAAGCCATCGTTCACCTCGTGGAGTGATCGCGTAGGCGAAGACGCCGTGCGCAAAGCCTTCGAGGAACGCACCGACGTCATCGAGGGTGACCTGACGAATCTCCCCCCGCTTGAGCGGACGTTTGATGTCGTTGTGCACTCGGCGAGCTCGGTGAGCTTCGACCCGCCCATTAACGAAGCCTTCGCCACGAATGTGGGTGGAGCGAAGAACCTGTATGAGGCTCTCCTCGAATCGAAGAAGACGCTGCCGGGCGGCCAGAATCCCCACGTCATTCACGTGTCCACCTCGTACGTGAGCGGTCTCGCCAAGGGTCTGTGCCGTGAAGGCCGCCTCACGCACGACGTGAACTGGCGCGAAGAATACGACGCCGCGTTTGCGGCGGCACGCGAAGTCGATGCACTCTCGCGCACGCCCGAACAGATCAAGAAGAACCTGCGCCTCGCCGAGCTGAAGAGCGGCAAGATGGGCCCGAAGGCGATCGCCTCGGTCGCGGAGGACGCTCGCCGCGCGTGGGTGCGCGCCCGCCTGCAGGACTACGGTCTCCAGCGCGCGAACTCACTTGGCTGGACCGACATTTACACGTTCACGAAGGCCATGGCCGAGCGCGTCGGCGAAGAGATGTGGGCCGATTCCGGCCACCGCCTGAGTTTCGTGCGTCCCGCCATCATCGAATCTGCTGTCTCTCACCCCTTCCCCGGCTGGATCGACGGGTACAAGGTCGCCGACCCGCTCATCATGGCCTACGGCAAGGGTCGGCTCTCGGAGTTCCCGGGCCTGCCCGATTCGATCCTCGACATCATCCCCGTCGATCACATCGTCGGTGTCATCCTTGCGCTGGCAACTCAGAACGTTGAGCGCACGGGCGATGAGGCGTACTATCAGGTCGCCTCGGGCAACTCGAACCCACTCCCCCTCCACGAGATGGTGAGCATCGTCCACGACTACTTCGTGGAGAACCCTCTGACGGACGACAAGGGCGAGCCGATCGCGGTTCCCATGTGGACCTTCCCGTCGGTCGATTTGGTAGAGGCGAAGTTCTGGGCCACAAACACGGCAGTCAAGGCAGCCGAGGTTGCCGTCGGACGCCTCCCCGGCACTCGCACTACCCGCGCCTGGGCTGGCAAGCTCCACAAGAGCTCCTCCGCCCTCGACACCCTCAAGAAGTTCATGGGTCTCTACAAGGCGTACACGAAGACCGAAATGGTCTTTGACGACGCGAACACGCGCGCGCTTCGCGAATCGCTCCCCAAGGAGTTCCTCGAGAAGTACGACTTCGACATCACGGATCTCGACTGGACCTCGTACTTCCGCGATCACCACCTGCCCGCTGTCACCGAGCTTACGAACGCCTACTCACGCCAAAAGGCGGCCCGCAAGGCTCGAGCCGAACGCAAGCCGAGTGAGCTGACCGCCTCGAGCGACACTCTCGCCGTGTTTGACCTCGACGGCACCGTGATCGCGCAGAACATCGTGCAGCAGTATCTCGCGATCGTGAAGGAGACCCGTTCAAGCGCCGATGGCGCAAAGGAAGTCGTCAAGCTCGCGGGGGCACTCCCCCAGTACCTGCGCAATGAGCAGCACTCGCGCTCGGAGTTCATTCGAAGCGTCATGCGCCGCTACCGCGGTTTCACCACGGCGGAACTCAAGGGCGTTCTCGCAGGTGAGCTCGGCGAGAAGGTTCGCGGCCAGATTAAGGCCCAGGCACTCGAACGCCTCAAGGAGCACCGCGCCGCCGGGCACCGCACGATCCTCATCACGGGAGCCCTCGACATCCTGGTGGAGCCTCTCGCGGATCTCTTCGACGAGGTCGTGGCAACCCACATGCACGAAGAAAACGGCGTCCTCACGGGCTATCTCGCCACTCCCCCGGTGGTCGGTGAAGCCCGCGCAAATTGGCTAAAGAAGTACACGCAAAACGGGAACTACGATCTCGCTCATTCCTACGGTTACGGTGATTCGCATGCCGACGCCGCCTGGCTCGGGGTGCTCGGGAACCCCACGGCGATCTCGCCCGACCTGGGCCTCTACGCCGAGGCGAAGAAGAACCGCTGGCCAATCGTCGAGTGGAAATAGCCGCCAATTTCCACTAAAGCTGGGGCGAAGGCGTAGGCTATGACCAGGGCGCTTAATGCGCCAAAGGTCCCTTTACCCCTGATCCCTAAAGGAGACGTCCCATGGACGACCTCGCAAATAAGCTCAATATTCCGCCTGCGCCTGCCATGGCGAAGGCCGTCGAAGATGGCATGTACGCGAAGGCCACGATGCCGGCCTGGAAGATTTTCTGGCTGGGCCTCACCGGCGGCGCCTACATCGCGTTCGGCTTCATCATGTTCGTGACCACTCAGCAGGGGGCTCCCGGCGAGTGGCCGCTCGGCATCACGAAAATGATCGGTGGCGCATTCTTCGCGACCGGCCTCATCATGGTCATCAACTCCGGTTCTGACCTCTTCACGGGCACGACGCTCAACATCATGCCGCTCCTGTCGAAGCGCATCACGGCAGGCCAGCTGTTCCGCCACTGGGGCCTCTCCTACGTCGCGAACTTCATCGGTTCGGTGACGATTGCGATCCTCGTGTTTCTCGCGAACACCCCGGCCACGAACAAGAGCGCGTGGGGTCTCATCGTCCTCAACGTTACGAAGGGCAAGCTCTCGCTTGACTGGGGCAATGCTTTCGTGCTCGGTATTCTCTGTAACTTCCTCGTGTGCATGGCCGTGTGGCTCACCTTCGCGGGTCGCTCGTTCCTCGATAAGGGCCTCGCGATCGTCGTTCCGCTCGTGATCTTCGTGTCCACCGGCTTCGAGCACTCGGTCGCAAACATGTTCATGCTCCCGATGGGCTGGCTCATCAAGACCTTCGGCGCGGATTCTTTCTGGGCCGGTGAAGCCATCACTAACGCCGGCGTGACTGCCGCCGATTTCGACATGATCAACTGGGGCAAGATCATCTTCGGCAACCTTCTCCCCGTGACCCTCGGCAACATCATCGGTGGCGCCCTGTGCGTCGGCTGCTACTTCTGGGTGGCCTACCGCAAGGATGCCATCAAGGCTGAGCGCGAGGCCGCTGTCGCCGCGAAGTAACAACGGCGCGTTCCTCGCACGCTAAAGGTGAAGGCCCGGTTCCCTCACATCGAGGAGCCGGGCCTTCGTCTTTGCTACCGAGAAACCGAGATCAGCCGGTGTTCTTCATGCCTGCGGCGACGCCGTTGATGGTCGTCAGCAGCGCACGCTTTTCAGCTTCGCTGATCTCAATCCCGCGCGTGTGAGCGTCGCGCACGCGCTGGAGCATCGCCACCTGCATGTAGCTGATTGGATCGAGGTAGCGGTCGCGCACCTCGAGAGTCCTCTTGAGCACCGGCGAGTTATCGAGAAGGTCGAGCACCCCCGTCAAGCGTTCGATCTCGGCGACCGTCAGTTCATACTCTTCACGGATCGTCTCGAACAGGTGCCACAGTCGCGTCGGCACGAGCGAGTGCACGTAGTGCGAAGCGATGCCCATGTCAGTCTTCGCGAGCGTCATCTCCACGTTCGAGATCACGGTCCGGAAGAAATGCCAGTTCTCGTACATTTCCTTGAGGTCGTCCTCGTAGCCCGCCTCACGAGCGGCCTTGAGGCCCGAGCCCGCACCGAACCAGCCGGGGACGATCTGCCGCGACTGCGTCCAGCCGAAAACCCACGGGATTGCGCGCAGACCATCGAGGCCCTTCTCACTCGTCGTTCGCTTCGAGGGGCGCGAGCCGATCTTCAGGTCACCGAGCTGCTCCACGGGCGTGGACGCCACAAAGTATTCGGGCAGGTCAGGATCGTCAATGAGGGTGCGATAGCGCGCGAAGGAGGCGTCGGAAAGGTTTTCCATGACGGTGCCGAAGCGCTCCAGATCTTCCGGGCTCGTGCGGGGCTTTCGGTGCAGGGCCGAGCCCTGCATGACGGCTGCAAGCGAAAGATCGAGGTTTTCGCGTGCGAGCACGGGCAGCATGTACTTATCGGAGATGACCTCGCCCTGTTCGGTGAACTTGATTTCGCCCTCGAGAACGCCGTAGGGCTGCGCGAGAATCGCATCGTAGGTGGGACCGCCGCCGCGGCCGACGCTACCTCCGCGACCGTGGAACAGACGCAGCGTCACGTTGTGTTTGGCGGCAACGTCGCGCAGGCGTCGCTGAGCCTGGTGAATCTCCCACTGGCTCGTAATGACGCCCGATTCCTTGTTCGAATCGGAGTAGCCGAGCATGATCTCGTGGCGATCGCCGCGAAGGCGCACGATTTCGCGATAACTCGGGTCACTGAGGAGTTCATCGAGGATCTCGCCCGCGTGGCGAAGCTCTTCGACGGTTTCGAGCAGCGGGCTAAAGCCGATGTCTGCGCGGGGTTCGTCACCCGCAAGGTCCACGAGGCCTGCCTCGCGCGCGAGCAGTGCCACGGCAAGGATGTCGTCGGCGCCGCGGGTCATCGAAACGATATAGGTCTGGATGACATCCGGCCCGTACGTGCGGTGCGCGGTGCGGATTTCGCGGAAGACGCTAAACGTGTTCTGCACCGAGGGATCGAGGGGGGATTCCTCGCCGAGTAGCTGCGCGCTCGCGAGTGGTCGCTTCGATGCAAGCTCGGAGGAGAGCACCGTCGTGCGCTCTTCACGCGTGAGCTCCCCGTACGCCTTATCGAGCTCGCCTACCCGGTCAAACATTTCCGCGAGCAGGTCGTGGTGCTTCTCGGCGTGTTCGCGTACGTCCATAATCGCGAGGTTAAGGCCGCTGCCAGCGAGAACAGACTGCACGAGGGCAACCGAACCGTCAGCCATGAGATCACCGCGGTGCTTGCGGAGCGAATCGCGCAGTTCTTCGAAATCGTCCTGGAGTTCAGCGCCGGTGAGATAGTCGACGCCGGGCTTGTGCGCTTCACCGCTGTGGATGCGTGTGCGTGTCGCCGCGAGCTTTGCACGCATGGAAAAGAGTTTGAGGCGATACGGCTCGTGGGCGAACAGCTCAAACTGCTTTTCGGGCACGAACGTGAGAGCTTCTTGATCCTTCTTTAGGCTCTCGTTGAACTGCTCATCCTCACCGATCAGAGTCGAGCTCATCGACAGCTCGAGAGTGAGCGTGTCGAGGAACGCCTCTGCGATATCGATCGCGGCATCGGCCTGAAGTTTGAGCACCTCGCGGGTCACGTCTGCCGTCACGTATGGGTTGCCGTCGCGGTCACCGCCGATCCACGAACCAAAGCGAAGCGGAACCTTCCGCACGGGAAGATCAGCGCCGTAGTCGCGAAGCTCGTGGCGCAACGCGTCGAGAACCTCGGGGAGCGTGTGGAGGTAGAGCGAGCGCAAGTAGAAGATTGCGTTGCGCGCTTCATCCTGCGGGGTTGGTTGCGTGCGGCGCAGCTCGTCGGTCTGCCAGAGCGCTTCGATTGTTTCCGCAAGGTCGCGATCTTGTTTCTTACGGGCGCGCGAACCTTCCTCGGTATCCGTCTCGAGGAGAGTCGAGACGCGGCGCAGCTTCGTGAGAACCGCGCGGCGCGAGGCCTCCGTGGGATGGGCCGTGAACACGAGGCGCACATCGAGTTCGTCAACCGTGCGCTGAAGCTCCTCCACCCCGGCCTCTTCCGCGATGGACTTCACCGTGCGGGGGATCCATGAGTCGTTTTCGTCCTGCACCTGGAGCGCGCGCACGCGATACGTTTGCTCAGCGGCGTTCGCAAGCAGGAAGTACTGGGTGAACGCACGCGTGAGCTCTGTCGCCTGCTCGATCGGCAGTTCCGCGAGGCGGCGCTGCACGCGCATCGTATCCTCGGCCGATTTCGACTGCTTCGATTGCTTCGCAAGCTGACGCACCTCCTCAACCAGGTCGAGCAGTTCTTGCCCGTGCTGGTCGGCGAGCGTTTCACCGAGGAGCGTGGAAAGCCGACGCACGGTCGCGCGCAAGGGGGCGTCGATAAGCGGGTCATCGCCCACCACCGGGAATTCGGCCGTCAACGTGGGCACGTTGTGAAGGCTATCGTCGTGCTGTTCGCGCACCTGAAACCTCTCGTTTGGAAGCGGGTGGCACCCGTGGCGAACCGAAAACACCGGCGTGGCGCTCGCGGTCCCCCATCAGCGCCGAATGAGCCGGGGCCAGTCTACTCCCACACGCGTCCCACCTGCATCCAGGGGTTGAACCGCATCCGCCACGCATTGCAGCGAGTGGTACGAGGCACTCCAACGCGTTCGTTACCTGTGCGACGCCACATGGAAAATTAACGCGGCAAAGGTTAAAAGAGATTCCCCCACCCGCGTTAAAGCGGGCGGGGGAACATCCTATCTGCGGAGACGAGAGGATTTGAACCTCCGAGGCGGCTCTACACCGCCTACTCCCTTAGCAGGGGAGCGCATTCGGCCACTCTGCCACGTCTCCTTGCGCGCATGGCGCTGAGTCAGCCTACCGAACTTCCTCGTGCTGCTCAAATCTTTCGCGGCGCGTCCCACATTGCGCCGGCGTCATCCTCAAGGTTTGATGTAAATACCCTTGCCTTCAAGCTTGACGACGTTGAAGCCCATACCGAGTTCTTCGCTCTTGACGGCGGCTGTACCGTCGCCACGTTCCTCGACTGTGAAGGCGGCACCGTTGAGCGCCTCGCGCACAGCGTTCGCCCTATTGGGGTCCACCGGAGCAGCCTGCTGGCTCGCCGCCCTCACGCACGCATCCTTCTCCACCTGGTTTTCGAGCACAAAGTAGGCGCCGTTGGACTCGGCGGCCGCGAGTTCACATGCGGCAAGCCAGTTCGAGTCCAGACGAGCCTGAATGTACTTGGCGGTGACCTCCATCGCCTCAAGCTTTTCCTCCTCAGTGAAGGGGGGTTCGGCTTGGCTTGAGGGTCGCTCCCCCACCGCCGCTCGGATCCTGCGGCCCCGGAGCAGGCGCCGGTCCGGGCGCGGGCGCCGGATTCGGAGGGGCTGTGGTCGGCTCCGGGGCAGGCGGAGCGGTGGTGGGAGTCCCCGGCTGGGGTGCCGGGCCACCGCTCGTGCCGGGGTTCGCGGGCGCCGGTGCCGAAGTTGTTGGACCGGGCAACGGTGCGGTTGTGGGTGCGGGGCTCGCGGAGTCCGACGGTTGCGCGCTTGACGCAGTTGCGGAATTCGACGGGTTGCCCTCATCTTTGGAGGAAGCTGTTTTTCTACGTTTTGCCTGGTCGTGGCGTTGCTGGGGCGTGTTTTGCGCTGTAAGTCTATTGTAAGGCTATGTTGCGCGTGCTCGATGTCTCCTCTCGTGTGTGTCTGGAGTGTTCTGCGTGTTCTCTCTCCTCCTCTTGTGTGTCTGGAACGTCCTGTGTGGCCTTCTCCCGCGTTTTCGTTCGTTCTGTGTCCTCTCACTCGCTTGAATGTCTTTGAACGTCTCTGTGGCCTTTCTGTCCGTTTTGCGCGTTCTCTCTCTTCCTCTTGTGTGTCTGGAACGTCCTGTGTGGCCTTCTCCCGCGTTTTCGTTCGTTCTGTGTCCTCTCACTCGCTTGAATGTCTTTGAACGTCTCTGTGGCCTTCCTGTCCGTTCTGCGCGTTCTCTGTTCGTTGTGCTTCCTTCCTCTCTCGCGCGCCTTGAATTTTCCTGTGTGTTTTCACTTGTTTTTGCCTTGCTTTGTTTGAACATCTTTTTCGTTCCTTGTTTTCTTGTGTTTTCGTCTTTGTCTTGTACATTTTTGTCGTTTCAGTGATATTTGCTCGTGAAGACAACTAGAAAGTGTCTGTGTTTGACGAGTTTTTGGGAGTGAAGGAAAAATGAAGTTTGCGTATTTGCGTGTTTCTACTGCGCGTCAAGAATTAGACAGGCAGCGTGTTATTGCTGAGAAGTGTGAGGAAGTGTTTGAAGAGAAAGTTTCTGCTCGTGCGCCTATTGAGAAACGTACTGAACTAGCGCGTATGTTGGACAAATTGCGCGCTGGAGACGAAGTGTATTGTTTGAGCATTGACAGACTTTCTCGTGACGTGGGGCATTTGCTGAAAATCTGTGACGTTATTCGCGAGAAGAAGGCAACGTTGTATTTGGAGAAGGAGCGTTTGAGAATTGCGCCGGACGAAGAAATGAGCGCTACAGACAAACTTATGCTCCAAGTGTTTGCTATTATTGCGGAGTTTGAGCGTTCTATTATGTTGGAGCGTCAAGCGGAAGCTCGTGCGGCTGCTGTTGCGTCTGGAAAGTATAGGAAGTCCCCTGTTATTTCTGAGGCTGAGGAATTGGAAATTGTGCGGCGCTATAATGACGGCGTGACTGTTTCTCGTATTGTGAAGGACTCGCCGTTTAAGTCTCGGACTCCTATTTACAATGTGTTGAAGAAGCATAAAGTGAAGCTGCGTGGCTATGAGAATTGGAAGTCTGAACGTGTGTAATTTTTGCCTCGTGAAGCTGCCAAATTTAGCCTTGTGAAGTTGTAAGACGTTGTATCCACTTAGATTTTTTCGTTTTTAAAGTGGGTACAACGTTTTTTGTTGTTGTCTAGGCGTAAATTTAGCCCGTTTCGTGAGATTTTTGTGTGTTTCTCACGTCACGGGCTTTGTGTTGTGTTGTTTGAACTTTGACTTTGCCATTGTGACTTTTGCTCAGTGGCAGAATGTGTTTATTCTTCCCAGTCGTCTAAGTCGTAGTCACTTGCGAGTTCTGAGTATGCGTCGTTTTCTTTCCTGTACTGTTTGGCGAACTCGAATAAGTCGTCTTCGCTTAAGTATGCGAAACGAATTTTCTTTGGCGTTCCTGTTTCTTCTCGAACGAAGCCAATTCCCGAGTACTTGTAGCCGTTGGAAGGCGTTGAGCGTGGAATGAGTGTTGAGTCATAGCCGTTTTCTCGTGCGCCTTCGCCTAGGAATAAGTCGTTGAAGTAGGCGTTGTCTTGTCTGAGAATAATCCAATTGACAATGTTTGCGCGTAAGTCGTCAATGTTGTTTTTGTCTGCGAATTGTGAGGCTGCGACAATGTAGAAGCCGAGTGCCCTGCCCTTCGCGGCAATTTGAAGTAAGTTGTTCCAAGCGGACTTTCCTGGCTTTCCTAGTTCGAGCAAGTCTTTCTTTGCTGAGAATAGCTCGTCAATAATGAGGAAGTTCCAGGGCGTTTTCCGTGTTGGCTTACAGTTTGTGCCAGTCTCTTTGTTGTCGTAATTGACTTTCATTGACTGTGCGCGTTTTTCCATTTCGGCGCGTACTTTGTTAATCGTCCAAACTGCGCCTTCTGCGTCTGTGGCAATGTTCTCGAAGAGTGTTGTGCCTGAGAAGAATTCAATGTCTGCGGCTTTTGTGTCAATTCCCCACATTTTGACTCTTCCTTCGTCTTGGAATTTTGCGAGTTGCCGAATGACGCCGTATAGGGGGCCGCTTTTGCCTGAGCCTGTTTGTCCGTAAATGAACGTGTGCTGTGTGGGCAAACTCCAAACGTTGTCTTCCACGTCTGTTGCGAGGGGAAGTTTCGCGGGAGTTGTTGCTTCGTTTGCCTCGAAGAATTCCTTGCCTGGCTTTTTATCTACTAATGAATCTGTCATTTTTAATCTAGCTCCTATATATGTCACTGTTGTAAGTGAGTCTGTTGCTTTCTTAATAAATTCTCTTAGTCGAAGTTGCGTTTTGAGCGCTCCTTCGAGTTTTTCAATGTCTTCTTCTGAGTGTCCTGCGAAGTCTAGTTCCACTGCGAATGCGTCGTTGGGACTTTGCCTTTTCAACACACTCAAAAGTCGTTGTTTGCGTGTTTGCGTGTGTGGGCGTTCTTGAATTCCGAACGCTAGTTTTTCTCCTTTCGTAAGCTCTCGTATATGAACGTATTGCGCTGCGTCTCGCACTTGTCTCGCTGCGTCGAAGTCTTCTGAGCGTCCAATTTTTCCTTTGCGTTTGTAGGCCGCTTTTACAGCTCTTTTGTAGGGGGAAAGGAACGCGAGTTTGTATTTTTGGCGTTCGTCTTCCTCTAGTTGTCGTACATATTGCCGTTGTGGCGCGTACATTTCGACTAGCTGCCCGTGGCTGAGTAGTGCTGTGAGTTCGTCGTGTAGCGTGAGCGGCATTTTTCTGAATGCGCAATTGAGTGCTACCCGTGTCAGCCTGAAACCGACCAGTGCGTACAGTAATAGGGCGACGAGTACGGTACAAACAATGACAACTGTTCCTGTGCCAATTTCTGCCTGTCCTGTAATTGCCGTGAATAGTGTTCCGAGTATTTCGAGCGCCTTGTTTAGCGCTGCGCCAAGTAATTGTGTCATAATTCTTTTCTCCGTTTTGTTTGTTAGTTGCGTGTGTTTCGTGCTCTGTTTGTTTCTGCCATTTGTCTGTCAATAATGTCGAAGTAGTCTGCGCCTTCTTCGTCGTATTGTGTGGCTTTGCGTGTAGTTGTTGAACGTCGCGTTTCCTTGCTGTGCTGTTGTTCGCTCACTTCTTGTACTGTGGGGGCTGCTTCTTTAGCTGCTTTCACAACAACTTTCTTGTGCGTATTGACTGTGTTCCCTTGTTTGTCTAGTAGCCTGTGAAGAATGAGCCTGCCACTTGCTTCTAGTCCAATTTTTTCGTCTGCTGTTTTTAGTGCGCGTTCGACTTGCTTGTTGCCAACTACGTACAGCACTCTTTCGTAGGCTGTTCCGTACTGAAATTCTTCTGCGTATGTCTTGAGAATTTTGACGTATTCCTCGTGTCTCTTTGGGGAAAGTTCTACCTCAATGGCAATGTTTTTTCCTTTGGGAGATGTTTCGTTTCGTAGTTGTGCGTCGTCGCGTCGAATTGCTAAGTCTGGAACTTGTACAAACTTCACGTCGCGTGCTTTAGCGTCTGGGAAAGCAATTGTCCAAAGTTCGGGAAAGTCCCTGCTGAGCGTGTGTCTTTCGCGTTTTCCGTCTCGGCATTCTCTGTCCAGTTTGACGTAACGTTTTGCTCTGTACTCGGGGAATGTAGCGCCGTCTTTGCCTTCCATTTTTAGCCGCTTTGCCAGCTTGTCTTTTGCTGTGTATGCTGAGCTAATTTCGTACTCGCTAATGACGCGCTCTAGTGGAAGTGGCTGCGCAAGTCCTAGTTTTTCGCGTAGTTCGTTCTGTACTGGGGAAATGAGCCGTGCTGCTGTGAGGGCAATAGCTCTGTAGTGTTCAAGTCTGGAAATGGAAATTCCGTTGAGTTTTCGCCAGTTTTGAATGTCGTAGTCATACATTGTTGCGAGTTCGTGGCCGAAGTCTGTTGCGCCGAACTGTTGACGTGCTGTAATTCTGTGTTTGTAGGCTTGTATAGCGCCGAGTTGTCTTAGGCTTTGAAGTTTGCGTTCTGCTGTTCTGTTGGAAATGAGTTGCCCTTCTTGTACTCCAAAGTTGTTTGCTTCTGTAACGAGCAAGTAACTTAGTGCTTCTGCGTCTGCTCCTGGGAATTTTGCGAGGAACGCCGTCATAAGTGCGTGTCCTGCGTGAATTTTGTTAGCCATTTTTTCTCCTCTACGTTGTTGTATGTTTGCGCCTATGTTTTTTGCGCTGTTAGTGTTCGCAGTCGTTGTGCTACGCGAACGTCTATGTTTCTAATATCGGAAGTTTTGGCGTGCGTGTTGCCTCTGCCTGCGCTTATGTTTTTGTCGCTGCCTGTGTGTCTGTTGCTCAGTCTGCGTGTGTGTTCGTGTGTGGAGTTTGTTTTTGTGCGCATAGGCGAGTGCCGTAGTTTCGCATAGTTTCGCATAGGCGTTGGCATAGGGAAGGCTTAGTTCTGTTAGTTTCTACTTTTCCCTTAAAAAAAGTAGAAACGTCTTAACCTTTTTTCTTTTGGAAGCGCCCTGGAATTTACTGGCCGCCTTTTCATAGGGCGAAAATTGTTCGGAGGCAAAATTGAGGAATGGGAATGTGTTGGAATGAAGTGAGTGGAGGGCTGCCCTATGAAAATTTTGGAAGCAACTTCGCGGGAACTTAGTGTCTGCCTCGTAGCCTCGTAGCCTCGTGGCGTTCGTCGTCTTCGCTGCGCCTCCGCGTCTTCGCTGGCACGTCGTTTCGTCTTCGCTTCGCGTGTTGTCAGCGTGCTTATGTGTGGCTGTAGTTTGTGTGTGGGTGTTTGTTGTTGTGACTGTTTGTATCGTCTGTTTTGGAAAATACCCGGATTTTTCCCGGATCTTTTGAGCGATATACCCTGATTTTTCCCGGAGTTTTATCCCTGAGTTTTCCCGGAGTCTTTCGATATTTCTGCCTGCGTGAAGTTTTCTCCGTGTTGTTGGCCCCTCTTGTGTTGTTGTGTTCGTGAGAGGGGCTTTTTCTTGGCTGTTTCTCGTATGTGCGTAAAATTTCCAAAAACTTGATATTATGGCTTTGAATTTAGCTAGAGTCGTAAGGCTCAAGAATTCCCCCCGTTTCTAGTTCATTGTCGGGGGGAATTTTTTTTTGCCCATTTTTGTCTGCGGAAGCAAAAAACTGAAAAACTTGATATTATGTTTCTGTAGTTTTTTGGGCGAGTCGTAAGGCTCAATTAAGGCCCCCCGAATTTTGGTGTTCTCCGGGGGGCCTTTTTTATTCCGATATTTTGGGCTGCCCACAAAAATTACAACATAGAGAGCACCTTATGACAACAACTTTTTTATTCAACACAACACGAAGAGACGGCCACTTAGTTGGCACTACGTTTGACGAGAACGGCGAAGTTCTTGTTGAAAACTACATTGTTCGTTGCCGAAAAGTTTCCTGTGAGAACGTGTATTGCCGTCGCTCTTTGTATTTGGAAGCTTGTCGTGCGCTTGAGAATTTTGTTTTTTCCAGGCGTTTTTCTACTCTTGTCACTGTTTCTCACGCTGCTGACTCAACTAATGAAGCGCGTGAAGTTGTCCAGGACGTTGTGAAGCTCCTAAGAAAACACGTGAATTCAAAGACTTTTGCTTACGTCGCTACAGTTGAGCCGCACAAAACACACAACTCTAAGGAAACTGCTAAGCAAAAGACGCTCCACGTTCATTTGCTCCTGTCGCACACTACGAAACTGTCCTCACGTTTTCTCTCAGCTCTCAAAGAAAACTTCCCCTACTCTCACGCTCAAACACGAAATACGAAAGCACAAAACTCCCACGAATACATTAACCCTGCGTATCTCATTAAGCGTTTTAAAAATTCGCGTTCTTCTCACGTAGAACTTAATGGGGGGAGAGTTTTTCTTTCTACGTCAAAGAATGTTTGGAGTACTGAGGAAACGAAGAAAGTTCAGCGTGAGGGCGAGAAGTGTTCGCGTAGTGTTGCTGCCCGTTTTGTGACTGAGCGCGTGAGAGTAACGAACGAACTCATTAGGCACAATGTCCTGTCGAAGCAAGAGGCGTGGGAGAAGTTTCGTTGTACCCGCTCTGCTAGTGGTGTGGAACTTATGATTTCATCACTAACTCGAAGCACGGTACAACGAATGAGAAAACATCAAGCGGAAATTTCACGTCAAAAAACTCTGGAAGCAAAGAAAGCTAATGAGCGAAGCGAACGAAACAATAAACGAAGCTCTTTGCCGTCGAACGTTACTTCTCTGCCTAACGTTCCTCGTTCCTGTTCGTGTTCCCCTGTGTTCTTGTGTGTGTGCCGAACGTAGCAACTCCTAGCGCGGGCTTTGAACACTCGCCTAGTAAAAAGTTCTTGTTCCTGTTTTTTGTCTGAGGAGTGTTTTCCTAGAATGTAACTATGACAAACAAACATCTCCCCATAAAAGCACCTATAGAAATCTTGTCCCGGAAGAATTTTTAGTTTCTTGTTCCGGGGCTTTGTGCTGCCCGCTTCCTCGACGCTCCTTCCAAAACTTTCCTTCTCAGCCCTCTTTCTCAGCCTGCTTCCTCAGCTTTTTTCCCTTCTTTTTCACTCTGTCTCTTTCACGTGTTGTATGCCGAATTGTCCGTGTGCTTTTGCGAGTTCGGGGACTTGTGCTTGGAGTTGTCCTGAGTAGTAGTACTGCTGCTGTACTTCTAGGCTGTGTCCCCACGTTTTTGCGACGAGTAGGGGGCTTGCTCCTGCGTCGAGAACTATTGTGGCGCTTACTGCTCGGAGTTTTCCTATTGAGAATACGTATTTTTTGGCGTTGTCTTTGACGTTTTCTTGTTGTTCTCTCAGTAGTGCTTTGAATTTGTCGTTGTCTGTCCAGTAGGAAATTGGACTTCCGTCGTCGTGTGTGAGGACTAAGTTTGAGCGTGTTGCGCCGTCGTCTTGTCCTGTTTTCCACGTGTTTTTTTTGCGTAGTTTGTCTTGTTCTTTTTTCCAGGCTTTGAGTGCTTCTAGTGTGTCGTTGTTGAGTGCGACTATTCGTGTGTTGCGTGTTTTTGTGCCTGGCCGTATTTCCCATTGTTGTGTTTCGGCGCTGTATTCGAGTATTTGGGAAACGACTATGTGTGGGGGGCTGTTGCGTGTTCCTTTTGTGAGTTGTACTTTGTCCCACGTGAGTCCTAGGGCTTCTGTTGGCCTTAGTCCTTGTTGTGCGAGCATTAGTCTTGCCCAGTACATTTTCATTGTGTCTTTTCGGGCTTTTCCTGTTGTTTTGTCTGTGCGTGTTAAGTAGCCGTTGAGCGCCAGTGTCTTTTTAATCATTAGCCCCATTGTTTCGACGGGAATTCCGGCCTTTGCTCGTGGCGCGTCTATGTCTGTGAGGAAGTTTCGTTGTATGAGGCCTTGTTTTTCGGCTTTGTTCATTGCTGCGCGCCATATGGAGTAAGCGCGTTGTCTGTTGGCGTGTGTGTCTCGTGTTGCCTCTTCTATTTTTGCCCAGCTCTCGAAGACTTTGTTGCGTGTGAGTTTTTCGAGTGGAGTGGGGCCTATTGCGGGGAGTATGTATTTTTCGAGTATGTCTGCGTCGTTTCTTCTTGTGCGTGCTGTTATTTCGCGTGTTAAGTTCCAGTGGCGTGCGTATTCTGCGAAGTGCCAGTATTTGCGGGGCGTTTCGTGGCGTTTTCTGTCTTTTGGCGTGTATGTGCGTTTTTGTTGTTCGTGTTGTATGTGGAGTGTGTGAAGTCCGCTCATTCGTTTGGCTTTGTTGAGTGCGAGTCTTTGCCAGGCTTCTTCGGGGCTTTGTCCTGTTCCTGTGACTCGGACTTTTTTGCCTTGTGCGTCTGTTATTCCTTCTTCAGCTCTCCACTTTCTGTTTCCTGTCCAGTCTGTTATTTCGTAGAGACTGCCTGTTCCTTTGCGTCTGCGTTGTGCCACTTGTGTTTGTCCTGTGTGTTGGGGCTGTGTTGGGGGCGAAGTCTTCCTACCCCGTCATAGTCTTACACACTGTAAGTCTAAGTTGGTGCGAGTTGTGGCAAAACGTGTCCTGGCCTGGGAAAATGGAGTTCAGGCAACTTCTTTGGAGGAAGTGAGGGCCCCGCACCCGGCGAGGCTGGCTGCCGTGAGAGTCGCCGCGAAAAAAACGGCAAGGGGGCGTCGTGTGCGGATGAGATTCATGAATGCGCCTCCGTGGCGGTGTGGGGTTTGAGGACTTCGAATCTTCAACATCACCGCCAATTGGCCGGTCACGTGAATTGCGCAAAGTCGACGCGAGTTACAGCAGGCCCCTGGCAACCAAGCGCAGACTGCCGTCATCGAGCCTCACAAGCGTCATACCTATGGGACTTCCATCCACAAGAAATTCGGCTGTCCCGTCGTGCCCGTCGCGGAGAGTCATACGCTCTGGGCTGGCTTCCCCAAGCGCTTCCTCTGCACTTTCCCTGTCACCCTGAGGCCCTTCCACGCTCTCCCTGAGAGGCAGTATGCAAGCCTTCTGTAGTTCTGGAGCATCAAGGCGCAACATCTTGCCTCCCTCCTCCGCAACGAGCAACCCGCAAGCCTCTTCATACTTGCCGTCGAGGACACGACGCACGAGCTCGGCGGGAAGGTCGCGACCGCGTTTTAACTCATCCTCGGTGAGGGGCGTGGGATCAACCATGGCCTTGGCGCTCGCGGGAAGGTTCTCGAGGGGTCCAACTTCATCCGCCGTTGGCTGTTCATCGTCCGGATGTACCTCACCGCCGCCAGGCGACTCGTCCTCGTCAGGCTCGGTTGTTGAGTCGCTCCGCTCGAGTGTGGTGGGACCCGCGCCACCCCCGTCGGAGGCGGCATCATTATGCGTGGGCGTCGTCTCTGCGGTGGTTTCGGCCGGAGACGTTATTGCTTCCGAGGTTGGATCGCTCGCTCCCGGCTCCTTGGTATCGCCACAGCCTGCAAGACCAAGAATAAGCGCGCCAGCGGCGGCAATCGTGCACAGCGAACGGATCTTGCAAGGAAGAGCAAACATCGTCAACCTTTCATATGGATTAAGTCGCTTGGTTTTGCCATTTCCCGCTCTAAAAGGAGTCTGTTTCGAGAGCCAGCAGCTCCCGAAACAGAGAGGAACGAGCTAGAAATTATCGACCAAAAGGCGAAGGCTGCCGTCGTCAAGCCGGGCAAGCTTCGTTGGGCTCGGCTTGCCGTCGCGTGCGAAGGTAGCTGTGCCGTCCCCATTATCGTGAAGCTCGAAGTGCTTCGGGTCAGAAGCTTCTTTCACCTGTTCCGGCGTCATGCTCTTCATAGAGGAGGAATCTATGCCGGTTTGAAGCTGAGCGGCACATTGCTCCCGGAGCTCCGGCACATCGAATCGCACAAGAGTGCCATCCTTACTCAGCACCATCATGTCGCAGACTCCGGCAGCATCCCCCGCTACCATTTTGGTCATCATCTCCTGCGGAAGCTGCAGGCCACGCTGCATCTCTTCTTGCGTGAGTGGTGTGGGATCCAATTTCGCCTTAGCACTCTCGGGGATGTCCTCGAACGAGTCGATACCTCCGGTACCCCCGGGGCTCGGTTGAGATTGGTTCCCTCCGGGTGCCGCCGGCGTTTGGTTCCCTCCCGGATCCACAGGCGGCTGCTGAGCATCGGGAGTAGCGGCTCCGGGGTCATTCGCACCCGGATTCTCACCCCCGTTGGACACCGAGGGGCTGGCTGGTGTCGCTGACGGACTTTCATCATGCCCAGGGGCGCTCGACGAGGCTGAGGGCTCGCTCGCCCCCTTTTCTTCTCTCCCCTCTTCATTCAGAGCTCCGCACGACGCGACGCTTGCGGCCAGTGCGCTAGTCGCGACTGCTACTGCGATGGTTCGAGAAATACGATTCGCAACTCTCATCTGGTTCTCCTTCGCTACTATTTCGTCGAGCTCACCGCGCAAAACTACTACTGGGCAACTGCGAGGCGAACGCCGCCATCCTTAATCTTCAGAATGTTGAAACCGAGGGGTTGGCCAGCCATTGTCAGGGCAAAGGTGCCATCACCGTTATCTTTTAGCTCATAAGTGGCAGGATCAAACATCGATCTGGCTTGTTCCTCGGTCACGCCGCTACCACCTTGGTTCTGACCCGAAAAACTGTCCATGGCTTGAACACACTTCTCGCGCAACTCGGGAGTAGTATCCATGCGACGCATCGATCCGTCAGGCTCCTTGAATACGGTGGTGTCGCAGAGCGAACTGAAATCCCCACCCGTGGTGATTGCCACGAGAAGGTCGGCCATCATCTGTTTCCCCTGCTCCTTTTCCTGATCGGTGAGGGGCGTGGGATCAATCTCGACAGGCTCGCCTAGACCTGCAAGGCCACCACTCCCAATCCCGCCGGTGCCTGAGCCCGGAGCGACTCCACCGCCGTCACTGGGAGGTGCGGGTTTCGAGTCCGTGCCACCCTGGGTCGTCGGGTTTTCCGTACCACCCTGGGTCGCCGGTTTTTCAGTTGGCTCGGGGAATTCACTAGCCGATGTCGTAGGCGCTGGCGACGAGGTTTCTGCGGACGGCGATGCAGACGCGGATTCTTTCTTTGTTTCATTGACGGCACCGCAACCGGCGGCACCCAAAATAAGCAATCCCGCGGCTGCGGCGGCGTAGAGTGCACGAGCGGTGCGTAGTGTTGCGGACATGATCGCCTTTCTTCCGGTGCGTCTGTGAGTGCGCTTCCCACACCTATGATGCGACCAAGGTAACGCCCGTTTCTGCATCTTCCTCGAGAGACACACACAGTATTTTCAGCCTGCGCAACCTCTTGCGAGAAGACAACGACCACTCCCACATTTCGAACTGTCGCCGTTAAAAAGCGAAGGTGGCTCGGTAGACGACACTACCGAGCCACCCAGGCTTGACTCTTCTCTCACCTCAGCACGGGTGACCGACCCGAACCATGGAGAGAATCAGGAAGACAGATTCCTCATGTCGACGAGCGGACCCGCGCCCTTCACCTTGAGGAGCGAGATGCCGAGATCCTGGCCCTGGAACAAAACCTTGGCAGTACCGTCCTCGTTCGGCTGGATCTCAAGGTTTTCGGGCTTCATCACCTGCTTAATCTGCTCAGCCTGATCCTCGGTGATGCCCTGGCTGGAGAGGACTCGCTCGTTCTGAGCAGCGCACTGTTCGCGGATCTCAGGGGTATCCATGCGCTCGTAGGCGCCCCCGTTCCTCGCCACCATGTTCGTGCACGCATCTTCGAACTTCTTATCGAGCGAACTGGTGAAGAAGTCGGCCACGACCTGTGCGCCCTTCTTCTTGTCTTCTTCCGTGAAGGGGGTTTCGTCAAGCTCTACGGGCGTCCCGTGAACGCTCGAAGCGACGTCGTCTCCCGTGACAACGCCGCTGCCGGAATCCGTGCTCTCGCCCGAATCCGAGGCCGAGGCTGAGCTCTCGCTCGACGTCGAGTCTTCCTTGGTCTCTGAAGCGGTCGTGGTCTCCTTCGAAGCGGAATCATCCTTCTTCGCGTCGTTGGAGGCGCCACAGCCCGCGAGGCCGAAAGCGAGCACGCCGGCAGCGGCGATGATGGAGATCGAACGGTTCTTACGCATGAAAGTAGACATCGTCAACCTTTCGTGTTGGTCAGGGCCAGCGGCCCATGAGTCTCGCCCCTCGCAGAGCCCTTGAGGTCCACATTCGTGACGCTCTCGAGATCCACAAAGGAACGCGGACAAACCTAGCATCCCCTATTTCCGTGCATTCTCAGCTTTATGGAGAGCCGTCACATTTGCGCATCGAGGTTCAGAGCATTGCGCACAAACTCCACGTGTTTCGGGGTGCCAACGCGATACTTCACTGCGGTGAGCACGCCATGAGCATCGATGACGAAGCTCGAGCGGATCACGCCCATCTTTTTCACGCCGTACATATTCTTTTCGCCCCAAGCGCCGTACGCCTCCATGACGGCATGGTCCTCATCTGCGGCCATCGCAAAAGAAAGATTTTCTTTTTCCACGAATTCCTCCACCTTCTCAATCGGGTCGGGGGAAATGCCGAGAATACGCGCACCATTCGCAGTGAGTTCTTCGGCATGATCTCGAAGGTCGCGCGCCTGACGCGTGCACAGCGAGGTTCCGGCGGCAGGGTAAAACCAGATGAGAGCACTCTCGCCGGCAAGGTCAGCGAGTGTGATTCGACCACCGCCGGCGAGCGGGAGGTCGAAGTCGGGGGCCTTATCGCCCGGAGCGAGTTTGACGTTCATGATTGTCTCCTTAGTGGGCTCGACTCTCTCGATCGTACGTATATACGCGGCAGAGAATACAAAACCCCGCCTCCGGCGTGCCCAGCACGTCGAAGACGGGGAACAGCACACGGCAAGCCCTTGTGCTCTAGTGCGGAGAGTAAGGGATTTGAACCCTTGGTGCAGGGTTGCTGCACAGCGGTTTTCAAGACCGCCACATTCGGCCGCTCTGTCAACTCTCCTTGCGCCGCTTGCGAGGCGCCCGTACATCCTACCCGACGCGCTATCGGGCTGGAGAAAACTAGCGGGGGTCAGCAGAGAGAAGGTGGCGCAGCACTAGTTCTGCGCCGTGGTCGTCAATGCTGAGGGTCTCGGCGTCGGCGTACGACTTCACGCGCTCGCTCGCCTGGCCCATTGCCACGCCGACGGCTGCCCAGTCGAGCATTTCCACATCGTTCGAGCCATCCCCAACTGTCACGGTGTGCTCGGGATCCACGCCAAGGCGCTCGCGCAACGCTTCAAGCGCACTGGCCTTCGTCGTGCCGGGCGCTGACATGTCGAGCCAGCTCGACCAGCCCACGGCGTATTCACAGCCGCTCACGCCGGCGCGCTCGACGATCCGCGCGAACTCATCGAGGGGAATATCGGGTGCTGTCACGACGACGCGCACGACCTCTTTCGCCCCGAAAAGCTCCTCGATACTCGCCGGTTCCGCTTGGATGCCGAAGTCGAGATCGTCGAAGCTTTCGGTCCCTATGAAGCCACCGCTCGCCCTCTCAATCGCGAATCGCGCCGTGGGGACGGCCTGATACATAGCGCGTAGCGCGGGCTCGGGGTCAAAAGTAACGGTCTCGACAATCTCGTAGTCGTCGTCGCCGGCCCCGGTAATTTTCGTGGTCACGGCACCGTTCGCGCTCACCGACCAACCGTCTGACACGCCCGCCACACGCACGATCGGGAGGGTCGTGTTGAGCGAGCGGCCCGTCGCGATCACGATGTGGTGGCCGGCCTCGCGCACCGCGTGAAGCGCCTTCTTCACCCGCGGGTCCATGATGCCGGCGTGGTCAACGAGGGTGCCGTCCACGTCGAGGCCAATCAGGGCTCGGTGCCCCGCGAGAGGCTCGAGCAGAGCGCGAAGGTGCGCCTCGTCAAAGCCCTTGGTGCTACGCGCGGGACTCATCGAACCTCGAAGATTTCGCGGCCACCAAGGTAGGGACGCAGCCCCTCGGGAACCACGACGCTGCCGTTGGCCTGCTGGTGATTCTCGAGCAGCGCGACGATGAAGCGGGTCGTGCCAAGAGTGCCGTTGAGGGTTGCGACCGGGCGCAGCGCCCCGTCCACTCGCTCGCGGATGTTGAGGCGGCGCGCCTGGAACTGCGTGCAGTTCGACGTGGACGTGAGCTCGCGGTACGTGTTCTGGCTCGGCACCCACGCCTCGCAGTCAAACTTGCGGGCGGCGGATGTACCGAGATCGCCCGCGGCGGTGTCGATCACGCGGTAGGGCACGTCGATGAGGTCCATCATCTCGCGCTCCATGTCGAGGAGCCTCTCGTGTTCCTCGTAGGAGTCCTCGAGCTTGCAGTACGAGAACATCTCGACCTTGTGGAACTGGTGGACGCGGATGATGCCGCGCGTGTCCTTGCCATAGCTCCCAGCTTCGCGGCGGTAGCACGCGCTCCACCCGGCGTAGCGCAGGGGCCCATTGTCGAGGTCGAGAACTTCGTCGCGGTGATAGCCCGCGAGTGCGACCTCGCTCGTGCCAACGAGGTAGAGGTCGTCGTCCTTGTCGAGGTGGTAGACCTCGTCGGCGTGTTCGCCGAGGAAGCCGGTGCCATCCATCGTTTCAGGAAGAACGAGGGTGGGCGTGATGACGGGCGTGAAGCCCGCGCGAGTTGCCTTGTCGAGTGCGGCGTTGAGAATCGCGAGCTCAAGCTGCGCGCCCACCCCGGTGAGGAAGTAGAAACGCGAGCCGGAAACCTTCGCGCCGCGCTGCATGTCGATCGCCCTGAGTTTTTCGGCGATGTCGAGGTGGTCGCGCACGTCGAAGTCGAAGGTCGGGATCTCCCCGTGGGTTTCGCGGACCTCAAAGTCCTCTTCGAGCCCTTCTGGGGCACCTTCCGCGATATTGGGGATCGCGCGCAGCGCCTTTTCACGCGCCTCTTCCGCTTCACTCGCGCGCTGCTCGAGGTCCTTAACCTTCTGGCTCAGCTCCTTCGCTTCCGCGACGAGGGCCTGCTTCTCCTCGCCCTTGGCCTGAGCGACCTTCTTGCCGAAGGTTTTCTGTTCGGCACGCAGCGACTCGAAAGACTGCGTGGCCTCGCGCCAGGCCTGGTCGGCTTCGAGCACGGCATCGACGGTTTTGGGGTCGCGGCGTCGCGCTTTCTGGGCCTCGCGCACGCGTTCGGGGTTCTCACGGAGCAATCGCAGATCGATCATGTTTTCCAGGGTACAGTGCCGCGCCGTCCACGTATGCTGGAGCGGTGGAAAAACTACACGTTGGGGTCGTCGTCAACCCGTCAAAGCTCAAGGATGTCGCCGAATTTCGCGGCCGGGTCGTGAGCCACGTCTTCAGTGTGGACCCGGATGCACAGGTGTCGTTCTACGAGACGACCGTGGAGGATGCGGGCTTCGGTCAGGCTCGGCAGGCGGTGTCCGACGGCTGCTCGGTTGTCCTTGCGGCCGGCGGCGATGGCACGGTGCGCCTTGTTGCGGCGGGGCTTGCGCATACCGACGTCGCACTCGGGATTGTCCCGATGGGCACCGGAAATCTTTTCGCGCGCAACCTCGACATTCCGATCGATAATCTGCGCGGCGCGGTCAGGGTTGCCCTCACGGGTGAGGCCCTCACGGCGGACCTCGGTTACCTCCAGCATGGTGAGAGCCTCGAGGGTGCGAACAAAGCGAAGGAAGAACCGTTCCTCGTGATCGCGGGTTTCGGTTTCGATGCGGTCATCATGGAGAACACCAACTCGAAGCTCAAGAAGGCCGTGGGCTGGCTCGCCTACGTGGTGGCGGGAGCGAAGAAGATCGTGGGCCGCGGGCAAAGCGTCGACCTTGAACTCGATGGTCGGTCACCGAAGACGCTCAAGGCCCGCACGGTCATGATCGGCAACGTGGGGCGCCTTCCGGGCGGTATTACGCTCATGCCCGGAGCTGATCGCTCAAACGGCTCCCTCGAGATTCTCGCCCTCGACTGGAAGGGCGCGGCGGGCTTCTCGCAGATTCTCGGCCAGCTCGTGCTTCCGGGAGGACCGAAAACTCTCGCGAAAATCTCGAATCACCGCACGTTCCAGGCCCGCGAGGCTGTCGTGAGCACGTCGAAGGCTCTCCCAGTGCAGGTCGACGGCGACTACGTCGGCAACGCCACGCACCTCGTGACGCGTGTCGATGCGGGCGCGCTCCTCATTCGCTGTGCCCGGCCCGCTAGGCGGCGTCAGTCTCGCGCGATGAGCGCCTCGAGACCCGCAACGAAGCTGCGGGCTTCCTCGTAGGCCGTGTCGGTGTTGTGGTCGACGACGTAGGGCACTGAACCGTCGGCCCGGCTGTAGGAGCCGAGGAACACGATGCGCGAGCAGATGCGGTGCAGGCCGCGCAGTGCCGAGGCGACTCGGCGGTCCTCGATGTGGCCCTCGAGGTCGAGGGAGAAGGAGTAGCGGCCGAGCGCGTCACCGATGGGTCTTGATTCGATGCGGGAGAGGTTCACGCCGTTGGAGCTGAGCACCTCGAGCATCTCGAGGAGGGAGCCGGAGCGGTCGTGAGCGAGGTGGGCGACGATCGTTGTTTTGTCCGCGCCCGTGCGCGCGGGGATGAGACCGTCGCGCTCCACGAGCACAAAGCGGGTTTCGGCGCCTTTCGTATCCTCGATCCCCTCGGAGACGACGTGCAGCCCAAAATGTTCGGCGGCGAGCGGCGAGCAGATCGCCGCGGCGGTGCGGGCACGCGGATCTGCATGATCAAGCTCCGCGATCTCACGGGCCGCAGCGGCGGTCGAAAGCGCGGGCTGCGGCGATGCACCGGGAATGTTGTCACGCACGAACCCCTGGCACTGGGCCTGCGCATGCGGGTGAGAGTAGACGGCCTCAAGAGCGTCGAGGCTCGACGGCACGCGCGTCGCAAGCACAAAGGTGATGGGAACTATCTGCTCGGCCACGATCGTGATGCCACCGGTTGCGGCGAGCACATCGAGAGTGCCTGAGACCCCTCCCTCGACTGAGTTCTCGATCGGGGCCATCATTGCGTCGACGTCGCCGGCAACGAGATCGCCGATCGCTTCGGCGACGCTTCGGTAGGGCACAAGCGTGTGCTCCCCATCGTCGGGTCGCACCGGCAGCGGACCCATGAGCGCTTGGAGGAGTGCCTGATGGGTGAAGGTTGTCTCGGGGCCGAGGAATCCATATCGCATGTCACTAAGAGTACGGGCATGTGCGCGATCGCTACGCTTGAGTCCATGCACGACACCTCTCATGCGCGTGAGCGCCTCGCGGGCGCGGCCATTGTGGCCGCGTGCCTCGCGCTCCTCGCTGCACTCATCCTTGCCCCTTCCCTCCACTGGGGAAGTCTTCGCAAGGACGCGGCACCCCCCGAGGGTGCGGTCCACACGGTGTTCGTGACAAGCGGCCTCACGTGGAATGACATCACGAAAGAGGACACCCCGGCCCTGTGGTGTTTTGCCGAGAACTCCGGCACGGCAGGGCTCGCCCTCTCGAGCGAATCGGTCATGCCCACGAAACGTCAGGGACTCGCCACTCTCGCCACGGGCACGCGCACACCGGCACTGCCGCACGCGAGCACCAACGGGGCGAGCGGCACACCGGGAGAAGTCGAGCGGTCCGACGCCACCTCCGCCCTCGCCGAAGTCGGCATCTCTCTCGTCGATCTCGGCGACGTCGCAACCGGTCGAGGAGTGAGTAGGCTCGAGCACGAACGAAGTGTTCGCGACATCGATGCAGCGTTCGCGAAGTACGCGGGCGATTGTGGCGAGCGCGGAGTGGCACTCGCGAGCGTCGGCTCCCTCAACCCCTCCCCCGCGGACACGTACGAGGTGGAGCATACGCGCGGCTACGACGCGCTTCCCGCACCGCTCAACCTTCAGGTGTACATCGATTCGCGCTGGGGTCCGGCGTTTCTCACGAGCCCGTCGACGCGCCAGGTCGGCGTCATCATGAATCTTGACCTCGCGGCGAGCTTCACCGGCACGGAGCAGCTCGGTATCGGCCGAGCCGCTGTCGGATCCCCCACCACCAAAGGCACTCAGTTCGCGCACGCCCGCGAGGTCACGTTCGCGTCCCGCACCACCGAGGATTCCCTCGCCCCTCTTCTCGGCGCGATCGTCGCGGTCCTGCTGATCGCGGGTGTCCTCGCGCGGCATGTCCCGGCGGCGCGGAATGTCGCGAACGTCAGTATCCTCGCGATCCCCGTGGGGTATACCTCGAGCATCCTGCCGCTCAGCACCCTCGTTAACCTCGGCATTCATCCTCTTCTCGCGATCGCGGCGTGGACGATCATCGGCACAGCTGCGCTCGGCGCAGGCCTCACTTTCGGCGTACGCCTCCTCACCTCGGCGCTCCCCGAACACAGTCGCCGGCTCCTTACCCCCGCACTCGCGGCTCTCATGACGGCCGGCGCGATCCTCCTCGACGCCGCGCTCGGCTCGCACGCGAGCTTCACCTCGCTACTCGGAAATCAACCGATTTACGGCGGACGGTTCTACGGGTTGAGCAACCACATCACGGGAATCACACTCGCGGCATGGGCGCTCGGGGTGGGCATGCTCATACACGCACTTCCCACCTTCACAGCCGGCCGGCGAGCGGGATTGGCACGCGTCACTCTCGTGGCAGCGACGGGCCTGATCGTGGGGCTTTGTTCGATCGCGCCGGGCATGGGGGCCGACGCCGGAAGCGCCCTCATCTACGCCCCGGTGACCCTCGTGGCCTGCCTCGCCCTGAGTGGGATCCGGCTGCGACCGTGGCACATTCTCGCCGCACTCGCGGCGGGAACAGGGGTGTTTGCCCTCGCGGGCGCTCTCGACTACATGCGCCCCGCCTCCTCGCGCACGCATCTCGGCGAGTTCGTCGCGACGCTCGTGGACGCAGGATCGCTCGCGGGCGCCGCTTCACAGTTCTGGGCCGTGTTTTCGGATCGCACGATGCGCATGCTCGAGCCGCTCACGCTCTATTCGCCACTTCTCATGGCACCACCGGTGCTCGCGGCCATCGCAATCACCTACGGCGCTGTGCGGCGGGGGCGAATCGCGCACGAACTCCCCCACCTCTATGCCATACGCCTCGCGGCCATAGCTGGCGCGTGGATCGGGGCGCTCACGAACGACACCGGTCTCGTTCTCGTGGGCCTCGCCTATGTCGTGGGCCTCGCACTCAGCCTTGCGGCTCGCGCGGCACTTACTGCTCGGGCTCCTCGCGAGGCTCGTCCACCGTCTCCTCCGAAGGAGCTTTAACCTGCGCGTTCTTCTCGAGGGACGGCACCGCGAAGTGCTTCACGGGAGGGTTCTCCACGAACTCGGGCGCCTCGGTGCGATCGCCCGTGAGCGTGCGCACCTCGCCGTCCTCGCCAAGCGGATCATTCGGCGAAAGAGACCGCCGCTTCGAGAGCGCGCGCATGACGTCCTTCAGCTGGTTTGCGCGATGAAGCTGAGAGCGCAGGTCCTTACCGGTGGCGCGATGCGTGAGGTCGGCAGGGATCTCCTTGACCCAAAACCCCTTGTGAAGCGCGTCAATCGTCAGGCCGGTTTCCACGCCCCACCCAGCGGCGAGAGGCTGCACGGCATCCCAGGTTTCGCGCGTGATACAGCGCGTTCCGCTGAGAGGCTGCACGGTCTCGAACCCGGTGGCCTTGCGGATTCCGTTGCGGGCCGTTTTCACCACCAAGCCCATGCCAGCTGTGCCCTCCTGCGCGGGGAGCGTCGCGATCGCCATATCCACGCCGTCCTCAAGGACCGCCTCGACGAGCGGCTGCGCACCTGAGGCCGAATCCTGCATGTCGGCATCGATAAAGAGAAGCGCGCGTGGCGGCTCGACCGCCTGGCTGGGGATAGCGGCGTCGTTGAGCCGTTCGGCGTGTTCGGTCTCCTCGCGCATGTGCACGACCCGCGCACCGGTCGCCATCGCTGCCGCCTTGCCGCGATTGGTGCGGTGACGCACCACTACCGCACCGGCACCCTTCGCAAGAGCCGCCGTGGCATCGGATGAGCCATCATCGACAACGACAACGAGGTCGACGCCGCGGATCGTGAACGAGGCGGCAACGGTCCGTTCGATGCGTTCAGCCTCATCTTTCGCGGGGATGACAACCGCGACCCGCGTGGGTCGCGCACCTCCCATCTGCGCGGCGTCGACGCCGGTCATCGCAGAGTCACCTCGCGCGCGACGATACCGCCGCGAGCGCGTCGCTCAAGTGCCGTGAGCGGCTCCTCGCTCGACAGCGCCTCTTCGAAGCGCTTCAAGAACTCGGGAACCTCGTTCTCCACACCCTCGACTCCGAAGCCCTTCGGCAGATCCCACACGGGGATCGTGAGGCCATCGGCGCGGAACGAGCCCACGTAGCGCGTACCTTCGCCGATGCCAGACTGACGCTTCGCGTGCAGGCGCGCAACCGCGTCGATCACGCGGTCTTCGCTTTCGTCGAGAACCCAGCGCAAGTGCTCCTTCGGGCCGGCATCAACCCAGTACGCGTGCGGCAGCCCGCCGACGGCGGCCGTCGGCATAATCGCTTCGTTCGCCTTCTCGAGCCCCTGCTCGATCTGCTCGGTACGCTCCGCCCCCGCTCCGAGCCAGTACTCGAACGAGTCGTGCACGTCGACCGTGTAGCCCTCCTCAATCACGAGGAGATCCTGGAGACGCGGGGAATCATCCGCGACCTTCACCGTCGTCACTGCCGTTCCGGGCTCCGAATCGAGCGCCTGCTTGAGGGCCGCGCCAAGACCGCGCGAGGTGTCGTTACCGGGAACGCTCGCCTGCATGCCGAGCATGACGGTACCGTTGTCACGCTTGATCGCAGCCCAGTTCATGGGGAGGATCGTGGCGATCACGGCATCGCCACCTCCGAACTCGGGGGCGATCTTCGCATCGAGAGTCGCCGACGGAATGAGCTGGCGCATCGCGACGAGATCGTGCTCGGCGATGAGGCCTTCAAACGGGCGGCGTACGAGATTAGTGCTAGAAGTCATGGCCCAAGTCTAGCGAGGCGGAGGGGGAACCTCCCGAACGGCGACGATCAACACGCGAGGGATCCGTGCGTACCCACGTTTCGTGTGGATAGTGACCGTCTCTTCGTCAGTTTCGACGACGTACCCGAGCGCATCCGCGACCTTTTCACGCCCCTCGTGCGTGCGCGGGTCGAGCGCGTAGCGGGCGGTCACGCGAGTCCCCGGGGTGAGGATCGGCGCCCAGCCCGTACGCGGCCGTTCCGACGGTTGCTCGGCGCTCATCGTTCGGGATGTGGTTCCGTTGCGGCCGGGCGAGCGTCGGACCCCTCCGGCACCTCTGTGCCCGTGACCTTCCCGATCACCGTCATGAGGTGGTAGATCACGAGCGCCGCGAGCGTGCCGAGAGCGATGCCGTTGAACGTGATGCCCGCGTCCGCCGGGCCGAGGGTCCAGGTGACGTTCGCGATGCCCACGACGAGGGCAACGCCCGCGGTCATCTGGTTGCGAGGCCGCGAGAAATCGACCTTCGAATCGACCCACATGCGAACGCCCACGATGCCGATGAGCCCGTAGAGCACGAACGTCACGCCGCCGAGAACGCCCGGTGGGATCGAGAAGATCAGCTTGCCGATCTTGGGCGACATCGAAAGGGCGATCGCGGCGATGCCCGCAACCCAATACGCGGCGGTCGAGTACACGCGAGTCGCGCTCATGACGCCGATGTTTTCGCCGTACGTGGTCGTGGGCGAGCCACCGAAAGTTGCCGAAAGCGCGGTCGCGATGCCGTCGGAAAAGAGGGTGCGACCCACCATGTGTTCGAGGTTCTTCCCCGTCATCGCGCTGAGCGAGGTCACGTGCCCCACGTTTTCGGCGATGAGTACGAGGATCACGGGGAGGAACATCGGCAGAACCGAGAGGTCGAAGTGGGGGTGGTGGAATTCGGGAAGGCCGATCCACGGGGCCTCGTGGAATGGCGTGAGGTCAACTTCGCCTCGTGCAAGGGCGAAGAAGTAGCCCACGAGCACGCCGAGGAGAACCGAGATTCGCCCGAGGATGCCCTTGAAGAGCGCCGTGCTGAGGACGACCGCAAAGAGCGTCACGGTTGCGGTGAGCGCCGACTGCTGGAATTTTTCGTAGGCCGTGGGGGCGAGGTTGAAGCCGATGAGTGCCACGATCGAGCCCATGACAACGGGCGGCATGAGCGCGGAGATCCATCGCGTCCCCACGAACTGCACGATGACGCCCACGAGGGCGAGGGCGAGGCCCGTGAGGAGAACAGCGCCGAGCGCAGTGCCCATGTCGTGAGCCTTCGTAGCCGCGACAATCGGGGCGATGAAGGCGAACGAACTGCCCAGATAGCTCGGGACCTTATTGCCAGTGATGACAAGGAAGAGGAGTGTGCCGAGGCCTGAGAAAAGAAGCGTTGTGGATGGCGGAAAGTCCGTGAGGAGCGGGACGAGGAAGGTCGCACCGAACATCGCGATGACATGCTGCGCGCCAATCCCGATCGTGACCGGCCATGCGAGCCGCTCGGAAGGAAGAACGACTTTACCTGGCTCGACAGTGAGCCCATTTCCATGAATTTTCCACAGTGGCATGGCGGCCTTTCGTAAGGAGAGGGGTGGGTGGGGTTACGACTCCTCGAAGGGGTCGAGATCAGGGCCCGCGGGTGCGTTTTCCTCGAGTGCGAGGCTCGCGGGGAAGGCATGTGTCCGACGTCGGGCTTCGGACACATCGGGGAGGAAGGCTGTCGCGCCAGCTGCGCCGTTGATGCGCGCACGGAACTCGGCGAACGTGCGTTCGAGATCCGGAACGCCATGTTCGTCACGCACGGGCGCGGGGACGGTGATCATCAAGGCAGCGGTGATGCCCGCGACGAGGCCGAGTCCGCCGTTCGTAAGGCCGGCAGCGGCGCCTGTGACGACCGAGAACACGATGACACCGAGGAAGCCGAGGAGCGTGAGAGCCGCGCCGATCGATACGGCGTGACCGCGCGCCTTGACCGCGTCCTTTCGCACGAGGGCCTTGCGGCCGAAGTGAGACAGGAGCGCGAGAAGAGCAACGAGGAGAAGTTGGAGGATCACGAGGCCCGAACCACCTCGCGCGTCGTAGCCCACGAGAATCGCCGCGAAGTAGACGAGCACTGCCGCGAAAGCCACACCGTGCATGGTGCGCGAAAACTCGAAAGTGCGCGCCGCGTACATGAGCCAATCGACGCGTTTGAAGTTGTGCGTGCTCGAGCGCACGTAGGAGCGCGAGAGAAGCAGGCCGAATGCCGCGAACGCGAACGGAAGCCACACGTACGAGGTCGAGAAGCTTCCCGGTGCGGCATACTCGAGCCGCAGCGAGTTGTCGGCCGCTGCGCCGACGACCATGGCCGCAGTAGCCCCCACGAGGAACACGTACCACGAGGGCTGCTCGTTGAGCTTCGGATTAGCGATGAAAAGCCCAAGCGCGAGCGAGCCGAGGGAGTTCGAAAGAGTCACGAGTGCGAACGCCGGATCACCGTTGACGGCTTTACCGACAACCATGACGAGAGACAGAGCAAAGCTCACGAGCAGAAGCACGCGAAGCACGAGTATCCATCGACCTGCGCGCGCTTTCGCTGCCGCGCCGGGAACATACCCCTCGAAGCCGCGCCGCTCGGAGCCCATCACTGCTCCAAAGAGAAGCAGCGCAACGGAGACGCCGACGCCCACGCGCGGCCCTTCGGGAAGCGGTGTAAGGAGGTCGGGGATGGACGCGACAAGGTCGTAGCCGAGCACCCCAATCGACGCCGCGAACGCGGGAAGCATGCCGACCTTCCGCACGACGCCGAGGTAGGAAAAGTGCTCCGGCCCCCGGGGCTTCGGATCCTTCATGAAAGCGGGCACCCACCGCAAGAGATACACCGCGAGGATTACCGCAATACCAATGCCCCCGGCGAGGGCAGGGATCCACCCGGGCAGCGCATCGGGGGCGTGCGTATACGTCGTCGTGAAGCTCGAGCCGAATGCGAGAACTGCGATGATGTCGCGCAGTGCATCCCAACCGCTCAAGTCGCTGAATTGCGGCGGAAGCTGCATGGAGCGGGGTTTCGGCGCGGCCGAGGGGGTTGCGCCCGAGCGCGCGTACGCGTGAGGGGCCGGCGCGGGTGGAGTCGCGATCTCCGCGGTCTCGGTCGCGGGCTCGTGCGGCGCGAGGCCTGGCGCGAAATAGTGCTCGGCCTCCCCCTCGAGGTTCGCGCGCTGCATCCTGAAGCGCTCGAAATCCTCGCTATCGGGGAGCTTTTCGGTGGGGAGCGTGCCCGGTTCGGGAACAAAAATCCAGCCCTCAGCGGGGTCGGTTCCCGCCTGGACTCGATCGTCGCTGTTTTCCGGCACCTGATCCTTCGCCATGGGCTCCCTCATTAGTGTCGCGCGGCACGCCGGTGCAGGGAAGCGCCGAGAAGGCGGCACGGCACAAACGCGCGCGTATCGCGAACATTGTAGAGGTGAAGGGGTGGATCTGCGCGCCGCCTACGCCGAGCGTGTCGCGAATCTCTTTGACGCCCTACAGACTCGCATATCGCTTCGAAAATCTCACAAGCGGCGAACGCGCAGGCCCCTGGTGCACCTCACGCACGCGGCACACAAAGAGCGTGTGGGTCGCAGCTTCGTGCGACGACTCGACCTCGAGACTAAAGGTCGCGAGCGATCCCTCGATGAGGGCGTCGCCCACCCCGTCACGCGTGTGCGCAACCGACTCGAGCATCCCCTGCAGCGGAAGGCCGGGCTCGCTAAACCGCTCGGCGAGACCCTGCTGTTGATCGCCAAGGACGCTCAGCGCACACGTACCCGTCTGTTCAAGAGCCTCCGCCGCCCGCGAGAGGGAATAGAGACTCACCACCATCGTGGGAGGGTCATACGACACATCAAGGAACGAGTCGATCGGGGTGACGAGATCCCAGCGCCCCACGCGCGCGCTCAGGAGCGCGATCGCCGATGCAATATCCTCGCTCAGTCGCCGATAGCTCTCGACATCCACTTCGCCTGCGCTCATGGCCGCCTCCTCAGATCCCTCGGTCGCGATGGTGTGCGGGCAAGCGTCGGACCCCGCATCTACGTGCGAGCGTATCGCCCGCGCTCCCCAAACACCCGTGACTCCCCTCGCCACGTCACACACCACACCCGCACCTCCACAACCGACTCTGCGCACCTATTACTCTGGAGACCATGACCGGACCCGCACGCACCACCAGCCGGCGCGCCTTTCTTACGGCAGGCGCCTCTCTCAGCGCTCTCGCCCTCGCAACTACCGCCGCGGGCTGCCAAAGCTCACCGGACGCGGACCACCTCTCGGTCGCGGAGCAGTTCAACCTCCCCGTCCCCACAGGGCACCTCGACGTTATTCTCAGCGCGCCGCTCGAAAGTGACGGCCTCAGCCCGTTCACGACGCGCTCCCTTCAGAACACCGCTGCGCTGTGGCACGTGTACGAGGGCTTGTCCATCATGGATCCGACGACCGGCACAACGCAGCCGGGCCTCTCGCAAAAGCTCTTCAATCCCGCCGACGTCGTCATCGATGTGTTCCTTCGCGACGGCGCGATCTTTCACGACGGCATGCCCGTAACCCCCGCCGACGTCATCTACTCTTTCGAGGCCGCACTCGACGAAAAAAACAAATTCCCCAACCGCGAGCTTCTCGACTTCTTCGACCGCGCCGTCCAGGTGGCCGACAATATCGTCCAGCTCCGCCTCAAGTACTCCACTCCCGAGATCAACGAGCGCCTCTCCCTCGTCAAAATTATCCCCGAGGGCACCGACCCCGCCTCGCTCCTCGACCATCCCAATGGCACCGGGCCATGGCGCATCAAGGAGCGCGACGCCGCGAGCCAAACACTAGCTTTTGAAGCATTCGACCAGTACTCGGGAGTGTTCCCGGCGCTCTACGAAACCATGACCTGGCACGTCGAGCACAGCGAATCCGCGATCGTTGACGCGGTCATGGACGGCAGCATGCAGGTGGCACTTCCCGTGCCCCCAGCGAAATACCGCGAACTAGCGAAAAGCTCCCGGGCCAAGAACAGCACGCTCCACCTCGGCTCCCAGAAGAGCAAAGCCGCGGTGTACGCGATGTTCAACCATGATGAGGGCCGGGCGTTTTCCACACTCGAAGCTCGACGCGGCTTCATGAAGGCCTTCGACTATCAAGGATGCGCGAAGCAGGTCTTCGCCACATACGTCGATCCGGTCAAGAGCCCCATGTACCCCGGAACCCCCGGCTTCAACGCTTCCAGGAGCGTCTACACCTATGCCCCGGAGGAAGCGCGCGACCTCTTTGCGCGCGCGGAGATCAGCACGATTCGCTTGCTCGCGAGCAACGAGCCCTGGACCCGCGCCGTCGCCGAGTTCCTCAAGGGCAATCTCAAGGAGGTCGGGCTCGAGGCCGAGCTCGAGATACTTCCCTGGTGGGATGCCGTGAAGCGCATGGAGGAAGATTCCGACGGCTGGGACGCCGCCCTCGTGTGCCTGGATCCAGCATTCACGGGCTTTCATCCCGACACGCTTCTTCGCTCCCTCTACGCTTCACCTTTCTGGGCTGATTCTCGATTGCACCTCGGCGAGAGCGAACTTCTCGCCGAGATCCGCGACGTGCTCGACCGCAGCGCGCGGCTCGACTTGATGGGTGAGGACCTCCAGCGTGCATGGCAAAAATTGATGGATCGAATTGCCACAGAACTTCCCCTGTATCCGCTCGTGTGGCTGCGCGCGCTGAGCGCAATCGACACCTCCAAGGTTGCCGACCTTCCCGACACAAACGCCCTGGGCTTCATCGCTTCGACGGCGACGCCGCCCTCGCAAATGGAGAAGAAGCGCTAGTCGGCGGCGACTTCGAGGAGACGCCTAAGCGGGCGATAGTGTTCGACGACAGCCTCGCGATAAGCCGCGGGATCACCCGCGACAAGCGCGTCAATGATGGCGTCGTGGGCATTCACGGTGTCGCTAATGTCTCGCGCTTGCGGGAGGCCCGCCGCGGGGACGGCGGCGGTGTGGATCCGCCAAAATGCCATACCGAGCTGTTGCATCATGTGGTTGCTTGTCACCGCAAGCAGGTCGGAGTGGAACGCTTCGTCGCATGGGGCGAAGCCCTCCCCCGCCGCGACGCATTCACGCATGTTCTCGACGTGTTGACGGAGCTTCGGCTGCGAAGAACCGCGGTAGGCCGAGATCAGCTCATCTGTGAGTGAGAGGTCGAGTGCCATGCGCACCTCGACCACTTCACGCAGCGTGCTCAGATCATCTTTGGCATTGAGACGCGCGCGAAAAAGCACAGCCTCGATCATGGGGGAGAAAGACAGACCTCCCACGCTCATGCCGCGTCCGTGCTGAATCGAGACGATATCGAGAGATTGGAGAGTGCGGAGAGCCTCGCGCACGCTCGAACGGGAGACGCCAAGAATCTCTTGTAGCGCTGCCTCCGTGGGGAGCGGATCTCCCGGATGCAGGCGGTGTTCAAGAATGTAATCCTTGATCGCATCCACCGTTGCATTACCTGCGGTGCGGCGCTTGCTTGGCTGTGCGCCACCATCGAGTTCGCGTGCCTTGGGTACTTCGACCACGATCTACCTTTCTCGCGCTCCGAGCCTCCAGTATCGCTATCTCAGCGACGTTGACAAAGTCTCGGGACTCCCCATATGCTAACAGCAGTCATCAGACGTCTGATGTCTCCGTACGGGGAAGTATCCCCTCACCCCCTTTGCAAAGGAGCAAAAGTGAGCAACTCACGCACTGTCTCTCGCCGCTCAGTTCTTAAGACCGGCGCCCTCACGGCAAGCGCCGCGGGTCTGGTCGCCGCCATCTCTGCGTGCGCCCCCTCGGACAAAAAGTCCGGCGGCTCCGGAGGGTCAGGCGCCAGTGCCGGCAAGGCTAACGAGGACGGCACGATCAAGGCCTCGATCTCCTACGAGCTCGGAACCAACGGCTATGACCCCATGACCACGACCTCAGCACTCACAATCGCGGTCAATTGGCACACCCTCGAAGGCCTCACGGAACTCGACCCGGCAACAGGCGAGGTTTATCCAGCACTCGCATCTGAGCTCCCGAAGGGCGACAATACGACCGTTGATATTGAGCTCCGCAAGGACGCCAAGTTCCACGACGGCTCCCCCGTAACCCCCGCGGACGTCGTATTCTCCTTCGAACGCGTCCTCGACCCCGCCAACAATTCGCTCTACTCGCAGTTCATTTCCTTCATTGACTCGGTCAAGGAGAATGGCGACAGCGGGGTAAGCATCGCACTCAAGCATCCCGTTGGCCCACTTGCCGAGCGCCTCGCTGTCGTCAAGATCGTCCCGAAGGCCGCCGTTGAAAAGGACGCCGCTGCATTTGATGCAAACCCCATTGGCACGGGCGCGTGGAAGATGACCGATAACGGTGCTGCTTCAAAGATCGTGAAGTTCGAGCGCAACGATGACTACACCGGACAGAAGCCGGCGCGTGCCAAGATGATGGAATGGCAGGTCATCCCCGACGCCGCGACTCGCACTAACTCGCTCCAGTCAGGTGATGTCCAGGCGATCGACTCGGTTCCCTACCTCTCTATCGATGCCCTCAAATCTGTCGCAACCGTCGACTCCGTCCAGGGGTTCGGCCTCCTTTTCGCGATGTTCAACAACGCCGAAGGCAACCCCTTCGCCAATGTCAAGAACCGCCAGGCGTTCCTCTACGCGATCGACATGGACAAGGTCATCGAGACGGCCCTCGCTGGGCAGGCAACCGCTGCCACGTGCTTCGTGGACAAGGAGAACCCGGCCTACAAGGAGGCCGCGACCGTCTACGCGCACGATGCCGACATGGCAAAGAAGCTCTTTGGGGAAACCGGTCTCACAGAGTTCCGCATGCTGTGCACCGACCACGACTGGGTCCAGCAGGTGACACCCATCATCCAGGAATCTCTCAAGGGAGCCGGCGTCACCGTGCACTTCGAGCAAAAGCAGTCGGCCGAGGTATACACGACGATCGACGGCAAACCCGAAGCCTACGACGTTGTGATCGCCCCCGGCGACCCGTCAGTTTTCGGCTCGGATGCTGACTTGCTTATGCGCTGGTGGTACGCGGGCGACACGTGGACGGATTCTCGCATGCACTGGAAGGGCAGCGAGGCCTACAACCAACTCCAGGAGCTGCTCGATAAAGGCATCCAGGCAACTGAAGAGACTGCTCAGCTCGAAGCGTGGCACGCCGCTTTCGATCTCATCTCGAACGAGGTTCCGCTCTACCCACTGTTCCACCGCAAGACCCCGACCGCGTACAACGCTGAGACCCTCATCGACTTCAAGCCGATTTCACTTACGGGCCTGAGCTTCGTCAACGTCGGCACGACTCTCTGACCGAGGTCCCAACTCTCGCCGGGAGGCGAGGTGAACCACTCCGTCTCGTCTCCCGGCCCATGCGCCAGCAATGGCGCTCATTTCTAAGGACAAAGTCGCATGGCTCAATTCGCAAGACTCATTGGCCGGAGGCTCATCTCCCTGCCCTTCATGGTCGTTGGAGTCGCTCTGCTCGTTTTCATCGTGATGAGCTTTTCCAACGTAGACCCGGCACGACTCGCACTCGGCGAAGCGGCCTCTGCCGAAGCCCTCAATAACTACCGCGAGCTACACGGCCTCAACGACCCGCTTCTCGTGCGGTTCTTCTCATTCCTCGGCGGGCTTTTCACCGGAGATCTCGGGACCTCTTCGGGCGGTGTTCCCGTAACCGAAATGGTTGCGCAGGCCTTCCCACGAACCCTAGAACTGACCTTCCTCAGCCTCATCATCGCGGTGATTCTTTCGTTCACGCTGGGCGTCCTCGCTGCGCTCTATCGCGACACCTTCGTTGACCAGATCATCCGTGTGCTTTCGATTGCCTCGCTTGCTACCCCGAGTTTCTGGCTCGCGATTCTCCTTATTCAATGGCTCGGCGACATTCCTGGCGGCTGGGGCTTCTTCCCTGCGCTTGTCTCGGGCTGGACATCCTTCGCTGACGACCCACAGCAATATCTCCTGAATATGACGCTCCCCGCGATCGCGGGGGCTATTCCCGTTGCGGGATCGCTCACTCGTGTCGTGCGTACCTCGATGGTGGAAGAACTCGACCGCGACTACGTGCGTACTGCGATCGGTGCTGGTATCCCCTACCCGATCGTGATCTCTCGAAACGTGCTTCGCAACGCGCTCATCACACCCGTGACAGTGCTCGGACTTCGCGTCGGCTACCTCATGGGTGGTGCGGTCATCATCGAGATCATCTTCAACATTCAGGCAATGGGCAAACTCATTCTCGACGGTATCCAGCGCAACGACGTGTATCTCGTACAGGGAGTCACGCTCACCGTGGCCATTGCATTCATCGTCATCAATTTGCTCGTCGACATCCTGTACGTGCTCATCAACCCGCGGATTAGGAGCATCTAATGCGACCAAATCTTGACGCAAAACTCCAGCGCTCCTCGGGCGGCACTCTCAAAGCGCTCAGGGGACTCAACCCCATGAACGTCATCGCGGCGGTCTTTCTCGCGATCCTGATCCTCGCGGCGATCCTCGCCCCGGTGATCACGACGCACGACCCGCTCGCCACTGGCATGCCCGTCCAGCCGCCAAGCGGCGAGCACTTCTTCGGAACCGACCAGATCGGGCGAGATGTGTTCGCGAGGGTCGTGTATGGCGCTCGTTCCTCCCTTATTATCGGTTTGAGCGCGACAGCGCTCGCCCTCCTCATCGCGGCTGTGCTCGGATCATTTGCGGCAACAGCCCACAAATGGGCCTCCGAAATCCTCATGCGCTGCCTCGACGTAGTCATGTCTATTCCGGGTATCGCGCTTGCCGCAGTTTTCGTTGCCGCGTTTGGCAACTCCTTGCCAGTGCTCATCATGGCGATTGGCTTCCTCTACGTCCCGCAGCTCTCGCGAGTCGTGCGCGCCAACGTACTTTCGCAGTTTGGCGAGGACTACGTGAACGCTTCGAAGGTTATGGGTGCCGGAATCCCTTGGATTCTTGTCAAGCACGTGGCCCGCAATTGCCTTGCCCCGATCCTCGTTTTCGCGACAGTTCTGGTGGCCGACGCGATTGTGCTTGAGGCCTCGCTGAGCTTCATCAATGCGGGCGTGCAACCACCGAACCCGTCGTGGGGCAATATCCTCGCGCAAGGAAAGCAGCTCCTGTTGTCGGGGTACTGGTGGCCCACCTTCTTCCCAGGCCTCATGATTCTTATTACGGTCCTGAGCCTCAACATTCTTTCGGAAGGGATGACCGACGCATTCGCCTCACCGCGCGTAAAGACGGGCGTCGACGTCGATGCTGACGAGAAGAAGGCACAGGCAGCACCCGAGGCAGGCCTCAACACGCTCGGCCTCATCGATCCTGCGAAAGCGCGCACGAGACTGCTGGAGTCGCTTAACAAGCTCCATATCAAAGAGAGCGCGCGCAATGATCGTCTCGTTTACGAAGGCGACCCAGAAGCGGCACCACTCCTCGAAGTCCAGGATCTTCGAGTCTCATTCCCGAACGCTCACGGCGACGTTGACATCGTTGACGGAGTGAATTTCACAATCCGTCCCGGTGAAACCATGGGGCTCGTTGGCGAATCGGGCTCTGGCAAGTCCGTCACCTCGATGGCGATCATGGGTCTTCTGCCCAAGACTGCCAACGTGCGAGGCACAGCAACGCTCGAGGGGAAGAACCTACTCGAAATGAACACGCGCCAGCTCAACGAGATGCGTGGACGTGAGATGGCGATGATCTATCAAGACGCGCTCAGCTCACTCAATCCGCCTATGCTCATCAAGAGTCAGATGGCGCAGCTCACGAAGCGTGGAGGTACGCGCAGTGCGGAGGAGCTCCTTGAGCTCGTCGGGCTGGACCCAAAGCGCATGCTCAAGAGCTACCCACACGAGCTTTCGGGTGGCCAACGCCAGCGCGTGCTCATCGCGATGGCCCTTACGCGCGACCCCAAACTCGTGATCGCAGATGAACCTACGACGGCACTCGATGTGACCGTCCAAAAGCAGGTCGTTGAGCTCCTCAACCATCTGCGCGAGGAGCTCGGTTTCGCCATGCTATTCGTGAGCCACGATCTCGCGCTCGTCGCCCAGCTCGCGCACAAGATCACGGTGATGTATGCAGGCCAGGTTGTCGAGCAAGGCACCACGACCGAGGTGCTGACGGATCCTCGGCACGAGTACACGCAGGGCCTCCTCGGTTCAGTACTCTCGATCGAGGCTGGCGCCGAACGACTCCACCAGGTCCAGGGCACTGTTCCCTCCCCGCGCGAGTTCGTCGCGGGTGACCGTTTCGCACCGCGGTCCTCGACCCCGGAAATCGGTCTCGCCGAGAAACCACGACTGTGGGACATTCCCGGTACCACACATCGCGTCGCTTCCACCGTGGGGCTTCCCGAATCTATCGTCGCCGCCCGCCCTGAGCGGGATGCGGCAACGAGCGCACACAGGGGTGATCAGGAATGAGTCACAGCATCACATCACACTCGGGTCGCGATAGTTTCGTACACGACCCAAACGACCCGCCCGTCCTCGACCTCCAGGACATCCACGTCGTGCACACGCTGCGCACGGGATCAATCCTTAAACCCGACACGATCCGCGCGGTCGACGGAATCAGCGTCCAGGTGCGGCGCGGCGAAGTCATCGGCATTGTCGGCGAATCCGGCTCTGGCAAATCGACTCTTGCGAACGTCATGTTGGGGCTCCAACAGCCTACGAGTGGAAAGGTGTTGTTCAAGGGGAACGATCTGCGGCGCAGTCGCTCGGCGCGGCGTGAGCGTGGTCGAGCGATCTCGGTCGTCTTCCAGGATCCGTCTACAGCGCTCAACCCACGCATGATCGTTCAGGACACCCTGATGGATCCACTTCGCGTGCATGGTATCGGCACGGATCGGCAGCGCCTGGCGATGGTCAAGGAACTCATGCGGCTCGTGGGCCTTCCGCAATCTGCACTGTCGGTTTTGCCGCGGCAAATCTCGGGTGGTCAGCGACAGCGCGTTGCTATCGCGCGCGCTCTCGCGCTCGAGCCGGATATCGTAATCGCGGATGAGCCGACTTCGGCCCTCGACGTGTCGGTGCGCGCGCAGGTGCTCAACCTCCTAACCGACCTTAAGAAAGAACTCGGGCTTGGACTCGTGTTCATTTCCCACGACATCAATACGGTGCGGTTCGTTTCCGACACGCTCATCGTGATGAATCGCGGCAAGATCGTTGAGTCGGGTCCGAGCGAAGAAGTGTTCCGCAATGCCACGGATCCATACACTCAGACTCTTCTCGCAGCGGCGCCCGCACTCCTATAGCGCTCGGCACCCCACGTGTGGGTGGGAGACCCCCCTCCCGCCCACACGTATGCCCTACGCCTCTACGCGGGTGCTTCGTGAGCCAGTAAGCCACACCAGCGGAATCTCCGTGAAGAAAAGACCGTGCCACTCGCGCTCCCACAGCAGCCCAATATTGCCGTTCGGCAGCTGGGCCATCGATTGATAGACATAGTGGCGGGGATTAAAGACACGATTGTGGGGCCATGTGTGCGCGCCGTCCATGCTGAGCCTGAGAGTGCCGCAGCCGCGGAAGGGCAAAAGAGCACTGGCATTGGCGAACACCACTGCCTCTCGACCGTTCATGTCTATTCGCACAGCGTTCGGTTGGCTAAAGATCTCCGTAAGCTGCGGATCATACGAGACACTCGACCAGGTCTCGCCACCGTCAGTGCTACGTGACACCGCAACGTTCCCGGAGGGGTGTTGATTGCGTGCAAACACGACAAGCTCGCCTCCTTCCACTTCCACGATGCTCGATTCATAGAGCGATGCCTCATCACACCCACGCCACTCGCGAGTGTCATTCGGAGAGCCACCGAGGCGCCAGGTATGGCCCGCATCATCACTCAGAAGGGCCGCACACGCAAAGGAGGACCCGGATGTATCGCTGTAGTACACGGGCATCACGAGCCGCCCGGAATAAGGTCCGTTTTCCACGCATACACCCGTCCCGGGTGAAGCCCCAAGGAACGGCATCCACGGCTCCTTGACCTGAGGATTCAGATCGATGGGTTCACTCCATGTCTCTCCGTCGTCGTCGCTTACCACCATCCACAGGTAACTCGTGGGCATGACCGTGAGGGGCGGAGCGGTGAGTTCATCTCGAGCGGTTTCGACATGCCCGAGCTGGGCCGCGCCATCACGCAGGCAACCATCGGAATCGAGCATGAAATCCGTGGGAGATCCCGAAGCCGAACGAACCGCGCCATCGCTGCCAGCGACGTACTGCTCCCCCTCAGAGTCGAGCAAAATTCGCTTTCCCTCGGGGGTGTAGCCGGTACCAGCAATCGCATTCAGCTGACCAATCGCCCCCGGGAAATGATCAAAGAGCGCGATGATGCGCCCACTCTCGCGGTGTTGGACGAGGACGGGGTCGGTTGTAGAGGCTCCCTTTAGACCCGCTCCAATGGAGCGCACGATCGTGCGCAGCGGTCCCCAGGTGCGGCCACCATCAGTGCTGCGCCGAATGACGAAGTTTATGTGATTCGGGCTGTCGTTCGGGATGCTCGTGCGCTGGTCAGCTCCCGCGATAAGGGTTCCTCGATGCGTAGTGAGCAGGGCGGGGATTCGGTAACTTTGAGCATCCTCATATCCGAGATCGAAAAGCGCTTTCGTGTGCAGTGGCTCAATACCGCAAAGATGCTTGATGTGATTATCGGAAAGTATGCGTGCGTAGATCATCGCGGTTTGCGCCTCACCGAAGAGCCGCGCACCGTCGAGGTCCTGTCCCACGGAGATGCGATCGACTCCATCAACGTCACTGAAGAAGCACACGCCCGCGATTCGCGCGACCTCGTAGCCATCGACGTAGAGGGTGCTTGCACCGTAGCCGGTTGTGACGACGAGTTCGTGCCAGTTGCCATCGTCCCATTGACCGTACGCCTCGAGTTCGCACAGAGTCTCTTCCGCCTCGATCACGCGGTACACAATGTTTCCGCGTTCGATCGAAAGGGCGACTTTTCCATTACTTCCTCTGGCTTCGAGAATTGTGCCAGCTTGATGCCTACCACGAACACGAAATCGTACGCGAATTGAGCCTTTAGAAAGTTTTCCTACCCGTTTAGCATCCCGGTTAGAAAGGCGAGAGGCAGCGAACTCCACGAATGGTTGAACAGCTATCGCTTTCGCGAGAATTTCGCGGGCTTCAAGTTCTCGAGGGAGATCGAGCAGACCTTCTATACGCGGATCACCGAGCTGATTGATCAGAGTTTCGCCCTCGCTAGCCTCGGGCCACGCAAGCGTCGAGGTGGAGCAAAAGACTTGGTATCCGTCGAGGTAGAGATTCGTTCCATTCGCGCTTCGAGTGAGCGACAAGGTATGCATCTCGCCGTCGTCAACGTGGTCGGCGTCCTCGGCATCGAGGGTTCGTCTTGCACCGTCGCGGGAAATGTCTACCACGAGGCGAGAGTTGCGGATTGATATTTCCAGTCGAGAATTTTTCGATTCGCGCACTAGAAGCGTTCCACTCCCTTGTGAAACAAATGCGAAGTGGAGGCTTGATGCATCCTGGAGCATTACCTCTTTCACGTGCGAACGAGGCACCGTTTCCATGTCTTTTCTCCATTTTTCACTAGTCGCCCGCTAATCATCACGAAACTCATCGGAGTGACGTCGCGCACAGCTCCCGAACACTGAACGCCTTGACGTAACTCCCCACTCACTCTAGTCTGTTGTCAGACATCAGACATCTGACGTCTGGTTACATGAGCTGGACCGTCGGCAACGAAGCGGCGGAACCTCGAACAGAAGGATTTTTTGCTATGGCCCCCCAGGGACGCCTCGCGGGCGTTATCCCGCCCCTCGTCATTCCACTCACAAACTCCCGCGAACTCGATGTCGAATCTCTCGAGCGCCTCGTCAACCACCTGATCGAGGGCGGCGTCGACGGGATTTTCGCTCTCGGATCTTCGAGTGAAGTCGTGTTCCACACCGATCGCATGCGCGAGCAGATCCTCGAAACTGTCACGGGTCTCGTCGCCGGCCGCGTCCCCGTTCTCGCGGGTGTAATCGATACCGAAACGAACCGCGTTCTCGAGCACATTAGGGTCGCCCAGAAGCACGGCGTCGCAGGTGTCGTGGCAACGGCGCCTTTCTACGCGATCACGGGTCCAGCCGAAATCGAACGCCACTTTCGCGTGCTCGGCGAGCATTCTGAAGTGCCCGTGTGGGCGTATGACCTCCCGGTGTGCGTACACGTCAAGCTGAATCCCCATATGCTCGTGACCCTCGGGACCGAAGGGCTCCTCGCGGGAGTCAAGGACTCCTCGGGTGATGATGTGTCATTCCGACGCTTGACTGCCATGAATCGCGCCGCTGGCAATCCGTTGAGCGTCCTCACGGGGCACGAGGTTGTTGTCGACGGCGCCTATCTTTCGGGAGCCGACGGCTCCGTTCCAGGTCTCGGAAACGTCGACCCGGCCGGCTACGCGCGCATGCACAAGGCATTCCTCGCGGGCGACTGGGAAAAGGTCCGCGCAGAGCAAGACCGCCTCGCCGCACTCTTCGAGATCGTGTTCCAGCCTGTCGGCAAGACAGGCCCCGCGGCCGGCGTGGGCGCGTTCAAGACTGCGCTTCGCGAACTCGGCGTGTTCTCGACGAATGTCATGAGTGAACCGATGACGTCAATTGAAGGCGACTCGGTCGAGAAGATTCGCGGGATCCTCGCCTCAACCGGCCTTCTCAAGTAGGACACCATGCCCGCCGAGCTCACGCGCGTTCTCACCGTCGATCTCGGCGGGACGAAGATCAACGCTGCCGTCATCACCTTTGAGGAAGGCGCAAGCGCACCTCACCTCGGGCCCGTCGCCACGGCGCCAACTCCGGCCCGAGAGGGAGCCAAGGCAGTAGTAGCCGCAGCCGTCACTGTCGCCCGCGAGGCCCTCAGCTCCACAATCGACAAAGGGCAGCACCCGCTCGCAGCGGTCGGTATCGCCTCTGCAGGCGTAATCGACAGCGCCCGAGGCGTCGTGACCGCCGCGACCGACGCGCTCCCGGGGTGGCCGGGAACGAACCTCGCCAGCGCATTCCAAGCCGAATTTGGCGTTCAGGCCAGCGTCCTCAACGACGTTCACGCGCACGGCCTCGGAGAAGCCATGTTCGGCGCAGGCAAGGACCGCGATTCGCTACTTCTCGTGGCCGTTGGCACGGGCATCGGTGGCGCCTTCGTCACCCACGGGGAAGTCCTTACGGGTGCGCGTGGCGCCGCTGGCCACATCGGGCACGTGCGTACCGCGGGGATTCCCGGTGTCGAAAAACTCGTGTGCACATGTGGGAGGCGCGGACACCTCGAAGGGTTTGCGTCTGGTCCCGGCATCGCGGCCGAGCTCACGAGGCGCGGAATCCCCGCAGCTTCCACACGCGAAGTCGCGGATCTCGCGAACGACGGTTCGACAATCGCTCTCGAAACACTCATCGACGCGGGCCGTCTCACCGGCCGCGCAATAGGCGACCAACTCAATGTCGTCGACCCCCACGTCGTCGCAATCACGGGAGGCGTCGCTTCCGCGAGCGGCGCCGCCGGTGACGGGTGGTGGGCTGCGCTTCGCAAAGGTGTGCGCGAGAGTGCCATGGATGCCGTCGGAAATACTCCCATCGTGCCCGCAAGCGCGGGCAACCACGCGGCGCTCCTTGGTGCCGCACATTTCGCACTGACTGAAACCGCCACGGAAGGCTGAACCATGCACCCCATCGTCAAAGCCCTCGAGGGCTCCCTTATCGTCTCGTGTCAGGCCTACCCGGGCGAGCCCATGCGCGATCCGCGCACGATGGCGCAGATTGCCGCGGCCGTTGAACAGGGCGGAGCAAGCGCCGTTCGTGCGCAGGGTCTCGACGATATTCGGCAGGTGAAGGCTGCCGTGAACAACGTTCCCGTGATCGGCATTTGGAAGGACGGAAACGAGGGCGTGTTTATCACGCCAACACTCAAGCATTGCGAGGCAGTTCTCGATGCGGGTGCGGACATTCTCGCGCTCGATGGGACGCTTCGTGAGCGTCCCGATGGGCTCACTTTTGCCGAAACTGTCGCGCGGATTCGTGAACGAAGCAAGGCACCGATCATGGCTGATTGCGATAGCGAGGAGTCCGCTCTTGCAGCAGCCGAGGCGGGCGTCGACATCATCGGCACGACCCTCGCGGGATATACGGGAGCGCGCGAGAAGACCGACGGTCCCGATCTCGAGTTGCTCGCGAGCCTCGTGGAGAAGTTGCCCGGGCGCGCCGTCGTTGCCGAAGGGCGCGTACACAGTCAAGCCCATGCGGCGGCATGTCGCGAGGCGGGAGCATTCGCAGTCGTGGTGGGGACCGCAATTACGCACCCGACGTCGATCACGACGTGGTTCGATGCCGCCGTGCGCGGAGCCGGTGAGCGAGCATGAATGCCGCGCCGGTGTGGATCGCGGGGGCTTACGCCGCGCTTGAGCCTGCACTCACGGGTGAGCGAGCCGAACAGGATACGCGTGAGCTTTACTCGGCGCTCGCACAGCCCAAGGGATTTGATGGTCTCGAGCTCCCCTACCGCTCTTCGCTGCCCAATCTCGCGCTCGTCAAGGGTGCACCGTTCACGCAGCACGTCATCACGGCAATTCCTGGGACGATGCAGCGCCTCGCGAAAGCCCCTTCCTTCGGCCTCGCCTCTCGAGATACCGACGGTCGGGAGGCGGCGCTCGACTTTGTAAGGGAGATTGTGCGGGCCTCACGCGAACTCGAGGTCGCTGTCATGGCGATCGAGATTCACTCCGCTCCCACTGATCACGCAGATTCGAGCGCCTTTGCTCACTCACTTGAGACGCTCATGAGAGAGCGGATCGAGGGCGACCCCGAGTTCGTGATCGAGCACTGCGATGCCGCTGGCTCGCCGTTCCCGGGCGAAAAGCGCTTCCTTCCTCTCGAGGAGGAAGTGCGCGTCGCGAAGGAGACTGGGGTGGGCATCGCGCTCAACTGGGGTCGTTCGGCGCTCGAAACCCGCGATCCTCAAACACCACTCGAACACGTGCGCTATGCCTCGCGAGCGGGGGTTTTGCGGGCGTTCATGGCCTCGGGCGCGGGCGCCGGCACCCCGATGTACGGCGCTCAGTGGGCCGACACTCACCTGCCCCACGTCGACCATGAGCCTTCGTCACTGTTGACGGACGACGCACTCACCTCGTGCATGTCCGCTGCCGTAGGCAACCTGCTTTATGCAGGCGTCAAGATCCAGACCCCTCGAGGGCTCACGGCTCACGAGAGGTCTCGCGTGCTTGCACGCGTCGCGGAGCCGATGCGTTCCGCCTTCAGCCGCGCGGGATAGCCCGCACGACGCCTCACGAAAAGGAGTCCAATGATGAATTCCCCCCTTTCCCTTCGAGCGAGAGGGCTCGCCTTTGGCGCAACGGTGGCACTTGCGCTCGGCGTACCAATGTCGGCGCTCGCGGCGCCTTCTGACTCGCCAGGAGCGGCCGACGCTCCCGCGTCCGAATCGAGTTTCACATCGCAACGCATCGCTATGGGCGGTGAAGGTGGGTTCGGCAACTACCGCATCCCTGCCGTCATCCAGCTCAAGAACGGCGATGTCCTTGCTGCTTACGACGGCCGACCGACGGGCACCGATGCACCCGGACCAAATTCGATCCTCATGAGGCGTTCGACCGATGGTGGAAAAACTTTCGGGCCCCAAACCGTGATCGCCGCAGGCAAGGTTGAGAAGCCGATCCACGGCTACTCGGACCCTAGCTTCGTGTACGACGAGGAAACGGGAAATCTTTTCACGTTCTTCGTGCACTCGAAGGACACGGGTTTTTGGAATAGCCACGAGGGCAATGATGATGCTGATCGCAAGGTCATGAGTGCTTCGGTGGCCGTGTCGAAGGACAATGGCGAGACGTGGGAGCTTCGCTCCCTCACCGAAACGGTCAAGCCTGAGGGCGTGCGCGCGACGTTTGCGACAAGCGGCCACGGTATTCAAATCAAGAACGGTACTCACAAGGGCCGTCTCGTGCAGCAATACGCAGGCGCCTTCACCGATGGAACCGTGCGCGCCTACTCGGTGTACTCCGATGATCATGGCGCCACGTGGCACATGGGCACGCCCGTGGGAACGAAGATGGACGAAAACAAGGTTGTGGAGCTCGCTGATGGCACGCTCATGATGAACTCGCGTGCTCATGACACGTATACCGCGCGCTGGGTCGCCTATTCGAAGGACGGCGGCGAGACGTGGAGCGAACCGTCGCTCGACCACACTCTCACTGATCCGCGCAACAACGCGTCGATCATCCGCATGAACCCCGCGGCCGCTCCTGAGTCACGCGCGGCACAGGAACTGCTCTTCTCGAACGCCAACTCCTCGAGCGGCCGCACGAACGGCAGCATCCGCTACTCGTGCGACTCGGGCAAGACTTGGCCGACGGTCACCACGTTCAATGCTGGGGACACGTCGTACTCGGATCTCGTCGCGCTCGAAGATGGTTCTTTCGGTGTGTTCTACGAGTCCGCGAAGAACGAGCAGCGCTACGGTGCGTTCACGAGGGAGTTCCTGAACCCCTTCTGCGCGGCCTTTGGCGAGGCAGCTGCCGATATCGGTGCGGGAAACACGAGCGAGGTCACATTCACTCTGCGCAATGACGACACTCGAGATCTTGCCTCTGGCACGGCGACTGTCGACCTTCCAAAGGGCTGGAGCGCACCTACCGTGGAAACCCCGGCGCTCAAGCCGGGTGAGAGCACGACGGTCACTCTCAAGGTTTCGGCTCCCGCATGGGCTCCGAAGGGCGAAGTGCACGGCGACGTACGCGTCGCGGCCGCCGACATCACCGTTCGCGGGGATCTCGATCTCAACGTCATCAACACTGCACCCGATACTCTCGGCGCCACGATCGTGGGAACGCCTGGCGAGCCTGAACGCGACCTCGTGAAAAATCCCTACAAAGTGGGTGACGAGGTCCCCTACACATTCCGCGTCGATTCGACGGCAAACGTCACCGAAACCGTGACGCCAGTCTCCAGCAACCTCTCTCCGCTCGTGCCGGAGGGCCCCGGCAACTGTCGCTGGCGCGATCTCAAACCCGGTGATGGGTACACGTGTTCCACACCCCGCTACACGGTCACTGAGCAGGATCTCGAACGTGGCTATTTCATTCCCGAAAGCACGTGGGAACTCACGCGCAGGGGTCTCGATCCCGTCACGATCACCGTCACCGGCGAGAAAGTCTGGCTCGTAGCTCCCGACGAAAAGCCCGCAGAACCGCCAGCCGAAGAGTCGGGCGACAATGCGGGCGAGGAACCGTCGGACACCCCGACCGGCGAACAACCTGACCCGGTTGAGCAAGGTGACCCGACTGAACCAAACGAACCGAGAGTGCCGAGCGAGGATGCCCCCGCAATCTCCGAGAATGACCCGGGTCGTGCGAGTTCGGAGAGCTTCGAGCCCCAGCAGGCACACGACCAGGCAGCAAGAACACCGCGGGCGGTAGGCGCAAACACGGGGCAGAGCTCAATGCCCTCCCGCACCCTTCCGCGCACGGGTACGTCAGCACTGCTCATCGCCAGCACCGCGACGGCAGTCCTCGCCGCAGGAATTGCGCTGACGTTCGGAGCACGCGAGCGCGGAAAGCACTAATCTCGCCATCTCGATCCACATTGCCACGCAAAAGAAACGGGCGGCTCCGCCGACAAGGCGGAGCCGCCTCAGTTGTGTGAGCAACCGTCGGAGCCTTCTCAAGGGCCCACGCGCCGCCTGCGTGACGAAACCGTCCCTTCCGAGACCCCTTCCGGCATGACCTGGCTCCGCTTGACGCCGTAGGCTTGGGGTATGACTGCACCCGAACTTGCCCTCACGACCCGTTTTCAGGATGCCTTCGCCGAGGCTTTCGGCGAGGAGTACCGCACCGCCGACCCGATCATCAGGCCGGGGAAGTTCTCGGACTTCCAGTGCAACGCGGCGATGGGACTCGCGAAGAAACTTGGCGCGAAGCCACGCGACCTCGCCCAGCAGATCCTTGAGAAGGTGCAGCTCGACGATATTGCCGAGACGCCCGAGATTGCCGGCCCCGGCTTCCTCAACATCACGCTCAAGACCGAATGGGTCGCGGCACAAGCTGGCGACCTGCACGGCGATGACCGTCTCGGCGTGGGCCGCCCTGATAAGGCCGAGACGATCGTGATCGACTACTCGGCGCCGAACGTGGCGAAGGAAATGCACGTGGGGCACCTGCGCACAACCGTCGTGGGCGATGCTCTCGCGCGCGTGCTCGAGTTCGAAGGCCACAAGGTTGTGCGCCAGAACCACATCGGCGACTGGGGCACGCCGTTCGGCATGCTCATTGAACACCTGCTTGAAGTGGGCGAGGATTCGGAAGAGGCGAAACTTCTCGAGACCGACCCGAACGCGTTCTACCAGGCGGCACGCGCGAAATTCGATGCAGATACGGAGCAGACCGATTTCGCGAAGCGCGCGCGTGCACGAGTCGCGACCCTGCAGTCGGGCGACGAGGCGACGCTTACGATGTGGACGAAGCTCGTTGGTCTCTCGAAGCAGTACTTCCACCGCATCTACGACATGCTCGACGTGACCCTCACCGATGAGGACCTCGCGGGCGAATCGACCTACAACTACGCGCTCGCGGGCGTGTGCGATGACCTCGAGAAGGCAGGGATCGCGCGTGTCTCGGATGGCGCTCTGTGCGTATTCCCGGCTGGATTCACGGGCCGCGACGAGCAGCCCCTTCCGCTCATCATTCGTAAGTCCGACGGCGGCTACGGTTACGCGACGACCGATTTTGCGGCTATTCGCCACCGCGTGAATGACCTCGGAGCAGACCGGATCGCGTACGTCGTGGGCTCCTCGCAGGAGCTTCACTTCCAGATGGTGTTCACGACTGCGCGCGAGGCCGGTTGGCTCCCCGAAACCGTCGATGCGGAGCACGTGAAGATCGGTTCGGTTCTCGGCGAGGATGGCAAGATCCTCCGCACACGCTCTGGTTCCTCGCTGCGCCTCATGGCGCTCCTCGAGGAGGGCGTCGTGAAGGCTCGCTCCGTGATCGACGAGCTTCGCCCGGACCTGCCCGAGGATGAGCGGGCGACAATCGCACGCCAGATTGGCATCGGCAGCATCAAGTACGCGGATCTTTCGACCGCGCACGATTCGGATTACGTGTTCGATCTCGACCGTATGCTCGCCCTCCAGGGCAACACGGCGCCGTACCTCCAGTACGCCGTGGCGCGCATCCGCTCGATCCAGCGCAAGGCTTCCGAGCAGGGCATTTCCGCCGAGCAGGTGGAGGCGGCGGCCCCGCGCGTGGTCGATGATCCCGAGCGGGCCCTCGCGCTTCAGCTCCTGCAGTTCGCGCCGACGGTTGCCGAGGTGGGCAGCCAGTACGTCCCGCACAAACTCGCGGCGTACCTCTTCGATCTCGCGCAGGCGTTCATGAGCTTCTACGAGAAGTCGCCAATCCTCAAGGACGCGAGCGACGACGTGCGGCTTGGCCGCCTCGCCCTTGCGAAGCTCACCGAGCGCACGCTCGTCGCCGGCCTCGACCTGCTCGGCGTGCAGGCTCCCGCGCAGATGTGATCGTGGCCGAGGCCGCTCGGGGATCTACTTCCCGGGCGTCTCGGCGAGGTTTGCCTCGAGGAACTCTCGCTGCTCCTCGAGGAGTCGGGCCATGTCGGCGCCGCGGCGCAGCCGGGGGTTGACGCTGATTTTCCCGGGGATCTCACGGTAGGTGAGTTCGACTTCTTCGCGCTCGAACTGGTGCGTGACGATCCGCGAATCGGTGAGGAAAAGGTCCTTCGTGCCAACGCTCAAGTGCACGGGCGGCAGTCCTTGGAGGTCCCCATTGAGCGGCGAGAGCGCCGGATCATCGAGCGGGGTGCGCCCCGCATACTTCTTTGCAGCGAGCTGCATGATGCGGCGCTCGTGCACGGGGTCGTGCTGGTTCGTTTCGCTCAGTTCGAGATTGGTGAATTCGAGATCGAGCAGGGGGTTCATGAGCACGATGCCGGCGGGCTTAGCCTTCGCGTTTGCGAGGCCACCGTCGACCCTCGTGTTCACGAGCGAGGCAAGCGACAGTGCGAGCCCCGCACCACTCTGGTGACCGGCGACCGCCCAGTTGCCCTGGGTGATGAGGCCCTCGGCGGCGAGTGCCTTGATAACTTCGAAGGTGTCCTCGAGGGCCGTGGGGTGCATGTAGTCGGGGCCATAGCGGTAGTCGATGAGGAGCCCCGCGCACTCGCGCTCGTCGACCTGCTTGCTGAGCCACTCCCAGTCGCCGACGAACGGTCCCGCCATGTAGCTGCCGCCGTGGAGGTACACGATGATGCCGCGATCGGCCTTGTGCTTGTCGAGCCACACGGTTCGCGTGCGGTTGATCAGTTCGATGTCGATCGCGTGCCGTTTCTGCACGGGTGCGGGTGGCTTGGCAATTCGCACCTTGCCGAACCCAATTTCGTACACGAAGTTGGGAAGCGGGGTGCGCGTGAGTGTGCGGCCCGCGATGGCGGCGTAGTGCTTGATGCGACCCATGGTGGGATCCTCCTGGCTCGATGCGCGAATCACCTTAAGGCTAGTGTTTCGACCTTACGAGATACTGGCTCCATGACTTCTCACGTTGATGTTCTCGTTGTCGCGGCGATGGCTGACGAGGCTGCCGCCGTTTCGTCCCTCTGCACAAACCTTCGCGCGGTCGCTCACCCATTTGCGGGCGGCGGGAAGGGACGCGGTGCGGGCGCGTCCGGCGAGGTAAGCGCATCGGTGGGCACACTCGAGTGTGCGGGCTCCGGAGCGCAGGGGTCCGACGGTTGCCAGGCTCCTATCGCGCTTGTGACGACGGGCGTCGGCACGGCAGCCGCGAGCGCCGTGCTCGCGTGGGCCGTGGGCGAGTTTTCGCCGCGCCTCATCGTAAATGTGGGCAGTTGCGGTGGCCTCGCTGAGGACATCACCGTGGGCACGGTCGCGATTGGCTCTTCCTATGCGTATTCGATCGCGGAGGCCACGGCTTTCGGTTACGAGACTGGCCAGGTGCCGGGTGCTCCCGCACAGTTCGGCAGGGAGGAGTGCGAGACGCGTGCACGCCGCGCCCTCGAGGCTGTCGAGGCGGCGGGCCTTCCTGCTCGTGCGGGCCTCATGCTTTCAGGCGATGCCTTTGTCACGGCAGACATCGCTGACGGCATGCGCGCGAAGTTCCCGGGCGCCATCACCGCCGACATGGAATCGTGTGCGTTTGCGCATGTCGCGCACCTGATGCAGGTGCCGTTCCTCGCGCTACGCGCGGTCAGCGATCTGTGCTCACCGCGGGCGAACGAGGAGTTTCATATTGGCCTCGAGGTGGCTGCGCAGGCGTCGGCCCAGGCCCTCGCGCAGGCGCTGCCTGCCCTGCGGTAGGCCACCCCTCCCTCCCCTTCCCCTTCCCTTTCTCTCCCCCTGCTTCCCCTCCCCCTGTCTCCTTTCCCCTTCCCCCTATCTGAAAGTGGTGAAAAACCGCCACCTCACGCGCAAAAACCGACTCCTAACGCCGTGTTTCACCACTTTCCCCACTCGCGAGATCGGCCGAACGTGAGGAGCCCGGCCGACCAGGCTTCGTGGTGAGGACGTTCACCGAAGGGCGCTTCCAAAACCGCTTTTCATGTACGGTAGGGAGGCAAGGACAGCCCTAGGGGCTGTTTTTTATTGCCTTTTACCCACATTGAAGGAGGTTGGCCTTGACGAGCGCAACGGCCACAAAACCCACGCGCCCCGAAACCCCGCCCGGCGAGAAAGGGCCGCGGCACTACGGCATGGCGAAGGGTGTCTTTTACCCCTCGGCCGCGATCATCATCGTCGCGGTGCTCTTCTCCGTGCTTCTGCCCGATCAGTTCAACACCGTCGTGAGCACCATCAACTCGACGATCGTCGCGAGCGTCGGGTGGTACTACATTCTCGCGGCCACGTTCTTCGTCGCCGCGGCAGCTGTACTCGCGTTCTCTCGGCTCGGCTCGATCAAGCTCGGCAAAGACGACGAAGAACCGCAGTACAGCCTCATGTCGTGGTTCGCGATGTTGTTCGCGGCCGGCATGGGCATCGGCCTCGTATTCTGGGGGGCCGCTGAGCCTCTCACCTTCTTCGCATCAAACCCGCCGCCGAACATCGCGGAGCTTCCCGATGCGGCCCGCGCGCCTAAGGCTATGGCGCAGGTGTTCCTTCACTGGGGCCTGCACGCGTGGGGCATCTACGTCGTCGTAGGCCTCGCCGTTGCGTACGCAACGCACCGTCGCGGCCGCCCGCTCTCCGTGCGCTGGGCGCTCGAGCCTATCCTTGGCCGCCACACCGATACGTGGATCGGCAACGTCATTGACACGATCGCCGTTATCGGCACCCTCTTCGGAGTCGCAACCTCGCTCGGCTTCGGCGTGAACCAGATTTCCGCGGGGCTCGTGCACCTCGGTTTGCTGCCCGATAACCCGTGGCTGCGCTTCGTCATGGTCATCGTCATCACGGGTCTCGCGACCCTCTCGGTCGCCTCGGGCCTCGAGAAGGGCATCAAGTTCCTCTCGAACACGAACCTGATTCTCGCGGGCGTGCTCCTCGTCATCATGCTGATCCTGGGGCCAACCCTGTTCCTGCTTCGTGACTTCGTGTCGGGAATTGGCAATTACCTTCAAAACTTCATCTCGTTGAGCCTTCAGACTCTGCCGTTCTATGGCGATGAGGGTGCGTCCTGGCTCAATGGCTGGACGACGTTCTACTGGGGTTGGTGGATCTCCTGGTCGCCGTTCGTGGGCGTGTTCATCGCGCGTATTTCGCGTGGCCGCACCGTTCGAGAGTTCATCATGGGTGTCATGCTCGTTCCGACCCTCGTGACGATTCTGTGGTTCACGGTCATGGGGGGCACGGCCATCTACAAGAGCGTGTTCGAAGGCGTCGACTTCCTCAACGCCGAAGGCGGTATCGACAAGGACCTCGCACTCTTCCAGGTCTTCGAGACGATGCCCGCGAGCAGCCTCCTTTCGGGTCTCGCGATTCTTCTCGTGACGATCTTCTTCGTCACCTCGGCGGACTCCGGCGCGTTCGTGGTCGACATGATCGCGCACCGCGGCGATCCGGAACCGCCCCGAGGCACCCGTATTTTCTGGGCTGTCACGAGCGGTGCGATCCCCGCGGCACTCATCGGCATTGCGGCCTACACGGGCTCGGGCGACGCATCCGGCATGAGCGGCCTTCAGGCGCTTGCGCTGATCGCTGCGCTTCCGTGGTCGGTCGTCATGATCGCGATGGTCGTCTCGATGTTCCGCGCCTTGCGCCACGAGGTCCGCATGATCGAGCGTCTCGAGCTGCAGATTCGCCGGCGCGAGCTCGTCGAGCACGTCACGGAACACGTGACCGAGCACGTCACGGATGAGGTCGCCGACAGGGTTTACGAGCGCGTGGCCACGGAAACGGGCCAGCTTGAACTCCCGGCAATCGACGCGAGTGAGGCAGCCCCCACCGAGGGCGCCCGCAAGCGCGGTTTCCTCGATCAGTTCACACAACGCCACAAGGACTGATCCGTCACAGAAGGGGCGTGGCGCTGAGCCCATTGCGGCTTCGCGCTCCGCCCCTTTCGCTCTCCCTTGGGCCCTTAGGCCCTCTTTTCGCTCTCCTAGGTAGTTAGGTTTAAGTCATGACTACCTCAAGCGCGGCGTATTCCAAACGCCAATTCAACGTGCAGCTGCCGATCGAACTCATCACGCAGATTAAGCACGCGTCCATCGACGAATCGATGACCCTCTCGGAGTTCGTCGAGGAACTCCTGCGCGCCGCATTGAAGGAGCGCACAGCCCCCACAGACGAGAGCGCGGCTGCAGCTTAAAGGTGCCTGGTTCCGACGGCTGCTCAGCTAGCGTCGGACACGTCCCCTTCTCCCGTTTCCACCGCACGTTCGGGATTGCGAGACCACTCAGAGTATGAGCCTGCGTAGAGGTAGACGTGGGCGAATCCGGCGTAGTCCATCGCGAGCGTGTTGAACGCCGCGCTCACTCCCGAGCCGCAGTAGTTGAAGGTGATTCGTTCGGTCGTGGCTCCCACTGCTTCAAATGCGGCGCGAACATCGGCGCGTGAACGCAGGGTGCCGTCAGATTCCAGTAGCGAGGTAAACGGCACGTTTTTCGCGGTCGGGATATGCCCGGGCCGCGGGTCGAGGATTTCGGATTCGCCGCGATAGCGTTCGGGTGGGCGTGCATCGATCAGGAGCGCGCCTTTCGTGGGGATCGCGTGTTGGACTTCGTCGTCGCTCACGAGCCGCACGTATGGCTGCCACGGAAAGTCGCTCGGCTCACGCTGTACGTCTCCGCTTTCGAGCGCATCCTCGCCGGCTGCCCGCACGTAGGCCTCGAGGCCTCCGTCGAGGACTGCGGCGTTCACACCCACGAAGCGCAGCATGAGCGCGAGGCGTGCGGCGCCCATGGGGTCGTCCGCCCCGTAGCAGATGACCGTGTCCTCGAAGTTGATGCCGAGGGCGCCGAGCTTTTCGGAGAGTTCGTCGTCGTCGGGGAAGGGGTGCCGCCCGCGTTCCGGTGCGCCGGCACCGGTGAGGTCGAGTTCGAGATCCACGAAGATGGCACCGGGGATGTGAGCCTGGAGGTAGTGCTCGCGCAGCGAGCCTTGGGCGACGCTCCATCGAACGTCGGCGATCACCAGGTCGCCGGTGCCGGGTTCGAGGCTCCCAATGCCGTCGCTTCCCCTTCGGGGTGCGCGGCCTCCCGTGCGCTCGAGGAGGGCGGCTGCGCTCACGAATGGGGGAAGGTCGTGCCAGTCAATGTCGCTCATGCTCCCAGCGTAGTGCGGGCGAGGGCGCGGGCTTTCAGGGCGGTGTCGATCACGTGGGCGACTGCGGCGTCCGTGTTGGCGGGGGCGATTGCGTCGGCGTGGGCGAGCACGTCGGGGTGGGCGTTGCGCACGGCAATTCCGACGCCCGCCGCGCTCAGCATCGGCAGGTCGTTTGGCATGTCGCCCACGGCCCAGATCTGTGCATGAGCGATGTCGCGCGTGCGGCAGGCGTGGTCGAGAGCTGCGGCTTTCGAGATGCCGAGGGGGCTGAGCTCGGCAAGGCCATCGGATGTGGAGATGTGCAGTTCCGCGAGTCCCTCGATGCGGGCGCGCACCTCCCGATAGAAGTCCTCCGCCGAAAGGGCGCTCGATACCGCGAGGATCTTGCCTGCGCCGCAGGAGATTTCGTGCAGCGGGGTGAAGCTGGCGTCGGAATCGCGGTCCCTCTCCCCCGCTGCCGGCGCTGAGGGAAACTCCCGTTCGCGCACGAACCCGGTCGCCGTTTCGGCAGAGAGGGCGAGGCCGGGGATCGGGGCGAGCCTGCGGGCGAGAAAACGGACCTCGTCTGTTGAAAAACCGCGGTCCTCGAGGATCTCCCCCGTCGCGGCGTCAAGAATGTAGGCGCCATTGGCGGCGTAGATTGCGCCGGCGCTGAGGCCGCGAAACCGCGCAAGCCACCGCGGCGGCCGGGCCGTGACGAGGCAAAAGTCGAGCCCTGAGGCGTGAGCGCGCGCGATCGCCGTGAGGTTGCGGGCGGGGATGTTTCCTCCGTCGTCCACGAATGTGCCGTCGATGTCGGCGGCGATGAGGGCGGGGGCGGGCGGCGCAAGAGGGAGCATTGCCTCATCGTAGTGCCCGTACACTCGAGACATGCCCCGAGTTCTTCATACCGCCCAGGCTCTCGTTGACGTCATGATCGAGGTGCCCGCGCTTCCGAGCACGGGCTCCAACGTGAATGCGGTTGGCGTCCCGAGATCCTATGCAGGCGGCGCCGTGACCATTTCTCTCGCTGCGGCCCGCGTGGGCGCGACGGCCGTGCACGGTGGAGCCCACGGTGAGGGGCCGAACGGCGATCTCATTCGCGTGGTGCTGCGCGAGAACGGGATTGGCCTGTCGAGCCCCGTGGTCGAGGGCAAAGATACGGGCAGCTGCTACGTGTTCGTGGAGCCGTCCGCTGAACGCACGTTCGTGACGTGCTACGGCGCTGAACGTGACATCACCGCCGAGTCGCTCGCTCTGCTTGAGCCGTCCAAGGGCGACCTCGTGTGCGTGAGCGGGTACAGCTTGTTTGAGCCCACGCGCGACCCGCTTCTCGCGTTCCTCGACGCCCTCACACCGGGTGCCCTCCTCGTTCTCGACCCTGGCGCGCCGTTTGCCTCGTTCCCGCGCGACCTTCGCGACCGTGTGCTCGCGCGCACTGACGTGTGGACATCGAATGCGGATGAGGCTCGCGAGATCACAGGGATCGACGACGTCGCGGGGACCCTGCCCGCCCTCGGCCGGCTCCTCGGCACGGGCGCGGTCGTGATCGTGAGGGATGGGTCCGACGGTTGCTATCTTTTCGAGCGCGGCCACCTCGACTACGTGCCCGGGTACCCGCAAAAAGCGGTCGATACGAATGGCGCCGGCGACACCCACACGGGGATTGTGCTCGGCGAGCGGGCGCTTGGCCTGTCCTGGCTCGATGCCGCGCGCCGCGCCAATGCCGGAGCCGCCCTCAAGGTGACGCGCAAGGGACCGATCACGGCCCCCACGCGCGAGGAGATTGACGCGTTTCTCGCAACGAATCCCGCGACGTCCCTTGAGGCACGCTGAGGGCTTCACGCTATCCTGGTATCGCACGTCACAATCACGCCCCCGTTTAAGGACCTTCCGTGAACTCTGCCCGCACCGAGCAGTCCGCTCCCGCGACCTTGTTCGACTTCACGGTCGAAGGCGCAAACGGCGAACCGCGCGACCTCGCCGAGTTCGCCGGCAAGGTGACGCTCGTGGTGAATACCGCGAGTGAATGCGGTTTCACGCCCCAGTACGAAGGTCTCCAGGAGCTTCAGGACCGCTTCGAGGAACAGGGATTCAGCGTTCTCGCATTCCCCTGCAACCAGTTCGGCAACCAGGAGCCCGGTTCAATGGACGAGATCATCGACTTTTGCGAGACGCGCTTTCGCACAAGCTTTCCCGTGTTTGCGAAGGTCGAGGTGAACGGCAAGGGCGCTGATCCCCTCTTCACGTGGCTCGAAGACCAGCGCGGCGGCATGCTCGGCGGCCGCATCGCGTGGAACTTCACGAAGTTCCTCGTGGGCCGGGATGGACACGTCATCCGTCGCTTTGCGCCGCCCATCCCTCCCGCGCGCATCGCCACATCTATCACCAAGGCCCTCGCGGCCTAACAACTCCCACCCATTCAGAAAGGACTCTCATGGAAGCCCTTCTCGGCCTTGGCGTCAGCGCCATCGTCGTCATCGTCATCATCCTCGTGGTGCTCGCTCTGCTGTTCGGCGGTCTGCGTTCCTCGATCCTCTTTACCGTGAAGACGCAGGAAAACGTCATCGTGGAGCGTTTCGGTAAGTTCCTGCGCGTCGCGAAGCCTGGTCTCAACACAAAGATTCCCTTCATGGACACGCTCACGAAGCCGATCTCGCTGCGCATTCGCCAGCTCGAGGTCAATATCGAGTCGAAAACGAAAGACAACGTTTTCGTGACGGTCCCCGTAGCCGTGCAGTACGTGATCCGCGAGGAATCGGTCCAGGACGCCTACTACCGCCTCTCAAACCCCGAAGCGCAGATCCGCAGCTACGTGTTTGACACGGTGCGTTCAGCACTGTCGGGCCTCGATCTTGACGCGGCGTTTGAGTCGAAGGACGACATTGCTCGCAGTGTCGAGGCGACCCTTTCGACTCGCATGCAGGAATTTGGTTTCCACATCGTCAACACGCTCGTTCAGGACATCTCTCCGGATCAGCGCGTGCGCGACTCGATGAACTCGATCAACGCCGCGCAGCGCGACCGCGTCGCCGCGCAGTCGCTCGCCGAAGCCGACAAGATCAAGCGCGTCACGCAGGCTGAGGCGGAGGCCGAATCCAAGCGCCTGCAGGGTGAAGGCGTTGCCGCGCAGCGCCGCGCGATCGCGATGGGTATCGCTGAGCAGTACGAAATGCTCAAGCAGGTTGGCATCGAGAACACTGCCGAGCAGCTTCTGCTCATGACCCAGTACTTCGACACGATGCAGGACGTCGCCCGCAACGGTCGCTCGAACGTGCTGTTCCTCCCCTCGAATCCCGCCTCCGTGGGGGCGATGGGCGAAGAGATCCGCTCGGCGCTCCTCCAGGCGCAGGTTGCCAACGACACGATCAACGGCGATTCCACTCCCGTGGCGTCCGCGGTGCCCGTTGACGGCGATGGCAATTCGCAAGAGAACATCGAGCGTCTTCGCAACGAGGCGAAGGAGCGCGCCCGCCGCGCAAGGGAAGAAGCGCGCCGCAGGGCTGAGGAAGCCGCGAGCAGCACTCGCGAGCACATGGGCGATGCCGGCCCGGACTTCTAAGCGCTCCTCAATCCGTTAAAAACGGCGGACCCGGATCATTCCGGGCCCGCCGTTTTTGACGTGTGCAGCACCTCGCTTTAGCGCTTCGGCAGCAGTTCCTTGTTGAGGGCATCCTTCTCGCCGGACTCGAGCGCAAGGCTCATCGCCATCGCCGAATCCGCAACGGATGCGGGCCTCGAAGCGCCGGGAATCGGCAGCACATGGTCGCCGAGTGACATCTCCCAGGCGAGAACGACCTGCTGGGGGCTCACACCGCGTGCGCGAGCGATCTCGGCGATCACGGGGAAGCGCTCACCCACCTCGAAGGCTCCCCCGCCTGTGCCGCCTAGCGGAGACCACGGCACGAACGTAATGCCGTGCTCGCCGCACAACTGCAGCTCGTCCCAGCTCGTGTGGTTGAAGCGCGGCGAAAACTCGTTTTGCACGACCGCGAGGTTGCCCTCACCGAGCACGTCGAGGGCAATCTCAATCTCCTCGACGCTCGCGTTCGAAATGCCGATATTCTTCACGTGCCCCTCGTCCTTGAGCTCGGCGAGGGTCTCGATCGCCTCCGAGTACAGGCGCGTGCGGTCGGGGCGGTGCAAGTAGTACAGGTCGATAGCGTCGACTCGAAGATTCTTTTTCGAGCGCACCACCGCGGTGCGGAAGTGGCCGACGGAACTGTCGCGGCCCCACTTCTCACCTTCGGCGCGCGTGATGCCACCCTTGGTCGCAACCGTGATGCCCGCCCGGTCAAAGTCCGGATGCGCCTCGGCGTAGGCCTCGAGGGCGTCGGCCACCTGCCGCTCGTTATGGCCGACCTTGTTCCATGCGGGCGCGTAGATGTCAGCGGTGTCGACGAGGGTGATGCCCGCATCGAGAGCAGCGGCAACCGTGGCGCGCGCGTTCTCGGTATCGTCGGCTTTCTCCTCGAACGAGAGCGGCATGGCGCCAAGACCAAGCGGCGTCACGGTGAGGCGTCCAATGGACCGCAAAGGGTAGGCGAATGACGGAATGCGTGAGTGTTCTGCTGTGGACATGTCCCCAGCCTAGCGACCGTGCGCCTCGGCCAAACGGACGAGCGCCTCTTCTAGCACTCGCGTAGGCGTACCGAGGTTGAGGCGCTCGAAACCGGGCGCGCCGAAGTTTCGCCCATGCTCAAAGAACACGTGCGCTTCACGGTCGTGAAGGCGCGTGAGCTCACGTTCGTCGAGCCCAAGCGGGCGAAAATCGATCCACTGCAGGAACGTTCCCTCGAGCGGCGCGATCGCCACCTCCGGAAATCGCTCAGCGAAGAACTCCCTGCTCACCTTGTCATTGCGGGCGATCAGTTCGAGCAGCCCCTCAAGCCACGCACTCGCCTCCGTGTAGGCGATCTCGACCGCGCGATACCCGAGGCAGTTCGCAAAGTGGAAGCCCCACGCCTCGAGTTCGCGCTCGTAGGCGGCGCGCAGCTCGGCATTTTCGATTATCGCCCAGCTCGTTTGCACGCCGGCAAGATTGAAACTCTTGGACGCCGACGACAGTGTGATCGTCCGCGACGTCGCATCCTCGCTCATGGCTGCGAAGGGGATGTGCTCGAACCCCTCGTGCACGATATCCGCGTGAATCTCATCGGCAATGACCGTCACGTCATTGGCGCGAGCAAGATGCGCGATCTCTTCGAGCTCCGTGTGAGTCCACACGCGGCCGGTCGGGTTGTGCGGCGAACACAGGATGAGCACCGTGACGTCTTCGTTCTCGAGAGCATCGGCAAGAGCGGCAAAATCGATTCGGTATCGCCCACCCTCGCCGTCGAGGGGCACCGCCACGAGACGCCGACCCGTCTTCTCGATCGCATCGACCATGGGAGGGTAGGCGGGCGTCAAGAGAGCGACGCCGTCGCCGGCCTTACTCGCTGCGCGAACACCGGCGAACAACCCCGTGACTACCCCCGGCATCATCGAAATCCAGCGCGTATCGATCGCCCAGCGGTGACGCACGGCTTGCCACATTTGAATCGCCGAGAACAGTGCAGGCGTCGGACCCGTATATCCCAGGACCGCACCCTCGAGGTGTTCGCGCAACCCCCGCGTAATCTCCGGGGCGGGCAGAAAATCGAGATCTGCCGTCGACAGTGGCGCGATCCCCGCGGGGACGTCTCCCCCGCGTTCACGCATAAGCTCCCATTTCACGGACCCCGTCCCCGAGCGGTCCACGAGCGTTTCAAAGTCATATGCGGGCGGGCGGGTCACTGTGCGTACCTCTCTTACGTCATCGTCGGATGGGAAGCACTCTCAATCGTAGCCGCGCCTCCTCACGGTTCGGGGATCTACGATAGATCCCATGCAGTCTTCCCCCCTGATCTCCTTCGTTGTGCCGTGCTACAACTCAGCGCAGTACATGCGCCGGGCCATCGACTCGATCCTCCTCGACGGAGACGAACCCCGCGAGCGCATCCAGATCATCCTCGTCAATGACGGCTCGACGGACGAGACCGAACGCATCGCGCGGCAGTACGAGGAGTGCCACCCCGGCATCGTTCACGTCGTGAGCCAGCCGAACGGGGGTCACGGCGCAGCCGTTATGGCAGGAGTCCATGCGGCGAATGGCATCTACCTCAAGGTCCTCGATTCCGATGACCGACTCGACACCCGCGCCTTGAGCGAGCTGCTCCACACGGTCGAGTCGTTCCCGCCCGACAATCTCCCCGACCTCGTCCTCACCGACTACGTGTACGACAATCACGCGCTCAAAAAGAACCGTCGGATCGGATACCGGCGCACCGTGCCCGCCCGGCGAACACTCACGTGGGACCAGGTGTCGCGCCCCAGAATGGGCAGCTACTTCCTCATGCACGCGATTCTCTACAAGCGCAGTGTGATCATCGAATCAGGGCTTGAGCTTCCCCGCCACACGTTCTATGTCGACAACCTCTACGCGTCGATTCCCCTTCGCCACACCCGCACCCTCTACTACCTTCCGGTTCCGCTGTACTACTACTTCATTGGCCGCGACGACCAGAGCGTCAACGAAAAAGTCATGATCTCGCGCCTTGACCAGCAACTTCGCGTCAACAGAATCATGATCGATGAACTGCGCGTCGACGATATTTCCTCACGCTCGCTACGTCGCTACCTCCTGCACTACCTCACGATCATCACGAGCATCTCCCTCACGTTCGCGGTGCTCGCAAAAACACCGGAGGCAAAAGCCCAGGGCCGCGACCTCCTCGCGTATCTCAAATCGCATAACTATCCCGCGTACCGCGCCTACCGCCGCACACCCATGAGCATGGGACTCAGCGCACGTGGGCCCGGCGCGCACAGGTTTATCCGCACCACTTACGGGGTCATTCGCAAGCGGTTTGGGTTCAATTAGGTCCGACGGTTGCCGGGCTACCGTCGGAATTTTTTCGCACACACCGAACCACGCAACCGAGTTGAGGGGGCTCCCGCTTCCGCGGTGCCCTGCCGCCCCGACGCGTTCGCTTAGAAGAAGTTCACGAGCAGCACGAAGGCGAGGGTTCCCGCGGCGACGCTCACGAGGGTGCGGCGCCCACCGAAAAGGTGCACGGCGATCGTGACAGCTGACGCGATGAGAAGGTGGATGATGCTTCCGGGCTCTTCGGCAAGGGTGCTCTTGAACGTCGCGAGCGCAAGGATCACAAGGATGCCCGCGGGCATCCACACGGCCATGACGCGCACGAACTGGGATTTGCGCAGCGGTTCGAGGATCGCGAACGGGAGCGCGCGCAGCGTGAAGGTAACGGCGAAGGCTATGAGGAGAACCGAGGCGAGGTACCAGAAGGGGATGTCAAGCTGCATCGTCGCTCTCCATCTCTGCCGGCAAGGGTCTCGTGAGGCGCACGGCGATCGTGTAGCGAGCCGCGAGGGTTGCAACGAAGCCGATCATCGCGGCGAAGATCGGCTGGCTCGGGAGCAAAAGGAGCGCGAGGCCGAAGGCGGCAGCACCGAGGAGAAGCGACGGGATTTCCTGTTTCGTGCGGCACGCATCGAGCGTGAGCGTGATGAACAGGGCGCACAGCGCGAAACTCAAGCCGCGGATCTGGAAGGGAATGAAGCTCGAGAGGAGCACGCCCACGAGGCCGCCACCCACCCAGCAGATCTGGAGCACGGCCCCTGCCGAGATCACGCGCGGCTGAGTCCATCCCTTCGGGTTCGCGACCGTGACCGCGAAGATTTCGTCGGTGAGCGAATACATCGCGTAGAACTTCAAAAACGGGTTCTTCACGACCTTGAGCGGGAAGTTGAACGCGTAGAACACGTGGCGGAAGTTCACGAAGAACGATGCCGCGGCGATCGTCACGAGCGGCGTGAGCGACGTGATGAGTGTGATGAGCAAAAGCTCGAGCGAGCCCGCGTACGCGAAGAACGAGAGGGCGGGTGCCATCCACCACGGGAGTCCGGACTGCACAACGAGAAGTCCAAAAGCGATGCCGATCGGGATCATGCCGAGACCCGCCGGGAGAATCAGCAGGGCTCCCTGCGCGATTTCGTGGCGCACCGAATAGGGAGGCTCATGCGCGCTAGGCTGCGCCGCAACGCTCATGCGTGCTTCCCTTTCACTCACATCTGTTCTGAATCCCGCGGCGAGCGGGCGTCTTTAATCTTCGCACGAACGCCGTGCGAAGTTCAGCTGCACAACCCTCTGACCTGTGTATACATTGCCCCACTCGGGGTCGAACGCAGGCTGAGGGCCCGCGATACGTCCCCTTTAAACCCCCTTCACGGCGGTGGGCGGTAACCGTCGGATCCCGCTCCCTACAGTGACTGCTCGCGAATCGTGCCGAGCGTGCGCGGGCGGATGCTCGGATCCGACTGCAACCACTCGCCAACCTCGCGAGGTCGAACGTCGACCGTGTGGAGGTCGTTGATCTCGATCCATCGCACGCCCACCTGGTGCTTATCGTGCCCTTCCCCGATGCGCGGCTCGCTACCCGGTTCGAGGTCGCACCAGAACAGAAGGTTCTGCTGGTGGAACACTTGCCCTGAGTCGCGGTGGCGGCCCACCTTCGCGCTGATGAGATCGAACGTGCACGCAAGATCGTAAACGCGCACGCAAGCGCCAACCTCTTCCTCGCATTCGCGCCTCAGCGCCTCAACCTGACTTTCGCCGTGCTCCTGCCCGCCGCCGGGCAGCACGAACACGCGGTTGCCGTTGATGTCAATATTTTCGTTGAACAGCACGCTGGTTCCGCGCACGATAATCGCCTTGACGCCCACGCGCACATTCGAATAACCGGGATCGAGTTCCATATTCCCATCGTAGGGGTCCGACGCCAGCGCGCGATCCGCGCGTCTCAGTTTTTTGCCGCGGTGCCGCGCGGGACAATGGGGGCATGAGTGCAAAAAATCCAGCGACGAAGGGAAACCGCGCGCATGGCGCGGCGCCGCGTGCACCGTGGTGGGCGATCGCCATCATCATGGCAGGGGGAGTTCTCGCCGCACTCCAGTCCCGTATCAACGCGGATCTTGCGGGGCAGCTCAAGAGCCCCTATCTCGCAGCCTTCGTGAGCTTCGGCATCGGCTGCCTTGGACTTTGCGTAATCGTGCTGTCTCTGCCCGCTGAGCGACGTGCGGCGCGGGACTACGCGCGCGACATCGCGACGGGTCGCTTCGATTGGCGGTACGCAATCGGCGGTCTTGGCGGCGCCTTCCTCGTTTTCACGCAGTCCCTCACGGTAGGGGTGCTCGGGGTCGCCCTGTTCATCGTGAGTGTTGTCGCGGGGCAAACTATCGCTGGGGCCGCTCTCGACCGCGTCGGTTTCGGACCCGGTGAGCCGCGGCGCTTGAGCACCTCGCGCCTTGTCGGCTCAGCCCTCATGGTCGCCAGTGTCGCCTTGGCGCTTGCCTCTGGGCTCACGAACGCCGTGCCGTGGCTCCACCTGATCCTGCCTTTTGTCGCGGGAATAGGCGTCGGCCTTCAAACAGGCGCCAACGGCATCGTCACGGCGCACACGGGAAGTTTTCTCGTTTCGGCGCTCGGCAACTTCACGCTCGGCTCACTCGCGCTCGGCATAGCGGCGGCGATCAGCCTCGCGCTCACCCCGCTGGGTGGGGCGTTTCCCACCAATCCGGTTCTCTACCTCGGGGGCCTGATCGGCCTCACCTACATTGCCGCGTCCGCCGCCCTCGTGCGGTACACGGGCGTGCTCGTGCTGAGCGGCGCGGCGATTGCGGGCCAAATCATCGGGTCAGTCATGCTCGATGCGCTCGACCCGAGCGTGCACCTCTCCCCGCTCACGGTGATCGGGGCGGCGCTCACGCTGCTCGCGGCTGTCATCATCGCGGGCTACATCCCCCTGCGCTCACCACGACCTGAATAACGCCCACACCTTCAGCCGTATCCCGGGGCGCGCAGCGTGAGTATCGAGGTATCGAGCAAGCGCCTCGAGACTGCAAGGGAGCGAAAAAGTTCGGGTAATCCTCACCTAATCACGCTTGATCCGCGACGAGGCGCGCACTGAAGCCATCGGAGGCGAACTCAACGTGTGAGGACAGATCTTCAACCGATTCGAGAACGGTAAACGTCGAGCGCTTCGATGCCGCAACCGCACGCCACACGTCCTCCGCCGGCTCGCTTGCCTCGGGGCTGAGTGCAGCGATCGCGCGCGCAACGGTATCCACGTATTCGTCGAGGCTCGTCGCTAGCAGATGCATGTCGAGCTCCTCGTCGATCCACCACACGCCACCCGGGATGCCCTCATCATTGAGCGTGAGAATCACGGCATCGTCGACGGTCTCGAAGAGGGGGTAGTACGACGTCGGCTCGCCCAGCAACGTGAAGGGGCCAAGATCCGTGCGGTCCTCAGCCAGAAGGTTGAGTTCAAACTCCTCCCCCACGCGAGCGCCCGCCATTTCATCGGCGAGGTCTTTGAGGGCAGGGGGAACATCGGCCCCGGATTCTTCGGGGTCGATCGGTTCAGCAAGACCATTCGAGGAGGCGACTGCGACGGCAAGCCGCTCGAGTGCCGCCCGCGTTTTCGAGGTGTCGACGTCGGTGGTGGGAGTGGGCCAGTCAAGTTTTACGGGCTGATTCACGTGCATCCTCCTCGGGGCGCCAGGCCGTGTGTAAAGGTTTCGTGAGGAACCACGGCAATCGTACCGTGACCTCAGCCACGATTCCCAGACTCTAGCTCGATAAAATGCATCACTACCAGCGCAAACACCGAACTCGCGAGCGCTCCTTGCAGGAACGCCCTGACGCTCCCAGCGATTTACTAGGCCAAGCACAGCGCCCGGGAAGAAAGAGGCGGTTATATGTAATCACGCGTTAGCGGCGTACCGATTCTTTGAGGAGAGGATCCGTACATCAGGCCCTAGCGCGGGGGAAAGGGATACGGCGCCGGCTCGTGGGGACGAGCCGGCGCCCTCTTTATGCGCTGACGCCCTGGGGTACCAGCAACCTCGGCCCGGCCTCGCACGGTTCGCCGCCAGACGGGCACGGCTCGTCGCCAGACGGGCACGGCTCGTCGCCGAAAACTGGACCCAACGTTTGCGGCTGAATTCGAGCGCAAACCACCACAAACGTTGGGATTAGTTTTCTAGGCGGCGAACGAGAGGGCTGGTCTGAGGTCAAGGCCCCGCCCAAGCCGAGGTCAGGCTTCCGACGGCGCCTCGCGAATATCGATCCCAAAGACCCGTTTCACCTGGGCCGTCACGAGTTGCGGGTGGCGTCGGTCGCTCGGGGTCGAGGCCCACGGGGCGAACAATCCCGGGAGATCGGGGTGGGTGATTTTGCCGTGGGTCGCTCCCGAAGTGGTGACCACGAACCCGTGCTCCTCGAGCCGGCGTTTGAGCGCGGCGCGATCGCCGGGGTGGCGCGTTCCCTTCTTTTTGCGGTTACTCGGACCCGCAAAATCCGCAGGGTCGAACGAGTCCACTTCCTCGGGTCGAACCGAGAGGGCATAGGCCGTGGGAAACGCGCCAATCACGTGGTTGTCGGCGCGCCTGACCTGCACGGTCCAGGCGCCGCGCTGGAAGTGGTCGCTCGCGCCGTTGTCGCTCGTCCACGCATCCTCGGGGTCAGCGACGGTGAGCACGATGATGTCGTGGGTGATGCGCGCGAAACTCGCCCCCGAAACCGTGCGCACTTCGTCTTCGCGAACGGTCAGCGGGCGGGTGAAGGGGCGCGGGTCGGTGGGATTGAGCGTGACGACGGTGCCTGCGGGAGGCGCACCAAAGCCTCGAGCGATGTCGAGACTCTCCGCTTCATTCGCCTTTTCACGCGCGGCCTTCGCAGCGCCCTTATCTTCACGCTGTTCCTCGCGCTGTTCTTCGCGCCGTTTTTCGGCTTCGGCGAGGAGATCCGCGAGGTCCTCGCCCGCCGCCCTGCGCCGCGCGAGCTCGGGGAGAGCGCCGTAGTCGACCTGGCGCACCTCGCGTTTAGCGCGCGTGCGCCCTGCGAGGGCCGCGGGGCTCGGTGCGCCCGGGCGGGTCGTGTCTCGCGGTGAATCTGCCATGTCCCCCACCGTACCGCGGTGAGACGTCCACCTCGCGCGGAGCCGAGGCGGTTAACCTGGTACTCGTCTCATTTCACCCTAGGAGGACATTCGTGAGTGTTTCCACCTCGCTGCGGGCACTGGCGGCATGCGGCTGCGTCACCCTCGCTCTTGCTGGCTGCGGCTCCCCCAATGAGCCGCAATCCTCCCCGTCTGCGACGCGCGCAGCGGCGGCGAGCGACGGTGGCGGCCCGAGCGTCGTGATCAATGAGTCCGAGGGCGACGGGGATGCGCCACCGGTCCCCGAGATCACCGCCGGAGGCCTCGATCATGCCGAGCTCGGCGACTCCTGCAGCGACGAGGGCATGGTGAAGATCCCGCTGCACGGCGCCCCCGATCCGGCGCTCGAGGGTTTCAACGGCTCGTTCACGTACAACGGGTGGAAGGAAAACGGCGGCTCCTCGGAAGCGACGTTCACGATCAACCAGGGCGGCGGCAAGCAGCAGTTCGGCCCCCTCCAGGTTGGGGACCAGTTCGAACTCGGTGGCGCGCTCTACTCCGTCACGAGCATTTGCAAAGATAACGCCCAGCTCGACGTCATCGGCTAACCGATGTCCGCTTTCGCGCACCCGCGGATTGACCCCGAAAGCGGGATCTGCGAGTACTTTTTTGCCGGGCAATGCGAATCGTGCAGCCTCATGCGCACCCCGCACGATGCCCAGGTACGTGAGGCGCGGGACCGTCTTCACTCGCTTCTCGCTCATGCGGTGACCCCCGCAACCGTGTGGGAAGAGCCGCTCGTGAGCGCACCGTGGGGGTTTCGCACGAAAGCGAAGATGATGGTGCGTGGCACGGCGAACGCTCCGGTTTTCTCGTTCCCGGGCACGCACGAAGGCGTCGATCTCGCCGACTGCCCCCTCTACCCCGCACTCGTCACCGACGTCCTTGACAGCGCCCGCGCGCTCATTCGCCGCGCCCAGGTCCCGCCCTACAACCTCGACAAACGCCGCGGCGAGATCAAGTACGTGCTCGTCACCGCAAGCCCAACCGAAGCCATGGTGCGCCTCGTCCTGCGCAGCACCTCGGCGCTCGACAGGATCCGCGAGCACCTCGCGCTGCTCGACCCTCGCGTGAGCGTCGTGAGCGCCAACATCCACCCCGAGCACGAAGCCCTGATCGAGGGGACCGAAGAGATCCACCTCGCAGGTGCCGACCGTCTACGACTGCCGATCGGCGGGATCGACGTCGACGTGCTCCCCCGTTCTTTCACGCAAACCAACACCGCCGTCGCGAGCGAACTCTACGCCCAGGTCGCACGGTGGATTCTCGATTCCGGCGCTCACACGGCGTGGGACCTCTACTGCGGCGTGGGTGGCTTCGCCCTCAGCATCGCCCACGAGGCCCGCGCCCGCGGCGCGCACATGGACGTCACGGGAATCGAAATCACCAATGAGGCGATCGAAAGCGCACGTGGCTCGGCGAAGCGGCACGGTTTCGCGGGCGCCGTCGGACCCCTCACCGCACCCGGACCAAGCGTTCGCGCGCACTTCGACACCGCTGACGCAACCGAGTGGGCCAGGCGCCAGGCGAACCTGCCCGAAGCGGTCGTCGTCAACCCACCGAGGCGCGGCATAGGCGATGCGCTCGCCACCGTGCTCAACGACTCGGGGGTTCGCACCATCGCGTATTCGAGCTGCAACCCGGAAACACTCGCCGCGGACCTCGCGCGCATGCCGAACTACCGCATCGCACGCGCACGGCTCATCGACATGTTCCCGCACAGCGCGCACAACGAGGCTCTCGTTCTTCTTTCACGCGTCGCGCCCGAGAACGATTAGCCTTCGTGGTCGAAGGCGTCCTCGACGTCCTCATCGACCCAGTCAAAGGTGCGCTCCACGGCCTTGCGCCACAGGCGCATGCTCCGCTCGCGCGTCTTGTCATCCATCGACGGGCTCCAACGGACGTCCTCTTCCCAGTATTTCTCGAGGTCGTCGGTCGAATCCCAGAAGCCCACAGCAAGGCCCGCCGCATACGCGGCGCCGAGCGCCGTTGTCTCGATGATCTTCGGGCGAATCACGTCAACGCCGAGGATGTCGGCCTGGAACTGCATGAGCGTCTCATTCACAGTCATGCCGCCGTCAACGCGCAGCTCCTTGAGCGGCACCTTGGCATCCTCATTCATCGCGTCGATCAGCTCGGCGCTCTGGTAGGCCGTGGCCTCGAGAACGGCACGCGCGATGTGATGCTTGTTGACGTAGCGGGTGAGGCCCACGATCGCCCCTCGAGCATCGTCCTTCCAGTAAGGGGCGAACAGACCCGAGAACGCGGGCACGACGAAGCAGCCGCCCGAATCGTCGACCTTTGTCGCGAGTTCTTCGACCTCTTTCGCGCTCGAGATCAAGCCGATGCTGTCGCGGATCCACTGCACGAGCGAGCCCGTGACGGCAACCGAGCCTTCGAGTGCATAGACGGGATCGGCGTCGCCGAGCTTGTAGAGCACGGTCGTGAGCAGGCCGTTATCCGAGGAAAGCGCCTCGTTCCCGGTGTTCACGAGGAGGAAGTTACCCGTGCCGTACGTGTTCTTCGCGGTGCCCTTCTCAAAGCATGCCTGGCCGAACGTCGCCGCCTGCTGGTCGCCGAGGATGCCCGCGATCGGCACGTTCGTGAGCAGGCCACGCTTGCGACCTTTCCCGTATACCTCGGACGACGAGCGGATCTCGGGGAGCATCGACATGGGGATGCCCATCTCGCGCGCAATATCCTCGTCCCAGTCGAGCGTGTGCACGTTCATGAGGAGGGTTCGCGAGGCATTCGTGACGTCGGTGACGTGCACGCCGCCCTTCGTTGCGCCCGTCATGTGCCACAAAAGCCACGTGTCGATCGTGCCGAAGAGCAGGTCACCCGCCTCGGCCTTCTCGCGTGCGCCCTCGACGTGGTCGAGGATCCACTTGACCTTCGGGCCCGCGAAATACGTCGTGAGCGGCAGGCCGGTGACCTCTTTGAACCGGTTCACGCCCTCCTCGCCCGCGAGCTCGTGCACGATTCGCGCCGTGCGCGTGTCTTGCCACACGATCGCGTTATACACGGGCTTGCCGGTGTTTTTATCCCATACGACCGCGGTCTCGCGCTGGTTGGTAATGCCGACGGCTGCCAGGTCATCCCGGTTCACTTCAGCCCTGTTCAGTGCGAGCGCGATGACCTCACGGGTGTTGCTCCAGATCTCCATCGGATCATGCTCGACCCACCCTGAGCGCGGGAAGATTTGCTTGTGCTCGAGCTGGGCCTGCGACACCGCGTGGCCGTCGTGGTCGAACACCATCGCTCGTGAACTGGTTGTGCCCTGGTCGATGGCGAGGATGTATTTCTGGTCTGAGGTCTCTGGCATGAGCAGTCCTTTCGGCTCCCGCGGGCACCGCTGCCCGCGCTTAATCGTGGGTGCGCTTTCGCGCGCGTTGGTTAGCGTGCGGGAATTTCGCGCACGTTCTCGAGGAGGGCAGCGGCATCAGCATCGCTCGTCGTGTGCTCTGCCTCGAGGCGCGCGGCAATGAACGTCGAGTACGCCTCGATCTCGGCCTCGCGCCGCGCCTCGTCCCAGCCGAGCTCGTCGGCGAGGATCTCCGCGACCTCGCGAGCAGCGCTCACGCCACGATCGCGCGTCTCGTAGTCGAGGCGCGTGCGGCGCATGAGGGCATCGGCGAGGTGTAGCACGCCCTCGCTGCGCGCGGCGTAGACGATTTCGGCGCGAAGGTAGCGAGGGGCGTCCGTGAGCGGTGTCGCGAGCTCGGGGTTCTCGTCCATGAGGGCAAACAGATCCTCGAGCAACGAGCCGTAGCGGAAGAGCAAGCGTTCGAGGCGTACCTCGTCGATTCCGTACTTCTCCGCGAGCGCGGTTGCACGCACTCGCATCTCCTCGTAGCCGGCACCGCCGATGACGGGGATGTCGCGAGTTTTGGTCTTCGGGGCATCGGAGGTCCCGCGAAGGGCGAAGTCAACGACGTCCTCAGCCATGACGCGGTAGGTCGTGTACTTGCCACCGGCGATCGCGCTCAGCCCCGGTTCGACCTCCATCACCGTGTGTTCGCGCGACACCTTCGTCGAGGCGCCGTCGGACTTTTTCACGGGCTGAAGAAGGGGGCGCAAGCCGGCGTAGACGCCGATGACGTCCTCGCGCGTGAGCGGGCGGCGAAGCACGTCGTTGGCCTTTTCGAGCACGTAGTCGATGTCGCTGCTCGTTGCGGTGGGCACCGAGACGTTTTCTTTCCAGGGGGTATCGGTCGTGCCGATCAGCCAGTATTCGTCCCACGGGATGATGAACAGCACCGATTTCTCGGTTTGCGTGATGATGCCCGTATTGTCTTTCGCCTCAATCGCCTCGCGCGGCACCGTGATGTGGATGCCTTTCGAGGCCAGCACCTGAAGGCCTGAATCGGCACCGGCGCGATCCTGTTCTTCACCGGTCCACACGCCACCGGCAAGAATGACCTCGCGCGCGTACACCTCGTACTCGTTGCCGGTCTCGAGGTCCGTGATGGCAGCGCCCACGACGCGGCCACCGTCCTTGAGGTAGCGCGTGACCTTCGTGTAGTTCGCGGCGGCGGCGCCTAGGTTCACGGCGGAGCGCACGAGCATCGCCACGAAGCGCGCGTCATCCATGCGGGAGTCGTAGAACTCGATCGCCCCCGAGTTCTTTTCGGGGTCGAGTCCCGCGAAATCCCTTGCGAGGCCCTTGGAAAAGACGTGCTTGTGGATCGGGACCTCGCGGTGGCCGATTTGCATCGCGTCGTAGAGGGCGATGCCCGAGCCAATGAACCCGCGCTCAAAAACATTCTTCATGGGGAACATGAAACTGATGGGCTTCACAAGGTGCGGCGCAGTCTTTGAGATGAGCAGGTCGCGCTCGCGCAGAGCCTCGGCGACGAGAGTGAAGTCGAGCATTTGCAGGTAGCGAAGACCGCCGTGCATGAGTTTCGACGAGCGCGAGCTCGTGCCGCTCGCCCAGTCGTTCATTTCGACAACGCCGACGCTAAGCCCGCGGGTCGCGGCATCGAATGCGGCGCCAGCGCCGTTCACGCCACCACCAACGATGAAGATATCGAGTGGCTTTTCGGCGCTCGTCGAGGCTAGCCTTTCGAGATGCGCGGCGCGAGTGGTGGAGTTAAGTGCGGAACGGGCGGATGCGGACATAACACTTCCTTCGTCAGTGTGCTCGGTTCGCCGTTGAACCACGTTTAGCAAGCTCAGTGAGGCTAACACCGCCACATCATTGAAGGCGGTGAGTGACCGATTGGCCCGGCTCTACACTGGTGGCACGCGCACCGGCACGCACAGGAGCACTCATGACCGCGACCTTCCGCATTCTCGTTCTCGGCCTCGGCGGCACGATCGCCATGAGCCAAAACCAGCCGGGTGGGCACGCCTCCCCCGCTGCACAGCCAGACGCGAGCATGTTCCCCATCCCCGGCATCGATCTCGAGTTTCGGGAAATCGCGAACGTGGGTTCGCCCTCGGTCACGTTCGCGCACGTGCGGGAGGTTCTGCGGGTGGCACGGGAGGGGTCCGACGCTGGCTTTCGCGGCATCGTGCTCACTCACGGCACCGACACTCTCGAAGAGACGGCGTTCTTGCTCAATCGCTATTGGAACCTCGATACGCCACTCGTTGTCACGGGCGCGATGCGCCCCGCGAATGCCCCCGGCGCGGATGGACCCGCGAACCTTCACGACGCGATCGTCACCGCCGCGAGCGAGCAGGCGCGCGGCCTCGGCGTTCTCGCGGTTTTCGACGCGCTCGTGCACGCCGCCGATCGCGTGACGAAGGTCAGCTCTCGAAGCATCGACGCGTTCGATTCGGAGCCCTCGGGTCCCCTTGCGCTCGTGAGCAAGGATGGGATTCGCGCGATGTATGCGCTGGAGGCGTCGGACTGCGTGATGCCTACCGTGCCCGCAGAGCTTCCCTCCGTACCGCTCATCGGGACGGGCCTGTTTGATCGCGGCGAGGCGCTCGGGGCCCTCGTGCATCGGCCCGAGCCACCCACGGGCATCGTGATCAATGGCGTGGGAATGGGGCACGTGCCCGAGGCTGTGATGCCGCTCGTGCGCGAGGCCCGCGAGCGCGGCATCCAGATCGTTGTCGCGACGCGAATTCCCGAGGGCGGCACGTCGACCTACCACTACTCTTACCCGGGCGCGGAAGTGGATCTCATCAATTCGGGTGCGTGCATGGCCGGCATGTTGAGCGCGCACAAGGCGCGTCTGCTGCTCCAGGTTCTGCTCGCCGCCGGCGCGAGCCGCGAGGAGATCAGCGGCGCGTTCGCGGGCTTCGCCTACTGATGCTCTGCGGCAGCCACCCCGGCCCTAATTTTCATAAATTTCATAAATTTCAAAGCAATTCATAAAACTCATAGATCTTCATAGGTGCTGCGGCCTACTCTTGAGGTATGACCGGTGCACGCAACCCCTTCCGCGCAACCCTTGGCGCCACTCCCCCGCTTCTTGTCGGTCGCAACGAAGCGGTGCAGAACTTTGCCTTCGCGCTCGACGACGGTCCCGGAGCTCACGAACGCATCTCGCTCATTGTGGGCCCAAGGGGAATCGGGAAGACGGTGCTTCTCAACGCATTCGAGGACACAGCGGAGGAGCACGGGTGGTTCGTCATAAGCGAGACGGCGACACAGGGCTTTGTGGAGCGCATCCGCAGCGAGATCATTCGCCGTTTGGCACGTCAGCGCTCGCAACTCAAGGGCCTAGGGCTCTCCCTCTTCGGCGTTGGCGGCTCCGTCACCTGGGACTCATCCTCGATCTCGGAAACGTCGTATTCCTTGCGCAATGCCCTCGATGACTACCTCGCGTACAAGGCCGATCTCGATCGCTCTGCGGGACAGCCCGCGAGCGGCGTGCTCATCACCCTCGACGAAATGCACCACCAACGCAACGATGAACTGATCGAGTTCGGTGCGACCGTTCAGCACCTTGTACGAGAGGGAAAAGACATCGCTGTCGCGATGGCCGGGATCCCCTCGGCGATCAAACCGTTGCTGTCCAGCCGAACCAGCGAGAGTGAGGGTCCAAACCCCATCACGTTCTTGCGCCGTGCCGAAAGAATTGAACTCGACCGTGTATCGGACGATGACGTGCGCCTCGCGCTCGAGAGTCCGCTAGCCGAAGCAGAGATCACCTGGGCGCACGAGGCACTCGAGACCGCGGTCAACTCGTGCCAGGGCTACCCTTTTATGATCCAGCTCGTCGGGCAGTGGGCGTTTCGCGAAGCTCAGGGTAGGAGTATCACGCGAGAAGCTGCCGAACGAGGAGCAGACAAGGCCCGACGAAAACTCGGCCAACTCGTTCACGAACCGGCGTTGGCCGATCTCTCCGATGTGGATCGATCGTTCCTCGTTTTCATGGCTCGAGACGATGGGCCCACAGAGATCGCTGCCCTTAAGGCAAGACTCGACCGTTCAGATTCCTACGTCAGCAACTACCGCAGACGTCTTATCGATGCCGAAATGATCGTCGAAGCTGGGCGTGGTCGCATTGATTTTGCGCTGCCGTATCTGCGCGAATATTTGCGCGAGCACGCCGCCAGCCTCGTGGACTAGGTGTACTAAGTGTACTGACCGGAGACGTTGATCACGGTCAGGAGCTTGACCTTGACGCAGCGTCAATGTTTAGCGTCGTGGGCATGACAGTGACGATGATTGACAGTGCCGCTGGGATGCGGGAGATGGTGAGCAGTTCTCCGGAGCAGTGGAAGGACGCAGCTCGCAGGCTGTGGGAGCCGATGGCGGGAATGCACTTCTTCATTCCCGGTGGACCTGATCTGGCTGCGGTTCACAGCCAGAACTTCGGTTTCGGACCCTCCGTAGCGGCAGACAAGATCCTCGGCGCGGTCGACGCTTTGGAACGCGCCGATGCTTGGGGCCGTGTCGAGCGAGCGCTCGAAACGGGGCTGCGGGAGCTGAACGCTGCCGATCCGACTGTGACAATGCCTGACCTGACGGTGTTGCTCGTGCTCGGGGATCCCACCAACAAGCACTTCATGGATGAGATCCGCGGCCTGTCGGCCTTCGGTGGGATCAGCGGGTACATCGCCATCACGATCTGGCCCACCGACGAGGTTCTGGCGCGGTTGGAGGGCATCGCCCTGCACGAGCTCCACCACAATGTGCGGTACTCGCCCGGAGGCGTGGTGTGGAACCCGCAGACGGTCACGGTTGGCGAGCACGTAGTGGCTGAGGGTCTCGCGGACCTGTTCGCCGCCGACCTCGTGGGCGAGCAGGGATTCACGCACTTCGTCAGCGACCAGACCCGTACCAGTGACGAGGTGCTGCGCCGCGTCACCGAAGGCCTGGACGTGACTGGCATGCAGGATTTCGCGGCTTGGGTGTTGGGCGATCCGAGCGCTTGCCTGTTCGGCGCAACACCGGTCGGGCTGCCCACCGGGGCCGGTTACGCTGCCGGGGCACGCTTCGTGTCCGCCTATCGGGAGGCCACCGGACAGTCACCCGCCAGGGCCGTGGCAACGCCCGCCTCCGAGATCCTGGCCGTGGCACTGCCACAGTTGGGTCTGACAATGCCAGCCCGCTGACGAGAGAGGCCGAAATGATGGAGTGGACCGTCCAAGAACTCGCTGACCGCGCCGGCATCAGCGCCAGGACATTGCGTCACTATCACCAGATCGGCCTGCTCGTCCCGGACCGGATCGGCGCGAACGGCTATCGCTACTACGGACCTGTCGCCGTGGCACGCCTGCAACGCATCCTGCTCCTGCGTGAAGCCGGCCTGGCCCTGGGTGCGATCGGCGAAGCGCTGGCAAGCGACGCGAACCCAGACGAGGAGATCACCGCCCTCGAGGCGCACCTGGTACACCTCGAGCACGAGCGGGAAGCGCTGGAACGTCGTATCGCGTCCGTCGAGCACACCGTGACGATGCGACGCGAGGGACGCCAACCGCGGATGGACATGGTACTCGAAGGCTTCAACGACCGCTATGAGGCCGAGGTGACCCAACGATGGGGACGCGTGGTCTTCGAGCAGTCCAACCGGTGGTGGCATAGCAAGAACCTCACCCAGCAACGTCAGTTCCAGGCCGACGCCGAACAGCTCCTGGCGCGGTGGGGCGAACTCCACCAGTCGGGTGTCTCCCCATTGAGCGACCAGGCCCAACAGCACGCAGCCGCCCATGCCGCCTGGTTCGCCCAGATCCCCGGGACGCCCGGGCATGCTGGCGACCTGGACAAGACCCGCGCCATGCTCACTGGCATGGCCAACCTCTACGCCACCAGCCCAGACTTCCATCCCGCTTTCGGTGGTGCAGAAGCCGCCGGCTTCGCCGCCCAAGCGCTGCGCCACTACGCCCAGAGCCACTGAAAAGCACCCTTCGGGATGGTCGCTGCGACCGAAGGGAATGCCGCCATGACTCATGCCAATGCAGCACTCACTCCACGTCACCCCGGACAAGCAGAAGAACAAGTACCGGGACCCGTTGATGGGCAAGACCTACGTCCATACCGTCATTGACGACCATTCCCGTGTCGCCTATGCCAAGATCCACGACGACGAAACCGCCATCACCGCCACCGCGGTCCTGGTGCGGGCTGTCGAGTGGTTCAACGCCCGCGGCATCACCGTCGAGCGCGTCCTGTCCGACAATGGCGGCGCCACCGGTCCCACCTGTGGCGAGACACCTGCACCGAACTCGGGATCACGCACAAGCGCACCCGTCCGTATCGGCCGCAGACCAACGGCAAGATCGAACGCTTCCACCGCACCTTGGCCGACGGCTGGGCCTATGCCCGCTGCTACACCTCAGAGGCCGAACGCCGGGGCAAGCTCGACGGCTGGCTGCACTACTACAACCATCACCGGCCACACACCGCCTGCGGCAACCAGCCGCCGTTCTCGCGATTGACCAACGTCCCCGGTCAGTACAACTAGGCCTGCGCGCGGCGGACAATGAGCACGTGCGCGAACCAGAAGACGGCACCGCCGGCCGAAAGAGCGAGCCCGCCGATACCGAGCTTCACCAGGTCGGCGCCAAGCATTGGCACCATGACACCGGAAGCGATCGCGGCGACGATGAGGTTCACGAACGTCGCGAAGCTCGTCGCGGCGCCGCGCTCCTCGGGGAACATGTCGAGAACCTCGAGCTGCACGGGCGCCATCATGAGCGCCGCACCCATGCCGAGAAGGCCCGGGCCAATCATGACCAGAAGGTGCCACACGCCGAACTGCGAGGTGAGTTCCGGGGTGAGCATGGGAATGAGCACCGAGAGAACCCCTCCGAGAACCGCAGTGATGAAGGCGATCGTGATGAGGCGCGAACGGCTCATGACGAAGGCGAGGCGCCCCACGAGGTAATTGCCGAGAATCATGCCCGCAATGATCGGGATAAACAGCACCCAGTAGTCCTGTTCGCCAAGGTGCATCACGTCGGGAACGATGATCGGCGCCGCCGAAATGAAGATGAAGTCGGCCTGGCTTGCGAGGCCAAGCGCGAGCGAAAGGCGCCAGATGACCGGCGAGCGCAGCACGCGCCCGAGCGACGTGAGGATGCCCTTCGCGTTGAACGGCTGGCGCTTCTCGGGAAGGAGCGTCTCGGGGATGACAATGAGCATGAACACGAGGGTGACGAGCGCGTAGAGGAGCATCGCCCCGAAAATCCAGCGCCACGGCCCGAGTAGGAGGATCCAGCCGCCGAAGATCGGCGCCGCCGCGGGCGCGAGGGCGAAAATCATCATGACCTGGCTCATGAGCTTTTGCGCTTTGCCGCCTCCGTAGAGGTCGCGGATCACGACGCGAGAGACGATCGTCGCTCCGCCCGCACTGAGCCCCTGGAGCACGCGGAAGGCGAACAGCATCGGGAGATTGACGGCGAGCGCCGCACCGAGCGAGCCGATCGAGAAAACGATGAGCGAAATGCTCATGACGCGCTTGCGCCCGATGGCATCGGAGAGTGGGCCGTGGAACATGCTCATGCACGCGAAGGAGATGAGGTACAGGCTCGTCACCTGCTGCATCGCGGCCGCGTCGGTGTGGAAGTCGCCCCTCATCGCTGGGAAGCCCGGGAAGATCATGTCGATCGAGAACGGGCCGAGCATCGCGAGCAAGGCCATCGCAAACGTGAAACCGAAGGTGACCTTTTCTGTGCGCCCCAGGTGGAGGCGGAGCGCGGCCGTCTCGGTCGCGACTTCCTCGACCTGCTCGATCGGGCCGGTCAGGTGCGAGACGTTGTCGGTGGGGTTGGCGAAGGCGACCTGCGGAATTTCTTCCGTCAGCGGTCGCGGTTCCTCGGTTGCGAGGCTTTCGGCGGCGCGCTCATCGGCAAGCCGCGCAAGTTCGAGTGCGCTGGTGTCGGTTTTCCTCTGAGAATCGTCTGTCACTTGGTCAAGTTTATGGAACTCTCGCGGCCTTCCAACCCCTCTCGCACAACATCACTCATGACTTCAGTGACACTCTTGCAACACTTCACCGCACAAGCGTGACCGTCAGTCGTTGAGGCGCAGATACTTTCTGTTTCTGCTTTGCGGCGGAGCAGTCGCCTTTACTAAACCCTCGTCAACGAGCGTTCGTAGCGCCGGCCTGAGCGAAGCCGCTGGTCGCCCTGTCATGTCTTCGAGTTCACGAATAGAGCGCGCCTCTCGCAGGTCAAGTGCATGAAAGACCTCGCCTTTTACACCTTGCAACGGGAGACCTTCGCACTGTCTAAGCTCCTCGGACTCACGTACGTGTCTCGCGAGCGAGACCGTTACGCGAGCGATGGTGGAAGCGCTGTAGTCCGGCTCGGGGAGTCCACTCTCTCGCATCGCATTGATCATGCGAGGTACTCCCGACCCTTGATTCTCTCCAACGGTGTCCGAGGAATCCGGCAGCGGCACGTCTGTGAGCAGTCGAGAAAGAGCAGCGTTTCGTGAATCGGAACGCCCTTCCCCCACGTTCTCTTTGGAGCGATCCCCCCAAAAACCGCCGGGATTCGAGATATCAATTCGATCGGGATAGATATCGACCGACACCTGCTGCCCAAGAACGAAAGCGGAGTAGTCACGGTGCGTCACGGCGTTAGTGATAGCCTCGCGGACCACTTCCTCGGGAATCTCTGGGACGTCTTCACCTCGCACCCCATTCACAGTCCGCGCCGTGATGAGATTCCGCATGACCGCGTGCGCAGCATCGCGAATCGCCACAGGGATTGGACCGTCGCACACCTGGCGATCCAGGAATCTGACTGCTGAGGAAGCCGACTTATTGCTCCGGGGGTGGGCCGTCACATCAATCGTGAGTTGAGGGAATCGCTGCTGAGGGTATTGCCCCAGCGCGAGGTAGCCCGCGAGAGTCGCACGCCCCTCGTTATCAAGCACGTTCAGTCTCGTTAGCGCCTCAGTCACATCGTCCTCACGGACACCGGCAAGTGCGTTGGAGCGGCTCGAACGTACTCGATCAAGCGTGCGGCGAACGCTAGCGGAGTCCAATGAGTCGACGTTCGTTGCCTCGACTGGTTCACGATCCGTGTAGTCTCGCCGGTGCGAATGTTGCATCGTGTACACCTCGTATGCGGTGAGATGCCTGTCGGCGTCGCCGAGACGTATGTAACTACCGCGCCCGATTCCTTGCGCAGTGACATAGCACGGGCCGATTTCTCCGAGACTCGCATTGAGCGGTTCGACGCGTATTCGCACGATGGGCGCCCCGTCGATCTCGTCGATATCCACATCGCAACTTGGCACCGGAGAGACCTTCGCGTGGACAGATCCATGCCGTTTGTCGACTCCCGAGAGGAATTCGTCACGCACGCGTTTGGCATCGAAACCCGGTGCAGCTTCAAACCTCTTTTGCTCATCTAGCCCGAGAATGATGAGACCACCTTCACCGTTGGCGAACGCTGATACGGTTTCCCACACTGTTTTAGGCAGTTTCCGGGAAGAGGCCTTGATCTCAACGCGCGCATCGTCGGTTCCTAGGCGTCGCGCTCGTTCGACTTCTTCACGCCAGTCACTGTCAGTCATGCCCTCACTGTACATCACTGAAGCAGTCACTTATATAAGTGAGAATGTCACTCATGTAAGTGAGGATGTTACTGAATCCTCCTGATATGCCGAAACTCGGGGTGCCCGCGCCAATCCCGAACGCCGAAAACATTGATATCGCCGCACTTCTCAATGCGACTCGTTTTCACGGGCAGGCGAGAGAGGGAGCGCTCTAAGGTCCCGCGAGTGATGCAGCGGACCTCAGGGTCGCGCACGAGCGCACTCACGCGTTGCGCGAACAGCTTGTTAAGCTCGAGCCACACATCGCAGCGGAAGAAGGAGGAAAGCCATGCGGCGTCGCGCTCTTCTCGGCGGCGGCCTTCTCGCCGCGCTCGGCGCCTCAGCCCTGTATGTGGAGCGCGACAGCATCGCGGGCCTCTTCCCGCACGAGGCGCACGTGGACCTCTTTTCCCTCGGCGTTGCCTTCTCATCCGTGCCGGATTCACTCGCGCGCGATGTCGAGGCGCACGGTGCGGCGTCGGTTCTGCACGCCGGGAGCATCCCGGGCGTGGAGCGCACGTTCGTTCAGCCTGATTCACCCCCGATCATTGCGGGCACGCGCACTCTGAGCACTGCACACGGTGCCGAGACCCTCACCGCGATCACGCGAGCGTTCCTTGAGAAAGCTTCACGACCCGCGCCCACTCCCGCGCTCACTGATCTCGACCGCTCCGCGCTCCTCGATATTTTCACCCTCACGTGGGCGCTTCCCTCCCCCATCGCGGCGCTCAGCCCGAACTGGCGTTACACGTGGCCGCGCGATACGGCCCACGTGATCGTGGCCCTCGCCGAGCGCGGCTTTGGTGACTGGGCGCAGGGCCTCCTCGAGTACCTCGCGCGCGTCCAACGCCCTGACGGCACGTTCGAGGCTCGCTACCGCCCCGGCACTGCACGCGCGCCCGATGCCCGCTCGCCACAGTTCGATGGAATCGGCTGGTTCCTCTGGGCGGCGGCATCGCTCGCCAGGCTTGGGGTGTTGGCCTCCGACGCCTCCCCCGCTTCCTCGAGCCCGACTCTTAAACGAGCACTCGCACGCTCCGCGCGCGCCGCCGTCGACGCCACGACCACCGCGAGCGGGCTTCCGAAGCCGAGCCCCGACTATTGGGAGGTACCCGAGCGGCGCCTTACCCTCGCAACGGCGGCCATGACGCTCAGCGCGCTCGAGAGCGCGGCGCACCTTTCAAAACTGGGCTTCCTTGAGGGCGAGGCGGGCGTTGGAACTGAAACACTCGAGAGAAGGGCCCAGGAAACCGAACGCGCCCTTATAGAAACTTTCGGCCCCGGTGCCTTCCAGCGGTACGCGCGCGGCGGCGGCTTCGACGCGGGGCTGCTCATGCTCTTGCCGCCGTACCAAACGCAGGAGTTTGCCGAGCGCAACCCGACGATTGCCGGCCACATCGACGAGGCTTTCGAGGCGATGCAGCGCCCCGCCGGCGGTGTCGCTCCGGGCGCGCGCTGGAAACGCGACGGCATCAGTTGGACCCCGCAAACGGCGATGTTCGCCCAGGCCTATGCGCGTCTCGGCGAGCGCGAGCGCGCTCTCGAGCTCCTCGAATGGCTTGCCGCCCACCGCACGAGCGCCGGGGCAATCAGCGAAAAAATCCTTGCCGACGGTAGCCCCGCCGCCGTCGCGCCCCTCTCGTGGCCAGCGGCGCTCGCGCTCAGCACGCTCGAGGCGCTGCACAGCTAGGAAGCGCTTGCGGGTGGACGCACACGGTCAAACTGCATGCGATCGAGCTCGTACACGCTTGTGCACAGCTCGTCGATGTCCTCCTGGTTGTGGCTGGTCATCACAATCGTGCGCCCTTCTTCATGGAGCTCATGGAGAAGCGCACGAATATCGCGAACGCTCGTCTTATCGAGTCCGTTGAAAGGCTCGTCTAAAAGCAGAAGCGGCTGCCCTTCCATAAACGCTTGGGCAAGAGCGAGCTTTTGTTTCATGCCGAGAGAATAGTGGCGAACAGACTGGCGTAGGTTCGGCGCAAGGCCCACGCGGTGAAGAGCCTCTTCTATGTGCTCGTCTCCAATGAGCCCGCGAATAGACGCGAGCCGACGCAGGTTGTCGAACCCCGTGAGACCACCGATGAAGCCTGGGCGATCGATAATAATGCCAATTTTGGAGGGGAAGTCCTCGCCCGCACTTTTCAACTTTGGTGAGACGACGACGCGACCCGAATCCGGCTTGAGGAAGCCGACGATAAGTTTGAACAGCACGGACTTACCCGAACCGTTAGGGCCTTGCACTCCCATGAAATCGTGTTCATCGATTGCAAGCGAGGCATGACTCAAGACTGGGGTTGAACCAAAAGTGATCGAAACGTCCTGTACGTCAACAAGGCTGGTCATTGTTCACCTCTGCACTCATGTATCGAACTGAGGAATACGGGTATTGCTCTGCACGAACAGGAGCAACATAGTACTGGCGACTCCCACGGTCGCCGTTAAGATAATGGCACCTGCCGTAGCCGGAAAGGCCCCATAAAAGCCCAAGGCAAATGGGGCCGGCCACAGCGGGTTCAACCACGGCAGCGTGAGCGCCGCGCATACGACCAAAGTTATGGCGGCTACCGCCATCGACCCAAACCTCCACGCAGCGGCCATTGAGAGCAGTGTCGTCACCACTACGGTCACGATCGAGCCCAGCCACACCTGGAGGGCTGGCAAGGGCTCCGTGGGGTGATGAGCCATGCTGCTTGAAACACCACCGAGCAACACAAGCACGAGGGACAGCGCAGCGATCGCAGTGACAAGCGAACCCCCTATTGTGCGAGCGAAGAGCTTCCAAGGGTTTCCCGTACGGATCGCCACCAGCGATGCCGCGGGTGCCGTCTCACCTGCAAAACGTACAAGCGCGGCATACGAAGCCCCGAAGACTAGCACCATGTACATGAACCATGCAGTAAAGGAAAACTCTTCGCGCGCCGAACCGTAAGTGAGATACATGAAAAGGTCGGCACCGTCGGGCCGCAAGAAACTCATGAGAGTCGCCGCACCTACGGTTGCGATACACCAAAATCCGAACGGCCCTGTCCGCGCGAAGACTTTCCGAGCGCGCACCAAGACTGACGATCCACTCACACCAATAGTCAGGATCGTCGCGGTGGCGAAGAAAAGCGGAACACACCATAGGGCGCCAAATTCTTCGACACCCGCGAAGGGCACAAGGGCCACATCGGGATGACTCCACTGCGGAAACGGCCATACATGGACGAGCACGAGCGGCACGAAACCTACCCCGATCCCAGGGATCCATGGCTTCACTCGAGTATTCACGATAAGGGCCCCTAGTAGGGTCGCCGCAAGCCCGGCGAGCCCGACCTCGAACGCGATTCCGTACGCTATACAGGCCACAGGGCTTAGGTGTCGACTGGCATAGGGCTGCAGAATTCCCTGCCATATTGTCGCCGGCTGCACAGAGAGCACTTCCGGGGTCCAGGACATGCGCCACGTGTATCCAGACGACGTCGCCAAGACCCCTAACAATTTGCTTGCTCCGAGCAGCGCTCCTATCCCAGCACCACGCATCCAGAGCGCAAGAAGTCCGTGCCGTTTTGACCCGAAACGAGACAACGCAAGAGGGTTCGCCACAAAGGCACACTGCCGCAAAAGCAGAATAATGAGCAGAGGCCATTGAAAGTAACGGAAGTAGTACGGGTCTTGCCCGAAGGCAAGCACTCGTTCCCACAGCGAGATGCCGACGACCGCATCGAAATCGACGTCGCCTTTGAGCAGGGGCTGCGACGACGTCACGATAGCAAGCAGTGCGCACATCCCGCAGATGAGACCCCACCCAGCTACCGGACGCAAACGGTTCACAGCCCTCATCAGCACAAGGCCTTCGGCAGCTTCGCTGAGAACGCGGCGTAAGCAGCAACGACTCCAGCGATGAGGAAAACAACAAGACCTACGACCACGGGGATGAGGGGATCTTGTTGGGTGACACCAGTTGGAATGAATGATCGTATAAGGCTGAAGTGGTCAACCCGAAGAGCCCCCGCGACAAACTCGGAGAGAAGCACGACGACAGGAAGCCAGAGGAGTGCAACAAATCGATTCTCAAAGAACATCGCCCCTACCGCTGCCAGCGTCGATAATGCCGCACCGCCGATCCCCACCCATATCGACTGGAAAGCAAAGTACAGTACCGGGGAGACAGCATAGAGCTGCGAGAATGTTAGACGTTCTGCTACCGGTTCAAGATCGTCACCGAAAGGGTTGAAAAAATCGACGGGGATGAGGTGCGGGTGGATTCCGTATGACAGGACAGCGACGAGAGCGACACCTCCCGTGAAGGCGATAAAACCAGCACACGCAGCGCGGACTGCGTGGCGCACAACGTAGAGGCTGCGCCCTCGCCTTGCCATGATGGGCCCCCACGCACCCCCAGTGCCGACCTCCTGCATCACCACTGGCGCGTACAGCAGGGCTGCAAAAATTGGCATGAAGAAGGGCAGAAAATCCGATATCCCTAATGTGAATAGGGAGAATTGATCGGCGACCGCACCATTAGCGCGGGAGACCTCCATAAAAACGCTGGGACTCAAGAGGGCAACTATTGACATAAGAAAAGTGGAAGCTTTGACAAGGTTTTTCACGGGCGCCATTCCTGAAGCATGCCGAATCACAGTTCACATCGCCGTTTAATTACTGCGCCACTTCTCGGCAGGGCGCCCAGCATAAGTTTTCGATTGGTACGACGCGCAGCCGTCGTACCAAACATTGAGAGGAAGATCCCGCATAGGCGGATGTTGCCATAAAACCAGCCCCCGTAACGATGGCCCGAAGCAACCTTGCACGTCTACGCATCACAACGATCCCCCTCATCCTGGAACACCACTTAGACAGCAAGGATCCTACCCCCCCCCC
>NZ_KV789415.1:139994-189501 GCF_001807585.1 Dermabacter sp. HMSC08H10
CCCCCCCCCCAAGTGGCTTACGCCATACGCCATGCCCTCCGTCATCCCTTCGGTTGCTGGCCCTCAGCACGCTCGAGGCTCTCGAGCATTGATGCTTCCCTTAGTCCCCGCAAGCGACCAGAGGGCGGGGCTAGAGTGGTAGATCGGGATCGAGGACGATCCACATCGAGTTTCGAGGAGAGGTCATGAACGAGAAGGCTAGTGCGCCCGATCTTCGCGCGGAACGCGTGAATTACACCAAGGGCCAACTCACCAAAACGCTCGCGGGCAACGACCCGCACGCACTGTTTGACGAATGGATGAGAGACGCGATCGAGCGTCGCGACCGCGAGGGCGATGTGCTCGAACCGAATGCGATGGTCGTCTCGACGATCAACCCGGAAACGGATTGGCCGGATTCGCGCGTGCTATTGCTCAAGGAACACAAGAACAAGAAGTTCGTGTTCTTCGGCAACTACGAGTCCCAAAAAGGGCACGACCTTGACGTGAACCGCAAGGCCGCCCTGAACTTCACGTGGCTGCCGCTTCAACGCCAGGTGCGCATCCAGGGCAAGGTGCGCCGCATCAGCCCCGAGGAATCCGACGCCTACTTCGCGGTGCGCCCGCGTGGTTCGCAGATCGGCGCCTGGGCAAGCTCGCAGTCGGACATCGTCGACTCACGCGAAGACATTCAGCTCGCAAACGAGCGTGCCGAAAAGCGCTTCGAGGGCAAAGACGTTCCCCGCCCGCCGCACTGGGGCGGCTGGGCACTGACCCCGCACGTCATCGAGTTCTGGCAGGGTGGCGCTTCGCGCCTGCACGACCGCATCCGCTTCACGGCCTTGGATTCGGAAGAAGGCCGCTGGCAGGTCGACCGCCTCGCTCCGTGAGGACCGAAGGTGCACTTTGTGGGGCTCGGCTGTCTGCGCGGCAGCCGAGCCTCTTCTTCTAGGCGAAGGGGTTCCAGAACCTTCCGCCATTGACGATCGCGAGCACGATCGGCACCGCGAGCACGGCGAAGGAGAGGGCCATGATGAGCCAGTCTCGCCACGTCAGGGGCTTCTTGCCGTACCAGGTGCGCCGCTTGCCGCGTCCAAAACCGCGCAGCTCCATCGCACTCGCCACTTCCTCGATGCGGTCAAATGCGCCGAGCAAAAGCGGGATGATGACGCCCACGATGTTGCGGGCGCGAGTCGCGATACCCGCTTTCGACGAGGTCTCGAGACCGCGCGCCTGATGCGCCTTCGAGATCGTCACGAAATCACGCTGAATATCGGGGATGTATCGAAGAGCGATCGAGACGGAGTAGGCGATCTTGTAGGGAACGCCGATGCGGTTCAGCGACTGCGCAAACTCAGGCGGGCGCGTCGTCGCAATGAACAAAAGCACGGGTGGAAGCACCGCGAAGTACTTGAGCGTCACAACGAGCTGATAAAAAAGCTGCTCACTCGTGATGTCCCAGTGCCACGGGCCGTTCATGAGCACGGTGCGCGTGCCATACAGTTCGGTTCCGTAGCCGGGCGCGAACAGGAAAATGAACACGTTGTTGAGCAGCATGAGACCCGCAATAATCACGAGCACAACGGCGAGGTCGCGCAGCTTCACGCGGCTGAGAATCCACAGCACGATGTTGAGCACGAGCATCGCCGCGAGATAGCGCGCATCGAATCCCACGAGCGCACCCACGACGCTCGCGACGGCGAGCATAAGCTTCGAGAGCCCCGAGACTCGGTGCAGGAAACCCGGCCGATCCACGTACCCGAGAACGGACTTAGCGGGCATCACCCACCTCCCGCCTGTCGCGATCAACCGCGATCACGGCCTCCACGAACTCGCTGCGGCCAAATTCTTGGGTGCCGCCGTCATCAGTGGAAACGGGAAGTCCGACGGCTGCCGCGAGCGCATCGAGGCTCGTGCGCCCGAGGTTCGCACGCGTCGTCACGTCATCGTCGACGAGGATTCGCGCGGGCGACGAATCCGCGATGATCTCCCCTTCACTCAGGACGACGGCGCGCGGCACATACTCGAGGGCAAGGTGCATGTCGTGCGTGATGAGCAGGATCGTCGTGCCCTTACGGTTGAGCTCGCGAATAAACTCCATGAACTCCGTGTAGTGGCGAAAGTCCTGGCCAGCGGTCGGCTCATCAAGAATGAGGATTTCGGGCTCGAGAGCGAGCGCCGCCGCGATCGTCACGCGCTTCTTCTGGCCGTGACTGAGGGCGCTCACGGGCCAGGTTTTGAACGGGGTGAGCCCGCATGTCTCGAGGGCAGATTCCACGCGCCGGCGCACCTCCTCCTCGTCGAGACCGTGGGCGCGTGGGCCGAGCGCGACCTCATCGAAGATGAGCGGCTTCGAAATCATGTGGCCCGGTTCTTGGAGCACGAAGCCCACGCGCGTGCCGATCTCGGCGATACTCAGGTTCAGAACATCGTCGCCGAGCACCTCGACGGTGCCCGCGTTCGGCTTCGCAAAACCCGTGATCGCGCTCGCGAGCGTCGATTTTCCCGCGCCGTTGTTGCCGAGGATCGCGAGCATCTCCCCGCGCCGCACCTCGAGGTCGATTCCCCGCAGCGCGTGCACGCCCTCGTGGTCTTGATCGTGGCCGTGCACCACGTGAAGATTGCGCACGCTGATGGCCGCGGTGGCGTCGGACCCCTCCCCCGGTACGTCCTGAGCCGAAATCGAGCCGAACCTCGCGGACCACTGCTCACGCCCCCACTCTCGCACCCGTGCGCATTCGCTCTCGCTCAGGCGAAGGGTCTCGAGCCGAGCGGGGTGCGCCGACGCTGGCGGTTCGATTCCCGCATAGTTGAGGGCCGTGAGGTGCAGCGGGCGGCGAATACCGTGATCGGTGAGGAGCCCGGAGGTCACGAGCTCATCCGGAGTTGTATCGGCAACGAGACGGCCGCCGGCCATCATGAGGATCCGATCGACCCCCCTGTGCAGCACTTCTTCGAGACGATGCTCGATGATGACGACACTCGCGCCGCTCTCCCGATTGAGGTCGTCAGCCAGTTCGATCATCGCGCGACCCGTCGCCGGGTCAAGGTTCGCAAGCGGCTCATCGAACAGGAGAATCGGCACGTCGTCCACGAGCACGCCCGCGACGGCGACGCGCTGCTTTTGCCCGCCACTCAGTTCGTGCGGCGAGTGCTCAAGAAGCTCGGTGAGGCCCACGCGCTTGGCGACCCGCTCGACGATGCCCGGCATGTCGCCCGACGCAACCTCCTGATTCTCGAGCGAAAAGGCGATGTCCTCCGCGACCGTAAGCGCGACGAACTGCGCGTTGGAATCCTGGAGAACCGTGCCGGCCACACCGGCGGTGCGCACGAGCGGCGCGCGCACCGGATCCACGCCACCGACCCTCACGCTGCCACTCACGCTTGCCTCGAAGCGATGCGGCACAAGACCGTTCATCACGTGCAGCAGGGTCGACTTTCCCGAGCCACTCGGTCCCACGATCGCGACCTTCTCACCCCAGCCGATCGTGAAGCTCACGTTCTCCACCGAGGGAAGTTTTTGGGTGCGATAGTGCACGCTCACGTCATCGAAAACGATGGCGTGAGCGTCGCGGTTTGCCTCGGGCGAATGAGAGGGAAAAGCCATGCGAAAGCTTAGGCGCCCACCTCGAGCGAGCCCGAACGGGTGCGGGTCTTCGCATACAGTGCGAGGATGATGGAGCCAAAAACGCAGGTAAGAACAGAGTTCGTGACGAATGCGACGAGGCCCTGGACAATAACCTTGTCGAACGGTTCACCCATGAGCGTGACGTCGAGAATCCACGCGAGAACCCCCCACGCCACGAAGTGCCCCACGATAACCGCGAGGTTGAAGCGCACGAGATCGCGGCGCGGGAACTCCCCCTCGTTCACGCGGTTACGGAGCATGAAGAAGCCCACGATGAGACCGAAGACAGCCGTCGGAATCTCCCACGAAAGCCAAATGCCGTAACCGGTGGCATCCGCGAGAATGTGCCCAACAAAACCGGCAACGCCCGCAACGTACGGTCCGTACAGCACCGCGAGGACCGCGAGCAGGGCGTACTGGAACGTGATCGCGAGGTTCGGCACGGGAACGGGGATCGCAACGAATCGACTCAGCACAAAGAACAGCGCCGCACCGATGCCGATCGCGACAACCTGCGTCACGGGCGAGACCCTGCGGGTCACGGGGAGGGTGGCTTCGGTGGCGGGGGTATCGGGAGTAGACATAAGGGATCCTTACTTTTCGACCTTCTCGAATGCGACGTGCCAGCTGTTGCCGCGCCCGAGGTGGAAAGCGTTCGCGTACGAGCCGCGATTGATCGCGACAGCCACGCGATCGAGAGAATTGACGTAAATGAGGGACTCGCCGACCTCGACGTGCGCGAAGCTCGGCGCGTACACGAGGCTCGTCGCGTGCACGGTTTGCCCGTTGTGGGTGATCGTGAGGCGCGCGTAGTCGCCGTGGTGGATCCCCGCTTCCTCGAAGAGCGTGCGCGGAATCGACGTCCACAGCGAGCCGTAGCGGTTATCGTGCGCGTCGATCGTGCCCGTGAGCACGTGCCCGTCACGCGCCGGCTCGACAACCGGAAGCGCCACAACCTCGCTCACGTCGAGACTTGGACCCACCTGCTCATACGTGATCGTTCCGCTCGCGAGGCGCGCGCCCGTGAATGCGTAGATGTCACGCCCATGAAAGGTGTAGGAGTGCGCCGAGCCCTCGCGGCGGTTGAATTTTTCGTCGATTTCGCGAAGCTCCTCGATGCCGAAGAACTTCTCGATGTGAGTCAGCGTCCCGTTGTTCGGGGTCGCGACATAGTGCCCGGTTGATGTGCGGGCGACGACGCTCAGGCGATCGGAGCCGACCCCCGGATCGACGACCGACACGAAAACGGTGCCCTCAGGCCAGTACGAGACGACCTGGGCAAGGCGGTAGGAGCCCTCCCAAATGTCGTACGGGGGAATGTTGTGGGTGATGTCGTGAACGCGCAGCTCGGAGCTCACGCCCGTGGCGACGCCGTACATCGCGCTCACGGCGCCGTCGACGTATCCGAAATCCGATTGGAGAACGAGTGGCTTCACTGCGGGGCCTCCCATGTGACACAAAAGTTCATGACCTTCGTAAGCGTACCGATACCAGGAACGGGAGCGAATGCACGTGGCGAAATATGAACACCGAGGCGAGACGTCAGTGACATGTGTCATTCACACTCGTGACAAAGCGCCGATAAGCCCCTGACGTTTTCCACTACTACCCGGGTCCCGCGTGCCGAAGAGTAGAAGCATGACCACAGCACACGACTCCATCACCGTCTCAAACCTGACCCGCACCTACACGGGCGCGAAGAAAAAGAAAGCTTTCACCGCGGTGGACGGCATCTCCTTCCGCGTACGCGAAGGCGAGGTTTACGGCCTGCTCGGCACAAACGGCGCCGGAAAAACCTCGACCCTCGAAATCCTCGAGGGCCTCGCCCCCGCAACGAGCGGGAGCGTATCGGTCCTCGGCATGGACCCGCGCAAAGACCGTGCGAAGGTTCGCGCCCACACGGGAACCATGCTCCAATCCGGGGGCTTGCCCACCCAACTGACCGTCGCCGAAACGATCCGCATGTGGGCAGGAACGTGCTCGAACCCCATGGCCCCCGATCAAGCCCTCGCCGCCGTCGACCTCACGCACCGAGCGAAGGTCAAAGTCGGTTCGCTTTCCGGTGGCGAACAGCGCCGCCTCGACCTCGCGTGCGCTCTCGTGGGGCAGCCCTCGATTCTCTTCCTCGACGAGCCGACGACGGGCCTCGATCCCGAATCCCGACGCCGCGTGTGGGCGCTCCTCGAAGACCTCAAGGCGCGCGGCGTCACGATGATCCTCACGACCCACTACCTCGAAGAAGCCGAGCGCTTGTGCGACCGGATCGGGATCATGCACCGAGGAGCGATCGTCCTCGAGGGCAGTCTGCGCGACATCGTCGCCACGGAGGCCTCGGTGATCAGCTTCAAGATCGGGGAAAAGCCCGACGCCACCGGCGCCTCCACCGCCCCTCAGCCTCCCGCCCTTGCCGGCGCCCAGGTCACTCGCTCCGGCTCCACGTACGAGGTGCGAACCGATCACCTTCAGGAGCACTCGCTCGCCATCTTGCAGTGGGCGCAGAGTGAGCGCCTCGCCCTGCGCGACTTCTCCGCGACCCCCGCATCCCTCGAGACCGTCTTCATGCGCGTGGCAGGCGAGCAGAACTGACGAGCGCAGTAGACACCAAAGCTTCCACCGAAAGGACACCCCATGACCACGGCAACAGCCACAGCACAGTCCACACCCCGCTCGGGCCGCCTCTCCCGCACGATTGCCCTCGCGCGCGCCGAGCTCACGCAGTTTTTGCGCAACCCCACTCTCCTGTTCACGTCGCTTCTCTTCCCCCTTGGCCTCCCGGTCGCCATGTTCGCCCTCAGTTCCGCGGGCGGCGGCAAGGCCTTCGCCGCCTCGCTCGCGCTCGAGACGTCCATCCTTACGACAGTGCTTATGGTCGTGTACTACTCGGTTCTCTCGATGTCGACGACTCGGCGTGACGAAAAGGTCCTCAAGCGCCTGCGCACCGGAGAGGCGAAGGACTCAGATATTCTCCTGGCGATTGCCGCCCCGAGTTCCCTCCTCGCCGTCGTGTTGATGGTGCTCGCCCCGATTTTCCTCATCGTTCTCGGTGCTCCCGCACCCGTCACCGTCGTTCCTCTCCTCGTCGCTGTCCTCGTCGGGATAGCCGTGAGCGCGGCGCTCGGATTCCTCACGAGCGCCTTCACGATGAACGCCGAAGCTGCCCAGATCACCTCGCTGCCGGTCATGATCCTCGCGATTGCCTCCCAAAGCACCTTCCGCGCACTCATGCCCGAACAGGTCACGCGCATCATCGACCGCACGCCCTTCGCCCTCATGGGGGACCTCGCACACCTGGCATGGTCGGGAACGACGGTCACCGGTGGGTTCGAGCCGCTCGACACCGGCGCGGCGCTCGCGGCGGCAACCGCCCCCATGCTCATGCTCGCCCTGTGGGCCGTAGCGCTCCTCGTGCTCGTACCGAGGGTCATGAAGTGGGAATCCAACCGGTAAACCGCCGGCTACGACCCGTAGGACGACCCGTGGGACACTGGTGGGGCTTCTCCCGGCCCCGCCAGTCTCCCCTTTTCCGCCAACGAACAGAGGACACCGCATGAGCACCGCCCCGCGCGACCAATCCGCAGATCCGGCGCGCGTGCGCAGCATGGAGAAATACGCGCTCTACACGAAGTGGTCCGTCGCGCTTGCGGCACCCGTCACCTGGCTCATCTTCGCTATTCCGAGTATCACGGCAACAACCTCGAAGCATGCGGGCCTCACACCTCTGCTGTGGGCAGTCGCCTCGGCCGCGCTCACGCTCCTCGTGAGCATCACTCTTCTACGCGAACCCGCACTCGAACTGTTTCCTGAGAGACGGGGACGCGCGCGTGGAGCGAAGGTCAGTTTCATTCTGGTGCTCGTGGGCTGGATCGTGTGCATCCTCGTGTCCGTCCTCGCGCCCGTTTCGATCGGGGCGTGGGCTAGCGCCTACGCGATTTTGTGCACCGCGCTCTTTGCACTCGCCCACGCGCCGTGGATACGACACAAGTGGATCGCCGTCACCGTCGCTGCCCTTCTCACGTGCGCAACGCAGCTCAGGATTGACGCCGTCACCGTCCTCTCGTCGATCTACATTCCCCTCATCTTCCTCACCGCCACCCTCTCCGCCTTCTGGGGCCTCGACGTTTTGCGCGACGCTGACCGGGCCCGCAAGCTCGATGCCGAACTCCACGTCAGCTCGGAACGACTCCGATTCGCCCAAGAGCTTCACGACACGATGGGTCAGAGGCTCGCGGCGATCAGCCTCAAAACACAGGTGGCGATCGCCCTCGTCGAACGTGGCGAGAGGAACGCCATGAAGGAACTTCGCGAACTCCAGGAACTCGTGAAGGCCAGCACCGCCGATATGCGCGCCGTCGCCCACGGCTACCGGCGCATCAATCTCGCCACCGAAATCGCCGAAGCCCGCGCGCTTCTTGGCGCCTCACACATCAACGTCCACGTCGACGGCGACTCCCTCGACGTTCCCGACAACCGGCGGGAGGACGCCGCCTGGTTTGTCCGCGAAGCCACCACCAACATCCTCCGTCACTCCCACGCCACGAGTGCGCGCCTCACTCTTGCCGAGGACAGCGTGGCTATGACGAACGACGGCGCGCTCGAAAGCCCCGGCCCGCTCTCGGGCCTCGAGTCGCTCCGCCGCCGCGTGGCCGCAGCGGCCGGAAGCATCACCGTCGAGCATGACGCCCCGCACTTCACCGTGCGGCTATGCTTCGACGAAGGGCCGGCGAGCGTCGGACCCACCCCCACTCACACACCCGAGGAGAGCGCATGATCCGCATCGCCATCGCCGACGATGAAACCCTCGTTGCCTCCTCCCTCGCGACCCTGCTCGGGCTCGAAGAGGATTTTGAGATCGCCACCGTGTGCGGCTCGGGCGAGGAAATACTTGAGTGGTGGGCGCGAGACTCCGGCGGGGCCGACGTTCTCGTGTGCGACCTGCAGCTTGGCGGAATTGACGGCATCGAAACTGCGCATCGCGTGCGCGAGAAACACCCCGGTGTGCAGGTGCTCATCGTCACGAGCCACGCACGCCCCGCAGCCCTCAAGCGCGCGCTCGAACGCGGTATCGCGGGATTCCTCCCGAAAACGTCGGACGCGAAGGAATTCGCCGCGGCCATCCGCACCGTCCACGCCGGACGGCGCTACCTCGACCCCGAAACAGCGGCCCTAGCGATCAACGAGGGCGACAACCCCCTCACGGAGCGCGAACGCGAACTACTGGAACTGGCGGGGCGGGGCCTCTCCATCGACGACATCGCCACCGAAGCACACCTCGCGGCCGGAACCTGCCGAAACTACCTCTCGAACGCGATGGCAAAAGTGGGTGCGGCCAACCGCTTCGAAGCCTTCACCGTGGCGCGCGACCGTGGCTGGCTCTCGTCATGACCGCACGGACCGTACGGATCGAGAACGACACGGTCACGAGGCCGGCAGGCCCCTGGACCTCCACGGTTCAAGCTGAAGACACGAAAAGGCGACTACTTGAGGTTCGCCCCTGACGACGCATTCGTGCGGCGATCCACGAACTCCTGGTAGGCGTCGGCAACTTCATCCACGTCGCCGTCGGCTACGAGCACGCCTTTCTCGATCCAGAGCGCGCGCGTGCACATGGCGCGCACGGAGGCGAGCGAATGGGACACGAAGAAGACCGTGCCTGCCGACTCGCGGATTTCCTCGATCCTGGCCATGCTCTTCTTGCGGAAGGAGGCGTCGCCCGTCGCAAGAGCTTCGTCAATCATGAGAATCTCGGGACTGCGGATCGTGGAGATCGCGAACCGTAGGCGCGAGGCCATGCCCGAGGAGTACGAGGTCATCGGCAGGTAGAGGAAGTCACCGAGCTCGGCAAAATCAGCCACGTGCTCCACGCTCTCACGCACCTCTTTGGAGGAGAGGCCCAGGGCGAGACCGCCAATCATGATGTTGCGCTCGCCGGTGAGGCGCGGCAGCATCGCTGCATTGACACCAAGTAGTTCCGGCTCAGCCGAGGTGTAGACACGCCCCTCAGTAGGCGGCAGCAGCCCAGCGATCGCCCGCAGGAGAGTCGATTTACCCGAACCATTCGTGCCGAGAATCGCCACAGATTCACCGTGATGTGCCACGAACGATACGCCTTTCACCGCGGGCACATGGGTGATGGGGCCAGTGCTGGGGCGTCCCAGGCTAATCGCCCTATCCCACAGGCTCTTGCGCTGCTTTGCCGTACCGCCCCGGCGCCCACCGAACACGCGATAGGTGATGTACAGGTCGTCAGCAATGACCGACGGCGGCCCGAGAGGCTTACGCTTGACCTTTTTCGGAAGAACGCTCGGGTCAATTTCGAAGTCAATATCTTCAGTCACGTCCGTAGGTCTCCTCGACTCGCCAGAAGAACACAAAGCCGATCGCGAATGTGACTACAGCCCACACAATGGCTTCGAGCCACAACATTGGCGTCATGGGGATGAGGGTCTCATTGCCGAAAACAGCGCGGAACAAGTCCAGGTACACCGTGAGCGGCTGATGAAGGAGAATCGGCTTGATCCACATGCCATCGGGCACCATAGCGCTCAGGAGGAACATGCCGCCTGAGGCGTAGCGCCCCAGCGTCAGGAAGAACGGCAACGCATTCGCGATATCGGGGGCCCTCGCACCGAGCCGGGCGAAAAACATGGTCACGCCAGCTGAGAACGTCGCCAACAGCACCGCAGCAAAGGGCAGCAGCAGCCACGACCACGTGGGCCACACCGCACCCATGCCAGGCAAAAGCCCGGTGACCATGGTCATGATCATCATCGCCACGAGGATCGGCACGAACAGCACAACCTCGGTCATAACAGAGGCTAGCGGCACGATCGCTCGCGGAAAGCGGTGCGAGCGTATGAGCTGCATATTCGTGGGAATCGAGTTAATGCCCGACATCACCGACGTTTGAAAAAGCGTGTAGCTGAACGTTCCGATCGTAATAAACGCAGCCCGGTTATCGATTCCGGGGGCACTGCCGTGGAACAGGAAGCCGAAGATCACCACATAGATTCCTGCATCCAAAATGGGACGAAGAATTGCCCAAGCCTGCCCAAGGTAAGACCCCTGGTTACGCGAGTAGGCGCGGGAGGCCGAAAGGTGCCAGATGAAGGAGCGGCGCTGCCACACCTGAGCGATGTAGCGCCCGAGTGGCGGCCGCACGCCCATTTCCCTCAGGCCCGCCTTGCGTGCGAGTTCTGCTGCCTGCGCAGAACTCAATCGTGGAGATAACTCCACTGAGGGCTTGGTTTCAGCCAAAATCATGCTCCTATGGGCCTGAGATCGCGGCTCACTGTTTTGACGCCGTGTTCGCTATGATCGGTCGGTGTGAACCAACGCGACCCTTCGTCTCCACTTGTGACTGTCATCATGCCGGTTTTTAACGGCACTGCGACTTTACACCAGTCGATGATGAGCATCCTAAGCCAGTCGGTACCCGATCTGGAGCTTGTGGTCGTTGACGATGGCTCGAGCGACGACTCCGCGACGATTGTCGAACGCCTTGCCCAAACCGATGACCGAGTGCGGCTCGAACGACGGCCACGAAGCGGTGGCCCCGCGGCGGCGCGCAACACCGGGATCGTGACCGCAAAAGGGCGCTACCTGGCGTTTTGCGATGCAGACGACATGTGGTTGCCGCACAAACTTGAGCGTCAGATTGCGTGCGCGGAACGCACAGGGGCCCCGCTGATCTACAGCTCCTACCACCGCATCGAACCGGGCTTCCACGACAGCGCCGAAGACTTCGAACCATCGGGCCGAGTAGTGCGGGTGCCGACGAAGCTCACATACGAGAAACTCCTCACGGGAAACCACATCGGCAACTTAACAGCGATGGTCAACCGTGCCGTTGCGGGGCCGGTCACGATGCCCGACTACCAGGGCGCTGAGGATTGGGCCCTGTGGCTCACCATCACGCGCGAACACGGCGCCGCCCACGGCGTTCAAGAGCCCCTCGCGCTCTACCGCGCCGCGCAGGAGAACTCGCACTCGGCTGACCGGGTTCGCGCCATCAGGGCAGTGTGGCGAGTTCTGCGCGACCAAGAAAACGTGCCACGATTGAGAGCCGCATGGTGTTTGGCAAGGAATGCCGTGGGCGCGCTGAAAAAATCCAAAATTTGAACGACCGCATGGGTAGGTAGCAAAGAATGATCCTGATCTGCACAAATGAGCTGGCTGGACCAACTGGGTACCACAAATCGGTGGTGCAGCTGGCCAATGGCCTGAACGACGTTGGATACCCGGTTGCGGTACTTGCGTTTTTAGGTGGCGGCAATGTGTGGGAGCGGATGCTGCCGTCCTGGCCGCTCGATGAAGCAATTCCCGCGTTCACCGTGCGGTCACTGCCCGCCGAAGGCGGCTCGCATCTGCACCGCGGGGTGTACCCGGAATACTCGGGCAACCTCGGTGCGCTTCGGTTCTCCTTCACCGCGAACCAGATGGCGGTTTTGCGCCAACTCAACGACGTCCTTGACGAAGACGACACGATCATTTTCACCAACCCCGCCCAGGTGCTCGCATTCCAGCAAGCCCTGGGAGGCGCCGCTCGGCGTCCGCACACGATATTGCAGATCCACGGCGATTACGCGCATCACAAAGAGCTGTGGGAACCGCTGAAGTCGGTGCGAGGAAGCCTGGATCGTTTGCAGACCGTGGCTGACGGATTGCGCGCGCAGTTCATCGACCTGTTCGGCGACTCCAATGTCGAGTTCATCCCCAACTTCCCCGGGGAGGGAAAGAGGGCGATACCGCGCGTGTCGCACGAGGGAGTGAACATCGTTCTCCCAGCGTCCCTGCAGCACCGCAAGAACCAACTGGATGCCGTGCGCGCACTCGCGAAAATCGACGACGCTTCGGTGCGACTCAGCCTCTGGGGCTCTGCGCATCCACTGAATCCCTACGTGAGCGCAGTGCGCGACGAAATCGCGCGGCTCGGCCTCAACGATCGCGTGAATATTTGCGGATACGGCTCAGAACAAGACGTGTATTCCGAAGCGGACATTGTGCTCATGACCTCACTGTCCGAGGGCTTCCCCTACCCGCTGCTGGAATCAATGAGCCACTCGCTTCCTGTCGTCGCCTACGACTTTAACTTCGGCGCTCGCGAAGCCATCGAGGATGGCCACACCGGCTTCTTGATCCCCATGCTCGACGTGGATCTCCTCGCCACACGCCTCGGCGAACTGAGCGCAGATGCCTCCATGCGCGAGCGTTTCGGCGCAGCGGGCCGCAAACGCTACGATCAGCACTTCTCACAAGAGGCAGTTGGCAAGCGCTACGAGAAGTTCCTCGGACCGAGGGGAAAGGCTATCGATCTGACCGAGGTCTTCGCTGTCGAGGGCGGCGAGCCCATCTCCACCGAGCAGATTAGCCACAGAGTGAAATGGCGCGGGCTCTCGCGCTACCACCAGATCAGGGTCTCGGGCGATGCTCCTTTGCACGATGTGCAGATCGATAACTCCGAGCGAATCACGACGCCGACTATCAAGCAGCGCAGCATCAAGCGTAGAGGAGCCGCGCACACCACCCGCGAAACGCTGATCCAATTCCCCGCTTTCGGCAAGGAAGTCATTTCCTACACCGCAGAACCGGGCTCTCAAGAACGCCACTATCTCGGGCACACGACCACCCGTCATGAGCTCAAGGTCTTCGGCCACCTACGCCGCGATGCCGACTACACCCCTGTGGACACCCTCCACGCAGCCCAGGGTGGGGCCCAGCACGTGTCATGGTCCACGACGCCGAAAGCCCTCGTGTCCTTCCTCGATAAGGGTGCCGAAGCAGTCTCCTGGAAAGTTCGTCAGGTCGCCACGGAACTCAACAAGCACTTGCAAGCCTCGCGCACCAAGGAGCAGCCGGCACAGGCCACACCCCCTGCCACCTCGGCGGCTCAGACCACCACGACGCCCAATCCACCGAAATCGACTGCTCCTGCACAGCCCTCAAAGCCTGAAGCGCAGCCGCACACTAAGCAATCCGATGGCGGTCTCAGCCAAGGCCTTCGCGAGTTCGGCAAGACGCTTGGGCTTTCCAACAAGCTCGTGACGAGCGTGTCCAGCGTCGCTAAGTCCTACGCGGGATCGGGCATCGCGCTGCTTCGCAACGCTGTCGCTGTCAAAGAACCCATCGCGCCGCATCGCGAAATCGGCACCCACCCGTGGTTCCCTGTCACGGGCGGCACCGACAACTTCGACACCCCCGTCAACACGGCGGGCGCCGTCGCGGTCGAGACGGGGACCCTCACCCACGCCCCGTCGGTCCTCGTGCGCGGCGAGTACGACCAGGTGCGTCTGCGCGATGGACTCTCCACCCGCACCTTCTCGTCCCCATTCACCTATGGAGAGTTCTTCGACCGCCTGTGCGAGGCTGAACGCGAGTACGGCCTTTTCGACATCACCACCCGCGACGGCGTCTACCTGTGGGAGCTTGGTCGCTCGGCCCTCGTGATTCAGCTTGCCGAGGCTCTTGGCCTGTGGGGCGCCGCTGATGCGATCGGCACCCCGGTGAAATCCGCGTACGACGGTCCCAAGCAGCTCACCACAGCGCCGCAGGCTCGCACCGTTGTGTTCGACTATGTGCGCCGCGGGCAGAGCGGATACCGCACGGCCCCCTATGTCAATGACAGCACCTTGTTTGTCGTTCAAGCCGACGCTAACGGGTACCCCGGCGTCGAGGACTCCCCGCTCGTCTACCCCTTCGCTGAGTTCGACCAGTGGCGCGGGCACTGGCGCCAGCGCTGGTCACACTTGCGTGTGCCGGAAGTCGATGCGCGCCCCTTCGAGGAGGCCCTCAGCTCAGCCCTCGGCATGCGTGTCGACCTCGGCGACCACCTGCGCAACCGTCTGGCGAAGTTCCAACTCGAACGCGATTTCTTCACCCCGGTATTCGAGCGCGTCAAGCCCGAAGAGGTCATGATCGCCTCCAGCCACTGGCGCGCGGGCATCGTGAACGCGGCGCAGCGCTCTGGCGCACTCGTGGGCGATATTCAATACGCGCTCACAAGTCGGTACGCGCCGAGCTTCTGGTTCGGCGGCACCCCGCATTACGGCGCAAGCCGATTCCATGCCTGGTCGCGCATGTGGGCCGAACGGACCAACGTCTACGACGAATGCGTGATCGTCCCTCGCGAGCAAAGCGACTTTGTCGCCGCCCAGGAGGCCGCCGGCAGCGCCGAACCACGCTGGGACGTGTGCGTGATCTCCCAACCGCGTGTGCTCCGACGGATCCTGGCCTTCGTGAAACGAATCGCCGACGAACGCCCCGAGCTTTCGATCGTCGTTGCCCCCCACCCGGCACAGCGCGCCATTATCGGCAAGGAGATCGCGGCAGCGGGGCTCGAGGGCCGCGTCGACATCGCCGCAGAAAACACCCTGGTCACCGTGAGTAAGGCCCGGATGAGCGTGGGAACGTTCTCCACCTCTCTGTGGGAATCCGCAGCGCTCGGCAAGCCCACCTTCGTGATTGAGGTTCCGGGCTACGAGGAAACACTGCAGGATGTGGAATCCGGCCTCTTCCGTCTCGCGCAGTCCCCCGCGGATCTCGTGCCTTTCACTGTTCCGGAATCCCGGCACGAAATCTTCGGCTGATAGCGATGGACATTCAAAACCACTACTACGGCCACAGTGCGGCCCTTGCCCGTTACACGGGTGAGAAATCGGTGAGGCACATTGACGGGTTGGTGCAACACGGCTGGACCGTCGCCTCACCCACGCTCGTACACTTTTCCGATTTCGCGAAGCTCCCCCGGACTGCTCGTCGGCTCGTGTGGAGTCACCACTCGCGCGCGTGGGACGCCCAACGCGACGATTTCCCCACGACCGCCATCGGGGCACCCTGGCTGTACCTCAGCGCGCTCGCGCGCGAGGTGTCCCTCGAGCCCCTTGGAAAGACCGTCGCCTTTCCCGTGCACTCCACGCGACTCGTGAAAATCGATAGTGCCAATAGCGGTTTTGCCAAGGAGCTTGCCCGTCGCGAAGGCCCCGCAGTCGTGTGCGTCCACCCCGAGGACCTTGCGGACCCGGCAGCGGTGCAGGTGTGGAAGGATCACGGTCACGAAGTCGTCAGCGCCGGTGATCGGCGTGACCCGAATTTCCTGGGCCGCATCCTGTACCTGGTGCGAGCAGCGAACCGCGTGGTGTCCAATCAGCTCTCCACCGCGGTCGTGTACGCCGCGGCAGAAGGCACCCCCACTGAGATTTACGGGCCAGCGGTAGCAGTCGGCTCACTCGGCACCACCGTCTCAACCCGGACGCAACAGGTGTGGCCAGAATTCTTTGAATCGAGTTCCGTCGAGGCTCGAACCGACATTGCGCTTGCGGAACTGGGCATCGACGACATGCGCGAGCCCGATGAGCTGCGTGAACTTCTCGGTTGGGACAAACGTCACGTGAGGCCCTGGTTTGACTACTGGTGCGGCGCTCCCCTGCGAAAGGCAGGTGCGGTGTTGGGCATTGTCAAACGGCCCGACGGCGCCCAAGACGCAGGGTCGGGAAACTCGCCCCTTGCGTTCCTGAAACACCCCTTCAGCCACCTGCCCGGGCCCCTCCCGCGGATCGCCACGCATGATCTCTTGCCCACACCGCTTACCGACGGCCACCAAAAGTCAGGCGGCGACGCTTAGAAAGCCACCCTCACATCGGCGGTATGATCGGGGGCATGTCGCAACATCAGCACGCACCCAAGACGATCAACCTTCGTGACCACACAATCGGCGAAGGGCACCGCCCATTCGTCGCCGCTGAAATGTCGGGGAACCACAACGGCGATCTCGGCCGCGCCCTCGCGATCGTAGATGCGATCGCCGAGAGCGGCGCCCCCGCAATCAAACTGCAAACCTATACCGCCGATACCATCACGATCGATGCCGACGGCCCTGCCTTCCAGATCAGCGCCGGCCACGACCTATGGGGTGGCCGCAACCTTTACAGCCTGTACCAAGAAGCACACACGCCGTGGGAGTGGCATGAGCCGATCTTCGAGCGCGCCCGGGAACACGGACTAGTCCCCTTCTCAAGTCCCTTCGACGCCACAGCCGTTGACCTGCTCGAAGATCTGGATGTTGAACTGTACAAGATCGCATCGCTCGAGATTGGTGACATTCCGTTGCTCCGCACCGTTGCACGGACCGGCAAGCCGATCATTCTTTCGTCCGGCGCCGCCAATGCGGCCGACATCGATCTTGCCGTGGAAACAATCCGCGCAGAAGGAAACGACCAGATCGCCGTCCTTGGATGCACGTCCTCCTACCCTGCCACGGCAGACGCCTCAAACCTCCGTACGATCGAGGTACTGCGCGACACCTGGAACGTGGTCAGCGGGCTTTCCGACCACACTAAGGGCATCGGCGTGAGCGTTGCTGCCGTTGCCTTCGGCGCCTCGATCCTCGAAAAGCACGTGACCCTTCGCCGCGCCGACGGCGGCGTGGACTCCGACTTCTCGCTGGAGCCCGAAGAGCTCAAAGCACTCGTCGACGAGTCCTACGCGGCCTGGCTCGCGATCGGCGACGTCCACATCGGTCCCGTTGCAAGCGAAGCAGAAAGCCAGCGCCTACGCCGCTCCCTGTACGTGGTTGAGGACGTCCGTGCCGGCGATGTCGTTACCGAAAAGAACGTACGTTCTATTCGCCCCGCAGGCGGCCTCGAGCCTCGCTACTACGATACGGTGATGGGCCGTACGTTCAGGGCAGACGCCGCAAAAGGGACCGCCCTCAGCTGGGATCTGATTTAAGGAAAGCTCCGAACTCAGGCTCGTTTCGATCGGGCCACGGCACATAGCCGGCCCGATCGAACAGGCCTGCGGAAGCTGCGTTATCAGCGCGTATAAACGCCACTATCGACGTACCCGGGTGGCGTCGGAAGAAAAGTTGCTCCGCTTCCGAAAGCGCGGCGCGGGCGTACCCACGCCCCCGAGACTCCGGCGCCATATTGATGGAGATTTCCCACGCGGAATCTTCCGCATCAAACCGCACCATTCCCACGGGGCGCCCCTCGAATTCAACGATCAACAGTTCACGATCGTCACGCTGAAGCGTGCGTTCAAGCCAGGGGGCGTGAGAGTCGAGACCGATGGCCTCAGTTGAGCGAGAAACCGCCCTGGTCGCTGGGTCATTGCGCCAGCGAAGCAGATGTAGGCAGTCATCCATCGTGGCATCGCGCACGGTGATCGCCGCCCCTGCCCCGTGAGCAGCGTCAGAACCTTGAGCTGCTGCGCACCGCTCATCGAAAGCGTCGCTCCAAGCCTGCACAATGCGGTCAGCTCCGCGGCCATCCACCTTCGCCGTGGCTTGGCGCGTGCTCACCTCTCCCTTATCGAGGGCGGCGAGGAATTCCGCCAAACGCGCGGCGGCCCGATCGAGGTTGGTGCGGATCTCTTCAAGAGTGCCCAAGCCATTCGCGATTTCTGCTTCGATCGCAGCGGCATAACCCGCTTTTTGATTATCGACGACCGCAACGAGCAAGGTCGGCACACCGATGCACGCGAGCTCCCATGCGCTCGTCCCGGCGGCGCTAATCACCACATCCATCGTGGCGGCGATATCCAAGAACGCGGGAGTCGGCTCCAAGAGCTCCACCCCCGCGCCCGCCGCTTCAGTGACAGCCTGCCAATGATTTTTGGGGGCGATCACCGTGAGCGCAAGTGGCCTCGACAGGCCCGCACACAGCCCCGCGATCGTGGCTGCCGCAGACGTCGCGTCGGTTCCCCCCATGACGATCAAAACTCGCGGAACAGCTGATGGCGTGAAGTGCTTCTTGCGGCTTTCTCTGGCCGCTAACACCTGCCTGCGCATCGGCGCATAGGTAATCCCTCGCAGCTGGCGGCCGCCCGCCACCCGTTCACGATCGGTAAGTTCCGCGCCGATCGTCGAATCGATCATCACATCGGCGTCACGCTGGCCGTAGCTGCCATCCTCCATCGACGACAACAACGCGCCACACGCGTGCACCTGCCCGCGGGCATCGTTGTCCACCGCATAGTCGTCCACGTGAACAATGGAGGCTCCCTGCTCTGCCGCCAATTCACCAAGATCACTCGTAGCCGGTACAACCGGGATCTGCGCCTCGGCAACCAACTGACGCGCGAGCGGCGACTGAATCGAGCCTGCCATACACACCGAATAACCCGCGCGAACAGCGGCGTCGGCGACCGAAAGGGCTCTCACCAAATGCCCGCTGCCACCCTCATCGGTAGCATCACAACGCAACAGAACGTGCATCAGCCATCCGCCAGTTTCTTCTGTCGAATCTTGGCGTTGATCTGGACGATATCTGGGCGCGAACGCAAGAGGCTGACCACGTCTTGCCAGGCCGGAGGCTGATCTCCCAACTCCGCGACAACCGCATCGAGTAGCTGGCCGTCCTCGGCCGTATCCAACGTCACTCGAAGATCGTTCGCCGCTGGCTGCACAACGAGCCCCATCGTGCGGAACGCACTCTTGCTGTCATACAGGTACGAGGTCACGTGGATCCGATGGAAGCTCTCGGCTTCCGCATCGGCGATTTGCAACGCATTGCGCGAGGCAAGCTCGACATCGAGCCCGCGCGGCAGCGTGCGGATCAACGTCGTGGCCACGTAGTCCAAAGTGGGATCGACCTTCCACATGCTGACGATCGCGGAAATCAGCGCGGGATCGCACAGTGGGCAATCCGCAGTCAAACGCACCACGGCATCGGCGTCGGTAGCCTCAAGTGCCAGCATGAAACGCGAAAGCACGTCGTCTTCGCTGCCACGCACAACCCTGACGCCGAGCTGCGACCCGAGAGCCTCAACCTCATCATCGTTGCTGGCAGTCGACGTGGCGATCACCACTTCATCGACTCCGTGTGCTTCGCGGGCTGCCCGCACCATCCATTCCAAAACCGGCCGGCCCGCGAGCGGGCGCAGGACCTTTCGAGGCAAACGTGATGATCCCGTTCGGGCTTGGATTACGGCTACAACTCGCTTTGAACTCACTGCGCCATAATGGCACATGCAGGTATGAGCGTGCCATAATGGCACGCGCAACAACGCGAATCCAGCAGCCTCGGCCATACCAGGCGAGCTCGCGCGTGGACATCGATCAACGAAAGAGACCCAAATGTCGATCCTCAGCGGTTCATCCATCCTCATCACCGGTGGAACCGGATCTTTCGGTAAGGCGTTCCTCAAGGAAGTCCTCGAGAACCACAACCCCCGCCGCGTGGTGGTGTTCTCCCGCGATGAACTCAAGCAGTACGAGGTTCGCAACCAGTTCAACAACGATCCGCGTCTGCGCTGGTTCATCGGCGATATTCGCGACGAGAAGCGTCTTCGCCGCGCGCTTCACGGAGTGGACTACGTGGTTCACGCCGCCGCGCTGAAGCAGGTCGATACTGCCGAATACAATCCGTTCGAGTTCGTGAAGACCAACATCCTTGGAAGCCAGAACGTGATCGAAGCGTCCATCGATGCGGGGGTCAAGAAGGTCGTGGCACTGTCCACCGACAAGGCTTCCAGCCCCATCAACCTCTATGGCGCCACGAAGCTCACAGCCGACAAGCTTTTCATTAGCGGCAACCACTACGCGGCCGCCTACCCCACGCGCTTTGCCGTCGTTCGCTACGGCAACGTCATGGGCTCGCGCGGCTCAGTTATCCCGTTCTTCCGCAAGCTCGGTGAAGAGGGTAAGCCGCTGCCCATCACGGACCTGCGCTGCACTCGCTTCTTCATCTCCCTCCCGCAGGCAGTGAAGATGGTGACGGACTCCTTCGAGTTCATGCAGGGTGGCGAACTTCTGGTCCCGCGCATCCCGTCGATGAAGGTCGTTGATCTGGCCCACGCCGTGGTTCCGGGTGCAGAGCTCGTCGACGTCGGCCTGCGCCCAGGCGAGAAGCTTCACGAAGAAATGATCAGCCCCGAAGAGGGCCGCAGGGCCGTCAAGATTGCCGGCGGCAAGTACTTCATCATTCAGCCGGACCTTGCCACCTGGGGTTACAAGACCCCTGCCGACTCTGAACCGGTCGAAGATGGTTTCGCCTTCCGCTCCGACTCCAACGACGAGTGGTACACCCGCGACGAAATCGCAGAAATCATCGCGAAAGGACTCTGAGGTGCTTCCCTACGGTCGCCAATCCATCAACGACGACGACATTGCAGCTGTCACCCGTGCCCTCAACAGCGATTGGCTGACGACGGGCCCCGAGGTTGACCGGTTCGAGGCAGAGGTCGCGAAGCGCGCCAACGCGTCACATGCGATCAGCGTGACCTCCGGTACCGCAGGCCTTCATCTCGCCTACGCCGCTGCCGGGATCGAGCCCGGCGACGAGGTCGTGACGACGCCACTGACCTTTGTCGCCACCGCGGCCACCGCCGCCGTTTTCGGCGCGAAAATCGTGTTCGCCGACGTAGATCCGAAGACCGGCAACCTCGATCCTGCCGCTGCTGAAGCCGCTGTCACCTCGCGCACCAAAGTCATCGCGGGCGTTGACTACGCCGGTGTTCCAGTCGAGGCCGAAGCCTTTAGGGCCCTGGCGGAAAAGACTGGAACGCTCTTCTTGGAGGATGCGGCCCATTCGATCGGTTCGCGCTACCACGGCGATCCCGTAGGCTCGCTCGCGGATTTGACCAGCTTCTCGTTCTTCCCCACAAAGAACCTCACCACCGCCGAAGGTGGCGCACTGGTGACCAATGACGACGATCTCGCCACTCGAGCTCGGCGGTTCAAGAATCACGGACTCGTGCGAGACAAGAAGCTCCAGCGCTACCCCGATGAGGGCCCCTGGCATCAGGAGGTGCACTCCTTCGGCATCAACTACCGCCTTCCGGATGTGCTCTGTGCGCTGGGTAGTTCGCAGCTTCAACGTCTGGATGATTTCGTCGCTCGTCGAGCCGAAATCAAGCGGACCTACGACGAGGCACTCTCGAACCTCGACGGCGTGGAGATTCCCTTTGCCCCCGCAGAAGCCGAGCCTGCTTGGCACCTGTACCCGCTCAGGGTTCCCGCTGAACGTCGCAAAGCGATTTTTGAATCGCTGCGAGAGCAGGGGATCGGCGTGCAGGTGAACTACATTCCGGCCTACTGGCATCCCGTTTTCGAGGATCTGGGCTACAAGCGCGGAATGTGCCCGGTGGCGGAGGACTACTACCGTCGTGAGATCTCGCTGCCGATGTTCCCCGATCTCCGCGATAGCGATGTTGAGCGCGTGATTGAAGCGCTCCGTAAGGCGCTAGCAACCGCCTGATCTATGTGCGATGGTGCTCTACGCGAGCACCATCGCACGCACATGCTCAATCGCAATCGATCTCAATAAGCCGGGAGTGCTCGGTTTCAAAGACCGTCGAGCCGAGTCCTGTTAAATTTCCCTGCAATGGGCTGAACGCTGGATCGTACTGATACAGCGTATTCTCCTGGTAGAGGTAGCCGACGCCAGCCTTCGTTAGGAGTGCGCACGCATCCGGATCGGTACTCGCGAGGGGAACCGCATCGATAACGGCACGGTCCTTGGCGGACAGTGCCATCCCCGGCACCGGAAAGTAGACGCGTGCGCCTTCCAGGGCGTACATGTGCGCCGCCCCCGAATAGGGACTGGCGAGGATCGAGCGCTCCGCGTCGAGCTTGGGCAGCGCCGTAGCAAACGCCTCGTGCTCTCCCGGTTGCAAGAACCTGCCTCGGCCCGGGTATTCGGGTTGCAGGTTCAACGCGGCATCCGCGTAGCGGTATGGCAAAGAGCTGAGTGCCGCGACCAGCGCGAGCGCTGCGGCGACGATCCGAATGGGCGGGCGACTAGCGCTCCCACTTTGTGCGAATGACTTCTTATGGACCAGGCCACTCAAGGCTCGAATACCGGGGATCACGAGCACAATAGAGAGCATCGCCAAGGGAATCGCGAGCCTATCCTGTCCGCGGAAGTACAGCGCCGAAAGGTTGAGCGGCGAATCAATGGCAGCGTCCAAGTACAGAATTGCGGTGACGAGCCAGCACGCCGCTACCCAACGCTCCCCTCGACGCGCACTCACTGCGAGCCCCGGCAACCACAGCAATGCCAGAGCCACGCCAAGCGGCATCGGCCACACCGTCAATAGGCCGAAGAGGATTTCTCCCAATGCAGTGCTGAGCGGAACCTTTAACCCGCCCGAGAACCCTGTGGCCCGGGCTCCTATGGGCGTGAAAGCCACGATGAACACTGGAATGAGCGCAAGAGCTGGGACTAACCACAGCACGCGCATCTGCCTCCCGCCCTGGATGACCCGCACTGTGCTTAGGACTCCCAGCAAGAGCAGCAGTGTGACGGCGGTGTTTGGATGCAGGAGCGCGAGTCCCACTAGTGCAAGGGCGGCCACCGCAGTCATGCATAGAACAGCCTTGATCGGTGAACGCATCGCGATGGGGTCGGAAGGAGTGCGCGCGGGCGTCGAGGTCCCGGCAATAAGAGAAGCGGGGGAAGGGCTTGGCTTAAGTCCGCTCTCGAGGCTGAGCCACAGGGCGTAGGCGGCGGCGAGGAGCCCGGGAAGAATCGCGAACCCAATGAGGTTTGGGATGGGTGAAAGGTGAATCCAGAGGTTCACGGGGCTGGCCGGAATGAGCGCCGCGACAATGGCTGCGGTTGGAACAGCCCACCGCACTCGGGGGAACACCACTGCCGCAAGGAGGGCGTTACCCAGAATCCACGGAACGACTGATAACGCCAGTACGGAGCCGTTGAGCACGATCGGCACGTTCGACACCGGGACGAGGGAGGCTAGGTCGTGGAAGGCGGCCGGATACGACACTGCGGAGAGGACGGTGCGCGTGAGTGCGTTGATGCTTAGACTCGAGCCATCGCCGCGATCGTGCACAAACGCCAGGGCGTTCAGGTGGTACAGAGCGTCGTAGCGCTCAAGAATGGCCTCGGGGGTCCGTGCGACCAAAAAGATCGGCCCAAGGCACACGGCCACTGCGGAGAAAAGCGCAAATCCCCATCCGGCGATCTGGCGTTTCGACGCATGCGGAAGCAGGGAGTTATCCATGCACGTTGCAGGCAGCGTGACGCCCAGAAACCGAGCCAAAGCACACGCTGAGATGAGAAGTACAAACGCCAGTGCAAAGGGCACTATCCCCCACCGCACACCCATGGCGCCCGCGCCAACGGCAGCGAGACCGGCAACCCCCATACTGATGGCGGGAGCGAAGGCTACGGCAAGAAGCACGGAGCCACGAAGAACCCGGATACAGGTGTAGCCGGGCACGTACGCCACCACCAGAGTGAAGGCGATGACGGCGATAAACAACAGCATTTCAATCAAAAGGGGCGCAGCTCCAGTTCTCGTTGTCGAGGCTCTTCCAACGCCCCGATATCACGCGTGTCCCGCACGTAAGACTACGCAAGGTATACCCTTCGGCGGTCCAACCATCGTGCAGCATCAGATCCCCGGTGCACACTCACGATAGAGCATTGCAGCGTCTTGCTTCCTGTCACATGCTGACCGCTGGAATCGCGTTTCACAGCCATGCGGTATCGTCCCGCAGTTTCAGGGGTTCAAAAACTGCCCCACAAAACACTGGGGCGCTACGAGGGCCACGAGCGGACCGGGAATAGCAGAGGGGCCCCGCGCCGCAGCGCGAGGCCCCTCCCGTTCAAACCCTAGGGCTCAGCGGTTCATGCTCAGGCGTCGGCCTGGCCGTCACCTTCAGCCTCGGTTGCAGGCTTAGCGTCCTTGGCGGACTTCGCCGCCATCATGCCGCCGGCTGCGAGCAAAGCTGCGGCGCCTGCGGCAACCGGAGCGGCCTCGAAACCAGTGCGCGGAAGCGGGCCACGGTTCGTTTCGGCTTCCTTCCTCACCTTCTTGACAGGCTTCTTCGGCTGCTTCTTCTCCGGCTTCTTGGGAGCGGGCACTACCGGAGCAGCCGCGTCGCTCGGATCCTTGCCGGGCGCAGGCTGTGCCGACGGCTCCTCGGGCTTGGGCTCCTCAGGCTTCGGCTCGGGCTTCGGCTCTTCCGGCTTCGGCTCGGGCTTGGGCTCCTCAGCCTCATCCCAAATCGGCAGAACCTGCACGACCGTCGGGCGCGGGCCGGTCTGGTTGTACTCAGGGAAGAAGGAGTGCTGCTCGCTGAACTTGCCATCTTCACCCGGGTGCTGAACCGACACGAATGCCGAGTAGTCCTCGTCGCGAACGATCGGGCCACACGTCTCTGCCTCGCGAGGCACAGAGAGGAACTGCTCGACGTTGCCGCGCATGTCTCCCTCGAGGGTCACACGGAACAGGCCGTCGTTGTAACCGATCCCGCTCGGGGCACCGTCGGTCGAAATCCAGAGGTTGCCGACCGAGTCGAACGCGAGGTTATCCGGGCAGGAGATCGGCGAGACCGACTTCGGGTCGACATTGCCGTAGAAGGTCTGGTCGCCACCGTTCGGGTCGCCGGCCACGAGGAGGAGGTTCCACGCGAACTCGGTGCTCGTCTGGTCACCCTGCTCGTCGAGCTCGAGGATCTGACCGTCGCGGTTCTTCTGGCGCGGGTTGACTTCATCCACCTGGAAGATCTCGCGCTTCGAGTTGTTCGTGAGGGCCGCGTACACCTTGCGCGAGTGGTGCGACGGCTCGACGTCCTCGGGGCGGTCCATCTTGGTGGGCTCCACCTTGTCGGCAGCGGTGCGGGTGTTGACCGCGATCTCTTCGACAGTCATGCCCTCAACCTGCGACTTGCCGTCGAGGATCAGCGGGACCCATTCGCCGGTGCCGTCGAACTGACCGTCCGAAGGAACGGCGCCGCTGCCGTCGATTTCTTCCTTGGGCGAGTTGCCGTAGAAGCGCGCGACGTAGAGATCGCCCTCGGAGAGGAGCGTCATGTTGTGCTTGCGATCGCCCTCGACGTACTTCTCCTTGGAGACGAACTTGTACATGTACTCGAAGCGCTCATCGTCACCCGAGTACACGACCGCGTGACCGTTCTCGGCGATGATGACGTTCGCGCCCTCGTGCTTGAAGCGGCCGATCGCGGAGTGCTTCTTCGGGGTCGAGGTGGGGTCCCACGGGTCAATCTCGATAGCGTAACCGAAGCGGTTGACCTCGTTTTCGTAGCCGGGGTTCGTCGCATTGAAGCGAGGGTCAATCATTTCGAAGCCGTACACCGACTCTTTCTTGTCGATGCCGAGGCGGGCGTTCGACTGAATGTTCTCATCGGCAACGAAGTAGCCGTGGAAGTTTTCTTCGCCCGAAAGGAGCGTGCCCCACGGGGTGAGGCCACCCGAGCAGTTCGCGAAGGTGCCGCGGATCGTGCGGCCCTCGGGGTCGTCCTTCGTTTTCACGAATTCGGAGCTCGCGGCGGGGCCGGTGAGTTCATACTCCGTGTCGAGGAGGAAGCGGCGGTTGAGTTTTCCGCCCTTCACGTAGGTGTAGGGCGACTTGCGGTCCTTGCGCTCGAGCTCCACGACGGTGAGCCCCTGCGCAGCCATCGTGATGGCGACCTGATCATGCTTCGGCATGTCCTCCGGGAACATGATGTTCGCGTTCGTGTACTCGTGGTTCACGAACATGACGGCGCGCAGGCCATCCGAGCCGGGGATCTCCTGGATCTCCGTGTAGTCGTTGTTGTACCCAAATTGCTTCGCCTGGGCTTCGGGAGTCTGGTTGTTCCAGTCGAACTCAGGCGAGTCGTCGAAGAGGGGGTCGCCCCACTTGATGACGGGCTCCCAGCGGTAGCCCTCGGGCACGTTGAATTCGTCGACATCCTTGTTGACGGGGGCGATCGGGGTGAAGCGGAGCTTCGAGCCGTTCGGCGCTTCGGGCGCCGAGCCGATCGTGGGGTTCGGGGCGCTCGGGTCGGCAGCGAAGGCGGCCTGACCCATGCCCTGCGTACCGCCGGCGGCGATCACGAGGGCGCTTGCGGCAGCACCGCCGAGGAGCGAGCGGCGGCTGATCGCAGCGGAGACGATGTCACCGATGTAGGAGTTGTTGCTCGTATTGCATGCGGGCTTCGCGCACTGGTTGTCGCACTTGAGTGCACAGGTCACTGCGGAACGCTTGCCGCGAACGTGATCCTTCATGAGGAGCGGGAGGTGGAGCACCATTGGAGGCATCCCTTCAATGTGGTTGGTGATCTGACGCAGTTACAGTGCTCTACGCGAGGGACCAACATCCACAGTAAAAGTGACGTCCACGTGAATTCTTTTTCAAAGAACAGTCAAGACGTGCGTGTGCCGCCCACAACGAGGGCGGATGAGGCGCCTGCCTACACCCTCACGAAGAAGACACAGGCGGGCGGCGAAAAAGCCCCTGGAAGAGCCGCGGCGCCGTGCGCGGGGTCGCATCGCGCACCTCAGCAAACGCGGGAATGCGCTTCGCGAGCGCCTTCTCAATGCGCAGGTGGAGCGTCACTTCGGACAGTTCGCAGCCCTTGCACGCCCCTGCGAACTCGACGCTCACCACCGGCCCGGCATCGCACCACTCGACGTCAACGATGTGCACTTTTCCGCCGTGCGAGGCGATGTAGGGCGCGAGGTCACCGTCAATCACATCTGTCGCGGCAAGGCGCACGGCCTCGACGCGCCTGTCCACCCCGATTTGCGCCTCGAACTCCGCGAGGTGGGGCGCCGCCTCGTCAAGCATGCGCGCAAGTCCCTCGCGAACAGCCTCGGCCTCGTCGCGCCAGGAATATCCCGCGCGCAGCCACACCCAGAGCCCGTGAGGCTCCGCGACGATTCGTTCAAGCTGCGGCAGCGCGTCCGGAATCGGCTCCCAGCCAAGCGGCAACGACGCCCCCTGCACGCTCCACCTGAGCGCTCGCTCCGCCCCGGTCACGCTCGCCGGAGCGGAGGTGGCATGGCCAAGACTTGGCACGGCACGCTGGGAGTGGTCGGGCAAAGCGTGAGGTCCGACGCTTGCCGGGGAACCGTCGGAACCCACGCCCACTACAGCGCTCCCACCGCGAGCTTCGCGATAAACGCTCCCACCCACGCGAGCGCGAACATGTAGCAGAAGGCGAGGGCGGGCCATGTCCACGAACCGGATTCGCGGCGCAGCGCCGCGATGGTGCTCGTGCACTGTAGCGCGAACACGAAGAACACGAGGAGCGCGGCTATCGTGCCTGGCGTGAAGAGGAGCTGGCCTTCGTGCGGTCCGGGACCCCACGTGAGAGAGGAGAGAGCATCGCCGGGGTTTTCTGGATCGGACGCACTCGCGATCTGCCCGAGCGTCGAAACGAACACTTCGCGCGCCCCGAGCGAGGCAACGACACCGACGCTCACGCGCCAATCGAAACCAAGGGGCTCGAACACGGGCTGGACGGCCTTGCCGAGGCCCGCAGCGTAGGAATGCTCAAGCTGGTAGGTCGCCACGGCCGCCGAATCGGACTGGTCGATGCCCGCGGCCGCGAGCTCCGCATCGCCCACGGCCGGGAGGTTGAGCAGCGCCCACAACACGAGTGTGAGCAGGAGGATGATGCGACCCACCTTCGTGAGAAAGCCCTTCACGGGAATCCACGTGTTCGTCACGAGCTCGCGCAAAGTCGGGATGCGGTAGGTGGGCATTTCCATATAAAAGGGAAGGCTCGCCCGACCGCGCCCAAAAATCTTCGAGAACACCCACGCCGAGCCCATCGCGGAGCATGCCCCGAGCACGTACAACCCAAAGAGCGCCGCACCCTGCGCACCGATCACTCCGCCCAGGCGGGCATCGGCCGGGATCAGCATCGCAATCAACATCGTGTACACGGGAAGGCGTGCCGAGCACGTCATGAGCGGGATCGTGAGCATCGTCGCGAGTCGATCCTTCGCCGAAGGAAGCGAACGTGTGGCCATAATCCCCGGAATCGCACACGCGAGGCTCGAGAGCATCGCGACGAACGCCCGGCCCTCGAGGCCCGCGCCTGCCATGACCCGATCCATAAGGAACGCCGCCCGCGACATGTAGCCGGACGCCTCGAGGATGGCGAGCGCGAAGAACAGCAGGAAAATCTGGGGAACGAACGTGAGAACGCCGCCCACGCCACCGATCAAGCCATCGGCCACGAGACCGGCGAGCCAATCGATACCGATATTTTCGCGCGCGACATCTCCGAGGAACGCGAAGCCCTCTTCGATCCAGCCCTGAATGGGCGCAGCGACCGTAAAAATGAGCTGGAACAGCGCAAACATCGCCGCAAAGAACACGAGGCTGCCCCACACGGGATGCAGCAACACCGCATCGAGCTTGCGGGTGCGGGCGTGGGAGCCGGGCGCGCGATAGTGCGCGGCCTCGAGCACCGAATCGATCCACGCGGCGGAGCCCTTCGGGTTGGTGGGAGCGGCAACGGCGGGGCTCGGCCAGTCCTCTTCCGACGCCAGCTCGGCTTTCAGCGCGTCGAGCTCTCGGTGGTTTCCGGCCGTCACGACGAGAACGCGGTGGCCAAGCGCCTTCGACAGTGCCGCGACGTCCACGCTGCCGCCGCGCGAGAGGAATTCGTCGGCATGGGTGAGCGCCACAAGGATCGGCAGACCCGTGCGCTGAAGCTGTGCGATGAGCCCGAGCGAGCGGCGCATGCTCGTCGCGTCAAGCACCGCGATGAGCGCATCCGCGCGGCTTTCATCGCTGAGCGATTCGAGAACAACCTGCTCATCGGGGCTAATGGGGTCTAGCGAGTAGGTACCCGGGAGGTCCTCCACCTGGGCGTCGATTCTCGCGCCGGAGGCGTCCTGCACTTCGACGCTACCCACGAACCTGCTGACCGTGACGCCCGGGTAGTTCGCAACCTTCGCCCGCATGCCCGTGAGGGCGTTGAACACCGTGGATTTACCGGCGTTCGGGTTGCCCACGAGCGCAAAACGGCGCGCGCCGGTATCGCGCGGCACTTCCGGCGCCGCATCGTGGCAGGTCATGCTGCCTTCTTCTCGACCGAGTTGTTGGGGTGCTCATCCCCAACGTGCACGAGGATGCGTGCCGCGTCGCGCTTTCGAAGGACGATTTCGCAATCGGCAACGCGGAACACGAGCGGGTCACGCATGGGCGCCTTGCGCACGAGCTCGACCTCGAGACCCGGGTGGAAGCCCAGGTCAAAGAGACGGCGGCACAGAACAGAGTGCGAGTCGCGATATGCCGCGATGATCGCCGTGGCCCCCTTCGGCAAATCGCTCAAGGCGATCGTCGAAGCGAAGGGGCAGTCGAGGGTGCACACGAGCGCACGCGAGGTGAGCTCGTTGGCGAGCGACGTCATCTCGGGATAGGCAACTGACATATTTGCAAGGTTAGCATTGCCTAATCTAACTAGGAAGGGATGTGGGGCACGCCACCGTCGGACCGAAGCACCCCGGGCAGAGCCGCAGATCTGAATACTCAGTGAACGAGCTGCAACATTTCACCTCCTGCCTTGCCGTAAATTCCCCGCCATTGGTTTTCTTAAAGAGGTTTTAGAAAACCGTTCACTTCTGCCACTCTCCGAAACCCCTTACCCACAAAGGAGACCATCATGGCCACATCCCCGATCGCCCGCCGCTCCCTCCTCGCCGCAAGCGGAGCGGCCTTCGCTGCTGCCGCAACCGGCTGCGGAGGAGGGAACAAAGCCGGCGTCAAGGGCGCCACGAACGAAATTGGCGACGACCCGAAGAAGATCAAAGGCACGATCACCTACGCCTACTGGGATATCAACCAGGAGGCGATGCTCAAAGATGTCATGAAGGCATTCAATAAGAAGTACCCGAACGTCAAGGTTCAGCTGAACATGGTGCCGTTCAAGGACTACTTCACCAAGCTTCGCGCGCAGGCTTCGTCGAAAGCTCTGCCCGACGTGTTCTGGATGAACGGCCCGAACTTCCGCTCCTACGCCGAAAACGGCCAGCTCGCCTCCCTCAAAGCCCTCGTCGACGACGGGCTCATCGACCCGAACAAATACCCGAGCGCACTCGTCGACATGTACACGGTCGACGGCGAACTCTTCGCGACGTGCAAGGACGTCGACTGCGTAGGTATCTGGTACAACAAGAAGCTTTTCGACCAGGCCGGCGTTGCCTACCCGGACGAAACCTGGACGCTCGACACCTACAAGGAGAAGGCACTCGAGCTCACCGACAAGCTTCCCGACGGCGTGTGGGGCTGCGCTGAGGTTTTCTCGCGCACAGCCTCCTACTACCACTCGATCGCCATCAACGGCGGATGGGTAATCTCCGACGACAAAAAGAAATCCGGCTACGACGACCCCAAGACGATCGAGGGCGTGAAGTTCTGGCGGGACCTCATCGAGATCGGCGCATGCCCCGACCAGGAGTTCCTTGCTGAAAACTCGTGTTACGGCATGTTTGAAGGCGGCCAGGTGGCCATGCAGTGGTCGGGCAACTGGCGCGTTGGCGCACTCATCGGCTCCTCCGTGAAGAACGACTGCGCCGTCGCGTATCTTCCCGGCGGCGACGACCGCAAGACCGCCGTGCACGGCCTCGGCCACGTGATCTCTGCAAACACCAAGAACCTCGCTGCCTCCCAGGCCCTCGTGACCTTCCTCGCGGGCGAAGAAGCAGCCAAAATCAGCGCGGAATCCGGCATCGCGCTTCCCGCTCTCGACGGCACCCAGGATCCGTACGTCGACGCCCAGCCCGGCTACAACCTCGAGGTCTTCGTCGACCAGGCACACAACTACGCAGTGCCTTTCCCTGTCTCCAAGACGTGCCCCGAATGGGAGGAACTCGAGGGCGAATACCTCTCGAAGGTCTTCAACGGGGAAATCACCGCGGAGGACGGCTGCCGCGAGCTCGCGAAAGCGATGAACGAGGTCCTCGAAAAGGAAAACAGCTAAACGCCCGGACTCTCCCTACCCCTTGACCGAGCCCTCCGTGAGGCCACCGCGCCAGAAGCGCTGCAGCACGAGAATGAGGATCGCGAGCGGGATCACCGAGAGCAGCGCGCCGCCGGTCGTGAGCTGGAAAAACTCCGGCAAACGATCCGTTTGCGCGCGCCAGTTATCGAGGCCCAGAGTGATCGGGTAGAGCTTCTCGTCGGCAAGCATCACGAGGGGCAGGAAGTAGTTGTTCCAAATCGCCACGAATTGGAACAGCAGGATCGTCACCACCGCCGGCGTGAGCTGAGGAAGGGCAAGCCTGTGGAACAGCCCAATCTCGCTCACGCCGTCGAGACGCCCCGCCTCAAGCATCGAATCCGGAACGGCCGCACTCGCGTAGATTGACGCGAGGAACAGACCGAACGGGCTCACGAGCGACGGAATAAGCACGGCCCAGTACGTGTTTGTGAGCCCCACGCTCGAGAACAGGAAAAACAGCGGGAGCGCGGTCGCGGTGCCCGGCACGAGCACACCACCGAGCACGAACGCGTACACGGCCCTGCGGCCGGGGAAGCGGTATTTCGCGAGCGCATACCCCGCGGCGACCGCGAAGTAGGTCGCGAGCACCGAGCCCACTCCCGAATACAGAAGCGAGTTGAGCGCCCAGCGCGAGAAGATCCCGCCATTGGCCGTGAACACAGCCTTGAGGTTGTCGAACAGCAGGAACTCTTTGCCAAACCAGAAGCCGCTCGTACCAAACAGGTCCTCGGTCGACTTCGTCGCGTTCACGATCACCCAATAGACCGGCACGAGGAAGTACATCGCGACGATCGCCAAAAGCGCCGTCACAATGATCGTCGTCGCCGGCTTGCGGCCAGCCGAGCGGGCACCCGAACGCTGATCCCGCTCAAGGCGCATAGCCTGCTTCTTCCTCGAACGTTCGCTGACGTGCGTCGTTTGCGTAGCGCTCATCGCTTCCTCTCCGCCCACGAGGAGACCCCGAGAGCAATGGCCGAAAGAACAAAGGCCGAGACCGCGATGATCACGGCCTGCGCCGCCGCCATCCCAACCTCGTTGTACTGGAACGCGTACGCGTAGGCGCTCATATTCGGCGTGTACTCGTTCGTGATGCCCGAGCTCATCGTCATCAGTAGGCGAGGCTCCGCGAACAGTTGGAGTGTGCCGATGATCGAGAAGATGATCGTCAGCAAAAGCGCCGGCCGAATGAGTGGCAACTGAATGGAGGTCACGATCTTCAAGGGACCGGCCCCGTCGATGCGGGCGGCCTCGTACAGCTCACCGGGAATGGCCTTGAGCTGGGCGATGATGATGAGCATGTTGTAGCCCGTATACGTCCAGGTCACGATGTTCGCGATCGACCACAGCACCATGTCTGGGCTCAGGAAATCGGCCTCAATTCCCACGAGCTGAAGCGCATCAACAATGGGGCTCAGCCCGGGGATGTACAGGAACGACCAGAGGATAGTGGCGATCACGCCCGGAATGCCGTAGGGCAAAAAGTAGGCGCTTCTAAAGAATCCCGGCCATTTCGCCGCGGCACTTTCGAGAAGGAGCGCGAGGATCGTTGCGGCGACGATCATGACGCTCACCTGCACGACGCCGAAGAGGATCATGCGCCCGATCGAGGCCACAAAGTTCTGGTTCGCGAGCGCGGCGATGTAGTTATCGAAGCCCGCGAACGAAGTCTCGATGCCGCCCTCGCCGAGGAGGCCGTGGCGCTCCACGGTCGTGAAGCTGTAGCCAACCGCCATGATGATCGGCACCACCATCGTGCCGATGAACAGCACCAAAAACGGTGCCATAAGTACCCAGGGTGCCCACTTTGATTTCATCGCGCCTCCTCCGCGTTGAGGCCCATGCCTTGCATAATCTCGGTGATGTCTTTCTGAGTGACCGCAAGGAGGTCCACGAGGGGCTGCTCACCGTTGATCGCTTTCGTCATTCCGGTGCCCACGACATCCATGAAGCGCTGCATAAGCGGCGCCCACGTCCATTCGAGGTTCTGCCCCTCGGCCATGGGCACGATGACCTCCTCGTTGTAGTTTTGGCCCGAGAAGAACTCTGACGGTTGCGTGCGGGACTCACCGATGTAGTCCGCCGACGGTGACCAGCCGATACCACAGTTCTCGATCATCGCGTCGATCCCCTCGGGGCTCGTGCACATCCACGTGCAGAATTCGAGCGCCTCGGCCGGGTGCTTACTCGTAGAGAGGATCGCCGCTGACGAGCCGCCGTGGGCTCCCGAGGCGTAGCCATCACCCCACGTTGGCATGGGCGCGACGGCCCACTTACCTTTGGCGCCAGGCACCGCTTCGATAAGGGCGTCGCTCCACGATCCGGAGATCGTGCTGAGGACTTTGTCGTCGCCCGTGGCCGCCATCCACGGCGTCGAAAACGCGCCATACCCGGTTCCAACGAGATTGTCGGCGAGGATGCCATCCCAGAACTCGGCGACCTTGAGTGATTCCTCGTCGGTCATGTTGATGATCCATCCATCGCCCTCGGGCTTGAACCACGTGGCACCCGCCTGCATGGCCCACATGACGAAGTAGGAGCCGTCGCTCGGATCGAGGGTAAAGATCGTCTTACCCGCATCCTTGACGGCCCCCGCAACCTCGCGGAACTCGTCCCATGTGGACGGCGGCGTAAGGCCGAGCTCCCCTTCGAGTACTTCGCGGTTGTAGAAGTTTGCGACGGGGCCCGTGTCTTGCGGAACGGCCCACACGGACTCGCCCACTTGCGCTTGCGCGAAAGCGCCCGGATCAAATTTGTCTTTGACGATCCCGTAGCGAGAGAGGTCCACGAGGGCGCCCGCGAGCGCGAACTCGGGAACGGAGCGGAGCTCAACCTGCGCAATGTCGGGGCCACCCCCTGCGGCTACAGCGGAGAGAATTTTGGCGTAGCCGCCACTTCCGCCGCCGGGAATCCATGAGGCTTCCACGTGGATGCGGTCTTGGCTCTTGTTGAATATGTCAGCGACTTTTTGAAGGTCTTTGACCCATGCCCAGTAGGTGAGCTTTACGCGATCCTTCGACGGTGGGATTGTGGCTTCGGCGTTCACCGAGCCGGGGTTTGGTGGTGCGCAGCTCGCGAGGGCACCCGCGAGTGCGGCGCCTGTTCCGGCGAGCGCAGTACGCCGGGTGATGGGTTTCATGGGACCTCCTTGTCGATCCGCAACGGTGCGGCCCTCGACGTCGGGTCGGCCAGCACCCATGCGGCCTGCATCACATTTCATTATACGCCTACCCCTCGGACCTGGGCAAACACCACGCCGTCCAACCGAAAAGGCCGAAGAAAAGGGTCGAGGCCTTGCCAGTTTTGACCCGTGAGACGGGGTGCTTCCATCCCGAGAGGCGAACGGCTGAAAGAATGGGGCCATGGCTGAATTGGTGGATGTCGCGCCCGGAGTCCTCGTGCACACCTCGCGCCACGAGTCACTCAATAGCGTTGTGCTCGCCTCGATCAGCGAGGCGATGCTCATCGATCCGGGATGGGAGGTCGATGAGCTCGACGACATAGCCGACCAACTCGACGAACGCGGCCTGAAGGTCCTTTCTGGCTTCGCCACCCACGCGCATCACGATCACGTCCTGTGGCATCCGGCTTTTGGCGATGCCCCGCGGCTCGCCTCTGAGACAACGGTGCGCCTGGTGGATGCCGATCGCGAGCGCCTCCTCGAGCGCGCCGCTGCGGACGATCCGGGCCTTGATTCTCGGCCCGGCATCGTCGCGCTCCTCGGCCGGCTCTACCCCACCCCGCAGGCTCCGGCCGATGCCCACCGCACGTGGCTCCCCAAGGGTGCGGCACCGGACGGTTTCGAGCCCGAATTGCTCAGTCACGACGCCCACGTTCCGGGCCACACTGCCCTATGGCTACCCGACCAGCGCATCCTGATCGCGGGCGACATGCTCTCGAGCACCGAGCTTCCCCAGCCCGACCTCGACGACTGCGACTATCGCGCACGCGTGCTCCAAAAGCGAAGCTTCGACCCCTTCCGCGCCTACCTCGATGCACTCTCGCTGCTCGAGCCCTACGCACGTGAGGCGCGACTCGTCATTCCTGGCCACGGCCCCCTTGGCGTCGATGCTCTCGACAGGCTCGAGCGCGATCGGGAGTATCTCGTGTCGATTCTCGAGGGCGGCAATCCGCGTGATGAACGCCGATCGATGCCGCGCATGGAGGCGTGGCACGCGCACCTTCGGGAAACAGTAGGGCGCGGGTAACCGTCGGACCCCTTTTTCACGTGGAGAAAATGTCGCAGGCATGCGCGAAAACGGGGAAATAGCGCAGTTATCTACACCTCGATTACGCGAGGCTCAATAGGGAAACCCCCGGTCTGCCTTCACGAGGCACAACCGGGGGTCAATCCCTTTACCCTTATCCCCGCACGACGAGATCCCACTTTGAGGGATCCGTGCGCGATGCATTAAGGCAACTACGTCTGCCTTGAAAAAACCGGGAAATGGGATCACGATTGGCTGTATTTCCTGCAATTCCCCTTGGAAGCGCAACAAACTGCCTGGTCAGCGCCTTGAGTGAGTCGCGAACTATTACGCGAGTCACACTATCCGCACGCCACTTTGCACCACTCACGCCCCTTTATGCATTGCGTGCGCGTCCGCTCGCGCGGCCCGCACGAGGCCGATGCCCCCACCCCAAGAAGGTGCTAACTTCATCAATACGTGGCCCGGCTCACGCGAATAACGTGACCTCTGAAACCTCAAGCTGCAATGGACCAAAGTCCCGCCTACGCTTAAAGCGTCACAGACTCAACGCTGGTCTTTTCGGCGTTTTCGCCGCGGGCCAGACGAACATCCGCGAAAGGGATGAAACTCCATGGCGAAAAAGACACTCGCCCAGCACACCGTCGATCAACTCGTTGCTATGGGCGTCGAGCGTATTTACGGCGTTGTGGGCGACTCCCTCAACCCCATCGTGGATGCCGTGCGCACGACCAAGGGCATCGAATGGATCCACGTGCGCAACGAGGAGGCCGCGGCTTTCGCGGCAGGCGCCGAGGCCCGCGTCACGGGCAAGCTCGGCGTATGCGCAGGCTCGTGCGGCCCCGGCAACACGCACCTCGTGCAGGGCCTTTACGACGCCCACCGCGACTCTGTTCCGGTTCTCGCGATTGCCTCGCATATCCCGAGCGAAAAGATCGGAACCGGCTTTTTCCAGGAAACCCACCCCGAGCTTCTTTTCAACGAATGCGCGGCCTTCTGCGAAATGGTCAATTCGGGCAACCACGGCGCGCAGATGCTTCATAACGCCGCGCAAACCGCGCTCGCGAACAAGGACGTTTCGGTTCTCGTGATTCCCGGCGACATCGCCAGCCAGGAGGTCACGATTGAAGCGACCCGCACCCTCACCACGACCTTCGGTGCGATCCAGCCGCAGGCCTCGGTCGTCGAGGAACTCGCCCGCCTCGCGAACTCGGCTAAGAAAATCACCCTCTTTGCCGGAGCCGGTATCGAGGGGGCACGCGCGGAAGTCCTTGAACTCGCCGACACCCTCAAAGCGCCCATCGGGCACGCTTTCGGCGGCAAAGAATTCATCCAGTACAACAACCCGTTCGACGTGGGCATGAGCGGCCTGCTCGGCTACGGCGCCGCCTACGAAGCAACCCACGAGTGCGATCTTTTGATCCTGCTCGGCACGGACTTCCCGTACTCGGAGTTCCTTCCCCGCGAAGGTAAGCCGAAGGTTGTGCAGATCGATGCCGACGGCTCGCGCCTCGGCCGCCGCGTGCCTCTCGATCTGGGTGTGCACGGCGATGTGGCCCTCACGATCCGCGCGCTGCTGCCCCAGCTCAAGCAGAAGAAGAACCGCTCGTTCCTCAACTCGATGCTGCGCAAGCAGGAGAAGGAGCTCACGCACGTCGTCAACTCGTACACGAAGCGGGCGTCGCGCCTCAAGCCGATCCACCCGGAGTACGTTGCGAGCCTCCTCGATGAGTTCGCGGACGACGATGCTGTGTTCACGGTCGATACGGGCATGTGCAACGTGTGGGCCGCACGCTACATCGAGCCGAACGGTAAGCGCCGCATCTTCGGCTCGTTCCGTCACGGCACGATGGCTAATGCCCTCCCCCAGGCGATCGGCGCCTCGGCCGCACAGCCGAACCGCCAGGTCATCTCCATGAGTGGCGACGGCGGCCTCGGGATGCTCATGGGCGAACTTCTCACGGTGCGCCTGCACCAGTTGAACACGAAGATTGTCGTGTTCAACAACTCGAGCCTCGGCATGGTGAAGCTCGAGATGCTCGTGGCGGGCCTTCCCGATTTCGAGACTGACCACGATTCGGTGAACTTCGCGAAGATCGCCGAAGGTGCCGGTATCCCCTCGATCCGCATCGAGAACCCAAAGACCCTGCGCAAGGACCTCAAGAAGGCCCTCGCAGCACCTGGCCCGATGCTCATCGACATTGTGACGGATCCGGACGCGCTTGCGATGCCTCCGAAGATCACGCTCGAGCAGATGAGCGGTTTTGCAACCGCGGGCGGAAAGATCGTGCTCGAGGGCGGCGTGGGCAAGATGGTGAATCTTGCGAAGTCGAACGTGCGCAATATTCCGCGACCCGGAGCGTTCTTCTAAGAACTCTCGCGAACGCGTAAGGCGAAAGGCGGTCTCCTTTAGGAGATCGCCTTTTGCAGTTGGTCTGCGGCGACGCGCACGGCCTCGAGCATGTCGAGGTCGCGCGAGGAGTCGCTTCCCTGCCAGGTGACGGCCACCGCGGCAACAGGCCAGCGAGCGCCGTCAAAAACGGGGAGCGCCACCGAGCGGTGTCCGTCGAGAACCTCACCGTTTTCGACGGCGTAGCCGCGCGTGCGCGTGTCGCGTGCGTCGGCGAGCGCGCGCGCTACGGGGAACGCAGGGCCCACCTCGGCACCGAGCTGAGGTTCGAGAACCGTTTCGCCGGTAAAGACGGCGGCGAGCTGATTGGCGGGCAGGGCGCTGAGAATTGCGCGCCCACTTGCGGTGAGGTGGGCGGGCACGCGCACGCCGACGTCGGTGGGGTAGGAGGCGGGTTTGCTGAGGCGTGCTTCGACGACGTAGAGCACGTGGCGGCCCTGAAGCACGGCGACGTGCGAGATCTCGCCAACTCGATCCGTGAGACGTTCGGTCACGCGCTTGCCGAGGCGAGCGAGCGGAGCCTGCCGGGTGTAGCCGAAGCTGAGTTCATAGGCGGATGGACCAAGGCCGTAAGCGTGAAGGTCTGAGTAGTGGAGAACGAAGCCTTGATCGAGAAGTTCCGCGAGGATGTCGTACGTGCTCGAGCGCGGAATATCGAGTTCGCTCGCGATGCGCGAGGCGGCAATGGGCCTCGAGCGCTGGGCGAGGTAGGTGAGGATCCTCAACGTTGAGGCGGCTGCGGGTACTTTCGACGGCATAGAGCACACACTATCGGGCGCGCCTGGAGCGAATCTATTTGGATACAGTCCGCGCACCCATAATGGAGGGCGTGAACACGTTGAGCAGCATCGAGAACAGTCCGTGGAAGGGTCGAGTTGATGGTGAGGGTGCGGCGCACGCGCGCTGGCATCAGCGCGTGTCGCTCGTGAGTGAGGAGCGCCCGCCCGAGGGCGCACACGTGGCACTTGCGGGCTTTGCTTCGCACGAGGGGGTGCGCCGCAATCACGGTCGTGTGGGGGCGGCGGAAGCACCCGCAGCTTTGCGTTCGGCGCTTGCGGGCATGGCGCTTCACGGTCCGCTCGGCACGGGCGAGGTGGCCCTCGCGGACTGGGGCGATGTGACGACCGTTGGCGAGGCGCTCGAGGAAGCGCAAGCGGACATGGGGCATCTGACGGCCCGCGCGCTCGGCACCGAGGGCAATCGCCTCACGCTCGTGCTCGGCGGCGGTCACGAAACCGCGTGGGCAAGTTACCTGGGGCTTCGCGAGCACCTGGGGGCGCGCGGGCGCGCGGGAGCCGGCTCGGTTGGCACCACGGGCACCGCGGGCGAGGGGTCCGACGCTTGCGAGCCTCCCTCGTGGGGCGTTCTCAACCTTGACGCCCACTTCGATCTTCGCAGCGCGCCCACGCCCACGAGCGGGACCCCATTTTTGCAAATGGCGGAGGCGGAAAAGGCCGAGGGGCGCGACCTGAACTACGCGGTGCTCGGGATCGCGGAGCCGGGCAACACGCGCACGCTTTTCGACACGGCCGATGCGCTCGGCGTTCAGTACCGCACGGATCTGGAGTGCCTTGAGATGGGTGCCGAGGGCGTCGCGCGGTTCGTCGAGGAGTTCGCCGCCCGTATCGACGTTCTCTACCTGACGATCGACCTCGACGTGCTGCCCGCCCACACGGCGCCCGGGGTGTCAGCCCCGGCGGCGCTTGGCGTGGATTTGCCGATCATCGTGGCGGCGGTGCGGGCCGCTGCGCGCACCGGGAAACTCTCGCTCATGGACATTGTCGAGCTGAATCCGCGCTTTGACGTGGATGGACGCACCGCGAAGTCCGCGGCCCGGCTCGTGAGCGAGGCCGCCCACATCCTCGCTCGCTGACTAGGATGTGATCTAACCCCCCTTTCCTTCGCGCGACTGGAGCTGTTCATGAGCACTCACGCATCCTCTTCCCCCACGCCTGTCACGAGCCCGGGGCTCATGGAACGCCAAGGCATTGAGATCGTTGCTGAATCCGAGCGCACGGCGAAGCCGAGCGACCTTTTCTGGCCGTGGTTCGCCGCGAACATTTCGGTGTTTGGCATGGGCTACGGCAGCTACATCCTCGGTTTCGGCGTGAGCTTCTGGCAGGCCACGCTCGTGACCCTCATCGGCATCCCGATCTCGTTCTTCCTGTGTGGCCTGATTGCGATCGCCGGCAAGCGCGGAAGCGCCCCAACGATGGTGCTCTCTCGTGCGGCGTTTGGCGTGCATGGCCAGAAGGTTCCCGGAATCGTCTCGTGGCTCACCTCGATCGGGTGGGAGACGTTCCTGTCGATCATGGCGGTTCTTGCGACGGCAACCGTGTTCTCCCGCCTTGGCCTTCCCAGTGGCACGCCCGTGCTCGTTGCCGCGACGGTTGCGGTTGCTGCGCTCATCGTCGTCGCGAGCGTGCTCGGCTATCACACGATCATGAAGTTGCAGTCGGTTCTGACGTGGATCACGGGCGCCATCACGATCCTGTACGTGCTCCTCACGTTCTCTCACATCGATTTGGACGCGGTCCTCGCCGTCCCGAACGGCACGCCGCAGCAGGTCATCGGCGCGCTCGTGATGGTCATGACCGGCTTCGGCCTCGGCTGGATCAATATCGCCGCCGACTGGTCGCGGTACCAAAAGCGCGAGACCTCCGATGCCTCGATCATTTGGTGGAACACGCTCGGCGGTGCGATCGCCCCGGTGCTCCTCGTGTTCTTTGGCGTGCTCCTCGTGGCCTCGGATCCCTCACTGAGCGATGGCATCGTGAATGATCCGATCGGCACGCTCGCCTCGATCCTCCCGATCTGGGTGCTCATCCCGTTCTGGCTCACCGCTGTCCTCGCGCTCGTGTCGGGGGCCGTGCTCGGCATCTACTCGTCTGGCCTCACGCTGTTGAGCCTCGGCATCAACATCCCGCGCCCCGCCGCGGCAGCGATCGACGGCGTAATCCTCACGGCGGGCACCATTTACGTCGTGTTCTTCGCGCACGACTTCCTCGGCCCGTTCCAAAGCTTCCTCATCACGCTCGGTGTTCCGCTCGCGGCATGGGCGGGCATTCTTATCGCCGATATCCTCACGCGCCGCGTGGATTACGACGAGCAGGCATTGTTCGATGCACACGGCCGCTACGGCTCGGTCGATTGGATCTCGATCCTCACACTCATCGTGTGCTCCGTGCTCGGCTGGGGGCTCGTGGTCAACAGCTTCGCGGAAGCGGCGGCATGGAACAACTGGCAGGGCTATCTGCTTGGCCCGCTCGGTGGGCGCGATGGCGATTGGGCGGACGCGAACCTCGGCGTTCTTCTCGCACTCGTCCTCGGCTTCGTTCTCACGTTCGTGCTGCGCCGTGGCACGATCCGCCGTCAGGAGCGGGCATGAGCGCGGTGCCGACGCCTTCCGGCGCCGCATCGGCTTCGCATTCTCGCGGCGTTCCCGGCGACGATTTCTCGGATGCGTGGCTTCTCGTCATTGATCCGCAGGTGATTTTTGCCGAGCAATCGTCGGACTGGGCCTCCCCCATGTGGGAGGCGGCCTGGGCGAATATCGCGCGCCTTGCGGAGGCGTTCGAGGGGCGGGTGATTCTCACGCGCTGGATTCCGACGGCGGACCGCTCGACCTCGTGGGGCGAGTATTTCGAGGCGTGGCCGTTTGCGGATGTGCCAGCGAGCGACCCGCTGTACGACCTCACCCCCGAGGCGGCCGCGCTCGGCGCTTCACACGTGATTGATGAGCCAACGTTCGGCAAGTGGGGCGCCCAACTCACGGCGATTACGGGCGGGAGTCCGCATCTCGTCGTGGCGGGAGTGTCGACCGATTGCTGCGTGATCTCGACAGTTTTGCCCGCGGCCGATTCGGGTGCGTGGATCACCCTCGTAGGCGATGCGTGTGCGGGCTCTGACCAGGGAAATCACGAGCGGGCGCTCTCAATCATGAGGCTTTTTGCGCCGCAGGTGCGTATCGCTACAACGAACGAGGTGCTGTCCCTGGGTTGACGGGAGGAGGCTCCCTATGTTGTTAATGATAGCGACTCTCATTAACAACCGTTGCTCGCGTTTTTTCGCCGGGCGACATAGAAAGGTGCTCCCTTGGTCCAGACAGCCACGGCGCCGGCGCGCACTCGCGCCGCGTTGCGCGCGCTCCTCGCGGCGTTCGCTTCGCTCGCCGTTATCCTCATTCCACTCGGCTCGGCGCACGCCGCCGGGCGCCTCGTGATCGAATCCGGCCACGTCGATGCCTTCAACGTTGAAGCCAACGGCGACGCCCTCACGCTCAACCTCAAGGAAGACGTCACCGGTCAACACGTGACTCACAAGCCCGAAGACGTCGAGCTTCACGTGAAGTCCGCGGCCCTCAAAGACATCCCCAAGGCCTTTCCCGGCGCACCCAAAGCGTATTTTTTGCCTATGTCCCAGGACCAAAAGCTCCTTTGGCCGGGCTGGGACACGCTCAGCACGCAGGGGAAGGGTTTTGATAAGTCGATCAAGCTCAAGTTCGACAAGGTCGAAGGCCCGGGCCAGATTCACCTGTTCGGCCAGGACTCATTCGGCGGGATCGCGCCTCTCCTCGAGAACGGCAGCATGGACCTCAAGGCTGGCGCCGTGCGCAACCAGGAAATGCCAGCGCACACTCACGCCAACTGGGTCTTCACGAAGCCCGGCGTGTACACGCTGACCCTCCACGCCGAGGGCCGCAAGGGCGGCAAGAAGGTCTCCTCGAACAAGGCGACCTACACCTTCACCGTGGGCGATGAGTTCAAGGGCAAGGCCGACGCCAAGGCTGAAAAGCCGGCACCGGCTCCTGCCCCAGCACCGGCTCCTGCCCCTAAACCGGAGGACTCGACGACACCGAAGAAGCCGTCGGACACCGCACCCACCGCGGCAGCGCCTGCGCCGAAGGACTCCACCAAGCCTGCCGCGCCCGCAAATCCCGCACCCGCGGACAAGCCGAAGCCTCGCACTTCCACGCCGAAGGCCAAGGCGCCGGAAAAGCCCGCCGCACCCGCGCCGAAGGCGAAGCCTAAGGCTAAGGCTAAGGCTGCGGCCCCGGCTAAGGAGGCCAAGACACCGGCAAAGCACGCTGCTCCCGCAGCACCGGCGATGCCGGAAGCCCCCGCCAAGGAAGAGCCGAAGGCGCCCGTGTGCACGGCGACCGAGGTCGTGCGCGACGCCACGCAGGACGAAATCAAGGCCGCGACGAGCACCTCTAAAGCCAAGGTTGGCGGCTCGTACACGATTCCCGCGAACACGCACGTGCACCCCAACTGGGTCTTCTCGAAGCCCGGCACCTACAAGCTGACGATCCGCCAGAGCGTCAAGGGCAAGGACGGCAAGAGCTACTCCGACACCTCGACCCTCACGTTCAACGTGGGTAGCAGCTCCGGCGCAACGAGCGGCCACTTCGACTTCGGTTCACGCTTCGAGAACGGCAAGCTCATCTCGTCGATCAAGGACGACCGCAAGTCACCCGCGCAGTGGGTTGACCCCTCCTCCATCTCGTTCGGCCTCGGCAACGCCGCAAAGGCAAAGGCACCCGCGGGCATCGAGTTCATCGCCCCCGCAGGCTCGGACGTGTGGATGATCGGCTCGACTCAGGCCCCGAGCGTTCCGTGGGTCGGCGCGAACTCGATGCACCCCTCGATCATCCAGAACACGACCGGCGAAATCACTCAGACCCTCGTGTCCGCGAGCGGCCCAGGCAACGTGGGCGTGTTCACCTCGGGCAACTTCGGCCAGATCGTTGGCCAGAAGTGGTACTCCTCGACCGCCGGCTCGGGCTCGAGCGTGAGCGCCGCAAAGGACCGCAAGAGCGCGAAGATCGGCCAGATCTTCAAGGACGGCAAGGGCTACAAGATCGTCGACCTCAAGGGCAAGACCGAGGACGGCGCCGACTGTGACCTCAGCGCCGACCAGATCGTGGAGGCGGGCGGCTCCGCCGACTACGCCAAGTCCGTGACGGGCGACGCTCCCGCGGGTTCCGCTTCGGATCTTCCGCGCACGGGCGCTGAGGTGACCGGCCTCGCCGGCACCGCCGCAGCGCTCATCATCGTGGGCGCTGGCACGGCAGTGGCGAGGCGCCGCTTCCAGTGACCTCCACCCCTCAACTGCGGCGGCGCTCCGTGCTCCTGGGCGCCGCCGCCTGCTCTCTCGGCGCGATCATTCTGCCTGGCCGCACCGCGCGCTCAAGCGAGGACCCTCGCCCGCGCGTCGTGGCAACGACCGGCATTCTCGCCGATCTCGCAAAGAACGTCGCGGGTCCCGATGCACTCGTCACGTCCCTCATCCCCGAGGGCGGCGACCCGCACTCGTTCGAGCCTCTCCCCCGCAACGTCCGCGACATCGCCTACGCCGATCTCGCGCTGTCGAACTACCTCATGCTCGAGGAACAGGCGCTGATCCGCACGATCGACGCGAACCTTCCCGCTGGCTCGACGCACCTCGCACTCGCCGAGGAAGCCTCGACGCGCGGCGCCACAATCATCCCGCTCGTCGAGAACCGCTCTCTTGACACGGTGTGGCTCGGTCTTCGCGTCGCGGGCCGTGAGCGCGGCGCCGGACGCCTCACGCAAGTGCGCCTTGCACTCGCCTCGTGCGAAGGTCCGGGTGACCTGCACGGGTACGTCACGGGAACGTTTGGCGAGCCGCAGCGGGTGTTCGATTCTTCCGACGGCACCTCCGCTCGCACCGATGCGATTGATCTCCCGATGGATGCCCACACGCACATGAGCTGGGCCTTCACAAAGGCGGGCGTGTATCGCGCGCGGTTCAGGGCAACGTGGAGCGGCGGCTCCCTCGGCGCCGAGTCCTCGGCGGAGGGTGACGTGTGGATCTGCGTGGGCGTCTCCCCCGAGGAAGCTGCGAAGAAGGGTGCGGAAGTGTCTCTCGCGAAGCGCCAGGTGATTTCGTCAGGCCACGCCGATATCACGGTCAACGTACCTTCGGCCTCGCTCGCAATGCGCATCGACGATCCCGAAGCAGAGGGCGGAACCCGCGATATCGCCCTCTCGGACATGGTCATTCACGTGCCCCCAAAGGCACTCCTTCCCGTGCCAGCCGATCCCGCGTTCCGCTTTATCGCGCGCGGCGGCACGGATGTGTACCAGCTTCCGCAAGCAGTTCTCGGCAAGCACGTGCACGGCGAGATCGACCCGCACTTGTGGCAGGACGTCACAAATGCCCAGGCCTACGTCGAGGTCATTCGCGATCACCTGTGCGGCCTCGACCCAGATCACGCGGGCGGCTACCGTGCGCGTGCCGCAACCTACCTGCGCGAACTCGACGACGTCGATTCCTACGTTCAGCGCTCGGTCGACTCGATCCCCGAGGCGGGCCGCGAGCTCGTCACGACCCACGACGCCTACGGTTACCTTGCGAACCGCTACGGACTTCGCATCGCCGCGGTCGTCTCGCCTTCGCCGGGACAAGAGCCCTCGATCGCCGACCGTCGCCGCCTCGCGGCGACGCTTCGCGACCTCGCCCCCAAGGCCGTGTTCCTTGAGGCGACGGCAGGGCCCGTGTCCACGAGCCTCGTGGATGCGGCGCGCATGGAAAGCATTCCCGTCCAACCCATTTGGGGTGATTCCTTCACGCGCGAGGTCAACACCTACGCCGCGATGATGAGAGCCAACGCCGATTCCCTCGCACGCGGGCTCGGCGGAAAACCCCTGGGCAATGGCGACCGGCAAGCGTCGGAATAGAAAACCCACCCAGATACGAAAGATGAACTCATGACCTCCCACTTTTCCCGTCCCCTCTCGCGCCGTAGCTTCGCCGCAATCGGCGCCGGCGCACTCGGCGCCTTCGTATGCGCACCTGCCCTCGCGGCCCCCGCACGGCCACTGCCGCTCGACCCGACCGACGGCGCAACCGACGGTGCCGACGACCCGGCGCTCAAGCAGAAGGTGAGCGAGAGCGAGCAGATCGTGAAGGATGAGAAGGTCGTGATCGATGCTCACCACGTCGATCTCGGCCCGCGCCTGATCGACGGCGAATGGATCTTCGCGGCGCGCGATGACACGGGCGAAAGCCCTAAGTGGCGCATGGTTGAGGACGTGGTTTTCCAGGTTCATGACCAGGGCATTCTCCCCGTTCCCGACGACGAGGCGTACTCGTTCATCAAGGCCGATCCGGGCTCCGAGGTGTACGTCGTTCCGCAGACCGAGGTCTCGGGCGTCGTGTGGCTCGGCTGGAACACGCAGGACCCGGCGGTTGTGAAGGCGTGCCCGCGCGGCGTGACGCTGCGCTTTACCAACGTCTCCGGTCCGGGGCATTTCAGCCTGTTCCTTCAGCCGGGCAACTTCGCGCCGCCGCAGCAGCTCGCCGATGGCGACACGCTCGAACAGACACCGGCGGACGTGTTCGTGGACATCAACACCCACACGCACGCGAACTGGGTGTTTACGAAGCCGGGCGTGTACCTCGTCGCGGTCGAGGCTATCGCGGAGGGCGAGGACGGCACGAAGTATTCGGCGGGCGGCACGCTGCGCTTCGCCGTGGGTGACGCGACCGCACCCGATGAAGCTCTCACGGCTTCGGTCCCGTGGGATGAGGGAAAGGGCTCGGCATCTGAGGGCGCGAGCGATGGTGGCGGTTCCGACGCTTCCTCGGCCTCGAGTGACGCTCCCAAGGATGGCACGTCCGAGCCGTCGAAGGGCGCCAATGATGCGGGTGCGAGCGAGAAGACGAGTTCGAACTCGCTTCCGTGGATCGTGGGCGGCGGCGCTGTCGTTGCTGCAGCAGCCGGCGGTGGCGCGTACGCTCTGAGTAAGAAGAAGAGTGACCGCGCCCGTGCCGAGGCCGAGGCTGAAACGGCGGGTGCGGGCTCTACCCGCGCAGATGAGGGTGGCGCCAAGTGACCGCGGCGCTTACTGCGCACACCTCGACCCCCACGAAAGGGAAGCGGGCAAAGCGCGGGACTGATTCGCCTCTTGCGTGCCGCGACCTCCGCGTGAACCTTGGTGGGCGCACGGTTCTCGACGACATCTCGCTCGATATTGAGGCGGGGAGCATCACGGTGCTTCTCGGCCCGAACGGCGCTGGAAAAACGACTCTCGTGAAGAGTCTGCTCGGGCTTCTCCCGCTCGCTTCGGGCACGGTCGAGGCGCGCGGCGAACGCGCGTATGTTCCGCAGCGCAGCGAGATGGAATGGGACTTCCCCGCGACAGCGCACGACGTGGTCATGCTCGGCCTGATCCGAAGGTTGAGCCGGTGGCGTTCGCCGAGTAAGGAGCACTACAAGGCAGTGGCGCGTGCCCTTGCGAAGGTGCGCATGGACGCGATGAAGGATCGGCCGATCGGCGAGATGTCGGGTGGTCAGCGCCAGCGCGTCATGATCGCGCGTGCGCTCGTGCTCGAGCCCTCCGTGCTTTTGCTCGATGAGCCTTTCACGGGCCTCGACATGCCCTCGCAGGAACTGCTGAGCGACCTCTTCGTGTCGCTCGCGCGCGAGGGCTGCTCCGTGGTGATGTCGACCCACGACCTCACCCACGCCTTGCACGTCGCCGATCGTGTGGTTCTGCTCAATCGCCGCGTTGTCGCGGATGCTCCGCCGAGCGAGCTTCGCGATCCCGAGCCGTGGCGGGAGACCTTCCGTGTTTCCGAGCACTCACCGCTTCTCACACACGTCGCCTCCGCGGTTGACGCCGAATCGAAAGATCACTGATGCTGACTCCCCTCGACTTCCTCACGGATCTCACGAACCCGCAGCTCACCTTCCTTCCGAAAGCTCTCGTCGTGTCGATGCTTGCGGCGCTCGTCTGCGCCGTCGTCGGCACGCACGTGGTGCTGCGCGGCATGACCTTCATCGGCGATGCGGTCGCGCACGCGGTGTTTCCCGGTATCGCGGTCGCGTTCGTGCTTCAGGGCTCGTTCCTCGTGGGAGGCATCGTCGCAGGTGTCATTACGGCGATTCTTATCGCGGTGTTCGGGAACCATCACCGGCTTCGCAGCGACGCCGTGATCGGCGTGTTCTTCGTGGCGGCTTTTGCGCTCGGCATCGTCGTGATGAGCCGCGCTCCCGGCTATGGTGGCTCGCTTTCGAGCTTCCTGTTTGGTGCGATCACGGGCATTGAGGATTCGGCGCTCGTGACCTCGGCGGTGTTCACCGCTATTGTGCTTGCCCTGCTCGTGATCCTGCACCGCGACCTCGTCGTGGTGGGCATGGACCGCGGCTATGCGGCGGCGCTCGGTCTCCCCGTGATGCTCCTCGACATCGCCCTCTCGGTTCTCGTGACCCTCGCGGTCGTCATGAGCATCCACACGATCGGCAACATCCTCGTGCTCGCCCTTCTCGTGACCCCTGCGGCTTCGGCGCGCATGCTCACCGATCGGATCGTCCCCATGATGGCATGCGCGGCGGGAATCGGCATGGGCAGTGCCCTGCTCGGCGTGTACTTCTCGTGGGCGCTCGATCTCCCAACGGGCGGCACGATCGTGCTCGTCGCGACGGCGATCTTCGTGCTGTCGTGGGCGCTGAGCCCCCGCCACGGCGTACTACGCAACAAGCGCCGCGGCGAGCTCGACAGCGGAGCCGAGGGCACGGAGCTCGAGGCGGTGGGCGCTTAGGGCGCTCCGCCAGCCCTCCTCGAACCGCCCCTCCTCGGGGCCCCTTCTTCGGCCCCTCCTCCCTGCCTAGAGATCTATCCCTTACGTTTGCGGCGCTATCCTCTCGTTTTCCGCCGCAAATGTTGGGTGTAGTTTCGGCCCTCGGTCCTGCGCGCCCCGCCTACCCCTCTCGGGGCCCCCTTCTCGGGCCCACTCCTCTCTTGGGGTCCTCCGCGCTTCGTCGCGAAGCCTCCCTCGCGGCCTAGACTTCTATATCCAACGTTTGCGGCGCTATTCTCTCGTTTTCCGCCGCAAATGTTGGGTTTAGTTTTGCGGTCGACCTCGCGTGCCCCGTCCACGGCGGCGCTCTTGGACCATCGCCAGATTCATTTCCCAATAACCGGCGCACTCAGCTCTGCCCAGCCGACTCGGTCGGCAACGCCGTCGGCACCGGCTGTAGGTATACGAATGTGGCGGGGGTTCGGGATTTCTCCCGCTCCCCCGCCACATGTGTGCGAGTCAGAGATGAATCTTTACGGCTTCATCGCTTTGTCCTCACTTCTGCGAGTTTGACCTCCGGCGCCATGCGATTGCAGCTACGCCACCGAGCACGAGAAGTGCGGCGAGGCCAGCAGTCGCGGCAATCTCGGCACCGGTACGAGGCAGAGGCAGGCCCGGCTTCGACGGCCTGCTCGGCTTGCCGGTCGAACTACCCTCGTCGCCAGGGGTGCCCCCAGGATTACTCGGGTTAGACGGAGCTTCAGGCTTGCCCGGATCCGTCGGATCTTCGGGGTTAGACGGATTCTCAGGCTGACCAGGCTCCTCCGGATCCGACGGGTCCTCAGGCTTACCCGGATCCGTCGGATCTTCGGGGTTAGCCGGATCCTCAGGCTTGCCGGGGACCGTCGGATCAACCGGATCGGTCGGATCCACAGTGGGATCGTCCGTCGGGTCCACGGTGGGCTCATCCGTCGGATCCACAGTGGGCTCGTCCGTCGGATCCACAGTCGGATCATCGGTCGGATCCACGGTGG
>NZ_KV789416.1:0-110178 GCF_001807585.1 Dermabacter sp. HMSC08H10
TGGGGTCGTCCGTCGGGTCCACAGTCGGATCATCCGTGGGATCCACAGTCGGATCCGTAGTCGGATCGTCAGTCGGGTCCACGGTGGGATCATCAGTCGGAGTAGGCGTCGGCTTGTCACAGTTGCACTTGGTGCCGACTCGCAGCTTGCGCGGCTGCGGATCCTTCACCACGTTCTCGTTAACTTCCGGGTCACCGACCGGCTTGCCGTTTTCGAGCTTCCAGGTCTTGGTGATTTCCTTCTCACCGAAGGAACCGGCCTGATCCTCAACAACCTTGCCGACCTCGAGGTTCGGGTCGTACTCGATGAGGGTGTCGTACGGGGTCTTCTCGGTGTGCTTATCGGTGAGCTCGGTCTGGTTCTTGGCCGGACCAACCTCGATGATGTGCTTGACCGGATCGCTGATCTTCTCGGAGGTGTCCTCCTTGGAGATCTCACCGTTTTCGGCGTTCACCTTGACGGTGTGTTTGACCTCGCCCTGCTTACCTTCCTGGACAACCTTGGTTTCACCAGGCTGCAGGTCAGGGTTGACACGCACCTCGACTTCGAACGGAGTCTTCTCAGTCCACTCGATCTCGGTGGAGGCAGGCTTGCCCTTCGTGCCGACCTTGATGATCTTCTTGACCGGCTCGGTCACACGCCCGGTTTCGGTCTTGGAGTCCACAACCTTCGAGTTCTCGATGGTCAGGGTAGTGGTGACCTTGTCCTTACCGAGCTTGCCTTCCTGAACAGTTTCCTGTTTTCCAGCTTCCATCGTGTCGTCGAACTGAATCTCAGTTTCGAACGGAACATCGACTTCATACTCAGTCTTGTGAGTGCCTTCAGTCTTGGTGCCGACGCGGATGATCTGCTTGACCGGCTCCTTGGTGCGCTCAGTCGTCACTTCCGGGTCACCTTCAGGCTTGCCGTCCACGATCTTCTGAGTCGAAGTCACAACCTCGATACCATGTTCACCCTTCTGACCAACCTTCTGCTGACCTTCTTCAAGAGTGTTATCGAAGACGATCTCGGTCTCGAACGGAATCGGCTTCTCGGTCTTGGTCACCAGCTCGCTCGGAGCAAGGCCCGGGCCGTACTCGACGATCCGCTTGACAGGCTCCTTGGTTGTCTCTTCCTCGGCTACCTCAGCCTTATCGCCCTCGGCCGTGAACTTAACAGTGTAGGTCTTCTCGCCGTTCTCACCTTCCTGAACAACCCGGGTTTCACCAGGCTTCAGGTCCGGGTTCTCGCGAACCTCGGTCGGGTACGGGATCGGAACCGTCCACGTGACTTCCTTGGCGCTCTTAGCAGGCTTAGTGCCGACGATAACGACCTCGTTCACCGGCGCCTTGGTCTGCTCCCAGCTACCGTCCTTGTTCTGCTTTTCCGACCCCGGCTTGCCCTTGGTCTCAACCTTGTACTCGCCGGCAGGGATGGTGTCGTCGTACTTGTATTCGACCTTGTACGGCACCTCGCGAGTCGGAGCATCCTGGATCTTGATCGGTGCATAAATTCGATCGGTGGAGCCATCGGCATAGGTCACTGTCACAGGAACCCTGATAGAGTCCCCCGGCTTCGCGGTCGTCGGCGCAGTGGCCACTACGTTGCCCTTATCGTCCAAGCCCACGATCCAGTCACCGTTGGCAGTCCTAACCGTATACGTCGGATTGCCAAATTCGTTGGTGTCATTTGTTGGTGTGTAGCCGTCGGCAGGACTGATCTTGTATGGGTCCTTCTCAGCCACATCGATGCCATCGGGCAGCTCAATAGTAAGCGGTGCGGTAACCGTGTCTCCAGGGAAAGTAGTCTCAGGCGGGTAGGTTGGATCGACCTCGAAGTTCTGGGTCAAGTTCACCACGGTGGTCACTGGTGTCTCATCGGTTGAGCCGTCAGGGTAGGTCACCATGACGTTGTGTACGTGCTTGTCGCCCGGCTTAGAGTCAGCAGGCGGGGTTACGAAAATCTCCCCGGTTTTCGGATCGATCTTGTAGGCCCACCCGTCAACGGTGTCCTCAGTTTTCGGCTTGTCGCCATCCATGCCGAAGGAGAAGGTCGTGCCTTCCGGCGCACCGTCACGATTAACAGGGCGCTTCACCTCGGTGCCTGGTTTGGTGGATTCGACCGAGTAGGACGGCTCACTGATGTCCTTCTGGTTTTCCTTCACATTGAACGGCGCATAGACCGTGTCGGTGGAACCGTCAAGATACTTGACGGTAACTGGGACACTCACGCTATCGCCGGGTCGGGCGCCCTTCGGTGCGGTAGCGGTAACGACACCGTTTTCATCGACGCCGACTTTCCATCCATTGACCTCGGAAGGAACCTGATAGCGCTGTTTCGGATCCTTAGTTAAGTCTCGTTCAGGGATCTTTGACTCATCCGTAATCTCGGACGTAATTACGCCACCTGGCGTCGTGGTCTGCAGCATGTACTGCGGCTCATAGACTTGGCGTTGTTCGGCCACGACAACCACGGTCGCGATGGTCTTGTCTGTCGAACCGTCCTTGTAAGTGACGCGAACAGGAATATCCGCGGAAGTACCAGGAAGTGCACGCTTGCTAATCGGTGTAGTGATCACACCTGTAACCGGGTCAATCTTTACATCTTCCCACCTCAAGTTACGCGGAGGTGCAATATAGTCCGGATCATTCGGATCCGTGATGATGGAGAAACGGGGTTTCGCAGCATCGTACAGGCGGGTACGGTCCACCTGGCTCACGACCACGTCGCCTGGTCGGCCCGTGACTGTCGGGTACAGGGGATCATTCGTACGCGCATAAGCGTCAATCACAGTAAAATCTGCTGGAACAGTAGCGTAGAGCCGTCCGGGTAGGTCACTTCTACCGGAACGGTGACTGTCGTTCCATTCTCTACGGTCACATTCGGGGTGGCCGTAATCGTGCCCTTCTCATCGATCTTGAACTCCCAATTCTTCGGCAGGTTGTCCGGGAGTTTGTACTTTGCAAGCGTCGGATCGGAAAGGGCGGTATCAATGTCCGACTCCACTGCCTCGCCGGCCTTGGTCACCTGCGGCGGATAAGACGCGAAGTCTTTGCCGGTACCGTCACCAATAACGTTAATAGTGCCGGTCACCACCTGCGGGGTAGCACCAGTGGCGTAGTATGCCTTCACTGGGACGGTTAGTCGCGCGCCAGGCACAGCTGTCTCCGGAATCGTCGAAGTCAGCTCACCAGTATTCTCGTCGATAGTGACTGTCCAGTCACCAGCCTTATACTCCAAAGAGCCGTCGGGGAAGGTGTACCGATTAGGTTTCTCATCATCGGTACGGCCGCCCAGGCCGATTTCCGGCAAGGTTGGTTGGAGTGTGACCGTTTCTTTTACGTGACCGGATTCCGCGGTGTAGTCAGGGACCTTGATTGCGTTGACGATCTGGAAGGGAACTTCAACCGTATCGGTCGTCCCATCGGGGTAGGTAGCAATAACCCTCGGCAAAATCTTAGTGTTGTTCGCGGCAGCTTCCGGCGACGTTGCCTTGACCTTCACTGTGCCGTCATCATCAACCGTTACTCTCCATCCTTCCGGAACGGATGCAGGGTCAACATCAAAAGACTTAGGCTGGACTGGGTCATATCCATCAAGGCTGGACTTCAAATCAAGCTCGGAAACAAGTACCTTACCTGCTGGGCCCTCGACCGTTCCCCTGACAGCTAATTCCGTAACCTGAGTATTGTTCGGGTCGACGACTGCAAGCAGCGGAATGATATCCTGCGAGCCATTGGAATAGGTGACGATGACACGGGGTTGAGCAAACGTGCCCGGCAACGGATTGGCTGGGGTCGTGACGGTGACGTCATAGGTGTTTGGATCTAGCTTGGCATCCCAACCCTTAAAAACGTAGCGCTTATCAAGCTTCACCGTGGCTTCAGCGCCGCCATCCTCACGTCTTCTCACTAGGTCTGCGATCTTGTCACCAACCTGCTTATAAGTAAGGGACTGGGGCCCAGTAACTACCGTATTGGTAGTCTTATCCACCCCAGAAGTAACAGTCTGCTGAACTGGAGAATACTCCGGATTGTGGAATTGCGTATCATCGAAGCTCCACTGATAGTTGCTCACTACATTCGCCGTGCTGTAGCGAGGCAGCGAGTTGGAGCTGCCGAAGGCCTTGCCATTGCCCTCGGGGTTGTTGTTGTCATTAGCAGCCTGGAGCTGATCCACGGTACGCGGCTTTGCCAGCACGCTAAAACGCATACCCTGCTGATCGGTGAGCTTCGTGCCCTTGTACTCCGGCATCGTGTAGAAGATTTCGCCGGTAGTCTGATCAATACGTACGCTCGACGTGCCGCCACCAGAAGAGGCGGTATCGCTAGTGCCGATGAAGTTGCCCTGAGCGTCGTAGGCCTCCACGACCATGCGAGACATCGAGTCGTCCGTGCCACCGTTTTTCACAGCAGGAACGTTGATCGTGCCGACCTTGAGCTCCTCGCCCGGCCTGATGACCAGTTTTTCTTGGCTCTCCCACGACACCGTGATCGGGTTACATTCAATGTTCTCGCTCGGCCATGGGTTGACAACAGCGGCGAAAATGACATTGGGACCTTGCGTGGCTTTCAGGCCGTTAGGGTTGTCCTTCGTGTAGCGCCCCTGCCAGGCATAGCGCACGGGGTTGTCGGCAGTGGCTGAAGCGAACTGCTTGACCTCCGCATCGGTGAGATCTGCGTAGAGATTCAGGTTTCGTTGGTTGCGGCTAGCAGTGATCTCGATGCTCTCGTCGGCCTTGTGGGTGACGTTCTTGTCGAGGAAAGTCTGGCCGACATTCATGGAAGGCACCATGCCGGTACCCAAGTAGTCGCCAAGGAGACCTGTATTGCTGAAATACCAATCGGTGAATGTGCGATCCTTCGAGTTGTCGAAGGAGAGGCTCAGGCCCCACAAGGTCTTGTCGGGGCTGGTTGCACCCGGCTCCAAGTTCTTCCACGTGAAGCCTGCCTGGCTGCCGTCCGGAGCTTTTTCCGAGACAACACATGAACCAGCCGGCAGGTCGGAAGCCTTCTGAGCGTCCTTCTCCACCGCGCCGGACTTGTCGCGGATGCCTCCGGTGAAGCTTCCAGCTGCAGAGGCTTCGGGAACAAAGGGGCTGTGTGGAACAGCACCAAGCGTGCCCATGGCGAGCGCGAGCACTGTGAGCGCCGAGACGCTCAAGCGCCGAAGGCGCTTGGGTTCGCTTGGCTCATGGGATGAAATCATGCTTTTGTCCTCAACTCTAGAAATCTGGAATTTCGGCGAATAACGACTAGACGTGCGCAGAGCCGGAGCCTCATCTCGTATGCCACCACTCCAAGCCAAGGACGACCAAAGAGGGCGGTAACATCCAGCGGTACTTCAACCCTAGCGCAGAAAGCGCGTGCGCGCGAGATGCGCGTCACTTACGAGGTACACTTCATGTCGATCGTTATGAAGCGATAACTTAAATCTCGGCTTAAGTGTCGCCAACGTATGAATTGACGCCTCTGCCCTTCACGACCGCGGTTACGCTCCAAGCTGCGCCTCCCGCTACGATCAGGCCCCGCCTATGCAGCAAAGCCGCGGATCACACGCGGCTCCTTCGTGAGGGGGTGGTCGCTCGCACCGCTCGCAAACTCCGCAAAATACCGGCGAAGTTCGGCGCCGGCGCGATCGATCTCTTCCCACGTCGCCCCCTCGAACGGGAGCGCGCAACGCCACGAATCCTTGCGCGAAAAGAGGAGGGCGATGTCCATGACGTGCGGCGAGCCGAACGGGTTGCCGGGCACGCTCCACGGCACGACGGCGCGGTGCGCGTTGCCGCCCGCGGCCGCCCACTCGTGCGCGAGAAAGTCGATTCCTTTCGTGAACACCGCTCGGCTCGAGTACTCGACGAACGCCCAGTAGGCGCGCTCTCCCACGCTCGGCAACCCGCGCAAGAATCGCGCGAAGGGCATCGAGTGCGCGAAAAAGCTCGCCTCGGTCCCCACGGAGCTGATAAGCAACGGAATTTTCGGCGCGATCGCATGCCATGCCGCAACGACCTCGCTCTCGGGCGGGAGCGGATCGTAGCCGTACTGCACGCCGAACGGCATCGAGCCGGCGAAGCCAAACCGCGAAGAAGCGGCTTCGATCGCCTTCTGCGCGGCGAGAAGCTCCTCGATCGGCGACTCCTTTTCCACTCGCTGCTCGAGCACTTTCGCGCCAACCGCATTCATGCGGCTTCGCCCCTCGCGAATTCCGAGCGGCGGGCTCAGCGCGATCGCGCGATCAAAGAGAAGCTCCTCGCTTCGGCCCATAAGGATCGCGTACCCCATGGCGGCGGCGTGGTGGAGGATAGCGTCGGCCCCCGCGGACTCCCCAAGGGCCGTGACCCGCGCACCGTCCCCGCCGAACACCGAAATGTTGCGCCGCACCCAGCGAAACGCCTCCGCCTGATCAAGCAAGCCGAGGTTCGCAGGACCGAGCGCGGAGCCGAGGAAGCCGAGCACCCCGAGTCGATACGAGACGGTCACGACGACCACGCGGCGCTCAACAACCCAGCGCGCGGGGTCGGTGAACGACGAATCTCCCGCGCCCGCGACATACGAACCACCGTGAATCCACACGATCACGGGAAGCTTCTCGCCCTCGCGGAGATCACCGGGGAGAGTGATCGAGAGATTTTGGCAGTCTTCGCTCACGGCCAGGTCGCGAAGTTCAGGCCCAAAAAGCGGCGGCTCTTCCGCGGGGTTCTGCGGCGCCGAAGGGCTCCACTCGCGCGCCTCGAACTCTCCGAGGTCCAGCACGGGAACTGGTTTCTCGAAACGCCCCGCGCGCGCATAGGGGATGCCCGTCGCACGGATGACCTCGCCGTCGCGCCAGCCAATAACCCTGCCTACAGGCGCGTCAAACGCGACCTCGTGGCCTCGTGAAAATCGCTCGGTATTCACGACACCATCGTACGGACGCCGCGCGCGGCATTCTTAAGACTTGCCCGGAAGGCTCAGCCCGTAATACCGAACCTTTCGAGCAGCTTCTTCGCTTCCGAACCTCCCGCGTTCTGAAGCGCGAGCAGCTCGGCGTAGATACCGCCGGAAGCGGCAAGCTCAGCGGGCGTGCCGATCTCGTCAATGCGCCCATCGCGCAGCGTGATAATGCGGTCCACGCCCGCGATCGTCGAGAGGCGGTGGGCGATGATGATCGATGTGCGGTTCTCCATGAGCGCATCGAGGCCCGCCTGGACCTGCCGCTCGGCTTTTGTGTCGAGCGCGGAGGTCGCCTCGTCGAGAACGAGGATCGGGGCGTCCTTGAGCATCGCGCGCGCAACCGCAATGCGCTGGCGTTGCCCACCCGAAAGCTTGAGGCCGCGCTCGCCGATCAGGGTGTCGTAGCCGTCGTTGAAGCGCTCGATGAACTGGTTCGCGTTCGAGCGCCGAGCGGCTTCGCGCACCTCTTCGTCTGTCGCGTTGGGGCGGCCGTAGGCGATATTTTCGCGGATCGTGCCGCTAAACAGCGCCGCGTCCTGGAACACGACGCCCACACGCGAGCGCACCACGTCGATCGGCAGATCGTTCACGTTGTGGCCGCGAAGGCGCACCTCGCCCGTGCGCGTGCGATACAGGCCAAGAATGAGGTTCACAATCGTGGACTTGCCACCGCCGGACTCACCCACGAGCGCGACCTTCTCCCCCGAGTCCACGTGGAAGCTCATGTCGTGCAGGACGTCGTGGTTCTCTTCGTAGGCGAAGTTCACGTGGTCGAAAACGATGCGCGGGGCACCCTCCACCGCCTCCGGGAACGATCGTCCGTCGGCAAGCGTCGGCCATACCTCGACCTTCGTGTCCATGACCGCGAAATAGTCTTTAGACCCGGCAACCGCGCGCTGCGATGTGTCCACGACCCAGCTCATGTTCTCGATCGGGTTGCGCACGAGGTTCATGAGCTGGATGAGGATGACCATGTCACCGACCGAGAAATCGCCCTGAACCGTGCGGATGAAGATGATGAGGTACAGCACCGCGAACGCGAGATTAAGCGCCGCGAGGCGGTAGACATCCATCTTGTGCCAGTGGACCGACTGCTCTTTCGTGATCGCATCGGTGCTGTTGAAGCGCTTCGTGAACGAGGCAAGCTCGCTCTTTTCTCGCACGAAACTCTTGACCACGCGGATCTGGCCCACGACCTCCGCGAAGCGGCCCGAGGCGATGTCGATCTGCTCGTTCTTCTCGCCTTCGAGTCGCTGCCACTTGACGCTCGTGAGGGAGGTCAGCCACAGGTACAGCGGGAACATGATGAACAGGATGAGGGCGAGCGGCCACCAGTACCACGCGCTGATCGCGAGCACGGCGATCGCGGTGATGATCATCGAGATGAAGGCGTTTGAGGCGATCTTCGCGAACGTTCCAATTTCGGCGATCGAACGGTTCAGGCGCGAGACGATCGTGCCCGTGAGTTCTTCGTCGTACCAGCGCTGCGGGAGGTTGAGCAGCTTGTCGTAGTAGCGAACGGAGAGCATCGCACGAAGGCGGTTGCCCATGACGTCACCGAAGTACCCGCCGATGTTCTGAATGAGAGCACTCGCCATGAACGCGACGAAGATCCACACGGCCGTCATGATGATGTCGTGCATCGCCTCGTCGCGCGTGAGCGTGCCGGCAACGGCCGCGGTTGCGGTGTCGGTCGCCGAACCGATGAGGAACGGGATCACGAGGGTCATCGCGGTCGTCAGGAGCGCCGACACGACGATCACAAGATAAAGCGGCCACAGCTCGCTCGTAAAGCGGAAAATTCTCGAAAGTGCCTTCACCCTTCCAGGGTAGGCGAGGTCCGACGGTTGCCGAGCGCACGTCGTTTCCGCAGTGTGAGAAACTGCTCCCACTTTCAATAAAGGAGTGGGCGCCGGCTCGCGATAACCGCGATGCCGGCGCCCCTGAGCTCTCGAACGAGGGCTCTTCGGTTACTTCATGCCCGCCTTACGCGAGCGTGCGAGGAGCACGCTGCCGAGGCCGAGGAACATGAGGCTTGCGATCGCGCCGCCGAGCTCGAGGCCCGTGCGTGGGAGGGGCGCATGGCCGCCCGCCGCTGGAGCGGTCACTCGTGCGGGGCGTGATGCCGTGCCGATATCGGCGACACCCGACTGGGTATCCCCACGATTCGCACCCGTGCCCTGCTCAGCGGCATTTCCGTCACTAGCGGGGCCCTCGGCGCCGGGGCCCTCGTCCGTGAGTCGCGCGCCCTCGGGTTCCTCAGCGCCAGTCCCCGCATCGCCGTCGGCGGGTGCGGGCTCAGCCGGGGCCACGCCGGAGTCCGACGGTTCCTCCTCAGGGGCTGGCTTCGCCGGGGCACTCTTGCCCTCGACCGTGATGCACTGCGAGTGGCTACGGCCATTGATCGTGATGATGAGCTCAGCCGTGCCGGGGCGAATTCCCGTGACCTCACCGGTCATGGGGTTCACGCGGATCACGGCGCTGTCGTCGGCAACCTCGGCTGCCTCGGAACCGTCGTCCACGAGAACTCCCCTACCCGAGTACTGAGCGGTGACGGGCCACGCAACGGGAACCGTGCGGCCATCCTGCGTGAACACGGCGCTGAAGTCGGCACTCTCTCCCTCGGCGAGGACCTTGGGGAGCGTGAGCGTTATGTCATCGACCCACGGCTTGGTTTCGGCCGCGAGCCACGCGACGCGATCCGCAGTCGTCGGATTCGCACCGACCTTGCCTGCGCCCGGGTTGATGCCAAGCATCGTCCACCCGGTGAAGCCGCCCGTCTCGGGCGTACCGTCCGGGTTCTTGCCCGAGTTGCCGTTGATCAGGTAGGTGACGCCTTCGACGGCCGAACCGTTGAACACCCCCACGTGCCCGTTGACGACGGCAGCCGACTTACCCGAGCGCTCGCGGAACTCACCGAGCACGCGCTCGAGTTCGCGGGCCTCGCGCTGGTCAGCGAGCTGGCTCGTTTTCGCGGGGAGCGGGTCGCTCGGCGGGTGGTGGAAGAACACGACGATGCCGGTGAGGGCGTCAGAGTTCTCGACCTCGTCGAGGGCCTCCTCGAGCTGCGCAATCTGATCGATGCCGCCGGAGCGGAGGCTACCGCCAGCGGTGTTGAGCGTGAGAATCTTGGTGCGGCCGAGCGTGCGCTCGTTCGTCACGGAGCCGAAAGCTTTCTCGAAGTTCTCGATTTTTCCGCCCATGACTTCGTGGTTACCGGGAACGTAGAGGTAGGGAATCTCTGTTCCCCACTCTTCGTCGAGGATCGTCTTCGCGAGCGCAAAATCCTCGGGGCTTGCTTCGTCAACGAAGTCGCCGTTGATCACGAGCAGGTCGGGCTTTTCAGCCTTGATCTCACGGAGGGTACGGCGCGCGCCCTCGACCGAGGGGGACTTCGGATCGCGCGCCACGAACTGCGCATCGCTCATAACGGCCACGCGCTGCGGGCGATCCGCCACCGAACCGACCGTGAGCAACGCCGGGTCGTGGATGGCCTTCCCGGCCTCAGCTTCGACCGCCGTTGTCGTCGTGGCGGTCAGGTTCGCGATCGTCACGTCGCCCTTGTACTTAGCACCGGGGCGGGTCTCCATGAGGCGCACGGCGTTGACCGTAAGCGGCTGCGCGAGGCCCTCCGGCACGTTGAAAACGACCTTCGACCAGCCATCGAAAGTGATGTTGTCGCCATTGATGTTCGTCTTCGTACCCTTCGCATCGATGACCTCGAGGCGTGGCCACACGCCATTGCTATCGCCCTTGACATCCGCGCTGAACGAGATGGCATTGCCCTCGAGCGTCACGGGTTCGTTCGCGATGAGGTAGTAGCCGCGGGTCGCGGTTTCCCGCGTGAAATCGAACTGCATGCGGACTGCGGGATCCTCGCCGTTCTCGCCCTTCGCGGGTTCGAGCGAGCCTGCGGCGCGTGCGTTGCCGTCCTTGAAGGCACCGAGATCGGTGAAGTCAAAGACCTGCTCTTCCTTGGTCCCGTAACTCACGGGGATCGTCGTCTCAACCTCTCCCACGCTGAACGTCACGGTGCCGGCTTCGGCATCGCCGGTTCCGGCGATCGTCCACGTGCCGAGTCCGTCATCGGTCACGGTGAAGCCCTTGCTCGCCTCGACCTTGACGTCCTGGGTTTCGATGCGGGCGCGGTGACCGTCGGAATCGATACCCGTGAGGGTGACGTTGCGGGTCGAATCGGGATCCGGGAGGCTCAGGGTGCGGGCGCTCGGGCGGATCGCGAGGAGGTCGCCGAGGACGCGCATCGTGACCGAATCCATGTGCACGCCGGTCTCGTAGGTGATGGTCGCCTCGCCCGGCTCAACACCTTCAACGATCGCCGTGCCCTGGTCGATCTTCTCGACGGTCGCCGCACCTTCAGCGGTGTACTCACCGTCAACGGCAAGCGGGGCGAGGTTCTTGCCCAGGCCTTCGCCTTCAAGCGTGCGGTGAAGGCCCGGGAACACAGCATTCTCGTTCTCGAGCACAACCGAGAGCTGAGCATCCGAGATCTCATCCTTCGGGGCGCTCGAGTAGAACACGAGAGCGTCGCTCACCGAGCGCACGTCACCGTCGGAAGGCGTATTCCACACCGCGGGACCGTCATCGCCCGCGGCGCGCGCGATCATCGCGGAGGAGCCGCCACCGTCGAGGTTCACGGCGTTGTACGCGCCGAGGTCCTTGAAGAGCTGGCCGAGCTCAGGGAGGGTCATGCCGTGGGAGTTGGCACTGCGGCCATCGAGCACGATCGCGTACACCTTCGAGCCGTCCTTGCTCACGCCGATCGCGGTGCGTGGGTGGCTCGTCTTCACGAGCGAATCATCGTTCATGGCCATGACCTCACCGTTCGTAAGGATCTGATCGCTGCCCTGAACGCCCATGTCGACGTCTTGGTCGGGGCCGATCGCGACGTCGACCTTGTCGCCAACCTTGAGCGCCGCGACCTTGTCGGCACCCTCTTCGCGGCCAAGGAGGAGTTGCGCGCCCTCGGGGATCTCCTGCTCCCCCACACCCTTCTCGACGATGCCGCTCGCCTTGACGACCTTGCCGTCCTGGACGAGGGCGTAAGCGGCGTGAGCGCTCACCTTGTCGGGTCCGCCGATGGGACGATCGAGAGTGTAAGAGCCCCAACGGGAGTTATATACGCCAACCTTGCCCTCGGGGAGGCTCGGGTCATTAAGGGTTGCAAGGTCAATCGCGGAGCCATCGCCGAGCGTGGCCTTGCCCGAGGTCGTAAGGGCCTGCACGACGGCCTTGCCACCCACGATCGTGAAGGCGGGGCGGTGACTATCCGAACCCACGACCGACTCCCCGTTCGAGACCGAGCTGTACACGGGCGCGTCGCTGAAGTTGATGTCGAAGAACGCCGAGTTGATCGCGGCAACCGCCTGATCGCCACGCTCGCCCGAGGTCATGAGTTCGCCGAGCGGAGAGCGGCTTGCGACCTTGCCGTTGTCAACAACGTCCATCGAGAGGGTCTGCTCGGTGAGATCGGCCGTCAGGACACTGCCCTCGTTCCAGCCCGCGCTCTCGAGCCGCGAGAAGGTCGTGAGGTCGAGGCCCGGCGCGACGCGGCGCGTCTGCGAATCCGCAAACACGCCACCCTTTGCAACGTCATCTTCGCTTGGCGCGGCCTGGGCCGTGGCCGGCGCGAGAACGGAGGGGGAATCGGCGGGGAGGGCAAAGCTACCGGGAACGGCGATGGCGAGGGCCGCGGCAATGGCGAGGGCGCGAAGGCCACCGCGCGTGCGGCGAGAGCGCGAAGCGCCGGCAGTGGCAGCCTCGCCCGGGGCGGGGATACGGGGCATGATCTCTATCCTGAACTCGAGAAACAGTGTCAAGCTCAGGCTAGAAATCGAGTCCTAACGGCGTCTTGCCAAGCGGTGAATTTCAGGCTGCGCCAGCGGCAACACCGGAGTTCACGGATCGTTCACCGTGGCTCTGCCAGCGCAGCTTCAACGATGAGAATGGTGGCTATTTCTCGCGCTTCAGGGGAACTGGTGCGAATTCGCGGCGAGACATCTATATTCCAGCCCAACCCAACAACCTACCCCCACGAGGGTTTCGCAATCGGCACGACCAAGAACGGCGCGGGCGCACTCAGCAAGCATCGAAGGCGAGGATTGCGAAGCAAGCGGCGACGCAATGAATCGTCACTACGGGCTGGTCAAACACTCGTACTGGGCCCGTCAGAATCGGCACCATGGAATCATTTGGTCTCGTCTTAGAGACCCCAACATTTAGATAAGCAGCACTGCGGCCATTCCAATGATGCCTCTAACCAAACTGAAGGGAGTTCACCTGCGCTCCTCTAGACCCAATTTAAGCAGCGGTTCCAGCGAATACCCCTCAAGATACAGGACTCGTTTCGAATCGAAGTGGCTCCAAAATAGCGCAGAGTACACTAGAGGGTATTTAGCCTTATCGTCGGCATAACGCCGCGCAATTTCGCTGCCGTCGCGCCCCGTAAACCATTTTCCGATCCGCCCTCTATGCGCTTCCGCTTCAGAGGATGACCAGTAACCCTCGGGATTGACGTATAGAGCAGCACCTTCGCGCATATTTTTGAGAATGCATTTCCGGCTCAACTCATCGGCCTTCAGATAGTACAGATGACCATCCAAGCCCTTTAAAAGCGTGCCGAGATTATCCTCACAAATTTCCAAGAAATCCATCGTCGAATATTTGGCGAGTCCCGCTTCAGTTCGTGCACCATTTGGCAACGTTTGTGACACAGCCACCTCCTTCAAAAGCTACTATATGCGGTAGCAGTTTCACATTGGCCCATCTTTCCTGTTTCCACCATAAACTGCGTCGTCTATTTTCCGGTTCCACAGCACGTATCTACGCACCCTCCCCGGCGCGTCTACAGCTTCCTTCTTGGTGGTTTTGTCGCCTTCTTGAATGCGCGCCACCTCTGGTGGCGTCACGTCAGATTACGGCCTGATCTGTGGTCGTGCTTGTCCACAGACCTGCCTTTTACGCTGGAACTGTTGGGCTTGCCTGAACCTGCTGCGCCTCTCTTAGTCGACATACCTGAACTACGCTGTCCCGATCCCGTTGCAGATGCGCGACCGTCCATCCCTATCGTACTTCGAGTACCTCACGTTGCATCGCTCCGGCACACTACCGTGCTTGTAGATCCGCAGCGATCTGTTAGGTCGAATATTGAAACAACGTCCGTGGGGTAGTTGTATGCCGTGGAGCTTCCGCCGGGGACGGGGTCTGTGGAGGTAAAGGTCCCTGTCGCCTGGTTGTAGAGGCGCACGCCCATGAGGGTGAGACCCGCGGTAGCATCACTCGTCGCGCGTCCTTTCGCACCAAGCCACCCACACCCAACCGGACCTGAAACCGTACGCGCCTCGGAGGCTTCCACGGGCTCGTCATACTCCTTCCATCCAGCCCAACAAATGATCGTCTCCGCAGGAGTATCCGTGGCAAAAGCTCGGCATCACCATCAAAAAAGCAACGCCGGCAGACAGTAGAGTAGGCGAGCAGAACAACCTCGCCGTGGCGTTGGGCGACCTACACAGCTAACACCCACACCCGGCAGAGGCAACCAACCAAGCTCGCGCCCAGCAAGCATCGGCCCGCCAGGCCGAGAATGCGAGGGCTGCGACGTGATCCGCTGCAGCCGAGACTCGAATTGCTTACTTTGCCGCATCTAGATTGCCTAAATCCATATTTTGGATACTGAAGTGGAATTTACTACCGAGACCCTGTTTCAGTTTTGACGTGATAAACGGATCCACCATGCCGCAAGTGACACTACCCTAACGCTTCCACGATTCTCTGCGCTGCGCGACTTACAGCATTAGCATCTAGCGGGTCACGGCTAGCATCATATATTACCTGTTCTACCTGCTCACTACTGATACCCTCTTGAACGTTATTGCAAGAGTATCTGTAAATAGCATTCGCCTCGGTAGAGTAGACAGACGACGAACTTTGCAGAATAAATTCGGGGAGGTCTGCTGGATTTTCTTCGGTCAAAATTTGCATTATTATCTTTCGCACCTTACGGAAGGTTAATCTATTGCTCTCAGCCCACATAAGTGCTCCTAATTCTTACTCAGCCACCAGGACATTAGCGGGAGCCTACCCCTCATCGACATTCCAGCACCCCGTACCCCGATGGGATGCGCTCCCCAGCGACTATTGGCACCGGCCACACAATCGCACTTTTATGCGCCGCACATCTCAAAGTCTGGTCCACCCGAGCAGAAGTAGCTCAAACACTATTGCCGCGACCAGAGAGATCACCGTCAGGACTATCGAACGAGTGCACACTGATGTCACAAGCGATGTACCTAAAGCGACACTCAGGCTCTTCACAAGGGCTAACCATATACCACCTTGTGAAAATTTCTTGTCCTCTTTCAAAAGGAACTCGTACCCGGTATACGCCAACAAAATACTGGCCACTACCGTTACCGCGATTGAGACGGGTGTTAACCCGTCGGGAAGTGTGCGAAGAGTCACATAAGTAGCAGAATCTATCAAAATAAGGAATCCATGAAATTTACTGCCTTCTCCGGACTCTTCTGTGGGCTCCAAGTCTTCGTCTTTTGGCTCACTAGCCATTTTGCCTGACACCTCCGTGCGCCTACTATTCATGGCTAACCGGGAAGCCTTCCAGAGATCCTTCCCGTTGAGCTTGTGTGCAGAGCCTTTAAGTAAACCCATGAAGTCCTCCAATAGAGGATGGAATATTTCGCCCTATACTGAAGAAATGAGTATCCGCGGTACCAGTACTTCATGACACCACCTTTTCCGCACTCTTTATACTCGGTCCATATCCAGAAACTCTTCTTTTGTAGTTGGTCGATGCCAATCCCCGAGGGTGCAACCCGTTGTGCCCATTTTGGCAACTTCTTCCATAATCCAGTTTTTTGAAGTATTTTTTTGGGACCTAAAGTCTGCCCGAAGATGAGCGCAGAGAGCCATATTTCTTTTGCATTGTGCCATTTTCCAGTGGTTTGCCGGCGCGTTTTGGATACCTGTGGCCGCGAGTTTCCCTTTTTTCGTTTACAGGCTTCCTTTCCTGACTGGTCGCACATATTGATGGGGTCGGTGGGATAGTTGTATGCCGTGGAGTTGCCGCCGGGGACGGGGTCTGTGGAGGTAAAGGTCCCTGTCGCCTGGTTGTAGAGGCGCACGCCCATGAGGGTGAGACCCGCGGTAGCATCACTCGTCGCGCGTCCTTTCGCACCAAGCCACCCACACCCAACCGGGCCCGCAACCGTACTCGCCTGGCCGGAATCCGCGAGCTCGCCGTACTCCTCGTACCCAGCCCAACCAGCGATCGTCTCCGCAGGGGTGCCCGTGACCGCGGTCGCGGAAATGGGAACGGTCGTGGCAATATCGCCATAAGTACTCGACAAAGCCAATTCTGCCGCACCGTCGGTCTTGATATAGGCTCCGATATCCCCACTAATCGACCCCGCAAACCGGGTCGTCTCCACAAGCCCGTTCGGCTGTGTCACATCCACCCAAGCCGGGTTGTCACTATCATCGGCGTAATGTCGCGTCGTCGTAGTTGTCCCCGCCGGTGTAACCGTGGTTTGGCGCCCAAACACGTCATACACATACCCGCCCGACGGACGATCAGCAGTGTCATAGATAAGTGTTTGTGTCTTCCCCGTCGTGGCGGTCCCGGCCAGCGGGCCGTCCGCGTGGATTCTTTCACTCAGCCCAGCACGAGCACCCTTCGCAGTGAACGTGTACTCACGCACCACATACGGCGACACTGTCGCATCCCCCACCGGCAGGCCAGTCAGATCCTCAACCTTCGCGAGATCACCTGCCTTGTCGTAGGTGTAACGATGATCGAAATCAAGCGGGCTCGCATCAAGCACCTCCGTCACATCCACATCCGGCGCCAGCCCCGCCGTCGTAGCTATCGCAGACGCACACAACGATAGATCCATGACCCCGCTCGCTACAGGAGCTCCGAAACTTTCAACAGCACCCACCCAACAACTTCAAAGAAAACTGTCCCATATAAAAGCTTTCTGTCAAGAGAAGTCTTGTCGCTAGCTCGGTCGACCCAATGCGCTTTACAATGTACGAATTTGGCGAACAACCCAAGCTCCTTGGGGGCATTGAACATGTCGACAACAGTATCAGCAACAAATAGTGCGAGCGAGATACAAACCGTGACGAGCGTCAAGAATTCAACACATTCACCCAATTTAGCGGGTCACTCTCCACAGCGCGAACGACTGGAGTCTAACAATACCCGCAGTCTTAAATGCCCCCCGGTGCGCATACCCTCTGCGGTATCTGCTTCCTACTCTTCCCAAGCGGGCTCTCGCTGTAGTACCGAAACTACAAGTCCTTCGTGCGCGACTGGTCCTAGGCCGACATGAGCGGCTCAGACGGTGCCGTGCGGTAATTCTCGACCGCGCCTTTCCCACTAACGATTTGCCCCCTCCGCTTCTAACTTGGCGACTCCCAACCAACGCACTCGCGCTAAATATCTATCATAAAGAACATTTCTTACCGCACACGCCACTACGAAATTTCCACCTTTTTCAACGCTTCCGCTAATCTCAAAATGCAGTTCGCTTTAAGGCAAACTCGCCGCTCTACCTGCATGAAAGGCTACAACACCCGTGTAACAACTTTTGATATTAACAGAAAGACTAGAGTCGCACAATAGAGGTGGGAAATAATGCATCTACTTCCGGAATCTCCACATATCTGCCATCCAAGAAATCCAGAATAAGAAAGTTGTATGATGGGAAGAACCTGCGCTTGCGCTGACCAATGAGGTACTCGCCTTTGGTGCACATTTCTGCAATCGCGAGAATGTCCTCCACTACCTCAATAAACATCTCCTCGCTCCAAGGCGACGGCACCGGATAAACAAGACCAAACTCAAGAAACGAGAGCCGGAAAAGGTTTTCGTTGTACCTCACCGAGAATTGCGGTCCATATTCGTTGTCCACGTTCCAGACAACGAACTCGCCGTTTACTGACGCATTAACTCCGAGCGACGAACTTAAGCGCTTCGTAGCAGGCTCAATGATTGAGCGCACCAGGTCCGACAATCCACTTAGCCCTTCTTTCGAAAATTCCACGTCTCCACTTCCTTGCCTGTACGATGGTTTCGCCAACCGCCCCATTTGCGTTCAAAGTGGAAAGAGCCACGGTTGCGCAATTTCTTCTTTGCGGAGGTTGAGAGACGCTTGTAGTGCTTTAACGACGGTCCACCCGATATACGCCACGGCGCACCCTTGGAGGTGCGACCAACTCTCAACAGATTATTCCCATTCCGCACAAACTTTGTGAAAGAGAAAAAGCCAAGAGCCCCGCCTCCTACTACGGAACTAGCCAATCCCCATTTTGAAAATGACTTTCGTCCATAGTGCTTCGACAGATATCCAGCGCCGGCAGCCACTCCTCCGACGATAGCGCCGCAAACAACACTAACTCCGCATGCAAACATACCCCCGATCGCGAGTACGGTTGCGCCACCCCCTACTACTTTCCTCCAATTGCGCTTCCACCAGCCTTTTTTGCCGTCGAGGTCGTGCTGGTTGATGGGGTCTGTGGGGTAGTTGTATGTCGTGGAGTTGCCGCCGGGGACGGGGTCTGTGGAGGTGAAGTTTCCTGTCGCCTGGTTATACAAGCGTACGCCCATGAGGGTGAGACCGGCGGTGGCGTCGGTTGTTGAGCGTTCTTTCGCGCCTAGCCACCCATACCCAATCGGACCCCCAACCGTGCCTGCTTGCGTGGGGTCAATGGCCTCGCCGTATTCCTTGTACCCAGCCCAACCAGCGATCGCCTCCGCAGGAGTATCCGCGGTCGCGGTCGCGGAGATTGGCACAGTGGTGACGATGTCACCGTGAATATTCGGCAACGTCAACTCCGCGACACCGTCGGTCTTGATGGTCGCGCCGAGATCCCCACTAATCGACCCCGTAAACCGGGTCGTCTCCACGGCACCGTTCGGCTCCTTCACGTCCACCCATGCCGGATTGTCACTATCATCGGCGTAATGCCGCGTCGTCGTAGTTGACCCCGCCGGTGTAACCGTGGTTTGGACGAGCCTGCGAGCAGAGACATCGAGCGTGAACGTTGTGGTGGTGTCGCCTTGGGTGATCTTTTGCGGCAAATCACTATCGAAATACGCGAGGCTAATATTCCCCTCACTGGGGTTCGGAGCATGTGCTGCCGGGAGCGTGGTCTGGCGGCCGAAAAGGTCATACACATACCCGCCCGTCGGGCGATCAGCAGTGTCATAGGTAAGGGTCTGTGTCTTGCCTGTGGTTGCTGCACCGGTCGGGGTGCCGTCAGCACGGATTGTTTCTTTCACCCCAGCACGAGCACCCTTCGCAGTGAACGTGTACTCACGCACCACATACGGCGACACTGTCGCCTCCCCTACCGGCAGGCCAGTCAAATCCTCAACCTTCGCAAGATTGCCTGCCTTGTCGTAGGTGTAACGATGATCGAAATCAAGCGGGCTCGCATCAAGCACCTCCGTCACATCCACATCCGGCGCCAGCCCCGCCGTCGTAGCGATAGCGGTCGAGAATGTCGAGGAGTCTGTGCGAACACGACCCGACACGTCATTAGTCTGCGACCAGGAGAACCACACGCCAGGCGCAGCAACTCCGGTCTCAGGGTCCGTGACCCGGCCGGTGTAGGTGAGGCCGGTTTCTTCGCCTGCTTCGTTGAGTTCGTGGGTGACGGTGATGCCGCCGGGAAGTGTCTCGGTGGTCATCGCACCCGCGGCGTCATACGCCGCAGCATACGTCAGAGGTGAGGATGAGCCACGGGTCACGGTTTGTTTCGTGACCAGACCGCGCCGCTCTGCTTTCCCATTCGCATCGGTGCCGTCATATTCAAACGAGGTCACGCCCTTGCCGTCATCGACCGAGGTCACACGGGCTTTCGCGTCATACGTCGTCGTGGTGACGTCCCCCAGCTGGTTTGTCGAGGTGATCTGTTTGCCCCACGCGTCGTAGGTGTAGGACTGTTTCGCACCCGCGATACCAGTACCAGCACTGTTCGCGACACCGACGGCGTCCACAAGGCCCGTGGCCTGGTTGTACTGGGTGAAGATCGCATCCATCGGCACCGATCCCGCGAGTCCACTCGTGGAGGTTTTCGTGTAGATAGCGCGGCCTGCGGCATCGTATTTCACGCTCGAGGTCCGCGTCGCGGCACCAGATGTCTCCACGGTTGTAGTGGGGGCGAGCCAATAGTCATACCCGGTGACCTTGCTGCTCGGCATACTCGGCCCCTCGCTTGGGGCAGAGGCTGGGAACGTGCGACACACCTCCCCCGCCCAGGCTTTAGCCTGCGCCGTGTTGCCACAGGAAGCATCCGCAGCATTGGGCCCTGCCGTGTAGTAAATGGTGCGAGTCGTGCCTGCATCGTCACCGTTCGAGGTCGGCGCGATCGTGGTGACAACTTTGCCGCGGGGATCAAAGATCTGTTTTGTCACGCGGCCGGCGTTGTCGGTCACGGTGGTCGGTGTTCCGAGAGTCCAGCCCGACGTCGGTGAGGTCACGGCCGAGCCGTCAAGAGGGTTGTAGCCGTTCTTTATGGTCGACACAGCCTCCACCACGCTCACCGCGTCCGGGCCACTACCTGTCGTGACCGCATCCGAGATCACGGTCGTGGCAAGCGAGTACGGCTGACCGGTCGCGGCATTGATCCCGTTATTGGGTGCTCCTTCGTCATAAATCGTGCGTGAATGCGGTCGCACCCTGGCTGTGGAGCCGTCATTGAGCATGACGTCGCGGGCAGGCCCGAACGTCTCCTCGACACGAGACCCGGCGGGCACGAGCACATTGCCTGCAGTGTCTTTAATTTCTGCGTTGTAAACGGTCTGCTCGGACAGGTCATCCACCTGGGCCTGCGACATGTCCGGGTCAGCGAGGGTCGTGTTGACTGCATTCTCGTCGAGGGTGCGGACCACGTTGCCCTTGGCGTCATACCACGTGGCATCAATCTGCCACGCACCAGCGCCGTAGCTGGCCGTGTTGATCGTGTATGCGTCCGCGTTGATGTAACTCAACGAGGCGTACTGCATGTCCGCAGCCGGAACGTCTTTGCCTACGAGGGCATTCACGGGATGGTCCGAGCCGAATACGGCGTAACCGTTGACTGGGACCTGAGCGTCAAACTCAGGCGTGCCGTCGGCCTCTTTCACCCATGCCTTCACACCCGCACGTGACAGATCCGGCAACCCGGCCCCGCTGGTGGCAACGTTGTAGACGATGGATGCGATCTGGACGGGAGGGGCGCCGGTAGTTTGCCCGTCCCGCTGGACGTTCTTCACCATCATCGTCGGGATCGAAGGGTCAGGGTTGGGTGCGTAGTTCATCGTGTAACCCGCAAGACCACTCGGGGTGATCGTCTTGAGCCTGGTCGATGCTCCATCCCACGTGTAGGTGGTCTTGAGCCCTGAGCGCACATCCGTCACGCTCGAGAGCCTGGTGAGTGAGTCGTAAGTGTAGGTCGTGACAGGTGTGGTCACCATTTGGTTCGTGGCAGGGTCAAACAGTGTCGCTGATGCTTTTGCAAGCCGCTGCACGCTCATTCCGTTCGGGTCCGTGACACTGGTGTAGGCGAGCTCTACCGCGCGGCAGCCAGGCTGCAACACGCCCGAAGGAGGGCACGCCCCGGCTGCAAGACCATCAGGAAGCGGCGCAACGATACGCGTCACCACACCAGTGGTCGCGTCGTAACCGAACGTGGTTGAGGACCCATCCCCCACCGCGGCGATCGACACCGGCCTAAAGTCAAGATTCTTACCCGCACCACCAGTCGTAGGTTGGAATGTTGTCACGGTCCCATCGTCTTCAGTCACGACGAGGGTGGGGGCCGCCGCTGTACCAGTGATCTTTGCCGTTACGCCGGAGAGTTCCGTGTCGGTCGTTCCGGGCACGAGGGTGCCGGTGACCGTTTCGCGTTTACCGGAAGGGTTGACGAACACGAGCGCGTCGCCGTCTTCCCCCATGAGAGCGATCGACCCGTCACTCATGCGCTGATCAATCACTTCCACGCCGGCGAGACCAGCGGAGTCGTCGCCTTCCAGGTTTGCCGTGAACCCGGGGCCGAAGATGCCAGTGACAGGGTCCACTGGCCACGCTTTCACATCGCCACTACCCGTAAACGATAGGTGCGAACGCGACAGCGTAATATCTGACCCGTACCCGGGGACAGTGACGTCCGTGTCGGAGGTTTGAAACTCACCCGTGTAGAGAGCGACCTGACCGGTTTCGACATCCGTGGTTGGGTAACCGTCGCCGAAAGCGTGTGGGACGCGCACCACCACAGTCGGCGCAACACCACCGGTACACATGGGGGTCTTCACACCCGAATAGGTGAAGCAGACTTGGAAATCCATGCGCACCGGACCACGCGAAGCTTTGTTCGCCGCCGCAAGTGCCGCGGCTGCGTCAAACGTGCCGGTGAACACGGTCTCTTTGCCCAGCGCACCCGTCACAGCAGTGGCACTACCCGCGTTGATCCAGGTGTCGTTGCTGCCCGACGGGCGCCACTGCATTTGCGCAGAGACGGTCATCTCGTTCGCGGTGCGTGGTGGTGCTTTCGCGAGCACCTTGAACTCGCCGTTAGATGCCTCGAGCCGTCCCGGGGAATACAAGGCCGGGCCGCCCCACCCGGCAGTGAACACGCCAGCATCGGACGTCAGGCGTGATGCTGTGGACACGCGGGCTCTGATTTGGTGCCCGCCCGCCGTCTTTGGCAACGACACCGTGACGCTCTTGCCCGCAGTCACCGCAACCGTCGCCGCTACCGTAGCCCCATCAATCCGGTAATCAAGCTGCACGGCCTGGTTATTACCGGTGAGCACTGGTGCAGTGATCGTGCACGGCACATTTGCGCCCGGCACATTCGTTGTCCATGATCCATTGCTGTAGCTCTGGCAGGTGATGGTTGGTGCGGCAGGCTTCGCCTGGGCGGTCTTGATCGTTTTCCAGCCCGACCACGACGCGCTCCACACGCCCAGCTCATCCACGACCTTCGCACGCACATACAGCGTCTTGTTATCAGGTAGATCAGCCGGAAGCGTGCACGAGAGCGTGGAACCTGACGCCCCAAGACCAGTCGCACACTTTGTCACAAACGAATCCGTCGTGCCCGCAGTCGAGGTATGCACCTCGATATTCGCTCGCATCGAATTCCCATCCGGATCCGTCCCTACCGTCGACACAACCGGGCGTTTCGAGGCCACATACGTGTCTGCACCATAGGTGGTGGTTCCGGCAACCGTTGGCACTGCTGCCACGTTCGGTTTGCGGTCGTAGGTGAACACGATCGAGGGAGGTGTGGTCGATTCCATCGACGCGAAACGCTTCCACCCGTTCACATCTGTCTCGGACGCAGCCTTCAACGCCAACGATGCGCTACCTGCGCTCGAGGTTGCCCATGACTGCGCGAGACCAGTGATCGGAATACTCACCCAGCCCGCAGCACACGACGAACTATGCCCCTTCGCAACTGTCACGCTGCCCTGCTTAGCTACCAGGCCCGGCTGCGCACGCCACCGCACCGCCGAAGTTGCGACCGCGTTCGTCGACCACACCTCCAACGCCGTCGGCCTGCACGAATACGACCACGACTCATACAACTTCAACGACGCCGACTGAACCTTCAACCCTTTAAACGATGCCGTCGAAAACGTGAGAAACGATCGAGCTTTCGCAGACCCGTCATACGTGCCAGCCTTCAACTCTCGCTCACTCGAACGATCCGACGAAACATTCGACTGCACGAACGCGTCAAACGTCGGCCGCGTGGTCGCAGACGCATACACCGGATCCACCGTCACCGGAAACACACGTGCCTCATCGAGCAGCCACTCCCGCGACAGTGACAACCGAAGCGTCACCGCCGTCGCTTCTTGCTCCACGAGCTGCACACTCACACCCGTGTGCTGTGTGTGCTCGCGACTCTTCACGTCCACGAACGCGTCCCATGCCATCGGGGCCTCGAAACGAGACACCACGTTCCCAGCCGCATCAACGAATTCGACACGCTCACCTGTGATTTCGCGGGCCGTCACACCCTCTGGGATCGACAACGGCACATCCCATGTCACCAGCGAACCCGATTGGTCCGCAGCATAAGACTCGGCAGCGGTGCGGTCCGCAATAATGAACGACTGCTCGAACCCATCGCGCGTCGCTGTTACCTGAAGATCAATCCCCGGCCACGCTTTCGCATACGTTGCCGTCGGCCCCTCCACACGCGGTGCACCAAGCGAATCCGGCCACGTCACCGCGATCTGCGAATCCGCTGCCCCACCTGACAGCGACGCTACCTCAGCCGGTTGAGCATCTGTGCCCTTCACCTCACCCGCCAACACAACCCCCTCGGGCACTGACGTGGGAGCAAGCGAACCATCCGCCTTCTCAACCAGATCAGTATTGAATGAGGTCCATTCACCCTTATCGTTCTTGAACCGCACCGGGGCCGCGAACTGCTCTGTCGTCACCGACCCATCCGCATTCACCCACGTGCTCGAGGACTCCGACCGTTCCGCCGTCACCTCCACACGCTTGCCCGTCGCTCGGGCCTGGATCACAGCCGACGGAAAATCAACCACACCACCCGAGGTGGGAGTGGCCTGCTCCACAGGCGAAGGAGAAGGGGCAGGAGTGGTATCAGCCCAGGCCTGCGATGCAGGCACCAAACCCGCCGACACCAACGCCGCCGACACCCCATACGCCGTCAACAAAACAGCACGACGAAACACACGATTACTAGACCAGCCACCCACGCGAGAATCCTCTACTCACTTGCAGCATCACTGCTGCTCCCGTAACGCCCCGAAGAGGGAGTCAGAGAAACTTTACTGCCACGTAAAAGGAGCGAGAAGCGGACTTAAGTCCCCTCAAGGTTGAATGACGTCAGCTCTTTGGGTGGGCTTCGATGATGATGTTGTCGGTGCTGTGTCTGCTGGCGGGTTGGCAGCAGGCGGAGAGGGGCGTTTGCCAGCTGGATTTTGTGATGGTCTCCGTGGTGCCGTTGCCGTCGACGTAGGCAGTGTCGCCAGTTTCCACGGTTGCCGTTACCTGGTTGAGGTGACGGGTGTCGAGACCGGGATGCTCGGGGCATGATTTCTATCCTGAACTCGACAAACAGTGCCGAGCTCAGGCTAGAAATCGAGTCCTCACAGAGTCTTGCCCGTCGGTGAATTTCAGGTTGCACCAGCGGCAACACCGGAGTTCACGGATCGTTCACCGCCGCAACGCGCACGCAGCACGAGGGCCGCGGCGACGAGCACAAGAAGCGTCACGGCGAAGCCCGCTGGTGCCATCCCCGTTGCCGCAAACACGACGTAACCCACGAGCGAGGATCCGGCCGCGACGAGCGCGTAGGGAAGTTGGGTGTTCACGTGCGTACTCACCTTGCAGCCGGCGCCCGTGCTCGACAGGATCGTAGTGTCGGAAATCGGCGAGCAGTGATCGCCGAAAACGCTGCCGGCGATGACCGCGCCGAACGCGGCGATCAGAAGCTCATTGCCTCCGGGGGACGCATTCATGAGCTGGCCCGCGAGCGGCAGCAGAATGCCGAAAGCGCCCCACGAGGAGCCGGTCGCGAACGCCATGAGACCGGCCATCGCAAACAGGATCGGGACGAGCCAGTGGGCCGGGAGGTTCACGTTCGCAACGACGTCGGCGAGGAAGCTGCCCGTGCCGAGATCGCCGATGACGGCGCCGAGCATCCACGCGAGAAGAAGAATCGAAATCGCGGGAAGCATCGACTTCGCGCCCTGGAAAGCGCCACCGAAACGCACGGTTGAGGAGAAGACCGGGTTGGAGAGCGTGTAACGGTACAGGTAGTAGAACGCGACGATGAGGCCGATGATGCCGCCGACGTTGAGGGACAGCGCCACGTTGGCATTGGCCATCGTCGAGAAGAGATCCCACGCGCCGGCCTCGATGCCACCGGTGACGTACATTCCGCCCACGACACCGAGGATCAGCAGAACGAACGGGACGAGCAGCGCGCGCTTCGCTCCCGGTTCGTGACGCGGGAGCTTGTCAGTCGCCTGGCTGGGAGCGTCCTTTTCATCGGCGTGCACGCCGTCGCCGGCGAAGGCCCGCTCCTCTTCCTTACGCATGGGCCCGAAGTCGAGCTGCCAGGCGATCACGAGCCACACAAATACGAGCGCAGCAACCGCGTAAAAGTTCATGAGCGCGGCGCGCACGAAGGCCTCGACCTCGCTCATCTGAAGTGCGGAGGCCGCGAGGATCGGGGCCATGATGCCGATGAGGGAGGCACCCCAGCTCGAGAACGGGATGAGCACGACGACGGGGGCCGCGCCCGAATCGATCAGGTATGCAAGCTTGGCGCGCGAGACGCGTTGCCGATCCGAGATGGGCCGCGCGATCTGCCCCACCGAAAGAGCGTTGAAGTAGTCGTCGATAAAGAACGAAAGGCTCAAAAGGCCCGTGAGAATTTGGGCCCCGCGCCGTGTCTTCACGCGCTTTTCCACCCAGTCCGAAAACGCCGACGTCCCGCCAGCCATGAGGACGAGAGACGTGATGGTGCCGAGTTCGAGCAGGAAGGCGATGATGAGGATCGTGTACCAGTTCAGCCCGCCGTCTTCCCACACGAGTCCGAGGGCGGCCTTACCGACCTCGCCAAGCGAGCCGAGCGGAGAAAAGTCAGCGATCAATATCGCGCCGGCCACGACGCCTGCGAAGAGCGATATGAGCACACGTTTCGTCACGATCACGAGGAGAATCGCGAGGATCGGCGGAACGAGGGTGAGGATCGGGTAGGTCTCTACCACTGGGACCTCCTAGGCGTGTCGCAGACGCAGGAACACCCCCACAGTAAACGCCGTTGTCCCGAGGGGAAAGTGGAAAGGTCCCCGAGGGGATCCATACGTGTTGAAGGATACGAATGCTCACGCGGTCGCGAGCGTCAACACCCCAACGCCCGCGAGGAGAACCGCGAAAAGTGCCGTGAGGCTCGAGGGCCGCGCCTTCGCCGAGAGGGGCCCACCGGCCATCCCCCCGAGCACCGTTCCGGCCGCGAATATGAGTACCGACGGCCAATCGATGTGCGTGGGGGTTCCGATCCTCGCGAGCAGCGCCGCGGCGGACGTCATGATCATGACGAGCAGGCTCGTGCCCGACGCCGCACGCATGGGCATGCCGAGCGCGATCACGAGCATCGGCACGGCAAGGAATCCCCCACCGACGCCGAAAAAGCCCGTGAGGAGCCCCGTGGCGCTCGCGGCGAGCACAAGGGCAAGCCGAGACGGTTGGGATTCGGGTTCCGACGGTTGCCCAGCAAGCGTCGGCCCCCTCTCTTTCACGTTCTCTTCGAGCCTCGTCGTGTAGGAGCGGCGCGCCATGACGATTGCGACGATGAGCAAGAGTGCACCAAAGCTGAGCATCAGGGCTCGCTCGGGCACGAAAAGGGAGAGTCGCGAGGCGAGGGCGGCGCCGACGATGGCAATGGCGCCGAAGGTGAGTCCCTCCCTCCAGCGGACATTGCCCTGCTGTGCGGGGTGGCGGAGCGCGACGATCGCAGTGAGGCCCACGACGACGAGTGAGGCACCGGTCGCGTCGTGGGGCGCCATGCCGAGCACGAACACGAGCACGGGGACAGAAAGGATGCCTCCACCCGCGCCGAGGGCACCGACCACGAGGCCGATGCCCACGCCGATCACCGCCGCGAAGACGACGGCGTTCATCGCGCCACCGCGAGCTGCACGCCTAGATCACACCGAAATCGAGCATCGCGTCGGCAACCTTCACGAAGCCCGCAATGTTGGCGCCGACGACGTAGTCACCGGGGCGGCCGTACTCATCGGCTGTCGCGGCGCACGTGTCGTGGATGTTCACCATGATGTCGGTGAGGCGCTTTTCGGTGTCCTCGAACGTCCACGAGTCCCGCGCGGCATTTTGCTGCATTTCGAGGGCCGAGGTTGCCACGCCGCCCGCATTAGCCGCCTTGCCGGGGCCGAAGGCGATGTCGGCCTCCTGGAAAAGGTCCACGGCTTCGGGGGTCGAGGGCATGTTCGCACCCTCGGACACCGCGATGAGGCCGTTCTTGAGGAGCGTCTTTGCGCTCGCGGCGTCGAGCTCGTTCTGGGTAGCGGAAGGAATGGCGATCTCGCCGGGGACGTCCCACACGTTGCCACCCTCCACGAAGCGCGCTTTGCCGCCGCGACGTTCGGCGTACTCGCGGATGCGGCCGCGCTCGACCTCCTTGATCTGCTTGAGCAGGTCGAGGTCGATGCCCTCCTCGTCGACGACGTAACCGCTCGAGTCGGAAGCCGTGATCGCGGTACCGCCGAGCTGCTGGGCCTTCTCAATGGCATAGAGCGCGACGTTGCCGGAGCCGGACACGAGCACGCGGCGACCTTCGAAGTCGAGGCCTTTCGCCTTGAGCATCTCGTTCGCGAAGATCGCGGCCCCGTAGCCGGTCGCCTCCGTGCGCACGAGCGAGCCACCCCAGTTGAGGCCCTTGCCGGTGAGGGTGCCGGCATCGAAGCGGTTCGCAAGCCGCTTGTACTGGCCAAAGAGGTAGCCGATCTCGCGGCCGCCCACGCCGATGTCGCCCGCGGGGACGTCGGTATCGGGGCCGATGTGGCGGAAAAGTTCGGTCATAAACGACTGGCAAAAGCGCATGATTTCAGCGTCGGACTTGCCGTGCGGATCAAAATCGGAGCCGCCCTTGCCGCCGCCGATTGGCAGGCCCGTGAGGGAGTTCTTAAAGATCTGCTCGAAGCCGAGGAACTTCACGATGCCGAGGTTGACGCTGCGGTGGAAGCGCAATCCCCCTTTGTAGGGGCCAAGCGCCGAGTTGAACTCGATGCGAAAGCCGCGGTTCACCCGCACCTTGCCCTCATCGTCGACCCAGGGGACGCGGAAGATGATCTGGCGTTCCGGCTCGGCGATGCGCTCGAGGATCGCGGCTTCGGCGTATTCGGGGCGCCGAGCGTGGAGCAGTTCGAGCGATTCGAAAACCTCCCTGACCGCCTGGTGGAATTCGCCTTCGCCGGGATTACGGCGTAAAACGGCGTCAAGGGTCGCATCAAGTGAAGTGGCCATCAATCATCCTTTGTCGTGTGTGTATGCAGTCGTCTTCGTACACCTCTGTCGATACTGAGTGGTAAAGGCGCTCTTGAAAACTTACACGCCGCGGCCACCTTTCGGGAAGTCGCGGTCTCAGGATGAGAGACGCGACGCTTTAGCGGGCCGCGAGCTGTTCGATCGCCCAGCGGGGATCATCCGTGGAGATCGACTCGGGGCGGAGCTCGATGGCCCTTGTGAGCTGCTCCTCCGTGTTCACCGTCCACACGTTGATCTTGTAACCACGCGCGTGCGCTTCCTTCGCGGCCTCGGGGGTGAGACCGTCCACACTGCAGCTCAGCCACGTGCAGCCGAGCTCCTCGAGCGTGTCCCACGTCGACTCCTCGACCTCATCCACGAGGAGACCGAGCCCCACGTGCGGGGCAACCTCGTGCACAGCCGCGAGAGCCTCGGGGACGAAGGAAATGACCGTGTCGCGCTCGCCGTGCCCCGGGCGTTTATCGTGGATGAGCTGCGCCGAAGCCGTCGCGGCCGACGCGACCTTGACCTCGACATAAAGCTCGAGGTCGTCCATCGCGAGAAGCTCCGTGAGAAGCGGAACGCCGTGGCCACCCTGGAGTGACACCTGTGCAAGTTCGGCGTTCGTGAGGTCCTTAATAGCGCCTTTTGCGGGAATAGAAGCTGGATCGGCCATGCGGTCGATCGTCTCGTCGTGCATGATGATCGGCGTGCCGTCGGCGCTCAGGTGCACGTCGCATTCGACGACGCCAGCGCCGTCCGTCTTTGCCTGGCGGAAGCCCGCGAGCGTGTTCTCGGTCGTCACGAGCGCTGCTCCGCGGTGGCCAACGATCACGGGTCGGTAGCCCTCGACCCCCGCGACCTCGACGCCTTCGGCATGCGATGCTTGCGGCGGGCGCACGGCGGGCGCTTCCGTGACGGCCGCGGGGGCGCCGGTTCCTGCTCCCTGCGCGGGGACGAAATGGTCGATGCTCGCGAGAACGGTACGGAGGCCGTGGTCGGCATCTTCCGTCATCGCGCGGACCTCCTCGCCCCTGCTGAGCCCGCTCATGACGGTCGGGTCGATGCACTCAACGATGCTCTGCTCGTAGCTCCCCCCCGCGCGCACGACGACGTTGCACGGCAAAAGCGCCCCCATCGACGGATCGGCATTAAGAGCGCGCCTCGCGAGCGCCGGGATGCACGCACCGAGAATCACGTACGGGCCGAGCTCGGCGCCAGCTTCAGCGCCGATCTTGTTGGAGAGGGTGCCCTGCATGTTCAGTTCGTACACCACCCCGAAGCCTTCCTCGGCGAGGGCGTGGCGCACCGCCTCAAGGGCAACATCGAAGGGCGCCGAGACCTGCACTCGGTGCGTGTACTTCACGGGAAACTCCTTTTTCGTGGGGCGTGTTCACGCATGTCGACCGCGCGTGATCGGGCCAGGCTAAGGTGGCAATTCCACGGGCGGTTGACGCGACGGTGGCCTACAGGTGAACGAGCCGCGTTACATTATGGGGCGCAGCGGAACGAGCAGCTTCTCGGTAACTTTCTCGATTCCTGCGCGCGCCTTCCACTTCTCGGGATCCACCTCGAAGCAGTCCTTGAAGTCGGCCTCAAACACTTTCTCGAGAGCCTCGGCGAATGCCGGATCGGCAACCTCGAGGTTGGTTTCGTAGTTAAGCGCGAGCGAAAGCCGGTCAAGGTTGGCGGTTCCGACGGTTGCCCACATCCCGTCGATCGTCGCGATCTTCGAGTGGTTCATCGCGGGCGTGTAGAGGAAGATGCGCACGCCAGCGTCGAGTAGATCCTGGTAGAAGCCCCGCGCGACCCAGTCGACGACGACGTGGTTGGACTGTTCGGGGAGCATGAGGCGCACATCGACCCCGCGCGCGGCAGCGGCACGAAGCGGCTCGAGGAGCTTGCCGTCGGGAACGAAGTACGGGGTCGAGAGCCAGATGTTCTTCTGGGCGCGCTCGATGGCCGCGAGGTACATGCGGCGAATCGGGTAGACGGCCTGGAGCGGGAGGTTGGGGTGGACCTCGACGCGCGTATTCCATGCGTGTGGCGCGATCCAGTCAATACGTTCATCGGCGCGACGATCCTCGTTCCACACGTTGACGAACGCCTGGCGCAGCTCCCACACGGCGGGCCCCACCTCGCGCACGTGGGTGTCGCGCCATTCACTCTCGTAGGCATCGCCGATGTTGAAGCCGCCCACGTACCCCACCTCGTCGTCGACGACGAGGACCTTGGAGTGGAGCAGACCGGTCGAACGGATCGGGGCACGCCAAAACGACCCCGAGATGGGGTACATGCGGTGAACGTTGATGCGCTCATCAAGTTGCTCGAAGAACTGGCGAGGAACCACGAGATTCGCGAAGACGTCCCAAATGAGGAACACATCGACTCCGCGCGCAGCCGCGTTGTTCACGGCGTCCATGAAGCGCTGGCCTACGCGGTCTCCCTTCCAGATGAAGGTCGCGAGCATAACCGTGTGCTCGGCATTGTCGATCGACTCGATCATCGAATCGTAAAGTTCCTCGCCGCTCGTGAAGATCCTGATGTCGGACTTCTCGACGCTCGAATCGAACGTCCCGGGCTTGGGCGCACGGCGCTTCTTGCGCCCGCGTTTCGTGTAGGCGTCCATGGCGAGAAGGGTGCCCACGGCGACTGCTTGAGATGCGGCAATACCGGCAGTCGTCGCGAGTGCGGCCCGCCTGGCGACGCGCTTGCTGCGCTCAATAACGCTCAGCTGTGCGGTGGTTTCACTCATGCCTCAATTCTCGCAACTCTTCCTGAAGCTTGCGTTCTCATCCGCGTGGCGGGCAACCGCGGCGGCCACGACGAGATCCTGCCAGCTCATACCCACGGTCGTCACGACCGTGGGGGTATCCGGAACGTTCACCTCACCTGCCGCCATAGTCGCCTCTTCGCCAAGGAGCGCCTTCATGCTCACGAGGGCGCTGTCGGCAAGGAACCCGTCGGCGATCGCGCGCACGACGTCCCCGTTCTCGCGCAAGGCGACCGCCTGATCCTCGACGATCACGCGGGCACGTCCCATCGTCTCGGCGGGGACCTCGCGGGTCTGCGGCGTATGCGCGCCGACGGCGAGGACGGCCGCGTGCGCCTGCACCCACGCGTCGTCAAACACCGCCTCCTTTGCCGCGCTCGCACACACGATCACGTCGGCGGCCTCGACGGCAGCGCGGCAGGCGTCGGAACCTGCCTTCACCGTTCCAACCTCGCCTGCACTCCCGCCCGCGCCCACCGCGAGCGCGCTTTCACTCACGTTTTCCGGGCTGCGCACGGCGTAGGTGACAGACCCGAGAGCGTCGAAGCCCACGCCCCCGCTGCCGCACTCATCGGCGAGCGCCCGCACGAGCCCCTCCCCCTGAACTCCCGCGCCGAAGGCGACGACGTTCGGCCGGCGCGTGACGTGCGCGGCGATCGCGCGTAATGCCGGGCGTGCCGCGGCGATGGCCACCGCGGGCGTGCGAAGCGCGGTGAGGGCGATCCCGTCGACGAGCGAGCGCGGCGTCAGCGTCTGCGCGTCGCACAGCAGATACGTGCCCTGGATGAACGGGAGAGACTTGTCCGGGTTGTGCGGCGCAAGGGTCAGTATTTTGATGCCGGCATCGTCACCGACCCTTGAGGGCATCGTGAGGAATTCGCCGGTCCCGACACTCGTGAAGGTGCGTTCAGGGTCGCCTGCCGGATCGAAGCCCGAGGCGAGAGCTGCCGTCAGGGCGTCAGCGGCAGCGCGATACCCGAGGGCGAAAACGTGCTCTGCGGTGTAGCTTTTCATGTTCTCACTGTGTCATGCGCGACTTAGCGCGGGCCGAATTGAGCGGTTGAGGCGTAACCTCGACACATGCCCACGTTATTGATAATTCACGGAACTACGCGTCCATCGCGCTCGGGGATCCTCGTGTCGCGCGCACTCGAAAGCCTTGCGAAGGAGACCACGACCTTCGACGTCGAGTTCGCGGATCTCAAGGACATTAACCTGCCGTTCCTCGACGAGCTCGACCACCCTCGATCCGGGAACTACGAGCGCCCGCACACGCGTGCGTGGGCAGCCATCGTCGCGCGAGCTGACGCAATAGTCTGGGCAACACCGCAGTACAACGGCTCTTTCTCGGCGCCGCTCAAGAACGCGATCGACTACCTCTCCGCGGAATGGGAAGGCAAGCCGCTCGGCATCATCGCGTGGGGCTACTCCAACGGCGGGCTCGATGCGGCACGCGCGCTCACCCCCGTCGCCGCATCGCTTCGGATGGATCTCGTGGAGCCGCTGCTCGGTTACACGAGCTACCGCGCCGACGTGAAGAACGGGAGCCTCACCGTGAGCGAGGAATGGAGGCGCAACGCAACAACTCTTCTCAAAGGGCTCGAAGAATGCGCGGCGTAGGATGCACCGCATGCCCACTTCACCCCTTCGCCTCGCCGGCGACTTCGTTGTCCTCGAACCACTCTCACTCGAACATCTCGAGGGACTCAAGGACGCGGTGAACGACGGCGAACTATGGAAACTCTGGTACGCGAACATCGCGAAGCCCGCGGAAATGCGCCAGGACATCGAGAGGCGTCTCGACCTGTGCGCAGCAGGCTCGATGCTCCCCTATACCGTGATCCGCAAAGTCGACGAGGATTCCGGCTACATCGCCGGGATGACGAACGTCATCAACATCGACCGGGCGAACCGGGTCGCCGAGATCGGCGCAACCTGGTACGCGCAGAGCGTGCAGGGCACCGCGGTGAATCCGGAAGCGAAGTTCCTTCTCTTGCGCCACCTCTTTGAGGTCGAAAAGTTCCAGCGCATCGAGCTGCGCACCCACACCTTCAACAGGCACTCACGCGCGGCGATCGAAAAACTCGGCGCCACCTTTGAAGGGGTCATGCGGCGCCACCGAGTTCTCAAAAACGGCACCACACGCGACACGGCGCTGTACTCGATCCTCGACCACGAGTGGCCCACCGTGCGCGCGCACCTCGAATACCGGCTCCAGCGCGCAGCGCAGTAGCCCGCCCGGGAAGAGTGGCCGACGCCTGCCCATCTACCTCCAGGCTTTGCGTGCAGAGGCGCTCACGAGATCCACGAGGATCGAGAGCACGAGCAGTGCGATGACAACGGTCAGCATCGACGAATAGTCGAAGGCCGTGCGTTCGGCTTCGAGCACGCGACCAAGCCCTCCTGCACCGACGACCCCGACCACGACGCTCTCCCGGATCGTCACCTCCCACCGGTAAAGGCTGTAGGCAGAAAAACGCCCTTTGACGAGTGGAATCACCCCATACACAGCCTCGATGAGTCGATGTGCACCCGCATAGCGCAAGGCGAGAGATGGCCGGCGGTCGACCGTTTCGAGGGCTTCTGCATAAAGGCGCCCGAGCACACCCGCGTTGTAAATTCCGAGGGCGAGGGTTCCGGGAAGCGGACCCGGGAAAAGCAAAAAGAGCAAGAGGAGCGCCCATACGGGCGGCGAGGTCACGCGCACGAGCAAAAGGATCGCTCGCGCGAGGAAACCGAGAGCTTCGCGCGCGAGCCGAAGCGGGCCGCGGGTGCCCTCGGGCGTGACGGGCGGCGGAGTCGCAATGAAAGCCATGAAACCCCCGAGAAGTGAGGCCACGGCAATAGCCGCGATCGACATCGTGAGCGTGAGCGCCGAGTCCACGAGAAGTTGCGGGAGAGTCGAGGGAAGCGTGGGCGGAATGGCTTTCTGCACGACCCGAGCTGCGCGTTCGGCGATGCGCGAAAGGTCAAGCTCAAGAATGCTCACGCGCAAGTGAAAGGTCGAAAGAACGGTGAGCGCCGCGATCGCGATCGACGAGCATGCCATAAATCGACGAGATGGATCGCGAAGCTTCCGGCTCCACCATTCGCACGCGAGTCCCACGAGGAGAAGCGCGTACATCACGGTCCACATGCGTTCGAACGCGAGACCCTGGAACGCCGTGGAGAGCTCAAAACCAAGCCCGCCTACGCCGAGCATGCCAAGGATTACCGCAGCGCGCAGCGCACAGTCGAGCCGATAGAAGGCGTAGGCCACGAAGTCCCTCCACACGCGCGGGAGCGTGCCATACGCGAACGCCGCGACTTTACCTGCACCCGCGAGGCGAAGTGCATCCGAGGGGCCCGTGGGGGTTTCGTCGATAATCTCCGCGTAGACCTTCGCGGTGATCGCTCCGAACGGGATGCCAATCGCGAGAACGCCCACGAGTGGGTCTCTTCCGAGCACAAGCAAAAGCACAACCGCCCACACGGTTTCGTGGACTCCACGCGGGAGCGCGAATGCGAGACGCGTCGTGAGCCACCCCCCGCGGGATCGCCACCAGCCTTCGCTCATGAGCACGCCGCCGAAGAAGCCGATCGCGACCGCGAGGAGCGTGCCGAGCACGGAGAACGCGAGTGTCGTCAGTGTCGCCCCGAGGATGCGTGAAATATAGGTGAGGTCCAGGTCCGGAGAAAAAGCCGCAAGCCAGAACCGGGCAAGCGTCGGAACTCCCCCCGGTGCCAGAGCGACGCCCGGCATAACGCTTACGACGGAAACGAGAACAGCCGCGATAGCGGCAATACTCCACCACCGCGCGCTTCGCGCTTTAGTCATGCGTCGATCCTGTAGAGGGCCCGCGTGCGCTCGAGATCCACATCGCCCGCCGGAAGGTCGAACTCGATCTTCCCCGAGCGCAGACCCACGATGCGATCGGCAAAGTCGATCGCAACCTTGGGATCGTGGAGGCTCACAATGAGCGCCGCCCCCGTCTCGTCGACCACCGCGGACAGGATCGACATAACCTCACGAGCACGAGCGGGATCGAGTGCGGCGATAGGCTCATCGGCAAGGATCAGCCCGGGTCGCTGTACGAGGATGCGGGCGAGAGCGACGCGCTGCTGTTCACCGCCCGACAGAAGGCCAGTACGCGCAGAAGCGAGGTGGGCGATACCGAGTGCATCCATGGCATCCTCGGCAACCTCGCGCTCGCGAGGAAAGACGAGTGACGCGAGCGCTCGGAGACTCCCCCACCGGCCCAGGTTGCCCGCGAGAACGTTCTGGAGCACCGAAAGCGGCTCGATGAGGTGAAGCCCCTGGTGCACCGTACCGATGCTGGCTCGCACAGAGCGAAGTTCACGGCCGGAAAGTTCGGCGAGGTTCTTACCGCCGATGCGCACCGTCCCCGCACTCGGGCTCACCGCCCCCGTACACAGTCGAAGAAGGGTGCTTTTGCCCGCGCCGCTCGGACCAATGAGCGCAACCCTTTCGCCTGGGGCAACACTCACACTCCCGGCGAGAGCACGGCGCGTGCCGAAGCGAACCTCGATGTTCTCGAGGCACGCGGCGGCGTCATCGCTGCCGGACATCTCAGCCAAGAAGGTCCAGCTTCTCGGCTGCCTCTTCGATGCGCGCGTAATCTTCCGGCTTCGCGTCGATAATGCTGGCGGCCTTGTACAGTTCGAGAACGGACTTGCCAGCCTCATCCTCGTGCATCGCGAAAAGGACGTCCTTGAGGTTTTGAGCGAACCCGTCGCCGAAGTCCTTCTCCGCCTCCTCGCGAAGAATCCAGTGGTAGTCGTGGAACGTGGGTGATTCGAGGACGGCGATCACTTTGGCCGTGTCGATCGTGCCCTCTTCGAGGCGGCTCTTCCACACCTGCGAGTTCACGGCGCCGCCCTCATAGGTGCCTGCCTGGACAAGCTCGATAGTCTTGTCGTGAGAGCCCGAGAAACCAGGTTCACCAGCGAGGTCGCTCTCCTCGACGCCGGCCTCCGCAAGGAACGACGATGGCATGAGACGGCCCGAAGTCGATGTCTCCGAACCAAAGGTGAAGCGCTTGCCGGCGTACACCGAAAGCCCTGCCACGTCACTGACGGGCTCGATCCCCGAATCGGAATTGGCGATGAAAGTACTCGTGAACGTCGCGTCGATATCGCGCTGGCCGATAATCGTGACGTCCGGGCTCTGCTTCCGCGCCTGCACGCCCGTGAGACCGCCGTAAAACACGAGATCCAGGTCGCCAGTGCCGAGCTGTGCTACCGAGGCCGAATAGTCGGGGACGGCAACGTATTCGACATCCCGTTCGAGTTTTGTGGCGAGGTATTGAGCAAACGCTTCTTCGCGCTCGGTGAGCACGTCAGGATCCTGATCCGGAATCGCGCTGACGCGAAGAGGCCGCGCCGAATTCTCCGAGGATCCGCACGCGGCAATCAGTGACAGTGCAGGCAACACTGCGGCAGCCTGGATAATTTTTCGACGCGCAACCACGTGAACACTCCATCTCTTTCTAAGGACATAGATTTCACGTCATCTTATGCGACATCCACCAGCGCTCCACAAAGAGGCCGACGATGACGACGACAATGCCGACGCCCGCACCAATCGATGTTTCGACGATGCGGGGAACGAGCATCTCGTAATGCCTCGCGGGGTTCGCAAGATGCACCATGAGCAAGGCGAGCGGCGTGACGAATACGAGCCCAAATGAATAATTGCGCGTCACGAACATCTCCGCGAGGAACTGCATCGCGACGATCCACACGACTGTCTGCCACGGCTGACTCGGAAACGACATGAGGAACGCCGCGATGGCGACGCCAAGGACGGTCCCCACAACGCGGTGAAGGGCACGGTTGACCTGCCCCACGCGGCGGGTTTCTGAAAGAGGAGCCACGGCCGCCACTTGCGCCCAATATGGCGAAGGAATCATGAGCGCCGTTGAGATCGACCCCGCAATCAATGCCGCGCTCGCGAAGCGGCCCGCATCCTGTGCGTAATCGGCAACGCTCACGCGCTCCGGCACCGGCACCGGGCGGCCCGTGTTGGCCTCGCCGAGCACGTGAAAGAGCACGCTGAACGCTAAGGAAATCAGCACGCTTCCGCCGCCGAATACAAGCGGTATCCACAGCGGGAACACGTGCGGGCTCGTCGCGATAGCCGTCGCCGCAAAAACGAAGAAGAGCACGCCCCGCGGCCTCAGCGAAAAGCGAGGCACGAGGCCCGACGTCAGGGCCGCCACCATCGTGCCGACGATGACGACGATCCAGGCCCCAGGAAACGTCGGAACCAGCATCTCCGCGTGGCGCGCAGCGGTCGCGAAAACCTCGCACGCTACCAGGGCGCCTCCCGCAATGGCCTGTTGCCGCACGCGCTCGCGCGTGGGAACGAATCGGCCATAAAGCGAGCTGAAGGTGCCAAATGACGCAAAGAGTGAAAGATCAAGGCGTCCCAAGAAAAGGAGAATCACGAGGGGGACCGCAACCGAAAAGGAGATGCGCACCGCGGGGACGAACTCGCCTCGCGCCTCGCCGAGGGTCACAAAGGTCCGGGCGCTCGAGCCGACATGAACCCTCGCCTCGGCGGGAATCGCGTGCAGAAATGTCCGGCGATGACGAGAGACGCGGGGAGAAGGCACGTGCCTCAGGATAAAACCATTCGCGAGGCGCGCGCATCATCGCCCGCATCAACTCACGTTGTGAGGTGTTCGATCAAGATCTTGGCGCCCAGAGCGATGAGGACAAGGCCGCCCGCTACCGCGGCGGGAGTTCGGAATCGGGCCCCGACACGATGACCAATGATGACCGCAACGAACGACAGGGCGAAGGTGACGAGGGCGATGATCGCAGCCGCCTCAACGATGTTGACGGCGAGCATCGCGAAGGACACGCCGATCGCGGCGGCGTCGACGCTCGTGCCGATGCCCAGAAGAAGAAGTGTTTTGAGGTTGATCGCCGCTTGCTCGCCGCTAGCGTCTTCCTCCTCGACCACGAAAGCCTCACGGATCATGTGCGCGCCGATGAGCGCGAGCAGCGCGAAGGCGATCCAGTGGTCGATGGGGGCGAGCACCTGGGAGAACTGGGATGCGAGTGCCCACCCGAGCACGGGCATGAGGCCCTGAAACGCCCCGAACACGACGGCGATGAGGAGCGCCACGCGGTAGGACAACTGGCGCATGTGCACACCCTGCGTGAGAGCGGCGGCGAAGGCATCGGCGGCAAGCCCGACGCCCACGAGCAGGAGTGCGATGATGTCCACGTCTGTCAACACTTTCGCCTCGACATGCGGTGTGTCTAGAGGAAAACGAAAGTGAGGACGTCCAAACAATTTGACGGAGAATAGCGCGCGGGCGATTCTTGACACGGGCCGTAGGGCCCTTCGCCGCCCGCCCACGAGAGGCTCACCCCGCATGAACGCCACGCCCGAACCAACCAGGGTCACCGAGGACTACCTCGCCGTCATCTGGAAGGCGAGCGAGTGGCCCGACGACGGGCACACCCCCGCAACGAGTGCGATCGCCTCCGCACTCGGGGTTTCGCTCTCGACGGTGTCAGCGCAGCTCAAACGCCTCGCGACCGACGGCCTTATCGACTACCACCCCTACGGCGCGATCGCCCTCACCGCCGAGGGCGAGACGATCGCGCGTCAGGTCGTGCGGCGACACCGGATCCTCGAAACCTTCCTCGTCGAGCACCTCGGCCTCGCGTGGGACGAGGTTCACGAGGAGGCAGACAAGCTCGAGCACGCGACAAGCGACCGACTGATTGCGCGCATGGACGACATGCTCGGGCACCCCGCAGTCGACCCCCACGGCGATCCGATCCCGTGCGATATTCACGACGCGCCCGACCCCGGCGTTCCGCTCACGCGCTGCGAGAGGGGCGAGAGCGGAGTTATTTCGCGCGTCTCCGACGAAAACCCGGACATCCTTCGCTACTGCGCGAAGCGCATGCTCGCCCCGGGCACCCGAATCACGATCCTCGAGGAAATGGATTCGACGGGCCTCATGAGCATCGAAGGTGGCGGGCAGCGCATCGAGTTGAGCGCTCAGATCGCGAACGCGATCAGGGCGGTTCCCGAAGCCGCTTAGGCGCGCAACCCGCGCGCTTCGGCTCGCGCTACCAGTCGCGCGACGAGCTTCGCCCTGTTCCTTTCGGAAATCGGGCGCCCGCTGAGGTGGTTATACACCCAAAGCCCAGCACTGAGAACGTGATCCTCAAGTCGCTCTAAGTCGTCGTCGCTCTCGACATCCTCACTCGGGTTGAGAAGCCAGCGTTCATCAATCTCGTCCCATGCCCGCTCATAGTCACGGTGGCTCAGCGCCTGGATATTGAGAAGAATTTCTGCGAGGGGCTCTTCGCGCTCGAGGGCGACTACAAGGGCACGCTCACGTTCGGCCGGCGTGAGGTCTTCGGGGGCCTTCCCGCCGCTCACGCGGGCGAGCTCACGCTCCCACAGTTTCGCGGCGTACTGGTGAAGATCGACGAGGAGATCGTGACGAGAAGGGAAGTGATAGATGAGGCCCGACTTCGACATACCTGTGGCTGCCGCGAGCGAATCGAAGGTGAGGCCGTCAACGCAACCGGTCTCGGTGACGAGGTGGTACGCCACCTTAAGGGCGTACTCTTTCTTGCTGGATCTGGGCACGGGGGTCCTAGGGAGAAAAGGTTCAGCATTGAGGGGATGACAATAAAGTAACAGTGTTCTGCACCGATAAAGGCTAGGAACTACCTAACGCGAGGTATGACACATTTCTTACAAACGTAAGCCAGCGCTCTTTACATCTGTAAATCAGTGCTTTACGTTTGACCCGGTCGAAAAAACTGGCACCTGTAAGAAAGAGCAGAGTCGAGGCCCCATGTCTGTCCTGTATGCCGCACGGCGCGCCCTCAGCCATCACGTCGAGGAGACGCCGATCGATCCGCGCGCTCAAAAATCGCGCGAATCGCTCATCCGCGTCATGGTCGACGCCCTCGACGAAAACCCGCAGCCCCCGAGCGTCTCCGAACTTGTTCGACGCGCCGGCGCGAGCCGCCCCACGTTCTACCAGCACTTCGGGGACATTCCCACGCTCATGCACGCCGCGGCTATGGCTCGCCTCGAAGAGGCCTTCGCGACGCTCCCCCAGCAGGCGTCGGACAACCCCGACCACCCCGAAAACTGGACCCGCTTCGCAGCCGAAAGCTTTACGGCGCTCTTCACGCACCTGAGCGAGAACCGCACGTTTTACCTCGCGGTTCTCGACGGCCCGAGCGGGCGCGCCGCCGAAAGCGAACTCACGCGCTTCCTTGCAGGGCGCATGCTCGGCATCGGCACGCTCCGCGACGCGCTGACCTGTCTCACCGGTCCCCGCGCCGCGCGCTACGCCGAGTTCCTCTCGGCGGGTCTCATTTCGCAAGCCACCAAGGACCTCCGCGACGACCTCCCGGTCTCAGCGATGGTCGAAACGACAACCGACTTCCTCGCGGCCGCGACTGGCCACAAGGCCGCCTAAGGAGAACGTTTTATGTCACAGAACAATCTGAAGGCCATGCGCACGGCCAAGGCCAATTCCATCGCGCGACGCCTCCGCAGTTCCGGAAACAGCCTTTCCATCATTCGCGTCATGATCCTCGTGATCGGCGTTTCGCTCGTTCCGCTCGTGTACGCGGCGCTTCTCACGTGGTCGAACGTCGACCCCATCAACAGGCTCCACCAGGTGCCCGCCGCCGTCGTCAACCTCGACAAGGGCAACACCGATCCCGACCTCGACCTCGGCGACGAGCTGACCGATGAACTCCTCGATTCGACCTCGAACAACAACCTCGACTGGACGGAGATGTCCGAGTCGCGCGCAAACCAGGCACTCGAAGACGGCGAGGTCTACGCGGTCTTGACAATCCCCGAGAACTTCAGCACCAACGTCGCCTCTGTTGGAAACGACGACCCCTCGACGGCCGCGAAAGCCGAACTCTCAATCACGACCAACGACGCGAAAAATATGATCTCGGGCAACCTCGCCCAGAGCATCCTCACGAAGGTCACGGATTCGCTCAACGAAAAGGTGAGCGACGAGTACCTCCACAACATCTACGCGGGCTTCAACGACATGCACGACTCGCTCTCGGATGCCGAAGATGGCGCAGGCCAGCTCGCCGACGGTTCTTCGGAGGCGAAGGACGGCGCCGACAAGCTCGCCGACGGCACCACGAGCGCAAAGGACGGCGCCGGCCAGCTTGCCGACGGGACAGCGACCGCGAAGGATGGCTCGGGCAAACTCGTCGTCGGCCTCGGGGATCTCAAGGACGGCGCGGTCAAGCTCTCGGATGGTGCCTCCACCCTCGCGAACGGCACGACCCAGCTCAAGGATGCGACGGGCCGCGCCGCCTCCGGTGCGGGTGATCTCGCAAACGGCGTGGGTCGACTCGACTCGGCCGCAAACCAGCTCAACGACGGCGCAACGCAGGTCAATGACGGTGCTCTGCGCCTTCGCGACGGCCTCACGGATGCCCAGGACGGCTCGGCGAAGATCGCCGCTGGCCTCAATGAATTGAACTCGAAAACGGCAATCCTGCCGGAAGCGGTCGCGGAACTTAAGAAGGGATCGGCAGCCCTTGCCGACGGTTCCGAGCTCATCGCCGAGCGCCTCGACGATCTCGATGCTCGCGGCCCCGAGATTGTGGAGGACCTCCACGACCTCAAGAACAAGACGCGAGGTGCGCACGACGAGGCCGTGCAGCTCAAGCAGCTCACGACCGAGGATGTCGAGGGCACCGAGGCCTACGCCGAGTCGCTCGCGGACATTCAGGCGCACTGGGACGAAATGAGCCCCGAACAGCAAAAGCAAACGATCGACGGCCTCAAGGACGGCGCGGATCAGATCGCGGAGCGCTCCCGCACGATCAATGCGGGCGTGAGTGATCTCGACCTGAAGATCATCGCGCCGCTCGACCTCGCTGCCCACGCGGTCGATAAGAAGGTCGACGAACTTCCCGCACTGCTCGATCGGGCGGCAGAGAAATCGCGCGAGGTCGCCGATAAGTTCAAGCGGCTCGATGACGGCGTGCGGGAGCTGGATGCGAAATCCACCCAGCTCGTTGACGGCATCAACCAGCTTGCGACCGGCGCGAACTCGCTCAATAGTGGCCTCGGTCAGCTTTCCGACGGTGCGGGAGAGCTGTCGAACGGCACGGGACGCCTCGCGGACGGCACAAGCCAGCTCAAGGACGGCACGGGCACCGCGTATGCGGGCGCCTCGACCCTCGCCGATGGCGCGAAGAAACTCGATGCCGCGAGCGGCAAGCTCAACGACGGCGCGCAGCGCCTCGCGACCGGCACTGGCGATCTGTCGAATGGTGCGTCGAAGCTCAAGGATGGTGCAATCCAGCTTGACGGCGGTCTCGGCAAGCTCAACGACGGCGCGGTCAAGCTCGATGACGGCATCGGTCAGCTCGACGACGGTGCGCACAAACTCGGTGGCGGCCTCGGTGAACTCAAGGACGGCGCGAACGAGCTCCACGACGGCCTTGCCGATGGCGTCGAGCAAGTGCCGAATTACTCCACGTCTGAGAAGGATCATCTCGCGAGCGTTGCCTCTCAGCAAGTAGACCTGTCGAAGCACCGCCTGCACGAGGTTGAAAGCTACGGCTACGGCCTTGGCCCGTACTTCATGACGCTTTCGCTGTGGATCGGCGCGCTCGCGTTCTTCCTGGTGTTCCCGGCCCTGAGCGGTCGCCGCGTGGGCAGCAACATGCCTGCCGCAATGGTCGCCCTTGCGAGCTACCTTCCGGGTGCCTTGGTGAGCGTGCTTCAGTCGGTGCTCATGGTTTCGACCGTGCACTTCCTCGTGGGGATCGACATGATGCGTCTTGGCCAGGCGTTCCTTATTTCGTTCATCGCCTCGCTCACGTTCATGGCTCTCAACCAGGCACTCGTCGCGTGCTTTGGCCCCGTGGGGCGCTTCATGTCGCTCATCTTCACGGTGCTTCAGCTCGCGTCGGCGGGTGCTACGTACCCGATTGAGACGACTCCGAAGTTCTTCCAGATCATCAGCCCGTACTTGCCCTTCACGTCGGTCGTGAACGCACTGAGGGTCGCGATCGCGGGCGGCTCGATCAACTTCGCCCACCTCATTTGGATCATGGTTGCCTATTCGGCGGTCGCCTTCGTGATGCTCTTGTTCGGTATCCGTGCGAAGCGCCGGGTGGAGAAAATCAAGAAGAAGCTTCACGACCGTGTCGAGAACGCGGCTCAGGACGAAGCGTCGACTGGAGAGGGTGCAGAAGGCGCTGAGGAGTCCGACGGTTCTTCGGATACGGAGGATGCTCCGCAGCCCGGTGATGCTGAGGGCGCCGAGGACACGGAGGACACCGAGGAGTCCGCGGTTGCTGAAGAGCAGCAGGACGCTGGCGAGGCGGCCGAATCCGAAACGCCCGAGAGCGGTGAGGGTTCGGCACCCGGGGAGAAGGCCTGACGGGCACCGGGCGCGAGTTATCCACAATCGAGGGTCCGACGACTGCCAAGGCTCACCTGTTTCCGTAGGATCGAGGCATGACGCTTCCCTCCCATCCGTTTCAGGTCAACCTTCACGCGGTCGTCGAGCTTCTGAGCACGCACATCTACTCGAATCCGCGCGTGTTCCTGCGCGAGCTCATTCAGAACGCTCGCGATGCGATCATGACGCGCATCGAGGCGGGCACGCTGACCCTCGATGATGCCCTCATCCAGGTGACGCCCGTGGGCCCCGAATCTGGCGAGCTCGTTGTCACCGATAACGGCGCGGGCATGCACCGCGAGGAAATGGCGGAGCTCCTCTCGACCGTCGGCCAATCGAGCAAGCGGGACATTTTCGACTTGCCTCGCACGGATCGGCTGGGGCAGTTCGGCATCGGGCTGCTGAGCTGCTTCATGGTGAGCGATGAAATCGTGGTCGAGACCCGCCCCGCCTCCGGTGGGGAGGCGAGCCGTTGGGTGGGCCGCAGCGACGGCACGTTCACGCTCGAATCTCTCGAGGGTTCGGCCGGCTCTCACGTTGCAGTCGGCACGAGCGTGCGGCTCACCCCCCGGCCGGATGCTCGCGAGCTCACGTCATACGTTCGCGTGTGGGAGCTCGCGACCACGTTCGCGGAGTTCCTCCCCGTGACGCTCGAGGTCTGCGGGCCGCGTGGAACCGAGCGTTTCGTCAACCGCACCCCGTTTTTTACCCGTCACCTCTCCCCCGGGGTGCTCCCCTCGGCGGCAGATGCTCCCGTGGAGGGCAGCGAAGATGACCTTCACGCTTGGGCCCTCGAGCGGGATCTCGAGCACCTCGCCGAGTACGGAACTGAACTTCTCGGTGCACAACCCCTCGACATAATCGACATTTCCGTTCCCGAAACGGGCACGCGAGGAACCGCTTTCGTTCTTCCGGCCTCCCCCTCTCCAGGCGCGCGGCAGGCCACGCGCGCCTACATGGGCGGGCTTCTCGTCTCCGAAGCCCTCCCCGATCTCCTGCCCGAATGGGCATTTTTCGTGCGAGTCGTTCTCGATTCCACGGGGCTCACCCCCACCGCCTCGCGCGAAGGTTTCGTCAACGATGAGGCGCTCGCGGTCACGAAGCGCGCGATTGCCTCGACCTTGCGGTCCTGGATCCTCTCGCTTGCTGAGAGCGATCCGCGCGGCCTCCAGCGTTTCCTTGCCATTCACGACTTGGCCCTGCGCTCCCTCGCCGTTCACGATGTGGAGCTCGCGCGGATCGTGCTGCCTCATTTCACGTTCGAGACGAACCAGGGGCGCATGCTCGTGAGCGAGATCGTCGAGGCGAACCCGCGTGTGCGCTACGCCGAAACAACGGAGGAATTCCGCCAGCTCGCGGGCGTAGTCCCGAGCGACCAGGTCGTCGTCAATGCCGGCTACGTGTACGAAAAAGACCTCATGCGGATGCTCGGCGAGACTATTGCGTCCGCGAGCGCCGCGCCCATCACCCTTGGCGATGTGATTGCGCAGTTCGGGGCGGTGTTCGGTCCAGACAAAGAGGCCGCCGAACGCGTGCGCGCATTCGCCGAAACCGCGCTGTTTGGGCTCGATTGCGACGTCCAGGTGCGCGCATTTACTCCCGAGGATGTCCCGGCCCTCTACGTCGTTGATCCCGATGTTTTGAGGAGCATGGAGCTGCGCCGCCTTGAGGAATCGACGAGCGGCTTCTGGGGCGACCTCATGCGTGAGGTCACGGCCTCCTCACCGGAAACGGAGCGTGCGCCGGAAGGCCCAGACTCGAGCCTGCCCACCCTTGCCACACTCGTTCTCAACTGGAATAGCCCCCTCGTGAAAATGCTCGCGGGCATCGAGAGCGAGGATCAGGTGGTGGCCTCGCGAACGGTGCGGCTCATCTACGTGCAGGCGATGCTCGCGGGGCACAACCCGCTGCGGCCCGCGGATCGCGCGATCCTCAACGAGTCCCTTTCCGACATGCTCGCGCTTTCCACGAATCTCATGCGGCGCGATCTCTCGATCGAGGATTTTCTCGAACCGGGCGAAGGCACCGAAAGTTAGGCTGGGACCATGCGTGAACTCCAAGCATCGATTATCAACGAGATGGGCGTGAAGCCCCAGATCGACCCTGCGGCAGAGGTCGAGCGCCGCGTCGCTTTCCTGACCGAGTACCTGCGTTCGACCGGCGCGAACGGCTTTGTGCTCGGCATTAGCGGCGGCGTCGATTCGACTCTCGCGGGCCGCCTCGCTCAGCTCGCGGTTCAGAAGGTGCGTGCCGAGGGCGGCGACGCTCATTTCGTCGCGGTGCGCCTTCCACACGGGGTGCAGCACGATGAGGCCGATGCGGCCGCGGCAATGGCGTGGATCGGCGCGGACCGCGAGATGACCATCAACATCAAGGGCGCTGCGGATGCACTTCGCCACGAGTTTGCGTCTGCGGCGGGGCATGAGACAAGCGATTTCAACGCGGGCAACATCAAGGCGCGCCTGCGCATGGTCGCTCAGTACGCGATCGGCGGTGACGAAGGGCTCCTCGTGATCGGCACGGATCACGCCGCCGAGTCCACGGTCGGGTTCTTTACGAAGTTTGGCGACGGTGGCGCGGACATCCTCCCTCTCTACGGGCTCAACAAGCGCCAGATCCGCTCGCTTCTCGAACATCTGGGCGCACCGGATCCGCTCTGGACCAAGGTGCCGACCGCCGACCTGCTCGATGGCAACCCCGGGCGCACGGACGAGGACGAGCTCGGCGTGAGCTACGACGACATCGACGACTACCTCGAAGGCCGAGACATCCCCGCGCCCTCCGCAGAGAACATTGAGCGCCGCTATCTCTCGTCGCGACACAAGCGCACAACGCCCGTGACCATCACCGACACGTGGTGGAAGGGCACCCCGGAGTCGCGATGAGCGAAACAGAGACCGTCGAAAGCCTCGCGCGCCGCTTCGACTCCCCTGCGCCGATGCCGCCGCGGGAGCGGTGGGAGATCGGCAAGCGCGCCGAGCGACTCGCAGAGGAGCGAGGCGATAAGCGAGCCCTCTACGAGATCCGCATGCGGCTCGTAGGTTTCGCCTTCCAGGCAGCCGAGGCCACGGAGCAGCTCACGCTGTTCCTGTGGTGCGCGCACATGCACGATTCCGATCCCTCTCGCTACCCCGTGCGTCCTCTCGAGACTCAGCCGGACGTCGACCTCCTGTGGTGGTACAAGTGGCTCACGGTCATGCTTCTGAGCTACCCCCAGTACTCGCTTTCCCAGGTGCGTTCCGCGCTCGACATGATGCGCGCCGCCTATCAACGCGAAGGAGCCGGGGAAGCCGGAATCCTGTGGGCTGAACTCTCTTTCGCGCTCGAGACGGGCAATGTCGACGAAGCCCGCGAGGTTCTCACTCGCATCAAGGCGTGCCCTCCCGACGAATACTCCAATTGCGACGCGTGCGCGAGGGCGCAGGAAGCCACGATTTTGTGGCAGATCGACGAGCCGGAGGCAGCGCTTCGCCTCGTGGACGAAATCCTCGACCGGGGCTACGAGTGCGCGGAAGAGCCCCAGTCGATCGCCTCGGAGGCGTTGTTCGCGTTCGCGCGCGCCGGGAGGCTTCCCGAGGCCGCGGCACTCGCGGAGTTTTCCTACCCGCTGATCATGTCCTCACCGATGCATCTCAGCCACCAGATCGACCACATGCTGTTCCTTCTCGCGACGGGCAATGTGCGCATGGCGGCGATGCTCTTCGTGCGCCACTTGCCGAACGTACGCCACGAGGGCCTCGCCCCGAGCATGTACCTTGCGGCGCTCAAGCAGCTGATCGTGGTGGCGAGCGAGCTTACGCGCGCCGGGTACGGCGCGATGGCGATCAAGGGCCTCAACGGCGAAGACACAACCGTCGAGGAGTTCATTGAAGCGGCGCGCAGCACGGCGCTTCCCCTTGCCGAAGCGTTCGATAAGCGCGATGGCACGAATGACCGCGCCACCTCGGTCACCGAGGCGGGCCACACTCCGCTCGAGCGCTTCGCGTTCGAGCTCGGCGGCTGAATCGATCCTCGGGAAAGCGGCTCACGTCCCGCAAAAGCTCGTGAAGAATCGAGCGTTGGGCGGTGGCGCCTCGAGGTCCTCGAATCCGTCGCGGCGTGTCCACGGCTCGCGAATCGCGGCAAGGAGGCGCTCGAATTTTCCCCGCTCGCCGCGCTCGACGTCGCGCAGTGCTGCCTCGACGTGGTGGTTGCGGGGAATGTAGATCGGGTTCGTCTCGCGCATGAGCGCCTCCGCGCGCTCGAGGCTCGTTCCCCCGCGCGAGCGAAGCTCCTCGAGTTCAGCTCGCCACGCACTGCCCGCGGCAAACTCTCCGTCGATGCTTTTTCCTTCGGCGAGGGCCCTGAAAAACAGGGTGAAGTCCATGTGCTCGCGCTCGAGGGACTCGAGGGTGTTCGCAACGAACTGCGCCAACGCGGCGTCCGGTTCCGCCTCAATTCCGAGCTTTCGCGCGAACACTCGCGTGAAGGCAGCGCGGTACTCCTCCTCAAACTCCGCTAGTACCGCACTCGCGTCGTCGATCGCGCGCTGCGGATCCGGGTCGATGAGGTCGAGCAGGACTTCGGCGAAGCGCGCGAGGTTCCACTGCGTAATGGCCGGCTGCTGGCCGTAGGCGTAGCGGCCGCCGGTGTCGATCGAGCTGAAGCACGCCCCGGCCTCGTACCGATCGAGGAAGGCACACGGCCCAAAGTCGATCGATTCGCCCGCAACGCTGACGTTGTCGGTATTGAGAACGCCGTGCACGAACCCCACCCCCATCCACTGGGCCACGAGCCGCGCCTGGCGCGCTGCGACGCCGCGAAGGAGAGCAAGGGCAGGCCGCCGGCGAGCGTCGGCACTCTCTTCCCGTCCGGGGTAGTGCCGATCGAGGACGAATCGTACGAGCGTGTCGCGCGTATCCGCCGCGATTGATCCCTGATCGCCCGCGACCCTCGCGAACTGGAAGGTGCCCACGCGAACGTGGCTTGCAGCCGTGCGCACGAGGATCCCCGCAGGTTCCGGCTCGGGTGCGCGGCGCCTGATCCGCTCCCCCGTCTCGAGAATCGCAAGCGCGCGGCTCGTGGGAATGCCGAGGGCGTCAAGCGCCTCCGAGACGAGGTATTCGCGATACATCGCGCTGAGCGGCGCTTTGCCGTCCGATCCAGGACGCGAGAACGGCGTGAGCCCGCTACCCTTAAGGTGCACGTCCACGATCGCATCGCCGCAGGTCAGCTCGCCCATGAGGTGGGCGCGGCCGTCGCCGAGGACGGGCGAGAAGGTGCCAAACTGGTGGCCCGAATACGCCATGGCGTGCGCACTGTGCGCATTCGCAAAGCTGCGCGCGAGGCTCTCGACCGCCTCGATTTCCGCCCCGGAATCGATCCCGAGCTCCCTCCCGAGCGGCGCATTCGCGGCCCCCACGCGCGTATCGGTGGGGATGCTGGGCGCGCACTCGCGCACGAGATCGGGAAACTCGCGCGCGAACTGGGTGGTCAGTGGCGGAAACTGGGAGGGCACACCACCACGCTACAGGGTCCGTTCCGACGCTTGCTCATCTAGCGTCGCACCCACATCCGTGAGCGCTTGACCACTACACTTTCGGTATGCCGCGCTTTTCTCGCGCCGACGTCTATCGGCGCCAATACAAAGCGATCGTCGCCATCTTCGCCGCGTCCTGCGTGCTCGTCTCGATTGGCACGCTCGTGAGCACCATTGCGGCCGGGCAGCCGTCGGACCAACGGGCGGTCCCCGCCGCGCCCGCACCCGTGAAGGCGCGCGTGATGACCATCCCGGACACCCCCGCGGATGCCTCCGCCCTCACAAACCTGCCGCGCGGGGTGGATCTGCGCGAGGGCGAAAGCCTCGGCATCGATGTGTCCTCGCACCAAAAGACGATTGACTGGGGCGATGTCGCCGATGCGGGCGTGAGCTTTGCGTACATCAAGGCGACCGAAGGCACCGGCTATAAAGACCCGCAGTTTGCCGCGAACTGGGAGGGCACCACGAAAAACGGCATCACCCCGGGCGCCTACCACTACTTCACGTTGTGCTCCCCCGGCGCGGATCAGGCGCGCGATTTCTTGAAGGCGGCCCCTCCGGATTCGGGTGCGCTTCCACCCGCCCTCGACCTCGAGTTTGATGGCGCGTGCGACGAACGCCCCGAGGCGCAGCACGCAAACGCGGAGGTCGCCGACTTCGTGAGCATTGTCGAGAAGGCGTGGGGGCGAAAGCTCGTGATCTACTCGAGTGCCGAGTGGCGGCGCCACTACGACCTCCCGCACGCCGAAGGCCGCCCAACCTGGCTCTTTTCCGAGTCGTCGCGACCCAAGGAGGATCGCTGGGCGGTATGGCAGCTGCGTTTTGACGGCACAGTTGACGGAATTTCCACGAAGGTCGATATTGACGTGATTCGACCAGCGCATCTCAAAGGAGAGTAATCGATGACGAGACGAGTAAGCGTCGTCCTCTTTGACGCATTCGAGCTGCTTGACGTGTGCGGGCCGGTTGAGCTTTTGAGCCACGTCGAGGGCATCACGCTCGACTTTGTGGGGCCCGAGGCGGGTCTCATCTCGAGCGCGCAGGGCCTTCGCGTGGAGTGTGCGCGTTCGTTCCGGGAGCTCTCCAAGGAGCCGATCGACATCCTTCTCGTCCCGGGAGGGCCCGGCACGCGCACGCTCGTCGACGATGCGCCGTTTCTCGCGTGGCTTACCGAGGCCGGCACGCGTGCCCGGCTCCTCGCGTCCGTGTGCACGGGCTCGGCGCTCCTCGCTTCGGCTGGGCTGCTCGAAGGCTACCGCGCAACGAGCAATAAAGCCGCGTTCGAGTGGGCGCGCACCTTCGGTCAGGCGGTTGCCTGGCAGAGGGAGGCTCGCTGGGTTGAGGATCGTGATCGCTGGACGTCCTCGGGCGTGGCCGCTGGGATGGACATGACCGCCGCCCTCATCGCCTCCCTGTGCGGCCCCGAGGCACGTGATCGGGCCCTCGCGAAGGCCGAATACACGGCCAACACCGATAGCGATTCGGATCCCTTCGCCGCCGCGCCCCCTCTGCCCTGAGGGCGTGCACAGCCGGGCGGCAGGCCCTCACTGCTCGCGGAGGCGGTGCCAGCGAGAGACCCAGCCCTCGACATCGACGAGAGGCACGAGAAGCGGAGGTTTCTCGCTTGAGGCGGGCCGCAGCGAAGCGTCACGGACCGCCGCGCTGTTTTCGCGGCGCGCCCTAGCGTTGTAGTCCTCGAGGTATTCGCGCACCGCGTCTTGCGATGGGAGCGAGCGAAGAGTATGCGCGAGCATATCGTGTTCCTTGCGCAGCACCACAGCGGCGGGCAGCAGCGCCTCGCGATCGAATTCGCCGGAGGATATGCGCGATTTGATCCACCAGTCGGGATCGTGCACGTCCGGAAGCTCGAGCTGCGCACCCGCGAGGGGAAGGTTGTCAAAAACGCCGGCAGCGGCGGCCCGATCGGCAGCCGTCGGAACGAACCCCGCGCCCTCCCCCACGGCACCGAGCCATGAGTTTGTGCGCGAGCCCGAGGGTGTCTCCTCACTCATGCTGCTCAACCCCTCACCCGAGTACACGCGTGCAGATACGCGAAAGCCCCTCCCTTAGGAGGGGCCCGCATGGGGTGCGCAAGGGGGGACTTGAACCCCCACGCCCGCAAAGGCACACGGACCTGAACCGTGCGCGTCTACCAATTCCGCCACTTGCGCGGGTACTTCGACACCGGGTTTCACGGCACACCGAGATCGAAGCGCTCCCTAATATAGCCCCACCGCCTCGCGCGCGCGAATCCGCGCACGGGCCAGGTGGGCAACGCCACGGGGCGAACTAGTCGTCGGTAGGCACCTGCGTCACGACGAGCACACCCGAGTCCTGGGAATTGAGGATCGTCGCTGCGATGACCGTCGCCTCTGCCTTGCCCCATTCCGCTTCGATCGGGCACTTCTGGGAGTTGCGCCCTTCGGCGATCGACATCTCACCCGCGCACTCGAACTTCGAGATGGGCATCTCGAGGGACTGCATCGCCTTGAGTGCTTTTTCGGACACCGTTGCGCCATCCACGGGAGAATCGACGGCCCACATGTCACCGATGCCGTAGGCGAGAACCTCGGTTCCGGGTTCGGTGAACTTCGCGCTGAGCGAGGCATCGAAGTCGTTGTCAAAGGCGACGAGAAGGCCGGGGCCCTGCACATTCGAGAAGGTGCCGTAAGCGTAGGCCTCGCGGGTCCTGTCTCCCGTCGTCACCGTGCAGTGGGTCTTCGGCTTGCCCGCGGTGATGTCGATATCGCCATCGCACTCCACGGTTGCCTCACCGCCATCATCGAAGACGCCCGAGATGGACGTAGCAATCACGTCGCGGCTAAAGGGGAAGTCGCCGATATCCGGATTGGTGTCCTCCGTGAAGTGAGCAATTATCGCGGGAGCCGCGCCCACCTTGGCTTCAGAATCAGAAGAAGCGGTTGGGCTCGAGCTCTCGCTCGGCGTTGCGCTCGCATCCTCGCTCGCGCTCGGCTCCGCACTCGGCTTGTCGCTTTCTTTGGCCGAGGGAATCTGGGTGGGGCTCGGCTTCGCCGTTTCGGGTGCGTGGGTGGGGGTCTCGGTTGGCGTGGACACCTCACCGCCCGTAGCCCCGCACGAAGCGAGCACAAGCGCGGCGGCGAACGCGGCGGATGCGCCGCGGAACGTGGACCTCATCGACATGGATAATCTCCTCTACACATGGGCACGAGGGAAGTGCGTGCTGACATATCTTCCCGCGCCCCACGCAAAAAGTAAAGACTTTGCAAAGTGTGGAGGTTGTGAAGGAAAGGCCGCACGCTCGAGCGGCAGGCAGGGTCCGACGGCTACCAGGCGCCTTACGAGGCCGCGGCGCTAAAACACCGCTCGTACATAAGGGATTCGCGCCGCGACAAGCGACACTGCCCACGAAAGCCCGAGCACGAGCACCCATGCGCCCACGCACGCGAGTGTTCCGCTCGAGTCGAGCCCGGGCACTAGGAGGCGCACACCTATGAGCACAACGAAATGGCACAGGAACACGCCGAACGACGCATCGCCGAGGCGCCGCAACACACCCTGCACGCGATCGGAAACCTCCCACTCGCGGCTCACGGCAAGAAGGCCCGCCACAAGCGCGAACGACGCACCGACATTCAAGGGTGAGCGGTAGTTGCCGCTGACGAGCTTGCCCCATCCCTCGTTCTCAATACCGAGACCGCCACACACGCCAAGAGCCACGAGCAGCGCGATACCGAGGGCGAGCACGGCGGGCGCAAGGCGCCGTCGGACCGGGTGGGCGAACGCGACGTGACCGGCAAGGTAGTGCCCTACGTAGAAAATCCAGTAGGTGAGCACCGCCCCGGAAATCACACCCGTGGGTTGCCCGACCGCCTCAAACGCGTTCGGAGCAAGATACACAGACAAACCCCACGCGAGGCTCACACCGGTGGCAGCCCACGCACGCGCTTTCGAATGCGCAACGAACGAGCCGAGCACGGGGGTAATGATGGACAGTCCCATGATGAGCCACAGAAAGTACAGCTGCGGGGACTGATCCCCCATGAGCGCTTCCTTGCCTAGCCGCTCCGCGGTCAGGTCGCGACCCAGAACCACGCCATTGATCACAACGCCATACACGAGCGTCCACACGATGGTCGCGGGAATGAGCCGCGCGAAACGCGAACGTAGAAACGGCCATGCTCCATTGCGCATCGCCACCGGAGCGAGGTTCAGGGCGCCGGAGATCATGATGAACACGGGCACTGCAGCGTTCAGCATCGAGCGGAACACAACGAGAGCCCAGGGGGCGCTTTCGGCAGTGGCGACGGGCGCGAGACAGTGGATGCCTACGACAGCGACGATCGCCGAAATACGCACAACATCGAGCATTGGCACATAGCGCCGCTGAGGTGTCGAAGGCATGGGATCAAGGTTACGAGAAGTCGGCGCGCGCCTTTTCAGCCTCGGCAAAGCTCGCGTCGATGGCCTCAACGCTAATGCGGTGGCGGAACACGAGCACGTACGCGAGGGTCACGAGCAGCACGAACGGGATGCCCACCATGGCCGCGAGCTGCATGCGCTCAACGGCGATCACCGTCGAGAACACGAAAAGGAGGCCGGCAATGCCCGCAATCGCCGTCACCACGCCACCGGGCATGCGGAATAATTCGCGGCCGTCGCGCGTGCGGTGATAGACCACGTAGGTCACCAGGATCAAAACCCACACGATGACCGCCGAGAAGATCACGGTCGACATGATGAGGGGGAACAGGCCGCCGATGCCCGTCATTGCAAGTGCCACGACGACCAGGATCCCGCATGCGTGCACGATGATGCCGGGCAGCGGAATGCCGCGCCTGGTCGTGCGCTCGAGCATTTGCGGGGCGAGCGAATCCGCGGCGAGCGAGTGAAGAAAGCGCGAGCCCGCATACACGTTCGCGTTCGCGGCGGAAAGCGCGGTGATCACCACGATGAGGTTCGTGAGGCCCGCCGCGGCGGGAATCCCGAGCTCGTGGAACACCATGACGAACGGTGACAAGCGCACGTCACCAGCGGCACCCGAGGCCTCTTTCCACGGCACGAGCGCGACGATAATCCCGATCGCCACGACGTAAAAGAAGCTCAATCGAACCACGGTCGACTGCGCGGCCGTGCGGATCGACCGCGCGGGATCCTTCGCCTCTGCGGCCGAGATCGACAGCATCTCGATGCCGCCGAAGGAAAACATCACGAGCGCCATCGAGACCCACACGCCTTTGAAACCAAAGGGCATGAAGCCACCGTCGTTCGTCCAGTTCGAGACCCCGGCAGCAGGTGTTCCCGGGAGCCCGAAGAACACGAGACACAGCCCCACGAGAATGAAGACGACGACCGCGATGACCTTGATGCTCGAAAGCCAAAACTCGATCGTGCCGAAGCTCTTGACGCTCACCACGTTGATCGCAACGACGATCGCGCCGAGGATCGCGACCCCCGCCCACTGAGGAAGATCCGGAGCCCAGAACTGGAGATACAGGCTGCACGCATACAGTTCTGCGGCGGTCACCCCGACCGTCACGATCCAGTAGAGCCACCGCACGAGATACCCCCAAAAAGGCGAGAGGTAGCGCGCGGCGAGTGTGCCAAATCCACCCTGGACGGGGTGACGCGAGGCCATCTCGCCCATCGCGAGGGCGATCGTCATGGCAATGGCGGAGCCGATCGCAAAGCTGATGATCACGGCGGGACCGGCCACGGCGATCGCATCTCCGGAACCGAGGAACAAGCCGGTACCGAGTGCGGAGCCCATCGCGATCATGGCCATCTGCCGATGCGTAAGTGATCGGGAAAGGTGGCCGTGTTCGTGGGGATCGCCGGCCGTAGGCGGGTGTGAGGATTGCGAGGTCATTGCATAAATGTATTCAATTTTTTGGCAGGGCGCGCGAAAGACCACCAGATGACACGAAAAAGCGGCGGGTGTGGACCCGCCGCTTCCTCGTTCGCTCTCATTCGAGCGTTTACGCTATGCCGTTCAGGCGCGCGCACCCTTCGCGGCAACGACCTGGACAACGAGGTTTGCGTAAACCTCTTCGTGCAGGCGCACCGTCACGGTGTACTCGCCGAGCGACTTGATCGGCGCGGTGAACTCGACCTTGCGGCGATCGATCTCGCGATCGAAGCCAGCCTTAACGGCCTCGGCAACCTCGGCGGCGGTCACGGCGCCAAAGAGGCGGCCGTTCTGGCCCGCGCGCTCGGCCACGACGACCGGCTTGGTCTGGAGGAGGTCACGCAGTGCCTGCGCATCCTCGAGCGACGCCACGGCGCGCTTCGAGTTTGCGGCAGCCATCTGCTCGAGCTGACGCTCAGCGCCCTTGGTCCACGGCGTGGCAAGGCCGCGCGGCAGAAGGTAGTTGCGCGCGTAGCCGGCCTTGACCTCGACGACATCGCCGGGGCCGCCGAGCTTGGAAACCTCGTTGGTGAGGATGAGCTTGGTAGTAGCCATTTTTCTCTATCCTTCCTTGGCTCAGCGACCGGAGGTCGAGTAGGGAAGGAGGGCGATCTCGCGGGCGTTCTTGACGGCCTTCGCGATCTTGCGCTGCTCCTGGACACTGACGCCGGTCACGCGGCGTGCACGGATCTTTCCGCGATCCGAAATGAACTTACGCAGAACCGCGGGGTCCTTGTAGTCGATGTTCTCGATACCGGCGCTCTTGAGCGGGTTCTGCTTCTTCTTGGGCTTACGAAGCTCTGGCTTCGCCATCGTGGTGCTCCTTTGAGTGAGGGGAGCCCGGGCTTTCTACCCGGGATGGAATGGATAAATTGAGGATGTGTGCCGAGTGGCACGGCGCGATTTAGAAGGGCGGTGGCTCTTCAGCGCCGCCGTTGCTCCAGGGATCGATATCGGCGGGGTTCTGGCCGCCCTGCGGTCCACCCTGGGCGCCACCGCGGTTACCGCCGTAGCCTCCCTGGTTGGAGTAGCCGCCTTGGCCGCCACCGTAGTTGCCGCCACCGCTGTTACCACCGTTGAAACCGCCACCGAAGTTTCCGCTGCCGCCGCGCTGAGTGCGGGTCGGCTTCGCGGTCGCGTAGCGAAGCGAAGGACCGATCTCGTCGACCTGGAGTTCGATCGAGGTGCGGTTATTGCCTTCGCGGTCGGTGTAGGAGCGCTGCTGGAGGCGGCCCTGAACGATCACGCGGGTGCCCTTCGTGAGGGACTCGGCGACGTTCTCGGCTGCATCGCGCCAGATGGAGCAGCGCAGGAAGAGAGCTTCGCCGTCCTTCCATTCGCCCGACTGGCGGTCGAACGTGCGGGGGGTCGACGCGACGGTGAACGACGCGACGGGAATCCCCGAGTTCGTAAAGCGCAGCTCGGGATCGGCGGTCAGGTTTCCGACGACGGTGATGACGGTATCGTTCGCCATGACTCTCCTTCAGCTGATGGTGCGGTGTGGCTTGTAAACGAGGTTTTTACTTCTCGTCGACGCGCATGAGCTTCGTGCGCAGAACGGACTCGTTGAGGCCGAGCTGGCGGTCGAGCTCCTTGGCGGTCTCGGGCTTCGAGGTGAAGCTCAGGACGACGTAGATGCCTTCCTGCTTCTTGTCGATCTCGTAGGCGAACTTGCGCTTGCCCCACACGTCGGTGTTGTCGACGGTGCCGCCCTCAGCAGGAACAACCTTGATGAGCTTCTCAAAAGTGGTGTCCACGGTACGCTCGTCGATCGACGGGTCCAGGATCACGACCATTTCGTACTTACGCATGTGTAAATCCCCACCTCCTGTGGTCTATCGCGGCCACGGTCCTTCCGTGGCAGGAGGGTCATGCATGCGCCTGCGGTTTTCCACAGACTTCCCAAGTCTAGCGGCTCGCCCGGGTTCGGGGAAGGGGGTCCGACGGTGGCCTGGACCTCACCGCTACCGAGGTTCTTTCGGCGTCGCGGTCGGCTCAACGGGTTTGTCGTTGCCGCGCGTCGGCTGCACCTTCGGCGTCTCCGGCTTTTCGCTCGGTTCGGGCTTCGGTTCAGGCTTCGGTTCGGGCTTCGGCTTCGGCGCTGGCGATGCCGGCTTCTCCTCGGAGGGAGAAGGAGACGGCTCGGGCGCCTCCTGCGACGGCTCCTCGGTTGCGGGCGGCTCCTCACTCGGCTCTTCCGATGGTGCCTCGGTCACCTCGGGTTCCTTGGTCACGCGCGGCGCGGGCGCCTGCGTCCGCTTTCTCCTCTTCCGCTTCTTCTTGCCATCGGAGTCGACTTCGTCGGGGAAGTCGAGTTCGTCCTGCCCGTCGAGGGCGCTTGTCATGATGTCGGCGAAGATGCTCGCGGGCGCGCCGCCGCCGGTCATGTCCTCCCACGGGCCGAACGGGGTGAGTGGCTCTTCAGTGCGGCCGTCGGCACTTGGTTGGAACATGCCCACCGCTGTCACGAGCTGCGGGGTGTAGCCCACGAAGAGCGCCGAGCGGAACGAGCTTGAAGTACCCGTCTTACCCGCGACCGGGCGGCCATCCATTTTTTCATTGACGATTCGTGCCGAGCCACGAGAGCTCGTGGGTTCCTGGAGGGCTACGGTCGCGTTGATCGCCGTGGACTCCTTGAGAACTCGCTCGCCGTCATCCTTATAGGCGTACTTGCTCGAACCGTCAGCATTCGTCACTTTTTCGACGATGTGCGGCGTGCGCTTGATCCCGCCCGAGGCGATCACGGAATACGACCCCGCGAGCTCGAGAACCGTGAGCGATGAAGAGCCAAGGACGTTGCTCGGGCTGTCGTCAAGACCGGGCGTTTTTTCGGAAAGCCCCATCTTGACGGCCGCTTCGCGCGTCTTCTCGGCGCCCATGTCGACGTTGAGCGCCGCGTATGGCGTGTTGTAGGAGTGCCGCGTCGCGGTCAGGAGATCGACGCTGCCACGCGAGGCGTTGCCGAAGTTCTTGACGGTCCACCCCTTGAAGGTCCTTGGTGAGGAAGCATCCCAGTTGGAGTGGAGGCTATAGCCCTCCTCGAGCGCGGCAACAAGCGTGAACACCTTGAACGTTGAACCGGCCTGCATGCGCGACTGGGTAGCGTCGTTACGCTGCTGCTTGAGGTAGTCCTTGCCACCGTAGAGCGCGCGGATCGCACCGGTTGACGGGTCGATGCTCACGGTTCCCACGCGGTTATTCTCGGGGCGGTCTTCGGGGAGATTTGCGATCGCTTCGACGGTCGAGTCTTGCGTGTGCTTGTCGATCGTCGAGACGATCGTGTAGCCGCCCGTGTCGATGTCGTCCTCGTCAAAGCCTCGCGCCTCGAGTTCCTTGCGCACCGCCATCATGAGGTAGCCGTTTGTGCCGCGCAAGGAGTTTTGACGTTTGTATTCGATCGTCTCGGGGAAGCTGAGCTTGTCGGCTTCCTCCTTCGTGAGGCTCCCCGTCTCGTTGACCTCTCGATCGATGACGCGCTGCCAGAGCGCCTTCGCTTTATCGGGATTCTTCGCCGGGTCGTAGGCGCTCGGTGCGGGAATGACGGCGACGAGAAGTGCGGCCTCGGCGTCATCGAGCTCGCTCGCACTCTTGCCGAAGTAGGCCTGCGCCGCCTCTTCGATTCCGTAGGCGGAACGACCAAAGTAGATCGTGTTGAGGTAGCGCGAAAGGATCTCGTTCTTGTCGAGCTCCTCATCGATTTTGACGGCCATGATCATTTCGCGCACCTTGCCGGTATACGACGTGACCTTGCCCGTGTAGTAATTCTCGACATACTGCTGGGTGATCGTCGAAGCCCCCTGGCGGGAGCCGCCAGAAAGGTTGTTCACGAGAGCGCGCACGATACCCTTCGGCGAAATGCCGCGGTTCTCGTAGAACGTGGAGTCCTCCGAGGCGACGACAGCCTCCTTGACGTTGTCCGGGATCTCGTCGGCGGGCAGGATCGTGCGATTGAGGTCGCTGAACTCGCCGAGGAGAGTCTTTCCGTCCGAGTAGTACACGCGGGTCGTTTGAGCAACGGCGATATCGGTCGGCTCGGGTACTTCGGTAGTCGCATAAAGCCACGCACCGAAGCCCACGCCAGCACAGAAGAGAACGAGGACGGCCGCGGAAAGGAGGCGCCACGAGGGAAGCCACCGCGAAAACCCTTCTTTTCCGGCGCGCGGGTAGTTGAGAAAGTTCGTGGGCTTGGGTTTGGGCTTAGACGCAGCCGTGCCTGCTGCCGCTACAGCGTGCCGGCCGTTCGTGGGCGCGGCGCTTTCGGGGCGCGGTTTCGTGCGGCTGCGACCAATGCTCGCTGCCGCGGGAGTGGTCGCAGGGCGCGCTGCACGCTTTCCGCTCGAGCGGGTACGGCTCGTCCCCTTTGGACTCTTGTCGCTCACTTCGAGGTTCCTCTCGTCGCCGGCGCGCTTTCGTGCGCCCCATTATGCGCCCACCATTCCTGAAGGCGCCTCGAGGCTTCCTCCTCGCCGAGAGGTCCCTCCTCCATGCGCAGCTCAAGAAGGTAGGCATATGCCTTGCCGACTGCCGGGCCGGGCTTGAGGTCAAGAATCTGCATGATCGCGCGGCCATCCAGATCGGGCCGGATTTTGGAGATCTCTTCTTGTTCCGCGAGCTCGGCGATGCGTTTTTCGAGGTCATCGTAGGCTTCGCGAAGGCGCTGGGCCTTGCGCTTGTTACGTGTCGTGCAATCGGCGCGCGTGAGGCGGTGAAGGCGTTCGAGCTGATCGCCCGCGTCCGTCACGTAGCGGCGCACGGCCGAGTCTGTCCATTCGCTATCCGCGTAGCCGTGAAAGCGAAGATGCAGTTCGATGAGGTGTGCGACCGCCTTGGTCGTCTCCTTATCGAACTTGAGTGCCTTCATGCGGGCCTTCGCCATGCGCGCCCCCACGACTTCGTGGAACCGGAAGGTCACGACTCCGCCTTCTTCGTAGCGGCGCGTATTGGGCTTCGCGCAATCGTGCATGAGCGCCGCGAATCGCAAAATGAAATCGGGGCCGGGCACCGGTCCTTCGGGGCCTGTTTCGAGGTCAATCGCCTGCTCAAGCACCGTGAGCGAATGCGTATAGACATCCTTATGTCTGTGGTGTTCATCGATCTCGAGCCGCATCGCAGGAAGCTCGGGAAGGATGATGTCGGCAAGGCCAAGATCGACCATCTGCTCGAGGGCACGCCTCGGGTGATCGCCGAGCATGAGCTTGACGAGTTCCTCGCGCACACGCTCGGCGCTCACGATCTCGAGGCGGCCGGCGAGGGCCGCGATTGCGCGCGCGGTTCCCTCCTCGATATCGAATCCAAGGGTCGAGGCGAAACGTACGGCGCGCATCATCCGAAGCGGGTCGTCGCTGAAGGACTGTTCGGGGGCGACCGGTGTACGAAGAAGCCCCGCGGCAAGATCTTCGAGGCCGCCGAACGGATCGATGAACTCGAGGGAGGGAAGACGAACGGCCATCGCGTTCACGGTGAAGTCGCGTCGCGAGAGATCGCCATCGATCGTGTCACCGTACGCGACCTGCGGCTTTCGAGACTGTGGATTGTATTCCTCTGTGCGGTACGTCGTGATCTCGACCTTGACGCCGTCGAGCTGCGCGCCGAGCGTGCCAAACTCGCGCCCCATGTCCCAGATCGCGCCCCGTTTGCCGACCCACTGCCGAAGAATCTGCTCCGTCGACTCGGGCCGCGCCGACGTCGTGAAATCAAGGTCATCGCTACTGCGGCCAAGAAGGGCATCGCGCACGGGCCCGCCGACGAGTGCCAGTTCCTCGCCCGCAGTCTCGAACATGTGGCCGAGCTCGTGAACGGAGGCTGGAAGCGCCTGGAACATGCTCCGCGCGCGGATGCGAACAGTCTCGATCCCCATCCGGTGTGCTGCACGCTTGTCGCCGTTAGTCACGTCGTTCATTCCTCACCTTGATCTGTGATGTGCGGATCGCTCCGCGCGCGCCACCCGTGTTTGGCACGTGGCACGAAGCTGCGCCCTCTACAGTGGTTCCATGCTTCGATCCGTGACGCGGCGCGTTTGTCGCGCCCTCTTCGTCATGGTCGCACTGTATTCGATCCTGTGTGCGGCTCTCGTGCCCGCCGGCGCGCTCGCCCAGCGGGACACCGCAGCGTACCAGTTTACCGGCCAGCAACCGCCCACGAATGTGGCACTGACCGCACCCGCCCTACCGTCGGAACCCGCCCCGTCACCGGAACCTGACGCCCGCGCGCCCCTCATGCTCGATCTTCGCGCGCTCTCCCCCGAGGCGATGAAGCCGGGCGGTACGGTCGAAGCCCGCGTGAACATTACCAACACGGGAAGCACCCCGCTCGAGGGCGTGGCCCTTCAGCTCTCGGGGCTCACGTCGCGAGTCACGGATCGCACGATTGCCGACGAATGGGCGGCGATGGATACGGCGGATACTTCGCACCGAGGAACGGTGCGCGGAACTTCGGCCGCGCGCACGCTCGGACCAGGCGAGGCCGCCGAATTCACGGTGCGCGTCCCGGCGGACTCTCTCGGCTACACGCGAGACGAATCACTGTGGGGGCCGCGCCGCATCGCCCTCACGGCAGTCACGGGGGCGCAGTCGTCAGCCGACGGCACCCAGCCCTCGACCGGAGGCACCGCCGCCGCAACTCTCCGCACGTTTCTCGTGTGGCAGCCCACCGCCGAAACGCCCCGGATTTCGCTCGCCTACCTCGCGCCTCTCGCAAGTACCGATCCCGCTCTCGCGGCGACCGACCCCGACGCCTTCGCCAAGGACGTTCGCGAGGGTGCCTTCGCTGCGCAGTGGGACATTGCCCAGCGGACTGACGTGAGCTGGTGGCTCGATCCCTCCATGCTCACTGACCTCAAGGTTCCCAAAGGGATGAGTACGCTCGACGAAGCGCTGTCTAAGCTCGATCCCGCACCTTCCGACTCCACGCCGAGCCCGAGCCCTTCCCAGCCCACGACCCCCGCTGCCTCCGACGCGGGCGGCGCCGATGAACCCGCGAGCGCCCCCGCCCCCGGCACCACGTGGGGGCAGGATCACACCTGGGACGAGCGCCGCTCTGCGCTTATCGACGCGGCTTCGAGTCACGACGTCACGCTCGCGCCTTTCGCCCTCGCGAGCCCGGCAACTGCCCGCTCGACCGCGAAGCTGCTGGAGAAAGAGGCCTCCGCCGCTGCGACAAGCGCGGGCCTCAGCACGGCGCCGACAGTCGTCCGCATGGAACCCGAGGCGGTCTCCGCGAAAGCGATACGCGCATCGGGCGCGAAAGTCGCCCTTGTCCCCGCCGAATCCTTCTTCTCCTCCACGAACCCCAACGTCACACCGAGCGGCTACGCGCAGCTTGCACGCAAGGGTGAATCCACGGTCGCGCTCGTCGGCTACGACACGCGTCTGACCGAACTTTCAGAGCACCTCGCTGACGCACGCGACCCCGAATTGTCCTACCAGCGGGCTCTCGCGGACACGGCACTCATCGCGGGCCAGCCGGCGTCGGCCCCGCGCACCCTCCTGCTCGCGCCGTCCGCGACCTCTTCACTGAACCCCGAGCGCACGTCGCACCTGCTCGATGCCTTGAGCGCCGCGCCGTGGGTCGCCCACGCCCCTGCATCCACGCTTCTCGACGCGGCGCAGGCAGGAGATGGCACGACCTCGATCATCGGCGAGGGTGGAAACTACTGGGTTGGCACGGTGAAGTCCGTGCGCGCGATCGGTGAGGGTTCCGACGCCAGCCCCGCCCACATCGACGCCTCGCCCGAAAAGGTCCCGGCGGGCGCAAGCGAACGGGTCGAAAAGAGCCTCACGTCGCTCACAGACGTGCGCGCGACGCTCAAGGACCCGAGCTACCTTTCCGGAGCGGTTCTTCTGGCGGCCTCGGGGGTGAGCAGCCCGTTTTTCGCGGACGCGAACGCGCACGTTCGACGGCTTTCTAGCATCGCGACGGTGACGGAAGCGAACACCCGGCGAATCTCACTCACGCTCGCGGGAACCTACAACCTCGTCTCCAACGAAGCATCGATCCCATTTACCGTTCACAACGGATTCCCCACCCCGGCGACGCTCCAGCCCACGGTGTCGTTTTCTGACCGCATCGCAAAGACGGGCGGGAACCTCTCACCGATCACTCTCCCCGCCCTCACGACGAGCGATCACTCCATTCCCGTGCAAGCCGTGAAAAGCGGGAACGGCACGTTCACGGTGATGATTGCGAGCGGAAACGGGGTCATCCTTGATTCTCGCGAGAGCCAACTGAGCGTCAATCCGGAGTGGGAGAACTGGACGACTCTCGTCGCGATGGTGCTTCTTGCCGCGCTCGTCGCCACGGGCGTGGTCCGCGCGGGCCGCACGAAGTCGGACGCCCGCAGTCCGGCCATCACGGCGCCCGAGGATCTTGAGAGCGTCGACGACCCCGACGCCTCCCCGCACCGTTCGTGACACAGGAATTAAGGACCCGAACCGAACTATGAACAAACCGAGCACCTCCTCCGCGCGGGGCAAAGCTATGCGCGCGAGCGCCGTTATGGCTGTTGCCTCCGCGTCGACCCGACTCCTGGGTTTCGTGCGCACCTTTTTGCTCGGCATGGTGCTCGGCGGCTCGGCATCGATCGCGGCGAACGCCTATTCGGCAGCGCAAATTCTGCCGAATTCGCTGTGGATCCTCATCGGCGGTGGCACGCTCAACGCGATCCTCGTTCCGGCGGTCGTCCGCGCAGCGAAGCTCCCGGATCGGGGCGAGGATTTCTGTTCGCGCCTGTTCACCCTGTTCTTCGTTGTCGCGGCGGCCATCACGACCCTGTGCACGCTTGCCGTTCCACTCCTCACGGTCGTGGCGAACTCAAAGCTCGACCCGGGAACGGCGCAGGCTGCGACGGTTCTCGGCTATTTCATGATGCCGCAGATGATTTTCTCGTGCATCTACATCATGTTCGGGCAGATCCTCAACGCTCACGAGAGTTTCGGCCCGTTCACGTGGGCCCCCGCACTCAACAACATCATGAACATTGCGGGCTCGATCCTGTTCCTCCTGTTGTGGGGCACGCAGCCGGATGGCACGCAGTGGACGTGGGGCATGGTGCTTGTGCTCGCGCTTTCCCAAGTGGGCGGCAGCGCCGCGCAGGCCCTGCTCGTGTGGGCCTGGACGAGGAAGATCGGCCTCAAGATCAGGTTTAAGTGGGGTTTTCGCGGTCTGGGCCTGCGCAAGCTCGGCACCATGGGCCTGTGGACGTTCGCCATGATGGTTATCGGCCAGATCGCGGTGTTCGCTCGTCGCTGGTCAACGGGCGGTGCAGTCTCGGCGGTGGAAAAAGCGCAAGCGAGCGGGGTCGGTGCTTCCCGCGAGCTTTATCCCGCTCTCGCGGCCCTCGACTGGTCCTATACGGTCTTCATGCTCCCGCAGGGCATCATCGCCGTGTCGCTCGTGACGAGCATCTTCCCGCGGATGTCGAAGCGCGTGACCGAACACGACCACCTCGGGGCCTACCGCACGTACTCGTCGATGAACAGGATTCTGTTCGTACCGATGATCCTCGCGACCGCCGTGCTCGTTGTTCTCGCGGCGCCGATCATGTGGGTCGTTGTGGGCGGCACGAGTCCCACGGGTGCGGGTGCAAATGGGCTCGTGCTCATCGGCTACACGCTGGGACTTCCCGCGTTCGCTGCAACGTACCTCGTGACCCGTTACTTCTACGCCTATGAAGACACCCGCACGGCCTTCCTGATGCGCGTTCCCCCGACGGTGCTCTCGCTCATCGCGATCCCCGCGATCCTCTTCTGGGTCGATCCCCGCTATGCCGCTGCGGCGGGCGCTTTCGTAAGCTCGGTCGGGATTCTGATCGGGTGGCTCGAGGGCGTGTGGCACATGCGGCGAAACCTCGCCCGCAAGGGCGTCGACATGAGTCAGGTGAACTCGTTCGGTGCCGTGTCGATGGTTGCCCGTCTTCTCGTTGCCGGCCTGGTCTCGATGGCCGCGGGCTGGGGTCTCCTCGCGCTCTTCGGCGATCTCACGTGGAGGGGGCGCCTTATCACGATCGTCGTGGGTGTCATCGTTGCGGCGGTGATGACAGGGGTGTTTGCTCTTGTCGCGTGGGCGCTTCGCGTGTCTGAGATCCGCGATGCGGCAACGATGATCGTCTCCCGAATCATGCGCAAGCGCGGCCGCGGGAAACCAGCAGAAAAGCCGCAGGAGGAGACTCCCGCCGCCGTGGAGGAAACCTCGAGCGTGCCAGAGGCACCCCGCTACGATGGTCAAACATCGGATCGAACTGTTCAAGCGAACCAAAGGATGACCGTGACCGATATTCGCAGCCTCGAGGAACTTTTTTCCTCCCTCTCACTGAGCCCTGCCCTGGACGGTTCGGGGCGCGGAGAAACTGGCCGCGTGCCATCGTCCACCACCGAAGGGGCGTCGTGGCATCGCGGTGTGAAGGAGAGCGGCGAGCCGATTCTCGTCTTCCTCGTGCGCGGGGAGTTTGCCGCCGATGTTCTCGATGCGGCCCGCCGCGTGTCTCTCGTGAGCGTTCCCGGCCTCGAAGCCGTCCACGATGTGCTTGAGCCGAGCGACGGCGAGTCGAAGGCGACCGCGGTGGTGTACACCGATCCGGGCCTTCCCACCCTCGCCGACCTCACCCGCGACGGTGCGCTTCGCGCAGAAACCGCCCGCACGATCGCGGGTCGCGTGACGACGACCCTCCAGGAGGCCCGTAGCAAGGGCATTCGCCACCACCACCTTGACGAGGATCGCGTGTTCGTGGACCTCGAGCACGATCAGGTGACGATCCTCGGCGCAGGTGTCGAAGATGCGGGCGACGAGGGTCTTTTGCACCTCACCGAACCCTTCACTCTCAGCCCGGACGTGCGAGCCGTGGGTCGGGTTCTGTATGTCGGGCTCGCGGGGCGCGGGCCGGAGTTTTTCGGTTCCGACGCCTCCTTCGATCCGTCGACAACGTCTCCGCGCACGGTTCCCGCCGAGCTGGGTGCGCTCACTGCGGCTCTTCTGACGCCGCTCACGCCGAATGCGCCCGCGGATGGGCCGCGTCCGATGTCGATTGAGGACGTACGCGAGGAACTTTCACCGTGGCAATCGCTTCCGGTCACTCTCGAGGCGTACGATCCCGAGCAACACGCGGGGGCGCCTGTCCCACTCGCGGTGCGCAAGGCCGCGGGACCCGTTGTCGCGGGGCCGTTTGAGCGCCAAGCGGAAGCACAGAGCGAAGCTGCGGTAAGCAATCCCGAATCGCCTGCTCCCGCCGAAAACCCCGAGGCCAATGAGGATGTCGAGGCCACCGAGGCCGCTGAGGGCACCGAGAACGCTGAGCACACCGAAACTCCCGCCAACAGCGAAGGCCCCGAAATCACCGAGGGCTCCGAGGTCCCTGAAGCCACGCTGACGGGCACGGCCGAGACGGTCGACAAGCCCCTTACGGATTCTGAAAAGCCGTGGTCCGAGGTCATCGATGCCCCGCAGAACCCGAGCGCGGCGAGCACCTTCCCCGGCCACATCGACCCGAGTACGCCCTACGCTCCGGCTGCGCCTGCGGAAGAACCCACGGCGCCGGTGGCGCCCGTCGCCCCTGCCGCACCCGCCCCTATTCCGGTCGCGGGTCGCGAGGAGTCCCTCGCCGAATCTCCGCGCACACCAAACACGAACGATGAACCCCACCCAGCTCCCGGCCGCCCGGCCGTGGCGCCTCCCTCGGCAGTGCAGCACGCTGCCCCTCGCGTGCGCCAAAACGCTCCCGGAGCCGGTGTCGTCATCCCCGTGCAGGGCCGCGACGCGAGCGCCTTCGACGCGAACGCCCCCGCCCCGCAAAGCCCACAGCACGCTTCGGCATTCCGCGACGTCATGGACATCGCACTCGCCTCCGACGCATCGGGGAGCACCCCGGCTTCCGGCGGCAGCACAGTGTCTCGCTCGACAACGGCGCGCGTCATTCTCGTTGCTGCCCTCCTCGCCGTCATCCTCGGTCTCGTCTGGGCCGTGACGTCCGTGACGTCGGTGGGCCGCCACAATCGAGATGTCGCCACGAGCCCAACCACGCAGGCGTCGGAAGAAAAAGCCCCGAAAGAAACCGAAGCCCCGGCTGAAAAGCCGAGCGAAAAACCAACCGAAACGCCCAAGCCCCTCGCGCCGCTCAACCAGGTGAGCATCGTGTACCCGCCGGACCCCACGAAGGCTGATAAGCCCGAGAGGGCGGGGAACATGCTCGACGGCGATCCGAGTACCGTGTGGAAGACCCAGCGGTACAAGGGTGCCGATTTCGGCAAGCTTCGCGACGGGATGGGCGTCAAGCTCGACCTCGGCGAAGGCGAAGTCAAGAACGTCCGCGTCACGCCCGGCGCGCAGCAGGGCGGCACGATCGAGCTGCGCACCCTGACTGAGGACGGCCAGCTCGGCGACGTGCTCGCCTCGGGCGAAGTTGCCGCCGGCCAAGACCTCACACTCACGCCCGAGAAGCCCGTCGACGCACGTTCGCTCGTGCTGTGGGCCCCGAACCTCGGCGCTATCGATGGCGGGTTCCGCCTCGAAATCGCCGAAGTGAAGGTCAATCAGGAATGAGCTTCTTTCGTCGCGGCTCGCGTCGCCACTCACGCGTGCGAGGCGAATTGAAAAGCTGGACGGGCTTCCCACCCGGGGTGTTCGCCGCTTTTCTCGTCGTGACGATTCTCCTTGGCGTCATGCTGTCGTGGGCGCTCAACCTCAGCGTGACGATGGACGCACCTGCCTCGCAAAGCATCGCCGATTCGAACTCGGCCCCCGGCACCGATAATGCCGGCCTTCCGGTACTCACCGAGTACACGCTCGGCGCCGAAGTCCAAAACCTTCTCGATACCGGAAGCCTGCAAACGCCCGCGACGTTCGACGTCACGCAGTGCCTGAAGTCCCTGTCGTCGAAAGAGTCGGTGCTTATGCTCGAGCGGGTGTCGTGGGGCGCCGACGAAAACGCGTGGCTTCTTGTGCTCGATGAGCATAACCTCACGCAAGTTCGCCGCGAGGGTGGGGAAGTTTCCGCGTCCGTCGTGCGTTCCACGTGCGGAAGAAATGCCGACGGCGCCTCCGATCTCCTGTTTTCCGCACGGGTACTCGTGGATCCGAAGAGCTGACCGCGGATCTCAGCCTTCCCGCCTACCCTTGTTCTGTTTGACCGTTGCGAGCTTTCGCTGTGAAAGGACATCATGACCACCTCTGAGCCTCAGACCCCGATCCTCAACACCCTCGGCGGTGGCTTCGGCATCAGCCTTACGGGAGCGCAGAGCGAGACGGCCGACACTGCTTCGCCTGCCGACGCTTCGGACGCCCCCGTGCGCGACATCGTGATCGTCGGTTCGGGCCCGGCGGGCTACACCGCCGCCGTTTACGCGGCGCGCGCTGGCCTGAAGCCCGTGGTCATTGCCGGCTCGCTCGATGCTGGCGGCGCCCTCATGACGACCACCGAGGTCGAGAACTTCCCCGGTTTCCCGGAGGGAATCATGGGCCCGGACCTCATGGGCAACATGCAGGAACAAGCGGAGCGTTTCGGCGCCGAGATCCTGTTCGAGGACGCTACCGGCGTTGAGCTCGCAGGCGACATCAAGACCATCCGCACCGAAAGCGGTGACGTGTTCCGCGCAAAGGCCGTCATCATCGCGACCGGTTCCGCGTACCGCAAGCTCGGCGTCGACGGCGAAGAGCGTCTTTCCGGTAAGGGCGTGAGCTGGTGCGCAACGTGCGACGGCTTCTTCTTCAAGGACAAGGACATCTTCGTCGTTGGCGGCGGCGATTCCGCTGTTGAAGAGGCAACCTTCCTCACCCGTTTCGGCAAGTCCGTTACCCTCCTTCACCGCCGTGACGCCCTGCGTGCCTCGAAGATCATGGCGAAGCGCGCGGAAGATGACCCCAAGCTTCAGATCCGTTGGAACACCCAGGTCGTTGGCATCGAGGGCGATAACGAGCTCTCGCCCCTCGTGCTTGAAAATACCGTCACCGGCGAGCGTGAAACGATTCCCGCCGATGGTCTTTTCGAGGCGATTGGCCACCTGCCCCGCTCCGATCTCTTCAAGGGCCAGATCGATATTGACGACGAGGGGTACATCCTCTGCGAGGGTCGCACGACCCACACCTCGCTCAAGGGTGTTTTCGCGTGTGGCGATGTCGTTGACCACCGCTACCGCCAGGCCATCACTGCGGCCGGTTCGGGTTGCTCGGCCGCTCTCGACGCAGAGAAATACCTCGCCACGCTCGAGTGAGCGAGCCCGGTTCCGACGGTTCACTTTCGAGTGAAGTCGTCACGTTTCACATTCATCTCTATTGGGCCTCGTGGGCGGCGCCGTCTCTTCCTGCGCCGCTCACGGCCCGCGAATTGCGCGATCTTGACCTGCAGTCCGTAAGCGTTGATGTTCATGACGTTTCGGTTGCGGAAGATTCTGAGCAGCCAGCGCCGCAATTCTCGCCTCGCGTTCTTCCAACCTGGCGCATCGTTGCGCTTCGCGGTTCCGAAGTAGTGGGAGAAAGAGTGCTCGAAGGTGCGCACCCAAAGTTCGCCGTGCGCGATGCGCTCGAGGATCTGCGGCGCGCCACTGTCTGCTAGCGCTGCACGTCCCACCGGGGACATTCACCAGATCGTCGTCACCGTGGCTTGCATCACAGGGTTATCCCCATATTTATCCACACTCTATTCACTGGTGCTGCAGGCTATTGTGGACAAGTAACGAATGACGCCTTGACCTGCAGTTTTCCCGTTCATGGTGGGCCTCGCGACGCCTGCCTTGGCACGCGCATTCCTGGCTAGCGAATTACGTCTCCCACGTTATCCACACACCTCTTCACATATGTGAGTTAACTTGCCTAGCTTCACGTGGAACCCCTCTGTCGCGTCCCAGCGCCTATCCCACACACCTCCGTTTCTACCCCGCTGCCTCGGTCCACACTGTCCGCCGCACGCATCAGTTGTGGATAGATTCCAGAACCCGCGGTAAAACTCGTAGGGCTGTTTCCCGTGAAACCCCGCAATGTACGAGTAGCGACTATCAGAGAGCTCTCCTACGTCAAGAACAGTTCTTAAGCTGAGGGAACTCGCGAATAGCCTCGAACGTCCTAGTTAGCACGTCCTGACACCAATACACGACATTTCACGTGAAACACCACTGATGGGCTATATCAACATCCGAAGCCGGCCCCCACGCCAATAGGCCGCAACCGCTTTGATCCCACTCGACGCTTACACAAGACCTCCGCCCTTCGACCCAAATCCTTGCTATGCGTTTCTCACGCAGTTTCACGTGAAACAGATCCTTTCAAGTTTTGGCTAAAATCGAAGCTGGGAACATCAGCAAATAGTGAACCCGTGGAATCTCTTGTTCAATCGGGCCGGAGTCGTAAGAGCCTACTTTGGCGTTTCGCGTGAAACGCCTCAAAATCGATACGCCACACCCGCGTTAACGGACACACACAGCGGTAGAACGCCGCGGCTAAATGTGCAGCGCGCTTGTTTCACGTGAAACTCTTTTGAGTTGCGGCGAAGCGCATCCGAACTACCGAAACCGAAAGTCTCAAACCTCTTTGCTTATCGATGGCATGTTTCACGTAAAACGGTTAGCAACAAAGGGAGGCAGACGCGCGCAGCGATGTGAATAGCCAGGCAAGTTTCACGTGAAACGATGCTCTTCCTTTCGTAAGTTGAAAGCCTTCACGCGAATAGCGCTCGAGGGGACGAAATAGCTTGTGACCTTGATTCCAGGAACATTGTCCTGTTTCACGTGAAACGTTTAGCGCTAATTGTCGAATTAGTGACTCTTCGAGCAAAGTTGTCAATTTGGGAGAGAACCTTAGGCCGACCAGCACCCCAGCGGCAGTGTTTCACGTGAAACGAGGTTCCGAAGTTTACGCGACAAATAGTCCATATGATTGGTAAGGGTCTCGCGAATGGATGCCGGTCGTGGTGGTTTCACGTGGAACGCAAATCTGCAGCTTTGCTTGACCACGTAGGCGTGGCTTAGACAGAGAATAGGTTCCACGTGAAACACGGGGAGTTGCAGCCGAAGCTCAGAAGCAGGAAACACCGTGGTGCGGCCCATCCATAGGTCAGAGCTCTGCGGGGGCGGGTTAGGAGTCTGTTGGTAGTGCAATGCCACCCGGCAGGTCCGGATATCAACGGTGGGCCACCACGCGGAGACGGCTCCGCAAATGCAGCACAGTTTCACGTGAAACTCGAAAGAACGGGCGCCACAAAGCCTAAAAAGGGTACGTCGAATAAGAAATCCGCAAATTTACAACGATGTGGCGATTTGCCATGGCCGAAAGAGCTACTGACGGTTCCCGGAAAACAGTTCCACAAATATTCGACGACTAAGGGAAGCCGTCTAGGACCTGTCAGGCTCAGTCCTGCGGGAGTTCGAGGTCCTCAAGGCCGAGCTTCGCCACGATCCGTTCGAGATCGTCGAGGTTCGTGAACTCGAGCGTGACTTTACCTTTGCGCTTACCGACATCGATGCGCACCGGTGCCTCAAGCTTCGTCGACAGCTGCGAGGTCAGGGATACAACGCGCGGGTTGTACGAACTACGGCGAGTCACCGTGCGGGTTGCCGACGAGGATTCAACACCATTCGCAATAAGGCGCTCAACAGCGCGAACGCTCAGGCCTTCGCTCACGATGCGCTGGGCGAGCTCCTCCTGGAGCTGGACATCATCGAGTCCCAGAAGCGCGCGGGCGTGGCCCGCAGAAAGCGCGCCGGACTGGAGTCGACGCTGCACGAGGGGAGGGAGGCGAAGCAAGCGCAGGGTATTGGAGATCTGCGGGCGCGAGCGCCCAATGCGATCGGCGAGCTCATCCTGGGTGCAGTTGAAGTCCTCGAGGAGCTGGCCATAGGCGGCTGCCTCTTCCAGGGGATTCAGCTGCGAGCGGTGCAGGTTTTCGAGAAGCGCATCACGAAGAAGATCGTCGTCGGCAGTCGAACGCACGATCGCGGGAATCGACTTGAGGCCAGCGCGTTTCGCGGCGCGCCAACGGCGCTCACCCATGACGATCTCAAAGGATTCGCCATCGACGGAGTCGTTAACGGGACGAACGACAATCGGCTGAAGAACGCCGACTTCACGGAGTGAATAGGCGAGTTCGTCCAGTTGATCCTCGTCAAAAACCGTTCGCGGGTTGCGGGGATTTTCGCGGATCTCGGCGATCGGCACCTCGACAAACTCGGCGCCCGGCACGGGCACGAGACCGTCGTGGGACGGCTGTGCGGGCGCAGCAGCAGCCTGCGCATCTGCCTCCGACGGCACCTCAACCGGAGCGGTCGCGGAGGTTTTCGATGCGCTCTCGTCGTCGGCCTTACGCGCTGCCGCTGCGGGCTTAGCGGCGGCTTTCTTACCGTTTCGGCGCTTCGAGCGTGCATCGCGTGCCCACGAGTCAGCGAGCTCAAGATCGGCTGCGCGCCGACGCTCGCTCGACTTATCAGTGGATTCAGATTCGGAGCTAAAGAACATGTCGGCGCCGCGTGTGCCGGCTGGCTTCGACGCGGAAGCCTTGGGCTCAGCAGAGGCGGGGGTAGCGTCGGACCCCTTCTTCGAGGGTGAGGAGGACGCGGCAGGCTTGGGCGCAGCAGACTTCGAGGAGGCGCCGGAGCGCTGTGCCGAGGTGGGCGCCTTCGTGCCGACCGACTTCGCGGAAGGCTCGGGCGTGGGCGTGCTCTGCGCCTCGGGCTTCTCGGTTGCGGCAGGCTCGGAGCTGGGGATCAGTGCACCGATACCCCGACCAAGGCCACGTTTCTTCGCCATGATCTCCTCGTTTCAGTTCTTAGGCTCGGGGCGACGGGAAATCTCGTGCGCAGCGGCGCGGTACGCGAGAGCACCCGTGCTGTTGGGATCGTAATTCAAGACGGTTTGCGCGTAGCTCGGGGCTTCCGAAATGCGCACCGACCGGGGGATGACGGTATCGAGGGTTTGCGTGGGGAAGTGCGCACGCACATCCTCGGCCACCTGGGCCGCCAGGCGGGTGCGGGCGTCATACATCGTGAGCAGGATCGTCGAGACCACAAGGTCAGGATTGAGGTGCTTGCGGATGAGGTCGATGTTCTTCCACAGCATCGCGATGCCCTCGAGCGCGTAGTACTCGGCCTGGATCGGCATGAACACCTCGCGCGCGGCCACAAGGGCATTAATCGTCAAAAGCCCAAGCGAAGGCGGGCAATCGATGAGAACGTAGTCGAGGCGAGGAAGGTCCTTTTGCTCGCGTTCCTCGAAGTAGTCGGCAAGCGCGTTCTTGAGCCTGGATTCGCGCGCCACCATCGGAACAAGTTCGATCTCGGCACCCGAAAGGTCGATCGTCGCGGGGGCGCACTCGAGGGTGTCCGCTTCGGGAGAGGGGGTCACGATCGCCGAAAGCGGCTCATCCTCGATGAGCACGTCATAAAGCGAAGCGATTTCCGGATCGTGCGGGATGCCGAGAGCAGTCGAAGCGTTGCCCTGAGGGTCCGAATCGATCACGAGAACATTGAGACCGCCCTTGGCGAGCGCGACCGCAACGTTGACGGCGCTCGACGTTTTACCGACGCCGCCCTTCTGATTCGCGACAGCCATGATGCGGGTGTGTTCTGGCGCGGCGAAGGTCGCCTTCTCGAGGCGTTTGCGAAGCTCCATGTCGTTACGAAGCTGCCGCATGAGCGGTGTTTCATCGAGAGAGTTCTTCTTCTCAGCCACGACGCTGCCCCTTTCGCCCCGATACCTCACGAACGTGTGCTCGTACCACTGTAGTAGGAACCTCCACGGATGGATCTCCGAATTCCTCAACGCGAACATCGCATGCGCCAAGACGGGCGAGGGTCTTTTCCGCCTTCACGACTTCGTCGCGCGCGCTCTTGCCCTTCATCACCACGAGCTCGCCGCCGATGCGCACAAGCGGAACGGTCCACTTCGCGAGCTTGTCGAGCGCCGCAACGGCCCGCGCCGTCACCGCATCGAACTCCCGCTCACCATGAAGGTCCTCAGCACGAGCGCGCACAACCTCGACATTGACAAGATCCAGCTCCGCGACCGCTCGCTCAAGGAAGTCCACGCGGCGCTGCATCGTCTCGATGAGGGTCACGTCAATATCCTCGCGGGCAATCGCGATGACGAGCCCCGGGAGGCCGGCACCCGAACCTACATCCGCGAGCGATTCGACGAGGCCCGAGGGCCCGAGGGCACGCACCATGAGGGCGCAATTGATGACGTGCCGCTCCCAAATGCGATCGACTTCGCGGGGCCCAATGAGGCCCTCTTCCGCTCCGCGGGTACGCAGAATCTCCGCGTACTGCTCGGCGAGTATACGACGCTCACCAAAAAGATCGCGAGCGAGAGAGTCGAGGTGTGCGGGAGCAGGAAGCATCAGTCTTCGGGGTAGATCACGACGTGGCGGGTCTTGCCCTCACCGTCGGATTCCGAGTGCAGGCCGTGGCGCTTCGCAACATCGTGCACAACCTTGCGCTCAAACGGGTTCATGGGCCGAAGGGGAACGGGAACCTCGCCGTTCTTGGCCTGTTCGACCGCCTTCTCGGCAAGTTCCTCAAGCTCGCTCTTGTGGCTCGCGCGGAAACCACCGATGTCCAACATGAGGCGCGAGCGCACGCCCGTCTTCGTTTGAACGGCGAGCCGCGTGAGCTCCTGGAGGGCTTCGAGGAGCTCACCCTTCGGCTCGTTGAGGGCGCTCAGCTCGGCGGCGCCGCGGATCTCCACGGATGCGCGATCGCCGTCGACGTCAATGTCGATATCGCCATCGAGATCGGCGATGTCCATGAGTTCTTCGAGGTAGTCGGCGGCGAAATCGCCCTCCTCTTCGAGGCGCGCGAGGCGCTCGTCGGCGGGCGTCTGAGTGTCCACCGCGTCGTTGTCAAAAGTGTCGTTCTCGCTCATCGGGAATCCTTACTTCTTCTTGCGCTTCTTGCCGAGGGCGTTGCTCTGCTTCGAGCCGCCCGCCTTCTGTGCACCGTTTTGAGCGGCCTTCTTGCGTCGCTCTTCGATCGCCTTCGCTCGCTTCTCGCGGGCACGCTGGAGCATTTCTTCATCGCTCAGCTTCCGGCCGTTTTCGTACCGCTTCGGCTGCACGCGGATGCTCTCGGCTTTGGCCGCTTCCATCTCCTGCACGCGCTTGGACTTCTTCGGCGTGAAGTCAAGCGGCTCAAGACCCTGCTTCTCACGCTTCTTGTTGATGCGCTCGTGGCGAGCCTTTTCAGCGGCGGAACCGGGGGTCGGGTTCTTCGAGATCATCCACCACTGCTGGCCGAACGTCCACACGTTGGTCGTGAGCCAGTACCCGAGCACACCGATCGGCATACCGGGACCCGAGATCACGTAGATGAACGGGAGCATATAGAGCATCATCTTCTGCGTGGACGCCATCGGGCCTTCGAGAGCCGACGGCGGCATGTTGCGCATCGTCAGCTCCTTCTGCGTCAGGAACGTCACGAGCACCATGAGTGCGATGATGACGCCCGCGATGACCTTCGCGGACATGTCGCCGGTGAGGAACGAATCGGAGATCGTCGTACCACCGAAAATGCGCGCGTTGTGGGCGCTGTCGGCTAGCTCGGGCGTGAGGATGCCGAAGCTCTTATTGCTCTTTGCGGCTTCCGGCAGCTTGTAGAAAAGCACACGGAAAAGCGCGAAGAAGATCGGCATCTGAATGAGGACAGGAAGGCACGAGCCCACGGGGTTGGCGTCGTGCTCCTTGTAGACCTGCATCGTCTCGTTGGCCATGGCCTGACGGGACTCGGGGTCGGTCTTGCCCTTGTACTTCTGCTGGATCGCCTTGAGCTCGGGGGCTGCCATTTGCATGCCGCGCGAGCTCTTAATCTGCTTCACGAAGAGCGGGAAAATGATGATGCGGACCACGACCGTGAGCAGCACGATCGAGAGCAGCCAGGTCCAGCCCGAATCCGGGTCCATGACGAAGGACAGCAGTTTGTGGGCCTGGACCATGATCCAGACGACGACCCACTCGATGGGGTAAAGAATGTTCAACTTCGGCCTTTTCTTCCTGCCGCTCGCATGCGCATGACGGTCATGCGATGAGCGGCGTGAGGTCGGGTGTTCGGGTCAAGCCTAGTGGGTGTGGGCGAACTCGGGGCTTTCAGTGTCCCGCCCTGTGACGGGTTTCGGGTTTGTCCACATGCCCGGTGCGGGGGTCGGGTCGATCCCGCCTCGGCCCAGAGGATTGCAGCGAAGGATCCTCCATGCGGTGAGGAGAATCCCCTTGAAAGTTCCGTGGCGGCGGATCGAGTCGAGAGCATATTGCGAGCACACAGGCGTAAACATGCACGCGGCCGGCAGGTACGGGGAAATCCCTCGCTGGTACGCGCGAATGATTCCGACGGTTGCCTTCATCCCCGTGTCCCCTCGTGCGTAGAGCTGCGCTTGGCGAGCTTGCCGAGGGCGGAGGTGAGTGCGGAATCGACTTCACTGACGAGAGTGTCGTGCCCAATGTCGTTGATGCCGGCGCGCGTGCGCACAACCACGGTTGCGTACGCGGGTAGGCGATCGAGGCGGGCTCTCATGATTTCCCGCAGCCGGCGCTTGGTGCGGCTGCGGACGACAGAGTTGCCGACCTTTTTTGACACGACAAATCCCACGCGCGGCTCCTCCTGGATCCTTTTGACCTCCGGGGAGGAAAGGACCGCGAGGTGCACGACCACGTGGGATCGGGCCGCTGACACTCCCTGGCGGGTGGTCAGGCGGAAGTCGTCGTTGTGACGTAGGCGGCTCGCTGCCCGCACGTCACGCCGCGGCTCAGGCCGAGAGGGACGCGCGGCCCTTCGAGCGGCGCGCATTGATGATGGCGCGGCCCGCGCGGGTGCTCATGCGTGCGCGGAAACCGTGCTTCTTGGCGCGGCGGCGGTTGTTCGGCTGGAACGTACGCTTGGTCATCTTTTCTCTCCAAATAAATCGGGGCCCTCGTCTCCGGGAAGGAACCGCGTGGCGGCCGGAGGGCCCGGTTAAAGACGGCCCGTGGGGCCGGTGGTTTCGGGTGTGTGCGCGAAACCGAACGCGTCGGTTCCGTGAACACAGACTGATCGAGTCTAGAATCGCGCGGCTACCCGGTCAATGGAACGAGCCTCGATTCAGCGAAGTGTGCCTAGAATCTCATGGTTATCCCCAACGATTTAACAGAGTGTGCGCCTTCTTCCACGTCATTGGGCATAAATGTGGAAAACATGGTGGATAATTATGGACGTCCGCCGCACCCCCGATTCCCACGAGGAGCCCCCGAATGGACGAGACCGCACTCGATCGCGACGCGCTGTGGGCCGAGTGCCAACAGATCCTGCGCGCCGATGACTCGGTGTCGAATCGCCACCTCGCCTACGTCACCCTCTCCAGTTTGCGAGGGTTTCTCGAGGATACGGCCCTCATTGCGGTGCCAAATGCAACGGTCAAGGACCTTTTCGAGATGCGGATCCCCGATCAGCTTCGTTCGGCGCTCTCGCAGGCGATGGGCAAGCCCGTGACGTTCGCGGTGACGATCGACCCCACGCTGGGCCTCGACGACGAGCCAGAACCGAGCGCCCCATCGAGCACCGCCCCGGTGGACAACGTTGTGGATAACTCTGTGAATTCATCGGGATCAATCCCCGTCACCCCACGTCACGATGGGGATAACTCTGTGAATGTGGCATCGCCGTGGTCCCAGCAACCGTCGGACCCCACGCCCTATTCCCCCTACACGCCCGCCGAGGGAACCGACCGAGCCGAGGCACCGGCCAGCTCCAGCGACCTCCCCACCTCCTCGTCACTCGGAAACGATTCGCGGCTCAACCCGAAGTACACGTTCGCCACGTTCGTCGTGGGCGCCTCAAACCGCTTCGCTCAGGCTGCCGCCTACGCGGTCGCCGAACAGCCCGCACTCGCCTACAACCCCCTGTTCATCTATGGCGGATCAGGCCTCGGCAAAACCCACCTCCTGCACGCGACAGGTCACTACGCCAAGCAGCTACACCCAAACATCCAGGTCAGGTACGTAAATTCCGAGGAATTCACGAACGACTTCATCAACTCGGTGCAGTCGGGCCAGTTCGGTAAGGCCCAGGAGTTCCAGCGACGCTACCGCGACATCGACATCCTGTTGATCGACGACATCCAGTTCTTGCAGCGCGCACCCGAGACCCTCGAGGCCTTCTTCCACACGTTCAACACCCTGCACAACGCGAACAAGCAGATCGTCATCACCTCGGATCTCCCACCGAAACTCCTCGGCGGCCTCGAAGATCGCATGCGCTCGCGATTCGAGATGGGGCTCATGACGGACGTGCAGCCGCCGGACCTCGAAACCCGCATCGCGATTTTGCGTAAAAAGGTCGCAGCGGAGAACAACGAGGAGGTTCCTCGCGAGGTGCTCGAGTACATCGCGGAGAACATCTCCTCGAACATCCGCGAGCTCGAAGGTGCGCTTATTCGCGTACAGGCCCTGCACTCGCTCTCGAAGCAGCCCATGGACGTCGAGCTCGCGCAGAACGTGCTGAAAGACCTGCTTACGCACGATGGGGGTGCGGAGATCACGCCGAATCTCATCATCGCGGAAACGGCGGCGTACTTCGGTTTCGGCATCGATGAAATCAAGGGCACCGCCCGCACCCGTGCGCTCGTCACGGCTCGCCAGTGTGCGATGTATCTGTGTCGTGAGCTCACCGAGATGCCGCTCATGGCGATCGGTGATGCGTTTGGCGGGCGCGATCACACGACTGTGATCCATGCCTACAAGAAAGTTTCGACCCTCATGAAAGAACGTCGCGCCCTGTTTAACCAGGTCACGGAACTTACAGCGCGAGTGAAGGCGAACGCGCAGGAACAGGGGAGGCGCTGAGGTCCGACGGTTGCGGGCCGTGCAACGCTCCTGGTCAGGCCCGTAGTTTCCAGAATTGTGGATAACTTTGTGGAGAATGTGCACGCACGGCTCGCCTTTTGTGAGTTGCCAGCACACACGCACTCGCGAAAATGACAGTTATGCCCAATGCATCAACAGTTCCTCGTCGATCCTCACACCGAATCCGAAAGGTGTAGTTCTCGCTCTGACCAGCAATAATAGTGGTTATCCACAGCGTCAACAGGCGTAATTAAGACGGTTGTTTAAACTTGAGATGCGGGTAATGGGGAAAAGTCACGTGACAGCGCACGCTCGAGCCTCGACGATGTGGAATCCTTGGGGATGAGAATGACAAGCGTGTAATTTTGACCCGGGCGCGAAGCCAAGAATTTGGCTAAAGTTGGGAAGTACGCGCGAAGGCGCGAGAAGCTTTTTCGTAAAGGAGCCGAGGCGTGAAATTTCATCTTGATCGGGACGTGCTGAGCGATGCCGTTTCGTGGGCAACCCGCACACTCCCGCAGCGCCCCGCAATGCCCATCCTCCAGGGCGTGAGGATCGTTGCCGAAGAGGGCGAACTGAAGTTTTCGACCTTCGACTACGAAGTCAGTGCCCACATTTCCGTCGAAGCTGACATCGACGAACCAGGTGAGGTTCTCGTCCAGGGCAAGATGCTCAACGACATCGTGCGGGCGCTGCCCCACAAAACTGTGTCCGTCACGCACGAGGGCCCCAAGGTCGAAATCCTGTGTGGTTCCTCGCGGTTCTCACTCGCGACGCTCCCCGTTGCGGAATACCCCGTGCTTCCGGAGATGCCACCCGTTGTGGGCACCGTGGACTCGGGAACTTTCGCGCGGGCCATCTCGCAGGTGTCAATCGCCGCGAGCAAAGACGACGTCGTTCCCTTGCTCACCGGCGTTAAGGTCACGATCGACGGCGAAAAAGTCATGATGGCCGCGACCGACCGCTACCGCCTCGCCGTGCGCGAGTTCACGTGGAACCCCGCGAGCCCCTCGAGCGAACTGAGTGCCCTCGTGCGATCACGAACCCTTACCGAGGTGGCGCGATCGCTCAGCGGCGGCAACGTCGAGATTGCGCTCAATGAAGGCGAGACGGCAAACCTTATCGGTTTCGAATCCTCTGGCCGCCGCACGACCTCGACCCTCGTCGACGGCGATTACCCGCCCGTGCTGCGCCTGTTCCCGGACGTCACGCCGTACACCGTGAGTGTCGCGACAGCGCCCCTGATCGAGGCCGTTAAGCGCGTGAGCCTTGTCGCCGAGCGCAATACCCCTGTTCGCCTCACCTTCAGCGAGGGGCAGGTTGCCCTCGAAGCGGGCGACGGCGACGACGCACAGGCGAGCGAAGTCCTCGAAGCACAGGTCGATGGCGGCGATTTGGTCGTCGGCTACAACTCTGGCTTCCTTCTCGATGGCCTCGGTGCACTCGGCACCGACTTCACGCATTTCTCGCTTCCCGATTCGGTCAAGCCAACCGTGCTGCGTGGCCAGGAGTCGCTCGAAGCGGCGCCGGAGGAGCACTACCGCTACCTCCTCATGCCCATGCGCATCTGAGTTCCTGATTCTCGATGCACCTCAAGGCGCTCGAACTCCTCAACTACCGCTCCTACGCACACACCCTCCTTCGCTTCACGCCCGGGATCACCGTGTTTGTGGGTGCGAACGGCCAGGGCAAAACGAACATCGTCGAGGCCCTCTGGTACCTCGCGACCCTCTCTTCGCACCGAGTCGCCCATGACGCGGCCCTCGTGCGGCGAGGCGAGAAGACCGCAATCATCCGCGCGATGTGCGAACGCTCCGGCCGCGACGTGCGCATCGACATGCAGATCGCCCCCGGCCGCCCCAACGAAGTGCGCCTACATTCGCAACCACTCGCACGCGCCCGCGAGGTCCTCGGGCAGGTTCGCGCCGTGATGTTCTCTCCCGAAGATCTCGCCCTCGTCAAGGGCGAGCCCGAAGGTCGCCGGCGCTTCCTCGACGAGATCCTCTTCGAAATCGCCCCGCGCTTTGCGAGCATCAAATCGGATTACGACAAGGTTCTGCGCCAGCGCAACCACCTTCTGAAACAGATGCGGGCGATGAACAGGGGGCGAGGCGGCACACACGGGCCCTCCGACATTGGCGGCATGGACCCGCGCGAAGCCGCCGAATCGACTCTCGCCGTTTGGGATGAGCAGCTCGCGCGTCGCGGAGCTGAACTCATGCGCGCGCGCCTCCACCTCGTGAATCGCTTGCGACCCCACGTTGGATACTCCTACCTGCGGGTTTCAAGCGATGAAGGCGCCGACCCTAACCTCGGTCTCGGCCCCGACGGCCGCGGCGCCGTCACGAGCCCCGCGAACATCCGCTACACCTCGACCATTCTCGAGGGTGACCTCGCCGCCGCGAGCGACGCCGAAACGACGCGCGACGAACCTCCGCTGCCGAGCCTCCAGCAGCTCCACGACGCCCTCCTCGCCCACATCGCCGAACGCCGCGACGACGAAATCGAGCGAGGCGTAAGCCTCGTGGGCCCCCACCGCGACGACCTCGAGATCCGCCTCAGTGACTTCCCCGCCAAGGGGTACGCGAGCCACGGCGAATCATGGTCGCTCGCCCTCGCGCTCCGCCTCGGCTCCTACGACCTCCTCACGATCGAAGAAGGCGACCTCGGCGACGGTGAACCGATCCTCATCCTTGACGATGTCTTCAGTGAACTCGATGCCCACCGCCGCGAACGCCTCGGCCGCATCATCAAAGGCGCCGCGCAAGTGCTCATCACAACCGCCAACGACGCCGACATCCCCCGGTCTATCGGCGACGACGTGCACGTCATTGACGTAGTCAAGGGTTCCGCTACCGCGCGTGACGACGGACCTCGAGGGGCGAGTAGTCAGGGGGCCACGTGGTGAACGGCGATAACCGTGCATCCCTCAACCCCTATGCGCTCGGGACGTGGCAACGCCGCCCCGGGCAGGGCTACCCCGGGCAGGGTCGGCTTGAGCAGGGTCGTCCTGACGAGCAGAGCGGTCGCCCAGTTCCGCTAGGCGGCACGGCGAGCAGCGGCAGTGAAGCGCAGCCGCACCATGAGAAACGTGGGGTCCCGGAGGGCGAGGCAAGCGTCGGAACGGAGTTGAGCGAGGAACTCACGCCCGACCCTGATGCGCGGCCCCGTGACTTCGCGCGCCCCGAAGAGCTCGGCCGGCGCGCCCTCAACCAGGCTCGCGCCGCCGCCAAGAAGCACGGATACCGGCCGCGTGCGAGTAGGCTGACGCGCCCCAAGGGCGATCCGCGCGGCGAGCGATCGCAGGGAGCGGGGTATTCGGGGGCGCGGCCCGATCCGCGCGATCCGCAGCGTCTGAACACCGTGCTCGAAAAGATGCTCGTAAACCTCGGGTGGGATCGGGGCCTGAGCGCGGGGCGTGTGCTCGCCGAATGGGACGACATCGTGGGGCCCGCTATCGCGCAGCATTGCCACATCGAGAGTTTCGAGGAGGGCGTGCTCGTGGTAAGCACCGACTCCTCCGCGTGGGCGGCGCAGCTTCGAATGCTCGGCCCGCAGATCATTACGCGAATCCACGAACGGGTGGGTGCCCAGGTCGTGAGCGAAATCAAGGTTGCTGGACCGAGTACGCAATCGTGGAAAAAAGGGCGCCGCACGGTAACGTGGCGCGGCCCGCGCGACACCTACGGGTAGTGCAGCCGCGAGGAAAGTGGTGAAAAATCGCCCCCTCACGTAGGTAGATGCCGCTTTTTGGCTCTTTTTCACCACTTTCGTGATCGGGGGAGGTGGTGAGGAGGGGTGAAGGCTGGTGAGGAGGGAGGAGTTAGGGGTGGTGCTGGCGGTGCTGGGTGGTGTGAGGCGCAAAGGAGGGCCGGAGCCACCCGGCTCCGGCCCTCCTTTTACAGGGACACCTATGGATCAGGCCCGACGCCTGCGAGCGATCATCGCGCCACCCGCTGCAAGGAGCGAGAATGCCACACCTGCAACGGCGAGGCTTTCCGCACCCGTGCGCGGAAGCGGGCCGCGCGCCCGCGAGGGAGCAGTGGGCTTCGAGTGATCGGCATCGTCGTCCGAGTCGCTGATCGGAATCGTCTTGCCGCCATCGGAAGCATCAGCGGAGTCATCAGCTTCTCCGTCAGCATCCCCATCTGCGGGAGCCTCGTCCTTCGGCTCGTCGACGGGAGTGCCCGAGTCACCGGAAGGCTTCCCCACCTCATCGTCGGAGGGAAGATCAACCGCGGGAGCGGCCGACGTGCTCACGTCCCAGTTCTTCGCAAAGAAGTTCGCCGGGTCGATCGTGCTGTTCTTGGTTGCCCAGTCGATCATGAGATCGCGGATCGCCATCTGCTCGTCATAGACAACCTCGGCCTCCTTGACGGCCGGATAGCCCGAACCGCCCGACTGGCGATAGTTGTTGAGCGCGAGGATGAACTCGTCGTTATCCTTCACGGGGGTACCGTCGGGCCACGTGAGGTTCTCGATGCGCTTCCCAACGGGCTTGGAGATGTTGATGTGGTAGCTCACGCCCGAGAGAACGTCGTAGGAGTAGTCGGGAATGCCGCGGGTCATGCCGTCGTACTGGGCGTTCGTGACGGTCGACCAATCGTCGATCTTCGCGCCCTCCTCCTGCTGCTTGTAGTAGCGAGCCGAGTGCTCGAGATATTCCTTGAGCTGAGTGCCATTCATCTTCACGCCCAAGAGGGTGTTGTCGTAGATGTAGAGCGAAGCCATATCGGCGATCGTGACATCGCCCTTCTTGAACACGGCCTCGCGTGAGAACGGCGAGGCTTCAGCAACGATCGGCAGGCCTTCGTTCTTTGTGCCCTTCATCGCGCGCTTGATCTCTTCGGTCTGCACGTAGTTGATGAAGTCGAGGATCGCGGTGTCTTCCCAGGCCGAAGTGGCGGCGGGCATGTCCTCAGTGGCCTTGGCGACGACCGTCTCGACCCATTTCTTGGTCTTCTCGTGCCAATCGGAAATGAGCTTCTCAATCTCCAGATCGGCCGCGTAATCCGCGGCCTTGACGGCTTCGGCGCTCGGCTTCTCCTGCTCGTTCCAGTCGACTACGACCTTGCCTTCCTTATCGAGGCTCAGTGGGATCGTCACGTTCGAAAGGAAACGCCCGTGGTAGCCAGGCTGCGTGAAGAGAACCTCGTGGCCCTCTGGGTTCTTGTAGTAGTTCTGCACCTGATCGGTCTGGTGCGAGTGGCCACCGATCACCACGTCAACGCCGGTCGTGTTCTCGGCGATCGAGCGCGCGGCATTCTCCTGAAGGTCAGCGGCCTTCCACTCGTAACCCTCCGGGTCGAGGCCGGTGTGGGCGAGAACGACGACGACATCCGCGCCCTTCTCCTTGACCTCGGGAACGTACTTCTGGACGGCCTCGACTTGGTCGCCGAAGTTCAGGGACTCAACCTTCTTGCCGTCCCAGCCGGGGATGCCGGGCGTGACGACGCCGATCACGGCGATCTTCACGTCGTGGCCATCGGCAGTCTTCTTGTTCACGAAGGTGTAGGGCTCGAGGTAGGGCTTGCCGGTCTTTTTATCGGTGACGTTAGCGCCGAGGAGCGGGAAGTCGAGAGCGCCCTTGTAGTCCTGGAGTTCGTCGAGGCCGTAGTTGAACTCGTGGTTGCCCACAACGCCGGCGTCGTACTCGAGGTAGTTGTAGATCGTCGCGATCGGGTCAACGTCACCCTTGGCGTGGTCGCGCTTGTAGACCGTCTCGAGGGAGGACCCCTGGTTCGCGTCGCCGTTGTCGAGGAGAGCAACAGCGCTCTCGCCCTTGTCCTTGCGGATCTCCGTGATCGCGGTTGCGAGGTGGTCCATGCCGCGAAGGTTCTTCGGTTCCTCAGGCGTGCCGAAAGGCTTGCCCGTGAAGTAGTTGTAGTTCAGCGCCGTGCCGTGGGTGTCGGTCGTCGCAAGAATCGTGATGTCGTCGATGTCGGTTCGGTCGCCGTCGGCCGCGAACGCGGGGGCACCCGCGGTCAAAAAGAGTAGGCCTGTGAGCGCAGCTGCTGTTGCTTTGCGCATGGGATATCCTGGTGAAGGTGGGGGGACAATAACGGGCTTTTCGGAATTTAAGCGCAGAAAGTTACGGGTGGGTGAACGGCGGGGCACGGCACAGAGTCGCTTTGACAGGGCCGGAAGGTTCCGACGGATGACCAGGTCTTTCGTTTTTTCCGTGTCATTTTTTGAGCAACCGGCCACCTAAGTCCCGCAATGTGTCTAGGCTTCTGTGATAACTGAGTCACAGAGCCGCTTCTCGTTCTTCCCTTGGCCCCGGCCCGGCGCGTTGCAGATCCCGGTGTTCTCGGTTTGATTCCTCGCAGTTTTATTCAAAGGAGAACAGCGTGTCCCCAGGCTTTATGCGCAAGGTGTTTGCCGCGTTGTCGGTGAGTGCTGTCGCCGCAGGTTTTGCCGTTCCGGCAGCGCTCGCTGCGCCTACCGATGACTACGAATCAGCGCCGGCGATCTCGCAGATTCAGCGTGCGGCGATTCAGAAACAGCGTGAGAAGCGGGGCACCCGCCCCGTGTCTAACAAGCGCGTGCGCGTCGTCGTCATGCTGAAGGAGCAGCCGTCGGCCCCGAGCGAATCCGGCGAGAGGAGCCGCCTTTCGAACCAGGCAAAGTTGCTTGAGTCGTGGAAGGCGAAGTATGACCTGAAGGTGGATCGACAGTTCGGGTATCTCGTCAATGGCTTCAGCGCCGAAATGCCCGAGGGCAAGATCCAAAACCTCGCGACCGAGAAGCAGGTCGCCTCGGTGCGCCGCGAGCGCGTGTACTACCAGAGCGAGTATTCGGCGCGTGAGCTCCAGGGTGTTGCCCAGGCATATAAGGACTTCGGCGTTGACGGCGAAGGCACTGTAATCTCGATCATCGACTCGGGCGTGTACGCCCAGCACCCGGATATGCGCCTTGACGACGGTGTCTTCAAGAACGCAAAGATCACGAGCATCAATCCCGAAGCGGCCGGCAAGTTCAATGAGAAGGTGCCGACGGGCTACAACTACGCGGACGACAACTTCGAGGTCATGGACCTCACCGATTCGCAGCACGGTCAGCACGTTGCGGGTATTACCGCAGCGAATGGCTCCGAGGGGGACACCCCTGACTTTGCCTCCACGGGCCGTATCGATGGCGCAGCACCAAACGCGCAGTTGCTGGCGATGAAGGTCTTTTCGAACGACCCGAAGAAGTCCTCGGGGGCGAATGATGGCGACATCATCGCCGCGATCGAAGACTCGGTGAAGCTCAAGGCCGATGTCATCAACATGTCCCTCGGCAGCCCGAACGGTGTTCCGGATCTTTCCGACGGCGCCTATGAGGCCATGAAGAAGGCCCGCGAAGAGGGCGTGATCACGCTCGTGGCAGCCGGGAATGAGGGGCAGAACTTTTCACTCGAGGGTGGGCCGGACGACGTGCTCGGTCGCCTCGATGACGGTACGGCGGGCAGCCCCTCGACGAACGATTCCGCGTTCTCGATTGCCTCGGTGAATAACTCGACGCTGAGTGTTCCGCTCGCCTATTTCGAGGCGAACGGCGAGCGCACCGATATCGGCTACCTCGAGGGCGTGGGTGAGCCCGACGCCAAGCCTCACCCGTATCAGTACGTGGGTCTCGGCCGCCCGGAGGACTACAAGGACGGCATCGACCTCAAGGGCAAGTACGCGCTCATTTCGCGCGGCGAGATCTCGTTCGCGGAAAAGTTCCAGTACGCCCTTGACCACGGCGCGGAAGGCGTCATGGTGTTCAACAGCGATGGCGAAGAGGGCTACCGCGGCATGGCGGGCATCGACAAGTTCAAGACCTTCGGTGCGGCCCTCACGAACGAGCAGGGCCACCAGCTTCTCGATGCGCTCAAGGCTGACCCGAACGCGACGGTCACCTTCACGGACCAGATGAAGCAGGATCCGGCTCCCGACGGCCTTGAGCCCAGCTCCTTTACGTCGTGGGGTACCCCGAACGACCTGTCGTTCAAGCCTCAGCTCGCGGGCATCGGCGGCAACGTGTACTCGACCGTCGGCGAAAACGAGTACGAGAACATGAGCGGCACGTCGATGGCGACCCCGAATGTCGCGGGTCTCAGCGCGCTTCTCACGCAGAAATTCGAGGAGCGCTTCCCGAACATCACGGGTAAGGAACGTGTTGAGCTCATCGAAACCTCACTCATGAATACCGCGAAGATCCTCGAGAACGAGGACGGTACCCCGTACCTCCCGCGCCAGATCGGTGCGGGTCTCGCGGAGGTCGATCGCGCGCTCGCAACTGACGTCACCGCTACCGTTGACGGCGAGGCAGCCGTCGCACTCAAGCAGATCAACGGGCCGACGACCTTCACGGTCACGCTCACGAACCGCGGCGATCAGGACCGCACGTTCAGCATCCCCGCGCAAAAGGTGCTCGGGGAAACAAATGAGCCGGGAAAGCCGACTCTTGCCACGGTCTCGAATGAGACGCTGGCGGCGTCGGCCTCGAACGTGACCGTGCCCGCGGGCGGAACCGCCACGGTGCAGTTCACCCTCACCCCGCACACCGCTGCGGGCAATCACTTCATCGAGGGCTGGGCCCAGTTCAAGGGCGAGAATGGCGCGCTTGACATTGCCGTTCCCTACCTCGGTTTCGTGGGTGACTGGAATGAGGAGAACATCATCCAGGAGCCGGGCAAGCCGTGGATCGACGATGGCCCCGCCGACAACACGAACCTCGTGGGCTCCCTCGGTGAGGCCACAACCCAGCTCAACAACCCCGATGAGAAGCCGCTCGCGCTCTCCCCGAACGGCGACGGCGTTCTCGACACGGTGACCCCGGGCATGCTGCTCATGCGTAACGCGGATGAGGTCGAATACGAGATTCTCGACGCGAACGGCAAGGTTATCGCGAGCCTCGGCAAGGATGAGATGCTGCGACGCATGATCGGCTCGAAGGTGCCGACCGCGTTCGACGGCGACCTCACGTTCATGGGCCGTTCGTTCGACGGCACGCTGTGGGATAAGTCGACGGGTAAGCAAACGCCGCTTGCCGACGGCTCCTATACGTTCCGCCTCAAGGCACGCATCGCCGAGGGCTACGAGCCGCAGATCACGGACCTGCCGTTCACGGTAGACACCGCGGCGCCCACGATCGACATTCTCGATAAGGAGCCGGGCCGCGTGCATTTCACGGCCGTCGATAATCAGGGCGGCACGGGCATTCTCGACGATCCGATTGTGCTCGATGCGAGCGGAGAGAAGGTCACGGTTGAGAAGAAGACCGACGGCAGCTTCGTCGCCACGTTCGATCCGGCAACCCCGTACGTCACGGTGGGCGCCGTCGATCGCGGCTTCAACGAGGCCTCCACCATCGTCACGTTCAGCGATGCGCCTTTGTTCGTCAACGTGAACGGGCACAGCATCCCCGAGGGGGAGAGCGCGTACGTGGGTAAGGATTCCGACGGTGCCCTCGAAGTGTCGGGCGTTGTCCAGGGCGAGGTTTCCCGCGTCACCGTGAATGGTGAGGACGCGAAGATTACCGATGGCACGTTCGAGTACGTCGATAAGGCCTACAAGGGCCCGAACCCGTACACGCTCGAGGTCATCGCCTACGACGCTTCCGGTAAGGAGATCGCACGGCGCACGATCACGGTCGAGCAGGACGCGCAAGCGCCCACCATCACGATCGACAAGAGCGCGCTCAACGACAATGGCAAGCTCGTTGTGGGCGAGGACGGCAGCTTCACGCTCTCCGGCACGATTACCGATGAGCGCGAGAATGCCAACCTGAAGGCGTGGATCTTCAACGAACCTGTCGAGGTCAAGCCGGATGGCACCTTCACGTACACCGGGAAGGTCGATCCGAGTGTTCCCGTCGTGACCGTGGTGGCGAGCGATGGCGCCACGGAGGGCACCCTCGATGTCGAGATCGAGGGCCGCGAGGCGCCCGCCCCCGAGGAGAAGCCCGAGGACAACGGCTTTGCTCGCCCGACCTACGACATCGAGACGTGCGATGCGGAAGAGAACTGGTGCGATATCAGCTCGAAGAGCGAGGGCGTAAGTGAGGATGGAAAGACTCTCCACCTCACCGGCAAGATCCAGGATCCCGTGAGCTCGATCGAATTCATCCCGACGTCGCGTGCGAAGGACGGCACGATCACGAGGAACGAACCGATTGCGGCAACGATCGAGGGCGACACGTTCAGCGTTGACCTCCCGATCGACGTGGGAATCATCGATTTCCACCAGATCGTGAAGGACGACAAGGGCAAGGAGCAGTTCAGTGGCTCGTTCCGCCTATGGGTGGATATCAAGCCGCCGAGCCTCCACTTCACGGAGCCTGGCCTCGTCGGCGGCACGCTCTACACGAACACCGACGACGTGACCTTTAAGGGATCGATCAGCGATGACGGCTGGGGTCACTACCTCGCGATCAACAACGAGTACCTGACCGACTTCGTGCGGCACAACCACCCCGGTGAGGAGGTTAATCGCCAGGAGTTCGAGCACCTCGTCACCGTCCGCGACGGCGACAAGCTCCTCGTGTACTCGAACGACTCGATGGGCAATGAACTCGTTGCGATCATTCCCGTCGTTGTCGACAAAGAGGCTCCCACCGTTGGCATCGACACCGTCAAGGACATGGAGGTGATCCGCGACCAGCGCGAGCTCGAAGCGTGGGGCGAGGATCCAAACCTCGCCAACGTCGCGGTGAGCCTCAACGGGAAGGAGATCTACAACGAGGACACCGAGCTGACGAGCAAGGCCGCAACGATCGACGGCGTGCTCGCGCCGCCCGAGACGACCGACGGCGATAATGCTGGCGAGGTCGCCCCGAACAGCGTGAATGCTGAAGAGGCGGCTTCCGATGCAGGCGATAGGAGCGTGCCTGAGCCGACGACCGTCGTGGATGGCACCGAGACAAGCACCGCGCAAACCCGGCTCGGCACGAGAATCAAGACGGCCGATCTTCCGGTTGGTTTCTACACGGCAAGCGTGAAGACGACGGATCTTGCCGGCAACGTCACGACGCACACCACGACGTTTATCGTCGACGACGATGCCGTGATCGAAGGACCCGACACGGTGGCCTTCGAGGTCGAGCAGGGTGCGCTCGCTGACCAGGCAGCCGCCGCGAAGACGGTGCTCAGCCACTTCACGGTGACCGACGACGGCTCGGCGTTCAAGGACGGCGACACGACTCTCGCGCTCGCCCCCGGCACGGTCCTCGTGCCAGGCGAGCAGAAGGTCACGCTCGTCGCGACGGATGCCGACGGTCGCTCGGTTGTGCGTGTCGTGACGGTGACCATTACCGAGAAGCAGAAGGCGCCCGAGTCCAGCACTCCGGAGAACCCGGCGACCCCGGGCGATGACGCTCCCGAGCGCCCCGCGAACCCGGATACCGATGGCGGGAGGAACCCCGGTAAGCCGCCCGTGAAGGGTGGCGGCGAGGGTTCTCAGGCCCCGGGTAAGTCCGACGGTTCCTCGGCCGAACGCCCGTCGAGGATTCCGTCGAAGGATGCCACCTCGCGTCGCGGTTCGCATATGCCGCGCACAGGTGCGGAGATCGCGGCTACCGCGGGTGTTGCGGCGCTCATCGTGCTCGGTGGCGTGGTGGCCGTCGTTGTTGCTCGCCGGAGAGGCGGCAAGTAGCAAGCGGCGAATAGAGAACAGGGCTGTGATGTTGTAAGGCCCTGATGTGGCTCGGAAACGGGCCGAGAAATGGTGGGGTGCTGGAGGCCGGCAAGCGTCGGACTCCGCACCCCACCTTTTTCCCTTTGAATTGCATAGGGGTTGTGGGGGTTATTCCGCCCCGCCCCTTTGGATTGCATAGGGGTTGTGGGGGTTATTTCGGTCTGGCCCGGTCCGCTCCGCCCCGTCCTGCTCCGGTCCGCCCCGGCCCACTCCGCACCGCCGGGTGGTTCAAACCCCCGTTAGCCCTATGCAATTCGGAGTTGTCGGTCGCCCAAACCCCCACAACCCCTATGCAATTCAAGGGGGGAGGGGTTGTGCCGCCCGACACACGCCACCTCGATCTGTACGCATGAACGCACTTTCATCGATGCTGTGCGGTAAAATTTGAGGGTTGAGAGTGGTCGAGACTCGCTCAGCGGCCCGCAAACGGCCCTGAGAGGCCACGGGCCCCCACGGTGGGCCTGGTCCCCTACACAGGGGTCGTCGTGGTTTACGGGCCCTCGATCCTCACACCCGGGCTCAACCGACCCGGCGTTGACCATCAAGGAGATTCCTTCGTGAGCGAAGCCCAGGAAAACGCACCGCATTACGACGCCTCGGACATCACCGTCCTCGAAGGCCTCGAGGCGGTTCGTAAACGCCCAGGCATGTACATCGGTTCGACTGGCGAGCGCGGCCTGCACCACCTCGTGTACGAAATCGTCGACAACTCGGTTGATGAGGCGCTCGCGGGCTACGCGAGTGAGATCACCGTGGACGTCCTCGAGGACGGCGGCGTGCGCGTGATCGACGATGGTCGCGGTATTCCCGTGGCGATGCACCCCACCGAGAAGAAGCCCGCCGTTGAGCTCGTGCTGACGGTGCTCCACGCGGGCGGCAAGTTCGGTGGCGGCGGCTACGCGGTCTCGGGCGGTCTGCACGGCGTGGGCTCGTCCGTCGTGAACGCGCTTTCGAAGCGCCTCGAGGTCGAAATTAAGCGTGACGGTTACGTGTGGCGCCAGCAGTACACGCACGGCGTGCCGAACGCCCCGCTCGAAAAGGGTGAGGAAACCACCGAGACCGGCACGAGCGTGACGTTCTGGGCCGACGGTGACATTTTCGAGACCACCGAGTACGAGTTCGAGACGCTGCGTAAGCGTTTCCAGCAGATGGCCTTCCTCAACAAGGGCCTCAAGATCACGCTCACCGATCACCGCCCGGTCGAGGATCCCGTTGACGATGATCTTCCCGATCTCGACAATCTCGACCAGGATGTCGACGAAAACGATGGCATCAACGATGCGGCGCGCCCCACCGAGGCTGGCGCCGACACCGCGGAGAAGCCCAAGACGAAGTCCGTGACGTTCCTGTACGAGCAGGGCCTTGAGGATTTCGTCAAGTACATCAACAAGCAGAAGCGTGCCGAGGTGATCCACCCGGAGATCATCAGCTTCGAGAGCGAAGACACCGACCACATGATCTCCGTGGAGATCGCGATGCAGTGGACCTCCGCGTATTCGGAATCGGTGCACACGTACGCGAACACGATTAACACGCACGAGGGTGGCACGCACGAAGAAGGCTTCCGCAGCGCGCTCACCGGCGTGATCAACCGCTACGCGCGAGCGAACAACCTCATGAAGGAAAAGGACGCGAACCTCACGGGCGAAGACATCCGCGAGGGCCTCACGGCCGTTGTGTCCGTCAAGCTCGGCGAGCCTCAGTTCGAGGGCCAGACGAAGACCAAGCTCGGTAACACGATCGCGCGCACGTTCGTGTCGAAGGTGATGACCGACAAGCTCGCGGACTGGGCGTCGGCCCACCCGAATGAGATGAAGACGATCGTCACGAAGGCGCAGTCGGCGGCCGCGGCCCGCGAGGCAGCCCGCAAGGCGCGCGATGCGACCCGCCGCAAGTCGCCGCTTGAAACGGGCGGGATGCCCGGCAAGCTTCGCGACTGCTCGAGCCGCAACCCCGCGATCAGCGAAATCTTTATCGTCGAGGGTGACTCGGCAGGCGGTTCGGCGGTTTCGGGCCGCGACCCGAAGACCCAGGCGATCCTCCCGATCCGCGGCAAGATCCTTAATGTCGAAAAGGCGCGGCTTGATCGCGCTCTCGACAACGCGGAGGTGCGTTCGCTCATTACGGCGTTCGGCACGGGCATTGGTGAGGATTTCGATCCCACGAAGCTGCGCTACCACAAGATCATCCTCATGGCGGATGCCGACGTTGACGGCCAGCACATTTGCACGCTTCTGCTCACGCTGCTGTTCCGGTACATGCGCCCGCTCATCGAGCTCGGGCACGTCTTCATCGCGATGCCGCCGCTGTACCGCCTCAAGTGGACGAACGCGCCACACGAGTACGTGTTCAGCGATGCGGAGCGCGACCGCAAGCTCGAAGAGGGCCGCGCGGCCGGTAAGCGCATCCCGAAGGACAACGGCATCCAGCGCTACAAGGGTCTCGGCGAGATGGACTGGCGCGAGCTGCAAACCACCACGATGGACCGGGACCTTCGCACCCTCAAGCAGGTGACGATGGACGAGGCCGCCGACGCCGACGCGGTGTTCAGCGTGCTTATGGGTGACGACGTCGATGCGCGTCGCCGGTTCATTCAGGAAAACGCGAAGGACGTGCGCTTCCTCGATATCTAAACCGGTGCCCCGAGGGGTAAGCAGCGGTTATTGAGAGAGCATTCACGCGAGGAAGAGTAGGGGAGAAGGACATGAGCGACGAGAACATCGAGGACCAGGGCCCGAAGAGCGCCGAGGATCTCGAACACGCGATCCCGCAGGGCCTCACCACCACGGTCGACGCGATCGATGAGGACGAGGGCGATCAGATCTTCCAGGTTGATCTGAACAAGGAGATGCAAAAGAGCTACCTCGATTACGCGATGAGCGTGATCGTGGGGCGTGCACTTCCCGATGTGCGCGACGGCCTCAAGCCCGTGCATCGCCGCATCGTGTATGGCATGTACGACGGTGGCTACCGCCCCGAGCGTTCCTTCAGCAAGTGCGCGAAGGTCGTTGGCGAGGTCATGGGTAATTACCACCCGCACGGCGATTCCGCGATCTACGACGCGATGGTGCGCCTCGTGCAGCCGTGGAACATGCGCTATCCGCTCATCCTTGGCCAGGGCAACTTCGGCTCCGCGGGTGACGACGGTGCCGCCGCCTCGAGGTACACCGAGTGCAAGATGTCGCCGCTCGCCCTCGAGCTCGTGCGCGACATCAACGAAGACACCGTCGACATGACGGGCAACTACGACAACACCGTCGACGAGCCCGTGATTTTGCCGGCGCGTTTCCCGAACCTTCTCGTGAACGGCTCGGCCGGCATCGCCGTGGGTATGGCAACGAACATCCCGCCGCACAACCTGCGCGAGGTGGCCTCTGCCGTTCAGTGGCTGCTCACGAATCCTGAGGCCACGAAGGAAGAGCTTCTCGAGGCTTGCATCGAGCGTATCCAGGGCCCCGATTTCCCGAACGGCGCGACCATCACGGGCCGTAAGGGGATCGAGGAGGCGTACCGCACGGGCCGCGGCTCGATCACGCAGCGCGCCGTTGTGAAGACCGAGGAGATCAACGGGCGCCTCGCGCTCGTCGTGACCGAGCTTCCCTACCAGGTCAACCCCGACAACCTCGCGCGCAAGATCGCCGAGCTGGTCAAGGCCGGCCGCCTCCAGGGCATCGCCGACATCACCGACGAAACCTCCGGTAAGACCGGTCAGCGCCTCGTGCTCACTCTCAAGCGTGATGCTGTGGCGAAGGTCGTGCTCAACAACCTGTACAAGCAGACGCAGCTTCAGGAGAACTTCTCCGCGAACATGCTCGCGATCGTCAACGACGTGCCGCGCACGCTTTCGATCGATTCGTTCGTACGTGAGTGGACGAAGCACCAGATCGACGTCATCGTGCGCCGCACCCGCTTCCGCCTGCGCAAGGCCGAGGAGCAGATCCACATCTACCGCGGCTACCTCAAGGCCCTCGATGCCCTCGACGAGGTCATCGCGACCATTCGCCGCTCGCCCGACGTGGACGAGGCTCGCACGGCCCTCATCGCGCTCCTGGACATCGACGAGATCCAGGCGAACGCGATCCTCGCGCTTCAGCTTCGTCGACTCGCTGCCCTCGAGCGCCAGAAGATCACCGAAGAGCACGATCGTCTCGCCGCGCTGATCCTCGAGTACGAAGAGATCCTTGGCAGCGAGCAGCGCCAGCGTGAAATCGTGAGCGAGGAGCTCGAGGCGATCGTCGAGAAGTACGGCGATGAACGTCGCACCCAGATCGTGCCGTTCGATGGCGATGTTTCGGTCGAGGATCTCATCCCCGAAGAGGACATGGTCGTCACGATCACGCGCGGCGGCTGGGTCAAGCGCACGAAGACCGACGAATACCGCGCGCAAAAGCGCGGCGGCAAGGGTGTGCGCGGCGCGAGCCTGCGCGAGAACGACGTGGTTGACCACTTCTTCACGACGACGACTCACAAGTGGCTTTTGTTCTTCACGAACTTTGGCCGCGTGTATCGCATCAAGGGCTACGAGCTCCCGGAGGCTCCGCGCGATTCGAAGGGTCAGCACATCGCGAATCTTCTCGAATTCCAGCCCGATGAGACGATCCGCTCCGCGCTCGTGATCGGCGGCTACGACGAGGCTGAATATCTCGTGCTCGCCACGAAGCACGGGATCGTGAAGAAGACCGCGATGAGCGCGTTCGACTCGAACCGCAGCGCCGGCCTGATCGCGATCAACTTGCGTGAGTTTGAGGGGCCCGACGGTTCCCTTGTCACCGATGAGCTTGTGGCGGCCCGCGCTGTCAACGGTGACGATCACCTGTTGCTCGTCTCGAAGAACGGCCAGAGCGTGCGGTTCCCCGCTTCCGACGACGTCTTGCGCCCGATGGGCCGCGTCACGGGCGGCGTGACCGGCATGAAGTTCCGTGGCGATGATGAGCTTCTCGCGATGGATGTCGCCCACCCCGATACGTTCGTGTTTACCGTGACCGATTCCGGTTTCGCGAAGCGATCCTCGATTGACGAGTACCGCGTGCAGGGCCGTGGTGGCCTCGGTATTAAAGTGGCGAAGCTCCCCAACGACCGCGGTCACCTCGTGGGCGCCGCGATCGTTGAGGAGACCGATGAAGTATTCGTGCTCATGGAGAAGGGCAAGGTCGTGCGGTCCTCCGTCGCGGGCGTGCCTTCCAAGGGCCGCGACACGATGGGCGTCGTCTTCGCGAAGCCTGACCAGAAAGACTCGATCATCCTCGTCAACGTGTTCAAGGAAAGTGAGCCGGATGACGACGAGGCCGCCGAAGCTGGCAGTGATGATGCCGGCGATGCCGTAGTCTCGGACTGATCGAATGAGCGAGGAGAACACCGTGAGTTCCACTAGCGACGATAAGACCCAGCCGATCGCGAAGCAGGGCGGGCCCGAACAGAGCGCCGAGTCGCGCACGACTGCGCTCTCGGAGGGCGTCACGAGCCGCATTGACGCGATCAAGAGCGGCGAAACCGACGAGCCGAAGTCGACCTCCCGCACCAAGAAGAATGCCCAGGCACCCGGTGCCCAGGAGGCAAACGCGGGTGGCGGGCAAGCGTCGGACCATGCCGCAGGCCCACGGGGCGGGCAGAGCTATGGCGGAAAATCCGCTGGCCAGAACCGTGGCGCGAATCCCGGTCAGCCGAACAGCGCGCCGATGGGCGCCCAGCCGGCGCCGCGTACCCGCACCACCCACCAGCCCGCCGCACGCCCCATGCCGGGTTCCCACGACACCGCGCCGGTGCAGGAGGCCCCCCGCCAGGGCAGCCGCCGCGTCAAGCTCACGCTTTCGCAGCTTGATCCGTGGAGCGTCATGAAACTGTCGTTCCTCGTGGCGATTGCGTTCGGTATTGCGCTCGTGGTCGCGGTGGCCCTTCTGTGGCAGGTCGTCAACTCGATTGGCCTGTGGGATCAGGTCAACCAGATCGCCTCCGACCTCAACAGCGGCAAGCCGCTGCCGTTCATGGAGTATCTCGAGTTCTCGAAGATGCTCTCGTATTCGGTGATCGTGGCCGTCCTCAACGTCATTCTCATTACCGCGCTCGGCACGCTGTTTGCGTTCCTGTACAACATCGTGGCCTCGCTGCTCGGCGGCTTGAAGGTCACGCTGACGGATAATTAAGCTGTATCCCTCTAGCCCGTGTGGCGTCCCATACACATGCGCCCTCGCGTTTGTGCGAAGGGCCCGCACTGGGCTAGAGTGTTTCCTCGTTGGAGTTACGCAAGTCGCTCCAGGAGGGCCTATAGCTCAGTCGGTTAGAGCGCTGTCCTGATAAGACAGAGGTCGCTGGTTCAAGTCCAGCTAGGCCCACTCAACGAACGGAGGCACCGTGAAGTATCTACGCGCACTTCTCTTGCTCATCGCCTCCACCGCTGTCGGCCTTTTCGCCTGGCGGAAAGTTGAAGAAAAACAGTTGAGGGATGATCTTTGGCAGGATGCCGAGGAGCGGACCCGCTGACATACCGGGGGCTATGGCGCAATTGGTAGCGCACCTGCTTTGCAAGCAGGGGGTTACGGGTTCGAGTCCCGTTAGCTCCACAGATAAAACCCCAGGTCGGCTAGAGCCGACCTGGGGTTTCTTCATGCCTTGATACGCGCGGCCGGTGGTGTCAAACCGAGGTGGCAAATCCTCGGAAATGGGGTGGCAAATCCCCGCTCTAAGGGTGGCGAATCCCCGGAAATGGGGTGGCAAATCCTCGCTTTTTCTGCGTGGAGGAGCATAGAATAAGCGCATGAACTCGGTAAACGCCCACATTCCCCGGCATGCGGTTTCGATTGCGCGGGAGATCCTCGAGGACTCGCCTCTGCTCGTTGTGCAGGGCGCGCGCCAGGTGGGGAAATCAACGCTCGTGGGGCAGGCTGTTGATCCACAACACGCTCATATGGTCACCCTCGATGATCCACTTGAGCGAGCGTTCGCGGAAGCGGACCCGGCAGCGTTTTTACAACAGGCGCAAGATAAGACCCTTGTGGTCGATGAGGCGCAGCGCGTTCCCGCGCTCGCCCTTGAGCTGAAACGCACTATCGATGCCGACAGGCGCCCGGGACGATTCGCAATTACCGGGTCATCCGATCTGCTGCGCACCCCCGGTGTCTCCGATTCTCTCGCGGGGCGCGCGGAGTTTCTTCGCGTGTATCCGCTTACGCCCGGCGAAATTATGGAAAGGTCAGAGCCCGAGGATTGGGTCTCGTGGATTCTTGATGGCGAGGAGGGAGCAAATGCCGGCAAGGTCTCGTACTGCGGCGGCGACGAGCTACGAGGCATGGTCCTCGCCGGCGGGTATCCGGTTCCCGTGCAGCGTGAAGGGGAGCGTCGCAAAGCGCGGTGGTTCGATTCGTATGTCACTTCGCTCATCGAGCATGATGCGCCTCAGCTCGCGGGAGGCCAGTTCCCTTCCCAGTTGCGAGCACTCTTGCGGCACATCGCGGAGCAGGGGCAATCAGAACTCGTGAAGGCGAAAACCGCACGGGCTCTCGGAATCGGCGAGACGGCACTTGGGGAATATCTGGCTCTTGCCGAGCGCATGTACCTCCTTGATGTCACGCCCGGATGGGGAGTGGGTTTCACGAATCGCGTGGTCAAACGTCCGAAGGTAGCCGTGGCCGATTCTGGTCTTGCCGCGTTCTTGTCGGGGCTCACGCCCGAGAAGGCTCGCGTTGCGGGAGGCGCGGAGCTTTTTGGAGCAACGCTTGAATCATTCGTGGGGGAGCAGCTTCGAGCGCAATCGACCTGGTCACGAGAGCGATTCAGCCTCCACCACTATCGCGAACGGGATAAGGAGATCGACATTGTTGTTGAGCTTGCCGATTCCCGCTTGATCCTCATCGAAGTGAAGGCGGCCGAAACCGTGACGGAACGGGCGTGGAAAAACCTTGATGTGGGATCGGCTCCGTTCAAGGACCGAGTCGTGGCGCGCGTGGTGCTGTACACGGGAACGCGTGCGGTCACCATGAAAAACGGAGGAGCCCCTCTCCACGTGTTGCCGGTCTCGAGCCTTTGGCAGCACCCTTAAGGTGGCGCACTTCCCCTCTCCGCCGAGCGGGTGCGGAGAGCACATTCTTGTGCCGGGACTATTTCGCCGCGAGAGGCCCCCACATAGGATTCCCTCATGATCTCGAATGAGAACGAAGAGCAGCGGAGTACCATCGCGGGTGCCCAGGAGCCGGCGTTTCCGCGCTTCGATATGGGGAACTCGCGTGTGAATCTCGACCACGCGACCAGTATCGCCGCGGAGCTTGAAGATGAAGCCCTGGCGCACAAGTTGACCAACGGTCGCTAGGCACGCCAGGGCCTTGGTGCCGCTGCATGAGGCGGCATATATGCCGTTTAGAAGTAGGTCACGCACCACGGCTCGCGGCGGCGCTGCAGGAGGATGCCGAGCTTGTCGACAGCGTCCTCGTCACCGCGCACCCAGCCCACCGTTTCGAGGGCCTGGATGTTGACGCCGCCGAGGAGAGTCGAGCCAAGAGCCGGAACATCGATCTCGACCTGCGGCTCGCCCTCGTAAGGCTCGCACGTGCCCTTGCCGTCCTTCACGGTGAGGCGCCAGGTGCCGTCGGCAAACCCCATCGAGTCCACCACGCGGAAGGTGACGTCTCCTTCGGTGTAGTAGTTGCGGGCTTCGAGCAGCGCGGCCGGGTCGATCACGCGCAGCCACAGGAAATCGTTGTGCTCGTTGATGTGGTAGCGGCGGCGATCGGCGAGGGCCCAGGGGAGGTGCTCGTCGTTGCGGGCATTATCGAAGCGGACTCGGCGCACGAGATCGAGCGAACCGAGGAACTCCCACATAGCGATGCTCGCGTCGGTCGTGCAGGGCACGAAGTCGATGACGTCGAGGGCGCCGCCGCGGCTCTCAAGGCGCCACGTCGCGTACCCGTCGAGCTCACCCTTCTCGTTCCAGTGGCCGATCGCGCGGGTCTTGTTGTTCGTTTCGCGCGTGGGCTTGTCGATGGAGCCGTTGCGGATCTCCATCTCGGGCGCGCAGCGGCTGATCGAGCCGGTTTGGCGCGCGTGGAACTTCTCAAAGACGTGGCGGGAGGCTTCCGGGAGCTGGGTGACGTCGATGTATTCGCACTTGCCTTTGATGGGGGCGGACACGCTGAAGCCCGAGCCGGCATGCAGCTCGACGGAGGTGCTGAAGATCGCGGGGCCGAAACCGAAGCGCCCGTAGATTGCTGCTTCGGTTGCGGTGAGGGCCGCAACGGCGAGACCCTTCTCCTTCGCGTCCTTGAGCGATTCCGTCATGAGGGTCGTGGCGATGCCCTGGCGGCGATGGGAGGCGAGCACGGTGACTTCGCTGATCTGGTGGCAGTCGATGACCTTGCCGCCAACGTTGAGTGAGCCTTTCCAGTCCATGAAGGTGGCAACGGGAATGTCGTTGCCGAGGCCGTAGGTGGGCCGTTCGGAATCGAGAACGGTGCGCGCGGTCGCCTGGCGCTCCGCGTCAATCTTCAATTGGTGTTCGAGGAACTTCTGCGAGGGGTAAGGATCGTGAAAGCCCTGCTGGACGGCGGTGAGCCATGCGGGATACCAGGGGTGGTCGTCGGGATTCGAGCTTGTGACGTGATGGGTTTCATACTTGAGATTCACGCGAGTGACACTAGCAAAGTAGAGTTTGGAGGATCTGAGCCAAAAAACGGGAGGTGTCATGGCTGCTCTAGTTTTCGACTCCGTCTCGTTCTCGTTCTCCTCGCGCCCGCTTCTCGAGCGTGTGAGCTTTCGCGTGGGTGCGGGGGAGCGCGCGTGTCTCGTGGGCCCGAACGGGTGCGGTAAAACGACCCTTCTTCGGCTTGCGCTTGGGGAGCTCTCGCCCGAACGGGGCGCGGTCACGTGGGAAGGAATGGGGTCCGACGCTTGCCAGCCTCCGTCGGCAGAAAACTTCACGGGGCGCGTACGCGAGTATTTTGATGAGGCACTCGCGCCCGTTCGTGCCCTTTCTGCGAGATTCGAGCAGGTCACGGCGCACATGGCGCAAGCTGCGGGTGAAAGCGCCGGTGACGCGCGCGAGTATGACGCGCTGCTCGCGGAAATGACCGCGCGCGATGTGTGGTCGCTTGAGTCGCGCATCGATGAAGTGCTTGCGGGGCTTGGCCTTCCGATGCTCGCGGGGGAGGGCCGCGAACGTGAGGTGGCGACGCTTTCCCCGGGCCAGCGCGGGAGGCTTCCGCTTGCGGCGATGCTTATCGCGCGGCCCGAGGCGCTCATTCTCGACGAGCCCACGAACCATCTCGACGCGGAGGGCGTGGACTTCCTCGCGCGCACCGTGCGCCAGTGGGAGGGGCCAGTGCTCATGGCGAGCCATGATCGCGCGTTCATCGAGGAAACTGTTACGGCGATTTACGATCTCGACGTTGCGGCGTGGCAGGCGCTCGCAACGGCCGAGGGACACGAGCTTCACGGCGTGTATCGCACCTCGGGCTCGTATTCGATGTTCCTTGAGGCGAAGCACAAGGCCCGAAAGGCGCATGCGCAGATTCACGCGGCGCAGCAAAGCGAAAAGCGAGAGATCGGCGAGCACCGGCACGCGGCGGGCGCGATCGCGAGCGGAGGGGTGCGCCTCGCAGAGGCGAGCGGTAAGGAAAAGAAGTTCTTTGCCGATCGCGCGCAAGCCACCTCAACTCGACGCACGCGCAACGACGACAAAAAGCTTGAGGCGCTTGAGGAGCGAGAGGTGCGTCGGCCCCGTTCTTACGACCTGACGTTCCCGCTCGCGCCCGCAAACCACGCCCCCGGTCTCGCCCTTTCGGCGCGTGAAGCCGCCGTGCACGGGCGCTTGCCGCCGCTCACCCTCGATCTTTCGCGCGGGGAGCACCTACTCGTGACCGGCGGCAACGGCGCAGGGAAAACAACCTTCCTTAATTGGATTGCGTCGGGAGCCCCGCCCGAAGGAGCAGAGGCGAGCGGCAGTGTTTCGAGCGACCGCCCCGTGGGGTTCGTGCCGCAGCGGCTACCGCACATCGGTGATCCCGGTTTCACGTGCGAGGTATGGACTGAGGGCGTGGGGGAGCGCGGCGCCGGAATGCTCCACCCCTCGATGTGGCACACACGAATCGAGGAGCTCTCGGCGGGCAATCAACGACGAGCCCAGCTTGCCCTTGCGCTTGCCGAGGCGCCGTCGTTCCTCGTGATCGATGAACCCACCAACTTCCTCGACCTTGCCACCGTTGAAGCGCTCGAGCGGGCCTTCAGTGAATGGACGGGGACCCTCATCATTGCGAGCCACGACCGCTGGCTCATTGAGCATTGGACGGGGCGGCGGCTCAATCTCGCACCCGCGTCCGCTTTGGGTGCTACCGGGTGAGGGTTTAGCCGAGCTGCCGGGTGGAAGTGGTGAAAAATCGCCGTGTCGAAGCCGTATTCGGGTCTAACTGGGTCGTTTTTCACCACCTCGGCCACAGCCGCTCCGTAAGGCGCCAGATGTAGGAGCCTGAGGTTAGGTGCGCCAGAAGGTCGTGACGTCCTTCTTCGTGGCAATTTGGTAGTCGATGAATGCCGCAATCAGCTCGTAATCGACGGGCGTATTCCACGGCAGGCGGGCAAGCATCGCCGTGCGGTCGGTCCCGCGCTCCTGCATGACATCCGCGAAATGGTCCATGGTCGCTTTTTCGGGCGATACGGCCATGTGCATCTTCGCGGCCGAAAACCCGATGATGAACGTGCCGTGATGCGTGAACATGGGCGTGCTCCACGCGATCCTTAGCTGGAGGTCCGGGTATGTGGCCTTCACCCAGTCGAGAACCTCAACCATGCGGTCGCGCTTGGCACCCTCGGGGATGGTGCTGAGGAACTCATCCAACGTCCTGATCGTCATGGAGCAAATCTAACGTCGGAAGGCGTAGAAACAGCGGATGTATACCTTTGTGAACTTATGTGACTTACGAGAATCGAACGAGTCTTGGGCCGACACCTGCTGGTGTGGGTTCCCGCGGCCGCCGGAGGGGAGTCTGTGGTGATCTCCCAAACACATGTTTCCGCTGGCAGCAAGGTGCACAGGGCGTACGAGGCTCGGTAACATTTAAGGGAAGGCTCAAGCACGTTTGGTGGGGTCGTTGGAGCGATGAGACACACCCCACAATGAGCGAAAAGTGCCAGCAAATGCGACTTGCATTGCTGCCATCACTACGGAATTTTGAGGTGTGGTTGTTTAGGCCACACGAGTAACGCTCGTTACAGATTGGCGGACAGAAGCCGCATAACGTTGCGGTAACAATCCTCTCGTCTTTCGTACCGGGCTCCCGCTCACGGCCTGATGCTCTAGGGAAACTACGAGAGGACCCCCACCAATGGTTAATGGAAAGTCGCACGAGGCTTTTTATCGCAAGCCCTTGCGTATTGGATCAGCTGCTCTGACCCTGGCTCTGGTGACCAGCATGACCCCGAGCTTCACTGCGAGCGGCCTCGACCGGGCCATGGCCGTGCAGCCGGCTCAGGCCGCGCCAGCTGCCCTGCCGACGGAGACGACGGCCGCCGAGACGGATCCGACGGCCCAGATCATCGACGCCGACATGATCGCAAGCGGTCGTGTCAAGAACGCTGCGAACCTGACCGATGCCCAAGGTGTGGGCAAGGGCCTTATCTCGGGTCACGTGTACATGGCTACTCCCGGTGGTAACCCGGGTGCGTCTTACGACAACGGCAACGTCAAACTTGACGGCATTACCGTCTACGCCCAGTTCCGAGACAAGGACGGCTCGTACTCGCCAATCTTCAGTGCGAAGACCCACACTCTGCCCGACGTTGTTGGCGGTAACGGTGGTAAGGGCACCTTCGCGTTCGGTACGGGCAAGAAGGGCATCACCTGGACCGACAAACTCGGTAAAGAGCACACCTGGGCCGCACGTACTGACCAGAAGCACCGCCATCTGGGTTGAGCCTTTCACCAACGAGCGCGGCAACCAGGTCGTCATGTTCCGCCAGGCCAACGGTTTCGTGCCCGGTTCTTTCAATGGTTTGGTGGAAGCCCCGCTCGGCTCGTTTGCTGCGGCTGACGGCAATATCCAGCTGATGGCAGCGTTGCTCCAGGAAGTTCCGCCAAACCACGAAACCAGCTGGATGGCTGCTAAGGGCGACAAACTCGTTGAGGACCCTAAGGGCCCGATCGACTCGGCTTCGACCCAGACCAAGGTTCCGAACACCATTTCGGGCCGTGTATGGCTCGAGACCGGCGGTCCGGACAAGGGCGTCGTTGCTACTGGCCCGTCGATGAACGGCATTGACGAAGCGGCTGACGGTTACACTGTCTACGCGTCCACCCTCACCAAGGACGGCGCTGCTGCTAACCAGAAGCTGCACGAGCAATACAAGAATGACCCGAGCAAGCTCGCCGAAGAGACCAAGAAGATGCTCGAGGATCACCCCGAGTACATCCTCAAGACCGTCCACGGTAAGACCGATAACAAGGGCTACTACACCCTGCGCTTCGGAAACTATAAAAAGGGTCAGAAGCGCGAAGACATCCTGAACCCGAACCATGTGTTCGTGTGGGTTGAAAACAAGGACGGCGTGGTTCAGAACGGCTACACCGGCTTCCACACCCCGATCTTCCAACGCTTCGACGACGGCGGTAACTTCCGGGCGTCAGCTATTCCTGGTGAGAACCAGCTGCCGATCGACTACAATGGCGTTCCGTTCCAGAACCTGAACTCGCTGTACAACGTCAACTACGGCATCATGCCGTACACCCCGGTGTCGATCACCGCTGACTACAACGCAACCGACAAGCCTGCTGCTCCGGGCACCACGGTGACCCCCGAGTTCAAGGGTGAGCTGTCTGATCTGCCGTCGAAGGTTGAGTGGCGCGACCAGAAGGGCAAAGTTCTTAAGACCTGCGAGCTCGACCAGTCCAAGGGCATTAAGGCTCAGGTCGCAGCGTGCACCTTTGACATTCCGAAGGACGCCAAGAAGGGCGACTACTTCAACGTTGTCCTGGTCTCCGGTGGCAACGACGTTTCCGCGTGGACCGTCCTGGTGACCAAGGACTCGGATGAGTACACCCCTGCCTACGAGGACAAGCTGGTTGTCCCTGGTGAGGAGACCAAGTCGTCCCCGACCTTCACTGGCAAGGACGGTAAGGACGCGAAGGCTCCTGAGGGTTCGAAGTTCAAGATCACTGATGGCCTCAATGTTCCTGAGGGCTATGAGGTCACAATTGATGAGAACACCGGTGAGATCACGGTGACGTTCCCGGACGGGTCGAAGCTGAACAAGGACACCGTTGAGGAGTTCGATGTTCCGGTGACGGTGACGTACCCGGATGGCAGCAAGGATGACGCTAAGGCGAAGTTCAAGCTGGACACCGATGGTGACGGTAAGCCGGACACCGAGGACGCGGATGACGACAACGACGGCATCCCGGACGACAAGGAAAAGGAAGACGGCACCAACCCGAAAGCTCCGAACGCGAACACGATCTACGAGCCTGCTTATGAGGGCAAGTTGGTTGTTCCTGGTGAGGAAACCAAGTCGACTCCGACCTTCACTGACAAGGACGGTAAGGGCGTCGAGGTTCCTAAGGGTTCGAAGTTCAAGATCACTGATGGCTTCAATGTTCCTGAGGGCTATGAGGTCACAATTGATGAGAACACCGGTGAGATCACGGTGACGTTCCCGGACGGGTCGAAGCTGAACAAGGACACCGTTGAGGAGTTCGATGTTCCGGTGACGGTGACTTACCCGGATGAGACCACCGATGAGGTGAAGGCGAACTTCAAGCTGGATACCGATGGTGACAAGACGCCTGACACCACCGATGAGGATGACGATAACGACGGCATCCCGGATAAGGAAGAGAAGGACAAGGGCTCTAACCCGAAGGATAAGGGCTCGATTCCGGCAACTCCGATCGAGCCGGGTAACCCCACCAATGCCGCAACCTACGAGCCTGGTTACGAGGATGGTTCGGGTAAGCCGGGTAGCGATGTCAAGATCGATGCTCCGAAGTTCACCGACAAGGACGGTAAGGACACTAAGGCTCCTGAGGGCACGAAGTTCACTCCTGGTGAGAACGCGCCTGATGGTGTGAAGGTTGACGAGAAGACCGGTGAGATCACCGTTCCGATCCCTGAGGATGCGAAGCCGGGTACCAAGATCACCGTTCCGGTTGACGTGACTTACCCGGATGGTTCGAAGGACCACGTTGACGTGACTGTCACGGTTGATGAGCCTGACGCTCCTGCGGAGAAGCCGGACTGGAATGACGACAAGGGTAAGCCTGGCGACAAGGTCGAAATTCCGAACACCGGTGGTCCGGTTGAAGACGGCACCACCGTTGAAACGGAAGGCCCCGGTAAGGCTGAAATCGGTGAAGACGGCAAGATCATTGTCGACATCGACAAGGACGCTAAGCCCGGTGACAAGGTTGTTGTCATTGTCAAGGACAAGGACGGCAACGAGATCGACCGTGTAGTCGTCGAGGTTGAGAAGCCTGCAGACAAGCCGGCCGAAAAGCCGGACTGGAAGGACAACAGCGGTAAGCCTGGCGACAACGTCGTGATCCCGAACGATGGTGGCCCGGTTCCGGACGGCTCCACCGTTGAGACCGAAGGCCCCGGTAAGGCTGAAATCGACAAGGACGGCAACATCCGTGTTGATATCGACAAGGACGCTAAGCCTGGTGACAAGATCACGGTTGTTGTCAAGGACAAGGACGGCAAGGTGATCGATACGGTCACGGTGACTGTTGAGAAGCCTGAGGCTCCTGCGGAACAGCCCGCGCCCGGAGGCAACGACAACGGCACTGCTCCGAAGCCCGGCGCTTCGAATGGCAACGGCCCTGTGAAGAAGGTGCCGCTGCCCAGGACCGGTGCTGAGGTTGCAGGTGTGGCTGGTGCTGCGGCTGCACTCATCGCAGCAGGCCTCGGCCTCGTGTTCTCGCGCCGCCGCCGCACAGGCGAGGAGAACTGATCGCCTAACCGGTCATAGACCGGCATAACTAGTGAGGGTGAGATCGCATCGCGATCTCACCCTCACTAATCATTAACACGAAGAAAACCTGGTAGGCGTAGCCACCGCCGACACACGCGGCTACGCCGGAGAGCGCAGCCCAGTCAGCGCCTGAAGCTGCGCGCAGCGATCAGCAGCACCCCCTAAGACGTCGCCACGATCGAGGCCGTTGCCGGCAAGAAGATTCACCCGCGAACGCAGCTGAAGTGAAGAAAGCGTCGGACCCTCGCAGAGCGGCCCGCACCGACGCGCACCGGACTTTGGGTAAGCCCCTGCATTTTTCACGCCTGACCGGGGCCGGGGCACATGCGGTGAAGGGTCCGACGGCTGCCCATCCGATGTGGATAACGGCATTTCGTCCCGATGGCGTGGGTATACAATTAGAATTGAAATGCTTCTATAAGTGTCGCCGGTGGGTCATGAGCACCGGCGGGTCGTTAGGAAAACCGAAGACGTGAACGGTAAATTGCACGCCCGGCGTGGGGCGTCGTTTCTGGCAGCATGTATCTCTTTAGTGTTGATTCTCGCGGGAGCAATTGGTGTCCCGTCGGCAGCGATGGGGGCTCCGCAGCAAACGGAGCGGCAGGTGCTGAAGTGTTACACAGAGGGGGTTGCCCTCTTCTGCGAGCAAGATCAGCTCCAACAGCTCATCACCGAGGCAGGAACGACACCGACTCGGATCGAGATCGGCAACGGTATTGAAACGCTTCTGACGAAAACCGTGGTCATCCCCAAAGGTGCCGACATCGAACTGGTGGGCGCGGACGTGGCCCCATGGGGTGGTGGCTCCAAGATTGTCCGCGATGATGGCACATTCACGGGGAGCCTCATCCGCGTGGAAAAGGGCGGCAAACTCACGCTCTCTGCCGGTACCGGCGACGGCGAGGGGCTCGTTATCGATTCACGAGCGCAGTACGACAATGTCGTCAAAGGCGATACTTTCGCGCCTACCGTCTACGTCCGCGGCGAATTGGTGATGAACGCCGGCAGCATCGAGGGAGCCCGGAAGGTATCCGGAACAGGCGAGGGCGCGGTCACTATTGACGGGCCGGAGGCAAAGTTCACGCTAAACGACGGCACAATCACCGACAACCAACGTAAAAACGAGCCGTCGTCAACGCAAAACGGAGCCGCAAACGTTGCGCTGAACAACGGCGCGACCATGGTGATGAACGGCGGCGAAATCTCCAAAGGGTATGCCGCGGAACGGGGGGATGCCTATAACGAGGCCGGGGGTGTCGGCGTTTTTAAGGGCTCGCACCTCGAGCTGAACGGCGGGAAGATCACCGGTAATAAAGGCTGGGCTGGCAACATCAACGTCACCAACTGGCTTTGGGATTGCCCGAAGCCTGGAGAGGATACCTCGAAGAGCCGCTCAACGCTCGTCATCAACGACGGCGAAATTTCCAATGGCTACGCTGCATTTGGCGGTGGCGGCATTAACGTTTTCGGTAATGCACAGGTCACGATGAACGGCGGCAGCATAACCGGTAACACTGCGCCGAATGGCGGTGGCGTCAACGCCATGGACCTGTACGCGTGGGGAGCGAGCGGCACCTGGGCAGAGGTTCCCGGCGACGGCATGAGCTGCAAGTTCAAGCCCGAAGAATGGAGTAAGGTCTCGCCCGGCGGGTTCACCATGAACGGTGGCTCCATCACGAAGAACAAGGCATACCGTACCGGCGGTGGCGTGAATTCGGTCTCCAACGCTGTTGAGCTGAACGCCGGTCTTATCGAGGGCAATATTGCACACCAACAGGGCGGCGGGGTGTATGTCGCCTCTAACTCGTTCAGTGCCCGCTTTAAAGACACGCTTATCGCCAAGAATTCCGCTACCTTCAGTGACGACCTGTCCTATGGCGGCGGGATCTGGCTGTGCCCGACCGGTGACTTGGAAACGTACGTCACCAACGGCGTAGCGATCTTCGACAACGAAGCACCCAAGGGATCGCGTAGCTCCCACTGGGGCGACGACATCGCCCACGATTCTTACGGAAGTTCATCCGGGGCTCGCATTCAGATGGACTCGCGCATGCTCGGCGGTGGCGAAACCACATACTACCGGGACGGCGCGAGCGCGGCGCCAGCTCGATTCGATGCCAACAATCCCGGCAAAGAGCAGGTGTTCGACGGTACCGAGAGGGATTCCGACGCAACCCATGACTACAAGACGAAGCTGAGGAACGAAGGCCTCAAGACCGTCGCCGAAACGTCAGCGAAAGAGCGCGCAAAGTCGTGGGCAAGGCTCACGATTCAGAAGAACCACGCTCCGCGCGGCGCCGGTGTGGGCTCGAACGGAACGCTCGTGTTCGGCACGCCAGAAAAGACCGAGGTGAAGGTCACCAAGACCTGGAAGACTGCCGACGGTAAGGACCTTGACGCGAAGTCGACGGTTCCGGTCAAGGTGCAGCTTGTCGGTTCGGTCGACGGCAAGAAATTCGATGTCGGCAACCCGGTTGAGTTAAACGCCCAGAACGCATGGACACACACGTTCACGGATCTTCCGACTACCGTAACCGTTGACGGCAAGCAGGCCAAGATCAACTACGCCGTTGAGGAGCTGACTGTTGAGGGCTTCACCTCTGCTGTGACGGGTGATGCGGCGAGTGGTTTCACGATCACGAATACGCAGACTCCGCCGACACCGCCCACGACCGAGGTCTCGGTGAACAAGGTCTGGAAGTCGTTTGACGGTGAGGATCTTGATCCGGCGTTGGCGATACCGGTGAAGGTTCAGTTGACGAAGACCGTCGACGGGAAGACCACCCCCGTTGGTGACCCGGTCGAGTTGAACGCTGAGAACGACTGGTCGCACGCGTTCACGGATTTGCCTGAGTGGCAGCTTGTGGACGGTAAGAAGGCTTCGATCTCGTACTCGGTTGAGGAGCTTGAGGTCGACGGCTTCACCTCTGAGGTGACGGGCGATGCGGCGAGTGGTTTCACGATCACGAACACGCAGACCCCGCCGCAGACGCCTCCGACGACCGAAGTTGCGGTGAACAAGGTCTGGAAGTCGTTTGACGGTAAGGACCTTGATCCGGCGTTGACGATGCCGGTGAAGGTTCAGCTGATGGAGTCGACTGGCGGGGAGAAGTCTCCGGTTGGTGACCCGGTTGAGTTGAACTCCGAGAACGGCTGGACGTATACGTTCACGGATTTGCCTGAGTGGCAGCTTGTGGA
>NZ_KV789416.1:110198-189592 GCF_001807585.1 Dermabacter sp. HMSC08H10
TTGCCTGAGTGGCAGCTTGTGGACGGTAAGAAGGTTGGCATCACCTACTCGGTTGAGGAGCTTGAGGTCGATGGTTACACCTCGATCGTGACGGGTAATGCTCGCGATGGCTTCACGATCACGAATACACAGATCCCGCCGCAGACACCGCCGACGCCGCCAACGCCTCCGGCAACCCCGCCTACGCCACCAACGCCGCCGGCAACACCTCCGGTCCCTGAAAAGCCCCGTTTGCCGCTGCCCCGCACCGGCACCGAGGTGGGCGCCGCCGCAGCCCTGGCCATCGTTCTGATGGGAGTGGGCGTGGCGATTGTGAGGCGTCGCAAGCCCTGATCGCGGCTAAAGGCTTGGCCTAAAGGTGAGTGGCCCCTGGAAGTGACATGCTTCCGGGGGCCACTCGCGTGAAAGCGGATTCGCGATGTCCGCTCGAGTTCCCGCCCTGCCCGGCCCGCCGATCCGGTCAGAGCCGACGCCTCCTAGAATGAGCGCTGACTATTCATTTCTGCGAGGAGGGAAACCATGAATGCACCAAGTGTGCTGTTCGTGTGCGTGAAAAATGGCGGCAAGAGCCAAATGGCGGCAGCACTCATGCGTCACCATGCACACGGTGCGGTCGAGGTGCATTCAGCGGGCACGAAGCCGGGAACGGCGCTCAATGAAGCTTCTCGCGTGAGCGTGGCAGCCGTCGGAGGAAATTTTGACGGGGAATTCCCGAAGCCGATCGACCCACGCATTCTGCGCGCCGCACACCGCACCATCATTGTGGGTGGAGACGCACACGTCGAACCGATCGAGGGGATGCGCGGCACGATCGAAAAATGGGACATCGACGAGCCCTCCTTGCGCGGAATCGAGGGGGAGGAGCGCATGGCCCTCATCCGCGACGATATTGATCGACGCGTTCGGGCTCTGCTTGCAGAACTGACCGCAAGCGCCGAGTAAACGAAAGGACCAATTGTGCAGGATACCTCCGCACCCCGACTGTCCATCCTGGACCGCCTTTTGCCGCTTTTCATCCTTGTGGCGATGGGCGTGGGAATTGCGCTGAGCGTGTGGGTTCCGCAAACCGCGGAAGTGCTCAACCACGTAAAAATTAGCGACATTTCGCTGCCGATCGCTCTCGGCCTTCTCGTCATGATGTATCCGCCTCTTGCGAAGGTGCGGTTTGAAAAAGCGAGGAAAATCGTGCGCGATAGGCGGCTCATGATCCTCTCGCTGCTCCTCAACTGGGTCCTGGGTCCACTCCTGATGTTTGCTCTAGCGTGGGTGTTCCTGCCGAACGAACCGGAGCTTCGAACGGGCCTTGTGATCGTGGGTCTCGCGCGCTGCATCGCCATGGTGCTTGTGTGGAGCGATCTTTCGTGCGCGGACCGTGAAGCAACCGCTGTTCTCGTAGCGATCAATTCCGTGTTCCAGCTCCTCATGTTCTCGGTGCTCGGCTGGTTCTACCTGCAGGTCCTCCCAGGATGGCTGGGGTTAGATACCGCCAGTGTGCACTTCTCCTTTGCGGCGATCGCGAAAAGCGTGCTCATTTTCCTCGGCATCCCGCTCGCCCTCGGCGTGCTTTCACGCATCCTCGGTGAGCGATACAAAGGCCGGGAATGGTTCGAGCATTCCTTTCTCCCCAAGGTCTCGCCACTCGCGATGATCGGGCTGCTCTACACGATCGTGGTGCTGTTTTGCCTCCAGGGCCGGCAGATCCTGCAGCACCCCTGGAGCGTCGCAAGTGTTGCCCTGCCACTGCTCGCCTATTTCGTGCTCATGTTTGGAATCTCGCTTATTGCCGCCCGCGCATCGGGCATGAACTATGCGCAGAGTGCCTCCACGGCCTTCACAGCCGCCGGAAACAATTTCGAGCTCGCGATCGCCGTGACAATCGGAACCTTCGGCGCGACCTCTTCGCAAGCACTCGCGGGCACGATCGGACCGATGGTGGAGATTCCCGTGCTGGTCGCGCTCGTGTACGTGATGCGCGCTGTGGGGCCTCGCCTTTTCCCTGGGGATCCGACGCTACCGCGCGTCTCGCACGTCGGTCGGGCTTGAGCGCCCGGAGCTTGTCGCCCCGGCGCGGTTAGTGGGTGGAGTTGGCCTGGATTTCTCGCAAGCTGTGCATGAGGGAGCGTTGGTCGATCCCGAAGGTGTCGTGAATTGCGCGGTAGTGGGTGTAGATCTCGTTGTAGGCCTCGTGGGCGGTGGGGTTGGGCCGGTAAACGGTCGCGATCGCTGACTCAGCTTTGCCGGCGCTCTGCCAGGTCAGTTCACCTGCGGCGATCGCGCCGTGGAGGGCCGCGCCCAGGGCGGAGGTGTTCGCGGAGGAAGACACCTCGACCGGCATTCCGGTGACGTCGGCAAGGATTTGCATGAGCAGGGGGCTCTTGGCGGGGATTCCGCCGCACACGATGAAGCGGTTGATCGGAACCTCGGCCTCTTCGAATGCTTCGAGGATGATCCGTTGCCCGAAGGCCGCACCTTCGAGGAGCGCGCGGTAAATGTGGTAGTCGCGCGTGTCGAGGGTGAGTCCGACGATAGCCCCGGAGAGGTTCGAGTCAATGAGCGTGGAGCGGTTGCCGTTCATCCAATCCAGGACGATGAGGCCAGAGCCGCCGGGCTGCAGGGCCTGGGCTTTCGACTCCAGGACTTCGAAGGTGGAGGTCGCGGAAATGGAGGCGAGGTCGGCGATGTCGGCCGAGGTCATGTTGCGGGCGAACCACCCGAAGGTGTCGCCGAAGCCCGCTTGGCCCGCTTCGTAAGCCCAGTGGTTGGGCAGGATGCCGTTCTTGACGACTCCCTGGATTCCGCGCGGGGTGCGGTGCTCTTTGGAAACGACGAGGTTGCACACGCTTGTGCCCATGACGGCCACCATGGTTCCGGGCTGCGCGGCGCCAGCACCGAGGAAGGCGGCATGCGCATCGATGTTGCCGGCGGCAACGGTGACGTGAGTGTCGAGCCCGAGCCGCGTGGCCCACTCAGAGGTGAGCGTCCCGGCGCTTTCGCCTGGGGTGAGGAATTCGTGCCCCAGTTTGTCGAGAACGCCCGCGAAGCCGGGTTCGAGCGAATTGAGGAACTCGGGGGAGGGGTAGCCTCCCGCTTCTTCGCGGTAGTTGCCTTTGAAGCCTGCGACGGATGCTCCGCGCACTTCCGTGCCCACGAGCGTCGAGACGATCCAATCTTCTTGCTCGATGATGCGCGAGGTAGCGTCGTACACCTCTTGATCGTCGCGGAGGGTTTGCAGGGCTTTTGGGAGCACCCATTCGGATGAAAGGCGCCCTCCGTATTGCGGCAGGAAGAGGCCGCCTTCGGCTTCGGCAGCGCGGTTGATTTCTTCGGCGTGGTTTTGCGCGGCATGATGCTTCCACAGCCTCGCGTAGGCCAGCGGGTGTTTCTTCCAGCGGGGGGAGCGCGAGAGTGGAGCCAGGTCGTCGTCTGTCAGCACGATCGTGCAGGCGGTGGTGTCAACGCCGAGGCCAACGATCTGCTGAGGATCCACCCCGCTGCGGTCGACGACGGCGCGCACGACCTTTTCGAGGGCGACGAGGTAATCGTCGGGATCCTGCAGTGCGGTGTTGGGGGCGAGCTTTTCCCCCGAGGCGGCGAGCGTTTCGGTCATCACGCCGTGTTCGTAGAGGTGGGTCGCGGTTTCGATTTCCGCGCGATCGGCAAGCCGCACCAAGACTGAGCGGGCGGATTCGGTTCCGAAGTCGACGCCAATCGCGTATGTGCTGCTTTCTGCCATGTCACTCCTCTTCGAGTGGGTGTGTGCGAGGGCTTTGGACGGGTGACCCGCTGCCCCAGCGTGACGTATGCTCAAATGAGCGCCCTTGGCTGCTCACATGAGCACACTAGCCCTTGGTGTGACCCATGTCAATCACGGTAAAGTGCGTGGAGAAGGCTAGGCGCCTGACCAGACCAGGACATTTGAGGAGAGAGGCACCGATGGATGCCGAGTTGCCCGAGCCGCAATTGATTGCGTCTCTCGCGCGCCGCCACTACCTCGAAGACGTCTCCAAGGTGCAGCTCGCCAAAGAGTTCGGCATCTCCCGGTTTCGCATCGCACGGCTCCTGGCCAAGGGTCGCGAAGAAGGCATCATTCGCCTTGAGATCATCGACCCGTCCACTGATCTGCCCATGCTCTCCGAGCCCCTCGCGAGCCACCTCGGCCTCCGCTACGTGCGAGTGATCGGCTCCAACGGAACAGACACCGATGTGCGCACGCAACTCGGATCAATGGGAGCGCAACTGCTCGGCGAACTTGTGAAGCCCGGGGATAACCTGGGCCTCGGGTGGGGGCGCACGGTGGCCGAGGTCGCGAAGAACCTCCGACACCTTCCCCCCATCACCGTCATCCAGATCTCTGGCGCCCTAGCGGCCGCGCATGCGTCGTCGCCAATCGACAACATCCGCGAGGCTGTTCTCAGCGCCAACGGCTACATCCACGACCTCCCGGTCCCCTTCTACGTCCGCTCGCCAGAAATGCGCCGCCAGCTCTTCGAAACCCACTCCTATGTGCGGGGGCAATTCGAACACCTTGACACGGCCGTCGTGTCGATTGGCTCATGGGAACACAAGGAAACGCAGCTCTATCGCGAATTCCCGCCCTCGGTCAGGGCGCGGCTCGATCACGTCAGGCCCGCCGGTGAACTCGCAGGCATCTGGTTTGACGAGGCCGGCAGGGTCCTCGCTCCCGAAGTCACCAGAATGTGCATGACCCTCGAAACTCACCACTTGAGCCAAACCCCCCGCGTCATCGCGGTCGCGGCGGGGGCAAAGAAAGTGTCGGCCATTCTCGGTGCGGCCCGCACCGGCCTCATCACGGGACTTGTCACCGACCGTGACACGGCCGAGGCTCTTCTCGAAGCACATTAGGGCGAGCGAGGCTGCCCGGTAACGTAGATGCAGACAGTATCGTTACCGCGCCCTGGAGCTGCCATGCCGAAGCCTCTCGTTCTTTCCGATATCCGCAATCGCGCGGGCGCGTTTATGGCGGAGTGGCGCGATGCGGAGGGATATGAAAAAGGCGAGGCTCAGGAGTTTGTGCGCGGACTTCTTCGGTGCTTCGGTATTAGTGGCCGTACGGCTGCCGTGTATGAGAAGCGCGGTGGACCTGCCCTGAATTGCATTCGTTCAAGGCTCGCATCCTAGATGTCACGAATGACTATTTCTCCTGTCCTGAGTGTCAGGAGATTCGGCGGGTCGCCTGGGAAGAGAAAAGAGCTTCTTTTGCAGGTAAGACTATCGCTGATGTACCCGAGCTGTTGACCGCTTGGGACGACGACCTCTCTCCTGAGGGTGTTCGAGTCGACGAGAACCACTGGGGTTCGGGTTATAGATTCCGGTGTCCTGCTGGTCACCGAAACACGCGTCAACCTCTCAACTGTCTGTTTGGGGGCTGTTCTGCTTGCAAGGCAATTAAGACCAGGAAAGCTAATGCGGATGCTGCGGCAGCTGATCCCTCCGCGAGTAGGTTGACACCAGAGATCAGCAGCCAGTGGCACCCACCAAGAATGGCAATTTGCGCCTTGCAGACGTCTCTCCCGAGTCCCGTCGCATTGTCTGGTGGCGTGACCCTGTCTGCGGACATGAGTTCCAAGCCACTCCCCGAGAACGCGATAAATATGAGCAGTGGCGCTGCCCGGTGTGCCATACAATCCTTGATTCGCTGGCATACCACTATCCAGAGGTTGCCGAGGAATGGTCGCCAGACAATCCGCTCTCGCCGTGGGAAATCCGTCCGAACACCTCGCAACTTGCTGAGCCACCCCTTTGGGTATGCAAAAACGATCCGGCTCATGTGTGGCGAGCCATGCCCGCAGCGCGAGTCAATGGGTCGCAATGCCCGGAGTGCATCGAAACAGGAAAATCACGGATCGAGACCGAGTACTATTCAGCAGCTCTTGCGCACTGGGGAAACGCGAAATCTGGTTCCCGCATTCATTCCGCAAAGTTCCAGACTCACTCCTCCTGGACTGTTGATATTTGCGTGGATCTTCCATCCGGGAAACAACTCGCCATCGAATATGACGGCTCGTACTGGCATCGCAACAAAGCGGACGTTGATCGCGTCAAGACCTTAGATCTCCTAGCAGACGGGTTCCTTGTTGTTCGACTCCGTGAAGCCCCACTCCCTTCGCTGAACATCGCACACCCGAACTACCGTGAAATCACCGTGTACTCCGGCGCCCAAGGCCCTGTACACAATGTCGCAGTTATTGCTGAGACGATCATTTCTTGAGCGAGATCGCCTGCGAACTTCCATCCCTGAACGTGAACGTGATGGTGCCGTCGACGCTGATTTTGGCGTGGTCGACGAGGGCGTGACATAGGTATGGGGTGAACTCGATGTGGTCGATGTCGAGTTTGTCGAGTTCTTCCTGGTAGTGGCAGTAGGCGGCTTGCCGGTTGTCGAGGTCGCTGATCTGGTCGAGGAGCCGGTGGTACTCCTCTAGGAGGGTGGCGTGCTCGTCGGTGAGTGTGTCGAAGCGGCTCTGGTATTCAGCCTGGTCTTGGGCGATGCGGGCGTTGCGGGCTATCAGCGCGTCGATCGTCTCGGCGGTCGCACCGACGCGCGCGAAGAGTTGGTCGGTTTCGATATGAAGGTCGGTGGTGTCCAGTTCGACTCGTACGGCCTTGTCGACCAGCTCGTCGACCTGGTCCCGGCTGGCGAGGAAGTGGTGGACGGCGTCGAGGAACGCGGGGGTGATTTGTTCATCGCTGACATGAGGGGTCGCACACGAGGTTCCACCTGCGTATTTGTGGTTGCACTGCCAGATGCGTTTTTCGTATTTGGTGCCGGCATGCCAGGTTTTCGACCCGTACCAGACCCCGCACTAGGCGCACCTGATTTTGCTGGAGAAGGTGGGGTCTGCTGAGGGGTTGGTTGACTCCTGTCCACTCGTGCATGCGGGTGGGGTGAAGGAGAATGATTAGTGATGAAGTACGCAGAAGAGTTCAAGTAAGACGTCGTCGCGTTGGTGCGGGCAAGTGCCACGCAACGCGAGGTGTGTCGCGATCTTGGTATCTCGAGATCAGCAATGTCGAAATGGGTCGCTGATGCTGACAGATGTGACGCTGGCCTGCCGGTAGCAAAAGACGTGACCCCGGGGCGAGAATGCGCAGATTCGTGAATTGATGCGTCGGAACCGGCTCCTCGAGCAGGAGAACGAGGTACTCAGGCGTGCGGCGACGTATTTGTCGCAGATTCATATCACGCCCACAAAACAGTGTTCCCACTCGTCCAAGAGATGGCCGCGCCCGGTGCCCGCATTCGAGTGCCGGTGGCGGTGGCGTGCCGGGTGCTGGCGTTTACGAAGCAGGCGCATTACCAATGGCTGAAACAGCCGTTGTCTGCCCGAAAGATTGCTGACGCGCAGATCATTCAAGTATTGCGTGAACTCCACGAGGACGACCCCGAGGGCGGGTGCCGGGTGCTCGCTGATGATCTGCATGATCTCGGCTTTGTCATCTCGGAGCGACGGGTGTGGTGGCTGTGCAAGATCGCCGGCATTCAGTCGACCATTACGACACGAAAGCGCCGCTACCAGAAAGCTGGTGCGCCGGTAGGTGACGAACTGGTGCAACGCGATTTTACGGCTGATGGTTTGGATGAGAAATGGTTGGTGGATATCACCGAGCATTGGACTGGTGAGGGGAAGCTGTACCTGTGTGCGTTCAAGGATGTGTGTTCGAACAAGATTGTCGGGTGCGCGATCGATTCCCGCATGAAAGCGTCGCTCGCGGTTCGAGCGTTGGAGAACGCGCTCATGCAGCGTGGCTGGGTAGAAGGCGTGGTGGTGCGTAGCGATAGGGAAAGCCAATTTCGGAGTCGGAAGTTCCAGAAGGCGCTTATGAAGCGTCCTGGGTTCTGTTCCGAGTCTCAGCAAGGAGAATCGAAGGTAGCCCTGAGAAGTTCAGTCCCGAGCTGCGTGACTGCGCCGTGCGGATGGTCTACGAGCGTCAAGCCCGCGAGGCGGGCCCACGTGCAGAGTCGATCCGGGCCATCGCACCCCAACTCGGTGTCGGCCTGGAGACCCCGCGGATCTGGTGCAACCGCTGCGGCCCCACCGAACCGTCCGCTGGCAGCAGCGAGTCACTCGAGGAGGAGAACCGGCGCTTGCGCCGCGAGCTGGCTGAAGCTCGCCGTGCCAACGAGATCCTCAAAGCGGCCTCGGCTTTTCGCCGCGGAACTCGACCGCCCCACGACGAGGTGATCCGGTTCATCGACGAGCACCGTGATCAGTTCGGGGTCGAGGTCATCTGCCGCGTGCTCAGCGCGACAGAATGTGGGTTCATCACCTCCCGCGGCTACCGGGCCGCCCAGGCACGCTCAGCCTCGGCCAGGGCGCTGCGGGATGAGGTTCTTCTCCCGGAGATCCGGCGCATCCACGCCGAGAACTACAGCGTCTACGGCGTGCGGAAGAAGCACCATGCGATGCGGCGCGCTGGCTGGGATTTGGGCTGTGACCAGGTCGCCCGGCTCATGCGAGGAGCCGGCCTTCACGCGGTGCGGCGTGGCCGGAAGCCGGTCACCATAAATACCCCACTCACGTGCCCGATGTCCGCCCGGATCCGGTCGAGCGGCGCTTTACTGCAGAGCAGCCGAACCGCCTGTGGGTCGCTGACATCACCGACGTGCGGATCCTCGCCGGATTCTGCTGCGTCGCCGTCATCACCGACGTATGCACTCGCAAGATCGTCGGATCGGCGGTCGCTGCGATTCTCCACATCGACGGCCTGCCCCTGCTGGCGCTGGAGCACGCACTGCTGACCCGTGGCGTCGTGCGCAGCCAGAGCGGACTGATCCATCACAGCGATCGAGGAGCCCAATACGTTTTTCTGGCGTACTTCGACGCGCTGATCACCGCCGGGGTCACCGCATCGGTCGGCTCCCTCGGAGACTCCTACGACAACGCCCTGGCCGAGACCATCAACGGCCTGTTCAAGGCCGAGCTGATCCACTCCTAGCGAATCTGGGAGTCCACCCAGGCGGTCGAGATCGCCACCATGGGCTGGGTCCACTGATGGAACGCCGAGCGTCTGTACGAAGCGCTCGGCTACCGCACCCCCGCGAGAGTCGAAGCGTCCTACACTCACCCCACGACCACCGCGCCCGCGACCGTCTAACCACGGAACAAAACCCAGGGCGCTTCAGCTTCAAAGATTTCAGAAGATAAGCGCACTCTGACTTGTGACATCGGTGAGCGCGATGAGGGTACAGCTCAGATGGTGCTATCGGGTGTCAAGGTTGATGGCCCGGCTGAGTCGAAGGTCTCTGCGAAGGCGACCTTCCGGGGTCTTGAAGCTGAGCTGCCAGAAATCCCGATCGTCGCGCCGTTCATCATGGACGCTAAGTTTGATGCTGGTGCGCCGAGCTCATTGACTGGTCAGCCAGACACGTACCAGGTCATGTCTTTCCCGTTCTCGTTGGCGCATTCAACGGGGTCAGCGGCGGGCCCGGAAAGCGTCAGCTATGACATCACGATCAATGGTGTCCGCGGTGAAAGAATCACTACGCAGGATGTAGCGTGTGCGCCTATTGATCGTGTGCATTCCGGCTACCCGTACTCCGCTCCCGGTAAGCCGCAGGAACAGACCGCGAAGTTCCCTACGTGTGAGTTCACTCTGGTTGATCCTGAGACGAACACTTTCCGACTGACGTTGTCTGATCTGGATTATGTTTCGAAACGTCCTGAGCTTGACTCGAATGGTGTCCGTTTGCCGCAGGTTCAGCCGAAGCATCCGCGCGAAGTTATCGCCGCTGGAGAGCTGCGCATCAAGGTTCCGTATAAGGCCACCGGGCCTGGTTCGAACCGAAACACCAACGTGACGCTGAAAGCATCGACGCCGACGTACACCGCCGTCGATGGCTCAACGAGTGAAGACGACCCATCGAACAACCAGAACCGCGCCCCGATGATTCGCGGCAACTGGACGGGTGCATGGGTTGTCGGGTCCCAGCATCCGAAGGCATACCCAGGTATCGGATGGTCTGATACGTCGCGTGCTCCGGTGGGCTCTACTGTGATGTCGGTTTCCGGAATCGCTCCTCCGCGTGTTGAGGGCTTCTCTGACAACTGGATTTGCAACACCCTGGATACCGAGCGCGTCGATTTCGTCAACGCCCGCGTTGTTGCTGACCCCTACGCGAAGCCGAACGTCTACTATGGCGAAAACGTGGAGGACCTCAAGATCCTCTACTACACGGGTGAGGTTGAGGACCCTAACCTTTTCAAATGCGGAACTGAAGAAACCCCGTTTGATGAAGGTAAAGATGAAAAAGACGGCTGGAGCTACACCAAGCCTGCAGATCTCTCCACAGTGAAGGCTGTCAAGTTGCGTGTGCCTCGCGATAAGGGGCACCTGTCGAAGCTCCCGCAGTCATACTTCTACCTGGTTATCGAACAGAAGATTCACGATGACGTAGAGATTGGCGCAGACGTGTGGGCGTGGACTTCTGTTCTCAACGAGACACGAACCGACTGGACGATGGGTCTTGACGCGAAGATTGCTTATGACCGCGTCACTAACGAACGGGAGATCACTCCTGGGTTCGCATCCCCTGGCGTTATCACCGACGGGGTCCGCTATCCATATGCAGGCCCGGGGCGTGACCTTCTACGCGTGGTTCCCTCGCTGCCTGTTGTAGTCAAGGACGTCGCCCAGCCGGAGTATGGTCCGGGTGAGGAAGCTGACTATACGATTCGTTACGGCCTCGAATCCGAGGTTGCGAACATGCCTAAGGATCAGGTGGTTATCGAAGACACCCTGCCGGCGGGCATGGAGTATGTTCCGGGTAGCGCTGACGTTGAGCCTGACGTGAAGACCGACGCTAACGGCCAGCAGGTTTTGACGTGGACGAAGGATGGCGTTGAGCCTAATATCCGCGTCTTTGAGGACGGCAACGCTTACGTCATTAACTACAAGGCGAAGTTGCCTAAGGACGCAAAGCCTGGAGCGGTTTACACCAACGAGGTCGCGGCATCGAGCCAGGGCCAGACCCGCAAGGCGACAGCTAAGGTGACGGTGCCGCGGGCCGGCTACACGTCGCTGAAGAAAAACGTTGAAACGCCTGTTGTTGAGACGACTCGGAACGGTGTTGCGGCTAACGAATGGACGCTTAGCCTGACGTCGAATGACCCGACACGTTCGAACCTCACTGACGTGATCGATGTGCTTCCGTCAAACGATGATTCCCAGGGTTCGAAGTTTGATGGCACACTCAAGGTGACCGGAGTTGAAGGTGCTGAAGGCGCGAAGGTCTACAGCACCACTGTGGACCCAGCTGAGATTGATGAAGACCCGAATGCCAAGGTCAATGGTGGCACCGGAACGCCGTCTGACATCTGGGAAGAAGGCGTGAAGGAGGACGCAACCGCGCTCCGCGTTATCACCAAAGCCCCGCTGGCATTTGGGGATAGTCAAACGATTACTGTGAAGACTGAGCTGCATCAAGCCCAGCATGGCGATGTTGTTGTCAACAAGGCCGTGGGTCGTGCTGAGAACACGAAACTGCGGATGCGTACGTCTGCGCAGTTCACGGTGCGTACGCCTGTCGACGTCAGCGTTGAGAAGGTGTGGAAGGACGAGAACGGCGAGACTCTTACGGAGACTCCGGACTCGGTGCAGGTGCAGTTGATGCGCCAGCAGGGAGATAAACGCACCCCGGTGGGCGAGAAGGTTGTGCTTTCGGCCGCAAATGGTTGGAAGCACACGTTCGAATCGCTACCAGCCACGGTCGATGATGAGCCGGTCAGTTATACGGTGCAGGAAGACTCGGTTGAGGGCTACACCTCGCAGGTCAAGGTGGCGGACGCCGGTAGCGTCTTCGAGGTGACGGTCACGAATACACGTGAACCGGAGCCGACACCGGATCCGACTCCTGATCCGACACCGGATCCGACTCCTGATCCGACACCGGATCCGACTCCTGAGCCGACACCGGATCCGACTCCTGAGCCGACTCCTGAGCCGACACCGGATCCGACTCCTGAGCCGACACCGGATCCGACTCCTGAGCCGGCGCCAGAACCAACCCCGGAGCCAACACCGGAACCAGGTGAGGAACCAACGCCGGAGCCGACGCCGGAGAAACCGAGGGTTCCTGAGAAGGGGCTGCCTCGAACTGGTGTGGAAGTTGCAGGCTTCCTCGCGATCGCGGCCACGTTGCTCGGTGTTGGATTGTTCCTCAGGAGGCGACCACGTAAGCAGTGAAACTGCTGTGGTGAGAACCTGGAGGGATAAAGCGAACTGACGAGTATACCTCTGCAGGCTACAAAAGGGCTGGGCATGGACTTCAAAATCCATGCCCAGCCCATTTCGTTGTTAGCCGATTGGTTCTAGCATTGGTTTGATGGTGTAGGCGATCGCGATGGTGTCGTCGGTGTCTGGGTTGGTCATCGCCACGCGCCATGCGTTCGCGAACTGGTTGACCTCGCCATCTATAGGGATGGCGCCGGAGATCAAGATGGTGCCTTCTTCCGCGTCGCCGCGTTCGGTGACTTTCTCGATCCAATACTTTGGTGGCAGAAGCTCTGCGAGGGTTCCGTTCTGGATCTGTTTTCCGTTGCGGTCAGCAGCGGTGACGAACGCTTCAAGGCGGATCGCGTCGAGGTTTTCTTCAACGTCCTTCAGGCGCCATGCTTTCTTGCTCAGCACGTCTGGGGACGTTTTCTTGCTCCAGGCAACGCCGTTCTCTTCCAACGCGCGGTCGGTGAGACCGCAGGCCACGGTGGGCAAGACGTCGTTGGCGGTGAAGACTATGGCCCACTTGGCTTTGCCGGATGTCATGTTGTGCTGGAGGGACTGCTGAAGGTTTGGTTGACAGTTTTCCTTCTGTTTTTTAGGCCGCGAGTGGTGCGGCTGCTCCCGTGATGGTTCCGTATTCAATGCGTGTCAATTTACCGGGCGCGCGTTGGCGTCTCTTGCGGTGCTAGGTGCTTTCGATCCAGTGGCGATCGCTACGAAGAGCTCTTGGCGGTTGGCCCAGGATTGACGGTTAGGGACATTCTTTTGCACAAGGGCGCAGAATGACTCTATGGCCGCGTTATCCCCATAGGCTCCGGGCCTGCCCATGGGGCCCTTGGCATGGTAGGTCTTCAATGCGGCACGAAAACTCCTAGAGCAAGGTTGTGAGCCTCGATCGAAGTGGACGATCACGCCACGGGGATGTCCTCGTTTCCTCCTTGCGCCATCTAACGCGGCCACAGCCAAACCTGATTTTATCCGCGCACTAGTGGCGTAGCCCACGATTTTACGCGAGTGCAGGTCTTTGATCGCACACCGAGACAGTTTTCCTTCGCCTGTCCAATGCTCAGTAATGTCGGTCACCCACGCAGTATTTGGGGTATCGGCATGGAAGTGCCTGGCAGGCAGATCATCGTGGACCGGCCCACCGGCTTCTTCCTACGTGGTTTGCGCCTGGAGATCACCGAAGAAGATCTCAGCACTCGAGTACAATCGCCACACTCGTCGCTCAGAAATCTTTACCCCTTGAGCATGGAGTTCATCAGCGATCAACCGGTAACCGAACTCAGGATCATTGTGGTGGATCAGACGAATCTTAGCTATAAGCTCCTCGTCCCCTCCATCGTCTGTCCGAGAGCGGCTTAGCCAGCCACTTGTAGAATGCTTGGCGAGAAAACTTTAACACCCGAGTCGCGATCGTCAAGGTTGCCTTACCCTTTGCGACCTGTGCTTCCATGGTCGGGAAGATCCTTTTGGTTGGATTGTTTCCTGGCTCAAATAAGCTGCTGCAGCCCTAAGAACCTCGTTTTCCATTTCTAGTTCACGGATCCGTTTCAGGACAGCACTCATCTCTTTGGCCACCACGGGATCATTTGACGGGCTCATCCCATGAGCCTGTAGACGCGCGTCCGTCACCGCATCAGCTTTGAACTGCTCACTATAGACCTTCGGCATGATCAACATCCTTCCCGCCCCGCAACCGCGAAGCAACCCAAACGTCAACCAAACCCTCAGCAGTCCCGAGCATTTTCGAAGAATGTATCGGATGCAGTAAAGAGCTCTGGGAGATGTGAAGTATGCGGCGTTGCTGGTGGAGTGTTACAAGTTGATCATCGCATCCCTTTTGAGATTGACGGGTAAACATACCCCATGTTCTTGCTGAGTTAATGTCGCTGTGCCCTTTGTGTAATCGAGCCAAATCATGGCAATGTGAAAATTGTCCAACCTGGGCAGCTAAGAATCCAAAACCTGCGGTAAATGTATGTAGGCATCGCCATAAAATTACTTGAAAGGTGCCACCAAAGAGATTTGAGAAATTCGCCCTGTATTACAGGGTGTGGAATCTGTGAAAGCGTTTGATGCCCTGCGGCCATCTGTGTCTGCTCTACTTGTGCAATGGCTATTAGGGCTGCCCTCAAGCAATGGATCGAAAGTTGATAATTCCAGCGATTAGAATCGAACTCAGCGAAGTTTTTCAACTTGACACTTTGAACGTTAGCGGATCCCTCGACGCTCCTGCCGAGTGTGCTCCTGTATCCAGTGGCGGCTGGAGGTTGTGTCCGTAAGTAGTGATGTAGGTAGCTGTCGTCTCACCATCGATGCGCGGAAATTTTGACTGGTTCACTTCGACACGGAGGCAAACTCGGACTTTGCAGGGGCGTTTCCCCAGCTTGATAACCCAGCTCTAAATCCGTTTATCGAGTGCAAAATCGGTAGTCATCACGGCTGTCGGCGCCTGATTGTGGTGGTTCTTCGAACCGGGTTCTTGTATCCAACGTGAGTGCTTGTGCGAAACTTTCATGGCACGACGGGTACAAACAAGCGGGAACTACGATTTAGTCGCTTGATTGGTTCACTTCCAGCGGGTGAAGATCACTTGCCAATCTTCTGGGAAACGAAGAGCTTGCGGTAGTGGGGATCCCCGTCTTTACGCGGGTAATAGTGCCAGCCGATTCCTGACCAAAATTCGTCAGCGCCTTCGGAGAAAGCGATCAAGGGAAAGCCTGAGTAGTGGCTGATCAGATGCCTTGCAAACGCAGCCCCATAGTGATGTCGGCGAAGATCACGGCGGATTTCAAAGAACCAGATTTCTTTGGTCAGCACTTCCGAGTCGATCCCGATGTAGCTATCGGAGAGTGGCCAATCTGTCACCTCAGCGCGCCCGACTTCCACACCATCGGCAAGAAACTGGATGTACTCCTTGCCCTCCGGGGAGTCTTCGCCGACTCTTCCAGCCCTGTCGTGCCACCAGCAGTCATCGAATCCCTCGACCACCTGGAACGGCGTCACGTAGTCCTCAACTTGCTGAAGAACCCTCAGTTGTAAGCGATCCACCATTCCGAGAATACGCAAGCGCCCACCAAGTAGAGGCGGGCGCTTAGACATAGATACTGGGTTACTGTTTGATGGCTACTACTTGGGTGCTGCCGTCGCGGAATTGAAAGGTGACCCTGCCGTCGACATCGACGGTGCCTTTGTCGAGCAAAGCTACGCAGAGGTATGGGCTGAAGACCAACTGTTCAAGTTCAAGGTTGGCGGTCTCTTGCCTGTAGTAGTGGTAGGTGGCCAGCCGGTTGTGCTTGTTGTGGATTTCGTCGACCACGGCAGCGTGCTCAGCTAACAGCGCCTGGTGCTGTTCTTGGCTAGCGTTGAACGCCTTCTCGTAAACCTGTTGGTCTTGCGCGACGCGTGCGTTGTGGGCGATTAGTGATTCGAGCTTTTTCGCTACCTGGTCGATCTGGGCGATCAGTCCGGCTGCTTCGACTTCGAGGTCGCTGGTGTCGAGCGCGTCGAGTACGGCGTGGTTGACGGTGTCATCGGCAGGTGAGCCGAAGCGGAGGCGGATAGCCTCGAGGAACATGTACTTGAGTCGTTCATCGTTGATGTGCCCAGTAGTGCACATGGTGTCGCCTTTGTATTTGTGGCCGCAGCGCCAGATGACCTTTTCGTATTTGCTGCCTGCGTGCCAGGTTTTCGAGCCGAAGAAGTGCCCGCACTGGCCGCAGACAAGGGTGGATGAGAAAGGTCGGGTGCGGTGTTGGGCTCGCTGATTCGCGGTGCCTTTGGCGAGTTCTGCTTGGACGAAGTCCCACACTGCGGGGCTGATGATGGCCTCGTGGTTTCCGGTGACGTAGTACTGGGGTACTTCGCCCTCGTTGATGACTTGCTTCTTAGTGAGGACGTCTGCGGTGTAGCTCTTTTGCAGGAGTGCGTCTCCTTTGTATTTCTCGTTGGTGAGAATGGAGCGCACGGACTGGTAATGCCAGGTTTTATTCTCTGCTGCCGTGTAGGTTGCTGGCTCGTCTGTCAGGGTGTGCGCGATATGCCTGATGGAGTGGCCTTCCAGGTACATGCCGTAGATCCGGCGCACAGTTTTGGCTTGCTCGGGGTTGATGACGAGGCTGCCGTCTTCACCTTTGTCGTATCCGAGGAACCGAGAGTATGGGACGGTGACCTTGCCGTCGGCGAAGCGTTTGCGGTGCCCCCAGGTGACGTTTTCGGAGATGGAGCGGGCTTCTTCTTGGGCGAGGGAACTCATGATGGTGATGAGGAGCTCGCCTTTGGCGTCGAAGGTCCAGATGCCTTCTTTTTCGAAGAAGACCTCCACGCCTTTGTCTTTGAGGGTTCGAACGGTGGTGAGCGAGTCGACGGTGTTGCGGGCGAACCGGGACACACTCTTGGTGATGATCAGGTCGATCTTGCCGTCGAGCGCGTCGGTGACCATCTGCTGGAATCCAGCGCGGTGTTTGGTTGAGGTGCCTGTGATGCCTTCGTCGGTGTAGACCTTCACGAACTGCCAGCCCGCGTGATCGCTAATGTAGCGGGTGTAGTAGTCGACCTGGGCTTCGTAGGACGTCACCTGATCGTCGTGGTTGGTGGACACGCGGGCATACCCGGCGACCCTGCGCAGAGTCGTTTGTCCAAGTGGAGCACCAGTGTGGAGCGCTCGGGTGGCGGGGATTGCTGTGACGGTGCGGGCCATTTAGCGTTCGCCTCGCTCGGCGCGCAGGCGCTCAGCCTCTGCCTTGGCCACGGCCCGGTACTTCGCCAATGCTTCTGGTGGTGTTGGTGCTTGCCGTGGGTTGTTCAACCCGAGCCTTTTGGCTTCGGCCCAGCGGGCACGCAAGAGTTCACCCCAGGCGGCTTTTCTTGCTGGGGTTCACGAGCTCTTCTTCAGGTTTGGTCGCCACGTGTGCGAGCTGCTGGTGCCATCGGTGTAATGAAACGTGTAGTGGTCTTTTCCCTGCATGTCGATGTGGTCGATACGCTCGTTGAACACCTCTTGGTCGAAGGTCTCGATGTCAAGGACTTGGGCGATGAAGCCTTTGAGTGCCGTGTCAGAGATCTCGCAGGTGTCGCATCCGGTTTTGCGGCCTTTCTTGCGTTCGGTGCAGATCCAGTGCTCGGTGGAGATCGAGTTTGGGTTTTCGGATTGCGTATGTTGCGCACGAACGAGCAGTTGCAGGACACGCATTTGATCTTCGCCGTCAACGCCACAGTTTCGATGGACCAGTTCGCCCGGGCCCCGAGTTCACGGCGGCGTGTGATCTCGGTTTGTACAGCGGTGAAGGTGTCGCGGTCGATGATCGCGGGGATCGCGTTTTCCACCAGGTATTGCGGCAACTGGCCGGTGTTGCGCACTGCTCGTCCAGGCCTGCCCTCCGGAGTGGACCATCGCCCTAACAAGAGGTCGCCGGTGTAGTGCGGGTTCTTCAGGATGTGACGGACCCATTCCCCGGGCAACTTGTTATCAGCCAGGTGCGGAACCCTACCGTCAGCGATGAGCTGTGCGGCCATCTCTTCGCACGAGGTCTTCTTCATGTACTGGGCGAAGATCCAACGCACCACTTCACGTTTTGGCTGATTTGCTCCGATTCTGCCTGCGCGAAAGACGCCAGCAGGGTGAGCATGAGTTCACCGTCAGCGCTGGTTGAGGAGATGTTCTCCTTTTCGAATCGCACCTCCACCCCGAGGTCTTTCAGCTCGCGAACGGTTTCGAGCAGGTCGACGGTGTTGCGAGCGAAGCGCGAGATCGACTTGGTGAGGATCAGGTCGATCGCTCCTTTCCGGGCAAGGGCCAGCATTTCTTGGAACTGGGGTCGATGCGTGGGCTGCGTCTCTGCGTAGGCTCAACGTCTAGCTCAAGGGACTTGACCCCGGTCGGGAGTTAGGTTAGGCTAACCTAAGTGAAAGGAGGTTTGCTGTGACAGACCGATCCGGTACAGTTCGACGCTCAGCTCGCGGGGGATTAACCGACTCAATTCTAGGTACCCGAAATCTCATGATGGTGGCCTCCCTGTCGGTGGTCGGCCTCATCATCCTCATCCCACTGAGCTACATCGCGCCGGCGGGTGCGGCTTCGCAGAGCGCAGTCTGGCTCGGGGTGTCCCTTCTCGGACTTTGGGTCATTCCCTACCTCCTTCCTCTGGCCGTTGTGCGAAGGCCGGGCGCTTCGCTGCTGGCCGCGCTGATCATCGGAGTTGTGAGCGTATTTACTACTCCCACTGGGCCTGCCGCGATTGTCGGTAACGTCATTGGCGGGCTCCTGGTTGAGTTTCCCATGGCGTTGATGCTGTACCGGAAGTGGACGTGGTGGGCGTATCTGATCTCCGCCGCATTCTTCGGGGCATTTAACAGCCTGTTGTACCTCACGCTGCTCAAGCACGCGGTGGGAATCTCGGTATCGGGACTGATCGTGCTGGTGGGAGTCACGTCGTCCGTCATTGGCGGTTTGGCCGTCGTCGGACTAACCCGTTTGCTCAACAATGCAGGCGTAGGCGTAGACCATCGTGAGTGAAAGGCTGGCCTCCACTTTGAGCAGCGAGCAACGGTCTGTGAGCGAGTCCGCGCGGGCGCTCCTGGCGGTTGAGGATCTTTCCGTTCACTACTTGGGTCAGGACCGGTGGGTGCTGCAACGTCCAAGCCTGGTCCACCTGAGCGGTCAGGTAACGGCCGTCATTGGGCCCTCTGGATGCGGTAAAACTACCTTCGTCCGAGCCGTGTGCGGCCTTGTGCCCCACTGTCTGCCGTCCGAATACTCCGGCAGCGTTCAAATTGCCGGCGCCGAAATCGCCGACGCCACGGTCCAGTTGATCGCTACCAATGTCGCCTACGTGGGACAAAATCCGGATGCCGCAGTCATTACCCGTACGGTGTATGACGATGTCGCGTTTGCGCTGCAGAACCTCTGCCTGCCTGTTCCTGAGATTGATCGACGGGTACGCGAGGCATTGGCTGCGGTTGGTCTGGAGACCAAGCTGTGGGAGAGCCCATGGAGATTATCGGGCGGCCAACGCCAGCGCCTAGCGATCGCGGTAGCACTGGCTATGCAGCCCCGCTTACTTGTCCTCGATGAGCCAACATCGACTATTGACACGCAAGGCACGGACGAGTTTTACAGCGTCATCCAACAGCTGGTTAGCGATGGCGTGGGCATCGTGGTGATCGACCATGACCTCGACCCGGTCCTACCCCTGTGCGATCACGTCATAGCGCTCAACGCGCAGGGCGCGGTGATCGCGCAGGGAACTCCACATGAGGTTTTTCTCAGCCATACCGCGGAACTTGAGGCGTGCGGAGTGTGGCTGCCCCGTGCGTTACGCGACGAATCCCCGCACCACGCCTTGACCTGCGAGCAGGCGGGCATTCGAGTTCCCCGCATCACGGATATCTGTGGTGATTCGGTGCAATATCAGCGGCGCACCGAAGCAGGATGGGAAACCATCGATGCGATTGACACGCTCGACGGTGGAGGCAGCGCCACGGTAGAGCTGGCAGATTTCTGTGTTCCCGGACGTTCCCCAGCTATCTCTATGCGGCTACGGGGTGGCGAGTTTATCGCGCTTATAGGGCCGAATGGCGCAGGCAAAACATCCCTGCTCGCGGCGCTGGCGGGTCTCATACCATCAAAGGCACAACGCGCTACGGTCTGCGGAGAGGTTGTGCGGCGAGGGCGGCACCAGGTCGGCTACGTGTTTCAAAACCCGGAACATCAGATGGTTTGTTCCACCGTGGCTGGCGAAATCTCCACGGGGGATGTTTCCGCGTCTAAAGCCGAGGCTATTGTGGAGCAATTCCATCTCTCCCAGTATCGAGACCAACACCCGTTGACTCTCTCAGGCGGCCAGATTCGTAGACTATCGGTGGCTACGATGGTCGCCGAGAGCCGCGATGTGATTGTCCTTGACGAGCCCACGTACGGCCAGGACTGGGCGAATACCTGCGAACTCATGGCCTTCATCGACGAACTGCGCGCTGAGGGCAGAACCGTCATCATGGCCACCCACGACCTAGAACTTGCCCTATCACGCTGCAGCCACATCATCGCGCTACCTGCTGCCGTTAGCGAAACTCGTGAAAACGCCGCATCCGCAGCACCAGCGAACCCGCCTTCGCCGTCCGTGCCCCGTGGACTCTTCTCATCGTTCAATCCTGTGACGTTGCTATTGGCGCTAATCCCGGCGATGGTCATGGTGTTCGTATGCAAGGACCCGGCCGTCAATGTTGGAGTGCTCATCGCAGCGAGCCTGGCCATGGTAGCCGCGAGAGCGAGTCGCGCTCGAACGGTCATGTCACTGCTAGCACCCTGGGTCATCGCAGCTGTGCTACTGCCGGTGTTCCGCTACAACTACACCATTGAAGAGGTCAGCCCACTCTACAATCACGGTGGCGAGCTTGCCGCAGCGAGCGGTATCGGGGCACTGTTGTCCCTCATGCTGCTTTCAGGCATCAGCACTCATCCGGAAGCGCTGCTTCGCACGTTGACGACGACGTTCAAGCTTCCCTATCGGGTCACTGCGGCGGGAACTGCGGCTGTCGCCTTCGTCACTCGTTTCCGGCAAGATTTCCAGCTGTTGCGCACAGCGCGGGCATTGCGGGGTATTGGGGCATCATGGGGGCCGTTAGCGCCCGCAATTCGATGGGTGGGTTCCCTCGTGCCGCTGGCGATCCTCGCCGTCCAGCACGGCGAACGGGTTGCCCTGTCGATGGATTCACGTGGCTTTGGCGCCTATCCGCGGCGCACGGAACTCCAACACACACCGTGGCAGGTGCGAGATTGGTGCCTGGTGGGCCTCCTTTGGGCCGTTACTGCGTTGCTGTGGTGGTGGCGCCAATGAACGTTTCGAAAGACTCGACTCGACAGGAGCCCGATGTGAGTATTTCCGTCGCCGCACTAATCCGCCCGGCCAAGGGCGCGATGGTCCTTTCCGCAGTCCTCACAGCCTTAGGCGCTATCGTCACGCTGGTGCCGTTCGTCGCCTTACACAACATGGCCGCGATCTGGCTTGACGGGCAGGTGCGCACCGGCTGGACCGGAAAGCCGTGGGTTTGGGCCGTGATAGCGGTGCTTTCGCTGTTCGTGGGCCAATTGCTCTACCTGTTTGGATTGGGTGTCACCCACGAGGCAGAAGCCAAGCTCCGACATCGGTTGCGCGGCAATGTGGTCCAAGCGCTGGGCAGTTTGCCCTTGGGTAGGGTCTCGCAGGTGCCGCACGGGGCCATCCGCAAGATGGTGTGTGACGATACCGCAGCCATCCATACTCTCGTTGCGCATGTTCCCGGTGATGTCACCAACGCCGTGGTCTCGATGGTCGTAGGCCTCGGGTATCTCGTGTGGGTCGATTGGCGACTGGCGCTCGCGCTCTTTGGAACGTGGGCCGTAGCGATCATGATCATCGTCAGCACGACCATGCGCGGCTATAGCGATATCACCAAGCGATTCGGACATGCCCAGACCGCACTGGCCGCAGCCACCGTCGAAATGCTTGAGGGCATTAAGGAGATCAAGAATTTCCAGGCCACCGATGCGACCCGAACGCGCTTTAACGCCGCCCGCCAGCAATTTTCTGCCATCTCCTTCGACTGGGTTCGTCGCTCCGGCAGAGCGATTAGTCTGCTCGGTTCGCTACTGCGTCCAGCCACGGTCTTCGTCACGGTCGCGTTACTGGCGGCGCTATTCGTCGCACAGGATTGGAGCACGCTGTCGGCGACGCTGCCATTCTTCCTGATCGCTCCCGGTATCCCGGAGGGGTTCACGGTGCTAGTCGGTCTGATGCAGCATATCTATGAGTCGCAGCTGGCGGCTCGCACCACGGCAGAGCTGCTTTCCGAGAAACCCATGCCCGAAGGCAGCCGCACCCAAGAAGAGGGCCCAAACCCCGGCCAAGTTGAGGTCTGTGAGGTTTCCTTCTCCTACGAGCCTGACGTGCCCGTTGTGCACGGTGTCTCCTTTACGGCTGAGCCCGGAACGGTCACGGCTCTGGTGGGCCCGTCGGGCGGAGGGAAGTCCACACTGGCCCGGCTGATTGCGCGCTTTTACGACGTCAATGATGGCGTGGTACGCATCAGCGGTGTGGATGTGCGCGAGGCGAGTTTTTCGTGGCTACTTTCCCGCGTCGCGATCGTCCTACAGGACGTAACGTTGTCGAACGATTCGGCCCATACCAATATCGCGCTGTCGAAACCGTCGGCAACGCGCGCCGAGGTCGAGGCAGCAGCCCGTGCGGCATGCATCCACGATCGCATTATGCGTCTGCCCGAGGGGTATGACACCGTGCTTGGCGAGGTTGGTGGCTTCCTCTCGGGCGGTGAGCGGCAACGCATCACCCTGGCGCGAGCATACTTGCAGGATGCGCCGATCTTGATTCTCGACGAGGCCACCGCGCAAGCAGACCCCCAGTCGGAGCGTGCGATCCACGAAGCGCTCAGCACCTTGGCATCCGGGCGCACGGTGATCATCATCGCGCATCGACTCGCCACCATCCGAGACGCCGACCAGATCCTCGTGATTGAGGACGGCCACATCACTCAGCGTGGTAGGCACGAGGACTTGGTCAACCAAGCGGGGACCTATAGCGAGATGTGGCGGGCCCAAGAACTCCATTACATGGCCTAAGGAGAGACACGCTCATGTGGAAACTAATGATCAGGGTCGTCAACAGGGCCGAGTTGCGTACGTTGGTGGGCTGGTTCGCCTTCTCCGCTGTCCTACAAGGCATCACACTGGCGTTGATGATCCCATTCCTTCGGGCATTATTCTCCCGCTCTGAAACCCTTGGCACCTGGCTCGTCGTCGTTGCCATCCTCGGCGCGATCACGGTGACGGTCGACACCTTCGCGATGTACCGCTCCTATCGGATCAGCGTCTATGAAGTATGCGATACCTTAATTGATCGCGTAGCAGATCATGTCTTGCAGCTGCCGCTTGGGTGGTTTAATGCCAAACGCGAAGCGGACGTGGCTAATGCGACATCCAAGGAGATCAACACCCTGTCGCATCTGGCATCAATGGTGATCCCGAACCTGTGCAACGCCTTCATCGTGCCGTTGGTGATGCTCGTTGCCACCGCATTCATTGAGTGGCCGTTAGCTGTGGTCATGGCAGTGTCGATCTTGCCGTTTATTCTCACGTGGCGGAAAATGTCGGCGGCAACAACCAGAGCCAATGACATGGAAGACCGTACCTCGTCCGCCGCAGCCGGCCGGTTGATTGAGTTCGCCAGGCTACAACCGGTGCTTCGAGCCACGGGTGCCGCGACGTCGTGGGACCCCGTACAAGAGACTCTGCAAGCCGACTCTGAGGCGACGTTGGCCGGGCTTCGGATCAAGGGCCGACCTGCCCAAGGATTCAACCTCATCGCTAACGTGACTTTCGCGGTGGTGCTCGCCTTGGGGCTGTCGTTCGTGACCGGAGCGCGTCTGGACCCGATTGCGTATCTGGTGATCGCGGCGGTCAGTGCGCGCATGCTGCTGCCGCTCACAAAAGCCGCGCTCTACGCATCTGAGGTCGATAACGCCGCAGTAGCGTTGCGCCAGATGGGAATAATCCTTGATGCCGCGCCACTTGCCGAACCTGATTCCGAGCAGGCACGGGAACCGCGTGGGACGTCGATTGAATTCCGAGGAGTGTCGTTTTCCTACGAGTCAGGCCGGCCTGTCCTAGACGATGTCTCGCTCACCGCCCCGCAGGGAGCAGTCACCGCACTAGTGGGGCCGTCAGGGGCCGGGAAGTCGACGATCTTGCGTCTCACCGCAAGGTTTTGGGATGTCGACGCCGGTAGCGTGACCATCGGCGGGGTGGACGGGCGCGAGATTCCAACCACGCGGATCATGGAGCTGACCTCGATGGTGTTCCAGGACACCTACCTGTTTGACACCACGATCCGGGAGAATCTGCGGATTGCCCGTCCCAATGCGACGAATGCCGAGTTGGAAGAAGCAGCTCGCAAGGCGAGACTTGATCGGGTGATTGAGGCGCTGCCTCACGGTTGGGATACCGAAGTGGGGCCTGCCGGGCAGAGCCTGTCTGGAGGTGAGCGCCAACGAGTGGCGATCGCTCGGGCATTCATCAAGGATGCTCCGATACTGCTGCTCGACGAGATTACCTCGGCGCTGGACGGCGAGAATGAATCGGCGATTAGCGACGTCATCAGTCAACTATCTGAGGGCCGCACTGTGATCGTGGTAGCGCACAGACTATCCACCATAGATAGCGCCGATCAGGTGGTCTTCCTCGAACCCTTAGCGGACGGTGCTATCGTCGCCGAAACCGGCACGCCTAAGGAATTGTCTAGTCGGCCCGGACGGTTCCACGATTTCGTGGCTGCCGCCGATGCGTCGTCTCGTTGGCAGCTGAGACACACCTCAGATTAGCGGACACGGTCCCGGTGCCAGGCGCCAAGCCCTAAACCCACAGCTCGAATCGGAGTACCTCGACGCGTTTGGCACACGTGGTGCTGTCGCGAACATGGCGCTAGTGGGATCATTTGCGAACAGCATCTCGCTGATGAGCGAGGGCGCTACTAATCACCAAGGGAGTTGAGTCCCTCATAGTGGTGTAGCGGGGTGGTCGTGCTGGACAGCAGGGCGGTCACCGTGTGATCCTCGAGTTTCGTCCCCTACAACTCACTCGCGAAAGGCCACACGATGACCGCTACCCATATTGTCGACCCTGCCGGGCTGCTTGGCGAACTGCTTGCCGAGGCGTCACCTGTTGCAGACTGTGATCAACGAGTTGCTGTCTGCGGATGCTGATGCGGTTGCAGGTGCCGAGTACGGCCGCCCAGATCCTGACCGACGTGCCCAGCGCAACGGCTACCGCCACCGGCCTCTCGATACCCGTGTTGGGACCTTGGACATCGCGGTCCCGAAACTACGCCAGGGCACCTATTTCCCTGAGTGGCTGCTGGAGCGTCGCAAGCGCGCCGAGTCCGCATTGATCACTGTTGTTGCCGACTGCTATCTCGCTGGAGTCAGTACTCGCCGGATGGACAAGTTGGTCAAGACGTTGGGAATCGACCGGCTGTCGAAGTCCCAGGTCTCTCGCATGGCCGCCGAGTTGGACGAGCACGTCGCCGAGTTTCGACACCGTCCACTAGGCGATGCTGGGCCGTTCACGTTCGTGACCGCCGACGCGTTGACGATGAAAGTTCGCGAGGGAGGTCGTGTGGTCAACGCGGTCGTCATGCTCGCGACCGGGGTCAACGCCGACGGGCATCGCGAAGTCTTAGGGATGCGGGTCGCCACGAGCGAGACCGGCCCGGCCTGGAACGAGTTTTTCGCCGATCCGGTCGCCCGAGGACTGTCCGGGGTCCGGCTGGTCACCTCCGACGCCCACCAAGGCATCGTGGAAGCGATCGCGGCGAACCTGCCCGGTGCCGCCTGGCAGCGTTGCCGCACTCACTACGCCGCGAACCTGATGAGCATCACTCCCAAGAGCTTGTGGCCGGCGGTCAAGGCCATGCTCCACTCCGTCTATGACCAGCCTGACGCCGATGCTGTTCACGCCCAGTTCGACCGGCTACTGGACTACACCGCCGAGAAACTCCCCGACGTCGCAGACCACCTCGATGCCGCCCGCGCTGACATTCTCGCGTTCACCAGCTTTCCGACCGAGGTCTGGCAGCAGATCTGGTCGAACAACCCCACCGAACGGCTGAACCGCGAGATCCGGCGCCGCACCGATGCGGTTGGGATCTTCCCAAACCGGGAAGCGATTGTCCGGCTCGTCGGCGCCGTCCTGGCCGAGCAAACCGATGAATGGGCAGAAGGCCGCCGCTACCTCGGCCTGGAAGTCCTCGCCAAGAGCCGCCTCAACCTGATCACCACACCCACAACCACGACCGATGCCGACATGCCCGCACTCGCAGGCTAAAACCCCAAACGAGAGGAAAACACCGTTACACCACTACAAGGGACTTGACCCCCAACTTGCTAAAAGCTTTGTAGTTGACTAGGAGTGCAGATGGTCGTCGGCCCACCTGCAAGAACGAATAGCAAGCGGTATCGTCTACAGGTAGAGGTGCTACCCGCATCATTTGTCGAGACCCCGCGTCTATTCTTGCGCGCGAGATCCCGACTGGTTCACCCCCTCTACGGACGCCAGCCGGGTAGTGACGTGCCAGATACTCAGCGGTACAGCAGGCTAATCTCCAAACGTCCGCGGCAGCCGGAAATCCCAGTTCATAGCCGGTATCGAAGCTGTTCGATGGCCCTGCTCCGCACTGGGGTCTTGTATCCATCGTGACCAGTTGTGCGACCCGGCGTGTGGCTGCGGAAACTTCCTCATCATTGCCTACCGCGAGCTGCGCGCCCTCGAATTGAAGATTCACGAGCGGCTCCAGGAGTTGAACAGCGGCGGCGTTCAGTTGGACCTCATGGCCGAGGATCTTGTGCGCGTGCGGCTTCGCCAATTCCACGGCATCGAGATCGAGGAGTGGCCCGCGACGATTGCCCGCACCGCTATGTTCCTCATGGAACATCAGGCAAACCAGGCCATGATCTTCACCCTCGGCTATTCGAAGCCGATGCTTCCCCTCCAAGACGCCGCCCAGATCACCGTTGGCAATGCCCTTCGCCTTGACTGGCGAAGGCTCTTGCCCGTGGGCTCGGATACGTTCATCATGGGTAACCCGCCGTTCATTGGGCAGTACACAAAGGCCGCTGACCAAACCGAGGATATGAAGCTCGTGTGGGGGGACCTTTACGACGGTTACCTCGACTATGTGACGGCGTGGTTCAAAAAGGCGAGCGACTTCTTCCGTCCAGTGACCGGCGGCCGCTTCGCATTCGTGTCCACGAACTCGATCGCGCAGGGCCAACCCGTTCTCGCGCTGTTTGGCCCTCTTTTCGACGCGGGCTGGCGTATCCGTTTCGCCCACCAGACCTTCGCGTGACAAAGCGAAGCACCCGGAAGCGCCGCCGTTCACTGCGTCATCACCGGCTACGACAAGCACGAACGCAGCGCCCCGCAATTATTCACGTACGAGAACGTCAAGGGCGAGCCAAAGCAGGTTCCCGCGAAGTAGATTAACGCCTATCTCGTGGATGGACCGAGCGTGCTTGTGCGGAAGCGATCAAAGGCGTTGAGCCTGCAGCTTCCGAAGGTCGCTTTCGGCTCTAAACCAGCTGATGGCGGCAACCTTATCGTTGAGCCCGCCGAGCACGCCGCAGTCGTGGCAGATCCCATCGCAGCGAAATATCTACGAGAGTTTCGTCAAGGTCGCGAAGTCGTTCGAGGACTTGATCGCTGGTGCCTGTGGATGGCGGATGAAGATTTCGAGCCGAATGATCTGCGACGGTCACCGATTCTCACTCGGAGAGTCGAGGCCTGCAGGGCGATGCGCGAAAATTCTAAGAAAGCCGCTACGCGAAAGTCGGCCTCCACACCTTATCTCTTTCAGGAAAACCATCAGTCGCTGGTGCCCTACGTAGGGATTCCGCGCGTTGTGTCAGAAACCCGCACCTTTTATACAGCGCAACACTTACCAGAGGCTGTTATAGCGGGCGATCAGCTGTTCACTGCGGATGATCCCGATGGTTTCCTTTTCGGCGTGATTTCCTCGTCGATGTTCATTACCTGGCAGCGTGCAGTAGGTGGCCAGCTTAAATCAGATTTACGGTTCTCGAACACGCTCGTGTGGAACAACCTTCCGCTTCCCACCGTCGATCCGGAGCTGCGCGAAAAGGTTATTGAGGCGGGCAAGGGCGTAATCGCGGCGCGTGAGCTGCACCCCGAGCGTTCCCTCGCCGAGCACTACAACCCCCTCGCGATGAGCCCCGCGCTTCTCAAAGCCCACGCCGCCCTCGACCGCGTCGTGGACAAAGCCTTCGGCGCGAAGAAGCCGCTTCACTCAAACGAGGAACGCCTCGCGCTCCTCTTCGAGCGCTACGCAGAGATGACCGCCGCCGAACAAGCCACAAAGTAACAGAGCGAAAAGAGCCCCTCGTGACGACCTTCCAAATTCCCGTGTACTCCGTCGTGGACCTCCTGGCACAAGCCGCAGATGGTCGGCTCCAACTTCCCGACTTTCAGCGACAGTACCGGTGGGACGACGAAAGAATTCGATCACTTATCGTGACGATCCTTAGAGGTCACCCTATGGGGGTCATTATGGCTTTGGAGACGGGAGGTGAGAACGTCCGCTTCAAGCCTCGCCCGGTCACGGGTGCAACGAACATCCCGCAAGGTGACTAAGAACTCGGAACGTTGGTCGCGGGCCATTTCTTCGACTCCGAAGCGGGGCTGGAGGTGACGAAGCGAGAGGAGCGGGTAGCCATCATCGCGGGGCTCTGGGCGGGCCGCAACCTTCTCGTCGACTGCCTGAGGCGGCCTGCCATGGCGCTTTTCTTTGCTGTCATGCGGTTTCGAAGTATTCCCGCATTGAATCTTGCGGGATTACCAAGAATTTCTTTCCCGACTCAAATGTGGAGGCCCAGGGCGCTTCACGGTGCGTACGGTTGCGAAGGGCCCACGCTTCGTACTGACCGTAGGTATTCCATACCCGCATGAGATCGTTTTCAACGTCTCGGAAGTCATCCCACGAGAAGTTGGCCGGGAGGGTAGCGTCGACATCGATGGGCCCGTTGCCGAACTTCTTGAGCTCGTGGTACACGGAGCGAACAACCGGGCCGTGGGCCCATGCTTCGATGTCGTCTTCGAAAAGAGGCACCTTGTGTTCTCCAAGGTAATGCCCCTGGGAGTAGTACAGGAGCTTTTGGATCTTGAGGTTGCTGAGGTTCGCGTCGTTGTGTTCGGCCCATGCGAGAAACCAGTACGTGATATCTCGTGCCGTGTGCGGCGACTTCGATTCCATCCTTGCTCCTCAATTTAAGCGGCGCCTCAATCACGAACGTAGAACTCAGGCGAGGTTCACGGGAAGGGACCCACAAGCATGACCCGTCCAATGCCTCAATTGTGTATCTTCAGGTGCAGTCATTCAATGCGCGACTGAAAATTGTGAAGAAGTTCCACTGGGGGGTTGTTCCGCGCGCAGCGGGTGCGAATCCGGGCGGTCGATGAGAACCCGATGGAACTGGCTTGATGTCAAGCGTCCACTGAGCGCTGCGGCATTTGGCTGTTGGATACAGTCAAATACGCTGTAGCGTGAAGGGGAGACCCCTTCACCTCTCCAAGGATCCACACGATGAGCACCGACAATACCCCCACAATCGATGAGTTTCGGCCGGTGGTTTTAGCCGTTCTTGCTGACGGGGAGCCCCGTCGGTTTCGGCAATTGTGCGACCTTGTTGCCGATGCTGCGGGGCTCACAGCACAGACACGGCGCGAAATACTCGATTCCGGTCAACCGCGATTCGTGAACCGCATCGGGTGGGCGTGTTCCAGCATGACCAAGGCGGGCCTTCTTGACCGGCCTAAGAGGGCGACGTACCGAATCACGTCCAGCGGCTTTGACGTCGCGCAACGCCACCTGCCTTCGTATACGGATAGAGACCTGCTCGAATGGAGGCCCTGGCGGGAATACCAGAGCGAGGTCGCTGCTCGCCGCTCCGGGGACGCGGCCGCCTCCGCGCCGGTTGATGAAGCTGTGCAGGAGAGCGACCCGGTCGAGGTGCTTGCTGCTCTCACGCGCGACTTCAACGCTCAGGTGGAAACCGATCTTCGTCAACGCCTTCAGAAAAACTCCCCTGAGTTCTTCGAGAAGGCAGTCATCGACCTGCTGTGGGCAATGGGCTACGGCGGCGATTATGGTGAGAAGCAGCATGTTGGGCGCTCGGGCGATGGCGGGATTGATGGCATCATCCACCAGGATGCACTCGGCCTCACGAACGTGTATATCCAGGCGAAACGCTATGCCGACACCAACAGGGTGGGAGAACCCGAGATCCGTAACTTCATCGGCTCTCTCGATGCGCAGGGCGCAAACCTCGGCGTATTCATCACGACCTCAACATTTCTAGACCGAGCGAAAGTTACCGCTGCCGGTTACCGTCACGGGCGGATCGTGCTGATCGACGGCTTGCGCCTCACGAAGCTGATGCTCGCCTACGGCGTCGGCGTCGAGAAGGCCCACGAGTTCACGCTCTATTCCGTGGACGAGGACTACTTCGAAGAAGACATGCAGTAGAAAGGCCCGCCAAGCGTTGCCGCGCAGCGGGCCGAGAGGCAAGGGCAGAGCTCTTACTTGGAGAACGTGATCTGCGTGAACTTCTCCGTCTGCTCGCGGATGCCCGTTTCGGTGGGGAACCGCTCGATGGAGGAAGCGCCGTAGAAGCCGACGATGCCGTCGGTGTTATCGAGAATGTATTGAGCATCCTCGGGATTGGCGATCGGGCCGCCGTGGCAGAGGCACAGGATGTCCGGGTTCACGCTACGAGCAGCGTCGGCGAGCTCTTGGACCTTCTTGGCTGACTCCTCGAGAGTGAGAGCGGTCTGCGCACCGATCGTGCCGGAGGTCGTGAGTCCCATGTGGGGCACGAGAATGTCGGCACCCGCGGCAGCCATTTCCTTCGCCTGCTCAACGTCAAACACGTAGGGCGAGGTGAGGAGATCAAGCTCATTCGCCATGCGGATCATGTCGATCTCAGGGCCAAAACCCATGCCGGTCTCCTCAAGATTGGCACGGAAAACACCGTCGATGAGGCCAACCGTCGGAAAATTCTGTACGCCCGCGAAACCGATCTCTTTGACCTGCTTCAAGAAATGCGGCATTACGCGGAACGGATCTGTGCCGTTCACACCGGCGAGAACGGGAGTGTGCTTTACGACGGGAAGCACCTCGTTCGCCATCTCCATGACGATGCCATTCGCGTCTCCATAGGCGAGGAGCCCGGAGAGTGAGCCGCGGCCAGCCATGCGGAAACGTCCGGAGTTGTAAATGACGAGGAGGTCAATACCGCCGGCCTCCGCCGACTTCGCCGAAATACCCGTTCCGGCGCCGCCGCCGATGATGGGCTTTCCGCTCGCGACTTTCGCGCGCAGCTGCTCAAGAATTTCCTTGCGGGACATGTCAGTTCTCCTTCTTTCCCGAATTGTTACGGATAAGTTCATGCAGACGCTCGGCCAGGGCTCGACCGAATCCCTCGTCATTGACAGCGCATTCGTGCTCATGAATGGGGACTCCGCTGCCCTCGAGGTTTGTCTTCACAGCGTCAAAAAGGGCCGCATCTGCCTCAGGGTCATAAAAGGGACCGCCCTCAACATCGATGCCACTCAAGCCTTTTGTGGGAATGAACAGCTCGGTGGGCCCTTTCGCGGCGGCAAGCTTTGTACCGATACGCCGACCGAGCTCCTCTGTTTCACTGCGGGAAGTGCGCATAAGAGTCACCGTAGGGTTGTGCACGATGAATGTGCGGCCCTCGAAGTCGCTCGGGACCGAGTCTTTTGGACCGAAGTTCACCATGTCGAGGGCACCAAGGCTTACCACTTGCGGCGTTCCCGTACGGCCCGCCATCTCAAGTCGTTCAGGTCCGGCACTTAGCACTCCGCCCACAAGGTCGTCGGCGAGTTCCGTGGTCGTCAGGTCGCACACGCCGGCAAGCAAGCCGGACTCAATAAGTTTCTCCATCGCACGGCCGCCCGCTCCTGTCGCGTGGAAGACGAGCACCTCGTATCCCAGCTCGTTGAGGGTCTTGCGGGCTTCATCCGCGGCCGGTGTTGTGAGCCCAAACATCGAGAGTCCCACAAGTGGGCGGTGCTCCCCGGAGGTGCTCGTGAGACGAGTTTCGTAAGCCTTCGCCATTCCTGCGATGCCCGCCGCGGCGTTACCGAGCACCATCGTCGAAATCCGATTCACCCCCGCGACATCCACGACCGAATACATGATGGTCGTGTCAGTTTCGCCGACATACGGAGAAACGTCGCCCGAGGCCATGGTCGACACAAGGAGCTTCGGAAAGCCCACCGGCACCGCTTGCATCGCGGGCGCGGCCACAGACGAACCGCCCGAGCCGCCGACAGCAAGAATGCCGTGAATGCGCCCCTCTTCCGCGAGCTTCTGCACGATCTTTGCGGCGCCGCGGCCCATGACAGTCATCATCTCGCCACGATCGCGACGCTCGCGCAGCTTCTCGGCATCTTCACCGGCCGCTGCGATGACCTCATCGGAAGAGACATCCGCGAAATCGGCCGTGGAAAACGAGCCGACATCGACGGCGAGTACTCCCACCCCAAGTTCTGCAAGGCGCGCCTTCAACCAGGCGTAATCCTCGGCCTTCGTGTCGAGCGTTCCTACCAAAGCAATGGTTGTCATCAGGCACTCCTTCGTCATCGACTCTTTCCACCGTAGATTCTGCGAATGGACGCTGGCTCGGAAGTTGCCTCCTCAGCCAGCCTCGACGGTGTGGTGACCAGTCAAGACCGGCGTGCACGCGCGCGGCCGCGCGCACTCAGGTTTGTTATCTGTTCGTGATGTTAACTGGGTCCCGCAAGGGGAGCTCGAACAGCTTGTAGGCCACGAACTCGACGATTCGGGAGAGCTAGATGTTTTACGACATCGACGACAAGGCCGTGCGCGGCACGATTTCGAATACCAGGGGAACCGTCCCCGCGATCGAATCATCCAACAGAGACCTCAAGAACGGCGCGTCGGACTTGGGGGGATCGCTGCTTCACAGCAAACAAACGTCGGCTGCGCTCACGGGGGACGTTGCGTCGGCTTTCGAATCGGCGGGTCAGGCGCTCGTGGAAATGGTGAATAACAACATCGATTCCACGGACGACGCAGTGCAGAAGTACACCCAGGGCGATCAGCTCATGTGCACGGCGGCTAATGCTGGTAACCAGCAGGCCCATGTGAGCGATATGCCCGGCATGCAGTGAAGATGATCGGCGAGTGAGGAACTGCAATGACTTTTGACGTACCGGAAATCGAAGACCCGTCGATCGTGACCGGTGGTGCCTCGGAGATCCGCACCGCTGGCGAGAATGTCCAACAGAAGATGAGGGACACCTCGAATGCATGGCAGCCCATCAGCGGGCAGTACCACGCGCCGGAGGACGGTCAGGTGCACCGCGCCATGAGGACCCCCGAAGAAATGGCTGACGAAATTATGAAGTCGGCCGGCAAGGTTGCCGACGGTTTGGATACCTACGCGGACAAACTGGGGCCGCTCAGGACGCGAAAGACTGACCTCGAAAACGAGATCAAGGAGTACGAAGCGGCGAAGGCGCTAGCGGACCCCACTGACGCTGCTGCTCAGGCCTCGCTTGCCGCGTGGGAGCTGAGATTGCAGAATAAGTGCACCCAGCTGCGGATTGACCGTGATGCGGCGGATTCGTCGTGCGCGAACTCGATCAGAAACACGACGGAGAGCACCGGCGCCGTGATCGGGAAAAAGCTCCTGGGGGCCATCACCCGCGGGAACAATGTTGAAGGTGCCATGGGGGCGCTGCTCCAGTTCGGCAAGCTCGGTACTGACCTCGTCAAGTACTACAGCACGTACTTTTTCTATACGAACGGCAGCATCAAGATCCGGCAGGGGTGGGCACCCAAGCTTCTGCAAGATATCGCCAAGAAGGGTAAGTTCGGCAAGGGACTCGTTAAGGGCCTGACCGGCTGGGATGCGGATGCCGTTACCAATGGTGGTCAGTTCCTCGCGAAGAACTCGCCGATGAACCCCCTGGCCAAGCCCAATTCGTTCGGTGGCGCGCTCCAGGCGGTCATTGGCCGCAGCATGCTCAAGCTTGAAGGCAAGCATTCGCGAGTGCCGCACGCTCACAGCCAGGGCCTCACCAAAGCCAAGTGGGGCAAGATCGCTAAGGGCGCGAAGGTCGCATCCCGGTTCGGCACGGGGATCTCGGCCGCGACTACCGCGATGGACTCGTGGCAAACCGACTCCCAGGTTCACCCGAACATGGGCAACGTGGAAAAGGGCGCGCGCGCTGGCGTGTCCGCTGCGGGCGCTACGGCAGGCGGCTGGGCCGGCGGCAAGGCCGGTGCGGCCATGGGCGCTGCGATCGGCTCCTTCGGCGGCCCGGTTGGTACCGTGGTGGGCGGTGTTGCCGGCGGCATCATCGGCGGCGTCGCTGGCGGAGCGGCAGGTGGTTGGCTTGCGAACAAGGTGAAGGATCCCATTGGCAATCTCTTCGACTGACGCGCAAAAAACGCCGAGCTACGGCGGTTTCTATTGATCGCGTACGTCGAAAACGAGGATGTGAGGAGAGGCAATGCCCGATTCGGGTAAGGCAGTACCCGCAGAGATGACGACCTATACGCACCCGGACATGGTCGTCGATGTGTTCGCGCCTCGCGGGTGGGAAGAAGACACGTCGGGAGCTGACCGAGGCATCTTCATTTACCTTTCGGATGAAATCTGGAACGAGCAGTTCCGCCCGAACATCGTGCTCATCCAGAGGAAGGCCGAGGCGGGCATCGAGAACCTGGAAGGGCTCGCAGCCATCCAGGACGAGGTCGAGGATTCCTACGCGGATACGCTCGACGAATACCGGCTCATGCATCTTGATGCGGACACCGTCGGCGTTCAGGGCGTGCCGGGGCTGCAGCGCATTGCGTCGTACACCAACCCCGAGGGCATCCCGCTGGTGATGTTCCAGTGGACCGCGGTGCACAACAGCGTCCACGTTGACCTCACCATCACGTACCCCACCGAGCTGCTGGGCGAGAGAGCGCAGCTGATCTTGAACATGGGGCACAGCCTGCTGTGGAAGGAGTCGGCACAGTGACTGAGCAGATCAACACGGGCAGCGACGGCACCGCGGTGGAACTCGGCTTCGAGAGCTTCATGATGCTGCTCGAAAAGGGAATTCCGAACGAGGGCCTTCGAGTCGTGGACGTGAACGACCAGGTCGTGGCAAGTGACGGTCGCGTTGCCGACGGTACCGAGGGCATCTGGCGCACCCTCAAGGACTATCGCTACCAGCTCACGATCACGTCGGTTGCAGGCAACGGAGCGGAAGACAACCGCTTCCTGTGGCTCGGGCCGGACGGCTGCGTGAGCGCCCAGACCGTTCTCACGGGTGAGGTTTCTGCTGCGCCGAGTTTCGTGCTCAAGTCGCATCAGCTCTCGAGCAGGTATGCCGTGCTGTTTGATCTCTCGGATCTCACGCCCGTCGCCGACAAAGACTTCACGTCGAATGACTCGGTGAAGATCGACGCGGAAACGTGGGAGAACCTCGTTCTCGAGCCCGGGGAGGAAGACAAACTCCATAAGGCCCAGCAGGATGTCGCCGCGGCCGTGCGCGACGTGTCACCGGGCGTGGCCGGCGACGTGACCCAGGGCCTTTACGAGCAGGTCGTTGTGGCCTCGGAGAAGCACACCGAGAATGGCCCGAAGCCGATCGCAACCGCGTGGGTGTCGACCCCGCACGGGTACCTGTCCTTCTACTCCGAGGCGCGCAAGATCTTCGGTAGCTCCCACTACCTTCAGCCAACCGATGCGTGGGTGCTGTACATGATGGCCGCCCATCAGCTCCCCTCCCAGCAGCAGATCTCCGCGTGGTGAGGCGTACCGCCGCTCGGCGGTGGCGAAAGAGGAGGATGGACGCATGAAGATTCTTCTGTGGTCCCTCATCTTCGTCGTGACCGCAGCGATCTTTGCGTTCTACATGTTCCACGTTCGGTATCAGAAGAACGCCGAGTGGTACGACGACTACCGCGAGATTCCGAACCTGTGGATCCTGCCCTATTGCACGCCGGTTTTTAGCGTCGGGGCGCTGCTCATTCTCCACGAGGAACTGGGGTTTCCTGGCGGGGCGTTCGTGGCTGAGCCGCTGCGGATCCTCGGGATCATCACCGTGGTCATGATCCCCATAGGCATTCTCGGCGCCGTCGGGGTGCCGCTTCCCTGGCCGTTCGCGCCGCGCTGGGTTGTCGAGCGCCGCAAGAAGGATCGCGCCGCACGAAAGCGCACAACCCCCGGCGCATAGATCCCTCGGGCCGGGCCCCGCGCACGTAGCGCCTTGGTGTTTTGTCCACTCCTGGGCGTCGTTCGGGTGGCGGCGAGGCGCCGGTAGCTGTACTGTAAATGAGAACAGTTACCATTCGAGGAGGGGTTCATGCGGATTCTCCGCTCCACCGGCGCCACGCTCGCGGCTCTCACGCTCGCCCTCGCACCCGCCTTCGCGGGGCCCGACGGCGACCGTACGGTCCAGACGAACGCGCACATCGACGCGCCCAAGGTCTTTTGGGACAAAGACGCCAAGACATTCCAGATCAACTCCCAATCCAACGGGAAAACGCTCCCGCTGGACAAGACCACCAACTGGGTTGGACGTGGCTACCAGGACGACGGCACGCAAAGCTACATCTTTGACGTGACGAAGGATCAGCGCCTCGCGTTCCTCGGGAAGGAAGGCGACCACCTCTACATGGCGCCCCATAGCCCCGGTCCGGGCAACACCCCGATCTGGTCCGGTTTCGGCGCCGACACGGCAGTGCCCATCGAACAATTCCAGGACGAGAACTTCACCATCGAACTGACGGGCTTCAACGGCCCCGGCGAGATGAACATGTTCAACTACTCGAGCTACGGCAACCTGCCGGTCACGCACCTGTTCTCCTCGCACGACAAGGTCTCGCGCGCCGTGTGGCTCGACCCGGGCACGCACACCCACAACTTCACGACGTTCACCAAGCCCGGCCGGTACGAGCTCACCTACCAGGCGAGCGCACGCAAGTCCGACGGCACCTTCACCGCCTCGAAGCCCACAACGCTCGTGTGGCGAGTGGGCGGCACCAACCCCGCTGACGAAAAGCTCGGCGACGTCAAGACGGCCTACGACAAAGCCGCTGGAGTGACCGGCGAATCCGCTCCGACCTTCACCATCGCTCCGCACACGGGCAAGAAGAAGGACGGCGACGAGCGCCTCACCGACCTCACCTTCGATGCCGGCAACGCCGAAGCAGAAGGCACCGTCGTGTTCTACATCGACGGCTACCACCTCGCCGAAGTGCCCGTGAAGGGCGGCAAGGCCACGTGGAGCGAGATGATCGGCTCGCAGAAGTCGACCTTCCAGGCCGTGTTCGTGCCCACGAAGGGCGCTGCTCGCTGGATCAGCGCGCCGCTCACCTCGAGCACTGGCCAAACAGCCACGACGACGAAGGACACGGGCGACTTCCCCACGGAAACCCCCGACTCTGCCGCAACCGGCTTCCCCAAGGGAGAGGTAAAGGTCAGCTCACGCGACGTTTCGGTGAGTGCGAAGGCCGGCGACAAAGACACCCTGATGAAGCTCTCCACGAAACCTGCCGACGACTCCCTCACCTATCACGTCTCGGGCGGGTTCTACGAAAAGGGCTCCAAGTTCGCGACGTGTGACGTCGATGCCGTCAGCGGCCCCGGCCGCCGAAGCTTCGATATCGACCGCGAAGCGTGCATGGGCGACAAGTATGACCTCCGCCTGACCCTCGAGCCGCTTCCGCGTGCCGCAATCGGCAACACCGAAGTCGCGGACTTTGGCTCGGTGACCGCCAAAGGTAAGGAAATCTCGACCCAGTTCTCCGAGAACGGTGCGACGGGCACTCCGGACGCACCGGAAGGTGGGGATGCGTCGGACCCGGGCGCCGGAGATGAAGGGGCCGACGGCTCCCTCCTCAACACCCCCGTGACCATCAACAACGGGCACGTTGACCTGCGCGTCATGGACGTCGACGGAAGCTTCTCCGTCGCCCTCGGCGACGACTCGCGCCAGCACGCGAAGAAGTCCGTGCTTCGCACGATCGACTCGACGACGCTCGAGGTCACGAAGCTCGCGAAGGCCAAGCGCGAAGGTAACGTACTTGCCGATAAGAGCTACGACGTGCTCGGCCCGAAAGGCAGCGAGCTGTATGTTCTGCCGCAGTCCCAGCAGCAGGGCCGGGTGTGGCCGGGCTTCTCGAGCGAAGAACTCGATCGCGACAAATATCCCGAAGGCGCAACGATGACGCTCACCCCCGTCAGCGCCCCCGAAGGCGGTAAGTGGTTCGCGTACACCGAGAACTTCGGCACCATCAAGCAGATGTACGCCACGAGCGAGAAGGCTTCCGACATCCCGCTTCCGCCCGGCACCCACATGCACACCGCGTGGGCCTTCACGAAGCCGGGTACGTACACGATCGACGTCACGGCGCACGCTAAGCAGGCGAGTAACGGCGAGCGCAGCGCCGATAGCGGGGAGGCTACCGCCAAGACTCAGCGCCTCACCTTCGTTGTGGGCGAGCAGCCGGGTAGCGACCAGGGCGGCGCCGAGGGCCAGGATCCGTCGGGCGAAAACCCGGCTCATTCGGGCAACCCCGCTGACGGTGCCGGTGACACCGATGGGACCGGAGCCGAAGGCGATGCTGCGGGCGCCGGTGCCTCTGATGCCGGTAGCAGTGCACCCGCAGCTTCCGACGCCGGCGGTGCATCCGATGCAGGCGGCGACGATCTACTGGGCGACCTCCCGCGCACAGGCGCGAGCGTTGGCCTGACCGTTGCTGCCGCGACCGCGCTCGCGGCCGGCGGTGCGGCACTCACAAGGCGTCGCAAGAACAGCTAAACGCTCACAGCTACAGAAAAGGGCCCGCGCTTCTCCAGGGAGGCGCGGGCCCTTCATGCTGCCTCTTCCCGTCCCACATCGTGCCTACTGCTTCTCCCGGTCCCACATCCTTTCCCCGTACCACTTTCCCCGTCCCACATCGTGCATGCTGCTTCTTCCCGTCTCACGTCGTGCGTACTGCTTCTTCCCGTCTCACATCCTCTCCCCGTCTCACATCATGAAGAAAAGTGGGGTTTGGTGCTGTGTCGGGCCGGGGGGCGCCGCCGAATCTTCATAAAGAGTGACGGCATTCGGGGGAGTCGAGGAGGGGCGGTGTTTCGGGGAGTTGGAAGGTGACGGCTTTTCGGGGAGGCGCGGGTCCTGCATGCTGCTTCTCCCCGGATCAGATCATGAAGAAAAGTAGGGTTTGGCGCTGTGCGGGGTCGGGGGCGCCGGCGAATCTTCATAACGAGTGACGGCATTTGGGGGAGTCGGAAGGTGACGGCATTTGGGGAATTGAGGAGGGGCGGTGTTTCGGGGAGTTGGAAGGTGACGGCTTTTCGGGAGAATTGGAAGGTGGCGGTGTTTCGGGGAAATGAGAAGGTGGCGCCACCTGGGGGAGTCCAGAAGGTGGCGCCACCTGGGGCATGGAGAAGAGGGTCGGCTCTAGACGAGGGTCCGCTTCGTTAGTCGCAGCTGCACGTCGGCACATTCCGCGACCCGCCTCGAGTGGGTCACAACGATCACGCACTTACCGGCTTTCGCCGCGCCCCGCAGAATCTCGATCACCTCTTCTGCCGTGTCCTCGTCGAGGTTGCCCGTCGGCTCGTCCGCGAGAATCACCGGCGCCTTCGACACGAGCGCACGCGCGATCGCAACGCGCTGCTGCTGCCCACCCGAAAGGCGAAGCACATTGCGGGTCGCTTCGTCCTTCGTGAGACCGAGATTTTCGAGGCTTTCGACGCCTGCCTTCTTATCCACGAGACGAAGGTTTTCGAGCGGAGTGAGGTAGTCAATCAGGTTGTAGTTCTGAAACACGAGAGAGATCTGCTCGCGGCGATGCTTCGAATACCCCGTCTGTGCAATATCGGTTCCGTTGAACCGCACCGTGCCACCGGTGGGCGCTTCAAGGCCCGCAAGGAGGCTCAACAGAGTGGATTTGCCCGCACCGGATGCGCCGACGATCGCGTAGAGCTTCCCGAGCTCAAAGGTTGTCGAGACGTCCTCGAGAACCCGGCCGCGAGACTGTTCGTAGGTGTAGCTGACGTGATCGAGGTGAAGAATGCTCATGATGTGCTCCTAGCTCATAGAGGCGAGAATTGACTTCGGGCTGCGCCGAAAAACAGGAATAAGAACCGCTGCGACAGCGATGGCGACGATGAGGGCGCCCACGCCAAGCGCAGCCAGGGCCGCGAGTGGACTCGCGGAAGGGGAGAGGACTTCGAGAACCGGGTCGTGAGAGCGGGCCAGGAGAGCCTCGCTCACGGTAGTCGTCGCGAGGAGCCCCAGCCCGAGTGCGAGCACCGCCGCGACGGCCACGAGCGCGCAAATCTCCGTGAGGAACTGGCGAAGGATGCTCCCCTTCGACCTGCCAAGGGAGAGCAGAATCCCGATCTCGTGAAGGCGGCCGCGCGCCCAAAAGGCGAGCACGAGCACGAGCACCGCAATGCTCACTGCGCTCAGTCCAAGAACGAGCCACGTGAGAAGGCGTTCTACGCCGGCGATCGAGGCAAGGACGGTACGAAACTGCGCCGAATTATCCTCGAGGCTCAGGTGAGGGCGGGCCTTATGCGCCTTCGCGAGGACAGCGGGAAGCGCCTCAGCGCTCGCGGTGCTGTATCGTGCGAGGGTCATCGACGCCGGGTCGGTCAGGGGCGACATGTCTTCGGCCGCGGCGAAAATACGGTTCTCGGCGGCGCCCGCAGGAAGGCCGGACGGATTCTCAGCGCGACCGCTAAAGATGCCGGTCACGACGAGTCGCACGAGCTTGCCGTCACGCACGAGCGTGAGCGCGCTTCCCACCGACAGGTGGTTCTTCGCGGCAAAGTCCTTGTGAACGAGGGCGCCGTGCGACGAAGACTTGAGGTGCTCGCCCTGCTCAAGCGTGAAAAGCTTGCCTTGAAACAGCGGATTCAACTGGGAATTAGTCGTCGCCGTCGCCGTCATTTCATTCGCGAACTCCGGGTCAAGCTGCACTGCTCCGGCCGCCGTGACGGGACGGTGACCTTTTGGTTTCACGAGAAGATCTGTCTCGTACGCACTTGAGGTTACGCCGGGAAGTTTCGCGAGAGCGTCGGCATCGGTGCGGGCGAGGCTGGCGTCGGAATTCTGCGCCGTGAAACCAGCCCCAACGTTCCGATCGATCGCGCCACTAATATCGCCCATCGTGGCGCGCACGCCTGATTGCGCCACAAGCCCCGTGAAAATCAAGGTCATGAGCAGGAGAAGAATGATGCTGCGTGCGGGGCGCCTGCGCAGTGAAAGCACGGCGAGGCGCACCGAAGAAAGGCCTCTCATTTGAGTGCCACCAAAAGCTTCTTCGGGGCCGTGCGAAGCATCGGGAGTGCGGCGAGCAGCACGCACACGATAATGACGACGGCCGCCGCGATCGCGACGTATGCAACATCCTGATTGCCGAGGCTAACGTGCAATGAATCGAGAGTCTTAAGTGCGCTCGACGATTCGAGATCGGCGCCGGCCTGCTGCCCGGGAGCAAAACCATTCTTCGCAGAAGAATTGACGCTTCCCAGCACCGAAGAGCCAATAGATTGCGCGATAAACGTGCTCACAAGATACGAGATCCCAATCGCTGGAATGGCGATGAGCCCAAGCTCCATCCAGTACTGGCGCAGCATTCCACCCTTGGTGGTGCCCACCGAAAGGAGCACACCCGTTTCCTTCTTGCGTTCCCCGAGCCAGAGGAACAGCATGAGGCTCAAAAGCGCGATGGCCAGGACGAACGTTGCGATTTTCGCGCCGTTCATGATCGAGCGAACGCCATCAACCGCACCGGTGATGCCCGCGAGATACTGCGTCGACGGGGCAAGCTGATAGTTGCGCCAGTCGATCCCAAGATGGCTCGCTTCCTCCGCGACCGTCTTGAGTTCGGCGCCCTTCTTCACGAAGAAGTTAGCGTCCTGATAAATCTCGGTCTTTGCCGTCCATCCGTAGAGCTCGCGAGTCGTGTTAAGATCCGTGAATAGCGTATTGGCGAAAAGCTCGCTGCGCTGGGCAACTGGCCTCGGGTTATTGCCCGAAAAAAGGCCGACGATTTCCGTTTTGACCTCGGTCGTGGACTTGTTCTGGTTATCCACATCGAATTGGTTGCCCTTCACGGTGATCTCATCGCCCACCTTGAGGCCATTTGCTTTCGCGAGATCCTCGTGAATGAGGGCCTTGTGCGAGTCCCCACTGCGCAGGTGGCGGCCTTGCGTGAGGGTGAGAGCCCCACCGCGGAAGCTATTTTCCAGCTCAGAGCCGTTCACGCCCCACACGTTGGCGGCGTTGCCGAACTGCTTTTCCTTTTGCTCGTCGTACTCGTTGTGGTCGAGCTTCTTGACGTTCGCGCCCACGAGGTCCGCCGTGACGTTCTGGCGCGCGACGTAGCTCTCGACGCGCTTGAGCTTCGCGATCTTCTCGATATCCGCACCCTTCACGGTGCCTGCGCCGCGGGGTGTTCCCTGATTGAACTGCGGGTTGTTTTGCAGAACGAAGCCCGCGCCCGTGCGCCGATCAACCTGCGCTCCCGCCGCATCGGCGGCGCGCGTCACCGAACCGGTCACCATGAGCGCCGACATCATCGCCGCGAAAATTCCCAAAATAATGAACGACTTGACGCGTTGACGTGAAACGTAGCGCCAGGCCCGGACGAAAAACGACACGGAACGATCCTTTCCAGAAGGCAACATAGGATGTTTGAGCCGACGCATAACAGCGTGCGGCAACGACGAATGAACCTAACGAAGCAGTCTGGAATGGTTCCCAGCTTGGGGTGGGAAACCCCGGTGAAAGTGGCATCCCCTCGGGGGAAACTCCGGGATTGAAACGGGTAAAAAGTCCCGAAATCTACTCGTTTTCTGCGAGAACGCGGGTAATCCCGGATCAATCCCCTAAAACGCCGCGGGGGAGTGAGCTGTGACTAGTCGAGGAAGCCTCGCAGAAGCGCCTCGGTTCCCGCGAGGTGCTCCTCCATCTCGACCGAGGCCACATCCGGCCGTCCGCGAAGAATGGCCTGGACGATCCTTTGATGCTGCTCGCACGAGTGCTCAATATTGGGCTGGAGCAGAGGGATCTGGTCAAGAAGCTCGTTGACCCGCATGCGGATATCGGCGAGAACCGGAACGAGGGAGGGAGCGTCAACGAGTTCCCCCATGAGTAGATGCAGGCGGGTGTCGTACTTGCGGTAGTCAGCCAGGTCGGCACCCTGGCATTCCTCGTGGGCGCGCCACAGCCGTTCGCGGCTTTCGCGTGAAAGCTCTTGGCGGGCGAGCCTGCGCACGATCCCCACCTCGACAACCGCCCGAAGGGCGAGAGTGTCGATGATGGACGCGACGCGACTCGAGGTCTCCGAAAGCGCGCTCGAGGTGGGAAGCGGATTCTTTGCGAACGTCCCGCCGTAACGGCCCCGTTTCGCTTCGAGGTAACCCGCCTCAACGAGAGCCGAGATGGCCTCGCGAACGGTGTCGCGCGAAACCCCGAGCATCGATGCGAGCTCGCGCTCCGGAGGAAGCTTTTCCCCCGGAGCAACGAGCCCAAGTTTGAGCGATTGAACAAGCCTGTGCACGGTCCCCTCGAAAGCGTTCGAGGCCGCCCCTGGCTTCAACAGAACCCAGGAGTTCAGCACGGGGGCGGGATCAGGCAGCTCAGTCATCGCTCAACATCTTGTCACACGCGTCGCGACGGCTCAGAGCGGCGTGACGTAGGCGGCGCTGAGACCACCGTCGACCAGGAACGTCGACGCCGTGATGAAGGAAGCGTCGTCACTCGCCAAGAACGCGACGGCCGCCGCAAGCTCCTTCGCGTCACCGAATCGCCCAACCGGAACGTGCACGAGTCGACGCTGAGCACGCTCCGGATCCTTGGCGAAAAGCTCCTGAAGCAGGGGAGTGGCGACGGGCCCCGGGCACAGGGCGTTGACGCGAATGCCCTGACGGGCGAACTGCACGCCGAGCTCGCGCGTCATCGCAAGCACCCCACCCTTGGAGGCCGTGTAGGAAATCTGCGAGGTCGCCGAGCCCATCACCGCCACGAAGCTAGCCGTGTTGATGATCGAACCGGACTGCTGCTTCGTCATGTGGCGAAGCGCTGCGCGCGAGCACAGGTAGACCGATTTCAGGTTGACGTCCTGCACCTTCTCCCACGCGGGAAGCTCGGTCGTCTCAATCGAATCGTCATCCGCGGGCGAAATCCCGGCGTTGTTGAACGCGATATCGACCGAGCCGTACACGCGAGCTGCTTCGTCGAACAAGTGGTTGACCTGCTCTTCGCTCGTGACGTTCGTTTCGACGAAGAGGCCGCCGACCTCCTTGGCAGCCGCCTCGCCGTTGGTCGCATCGAGATCGCCGATGACGACCGTGGCGCCTTCGGCCGCGAACCGGCGGGCGGTCGCAAGCCCAATACCGGAGCTGCCGCCCGTAATCACGGCGACCTTGCCCTTCAGGCGTTGGGTGAGATCAATCTTGTCGATAGTCGTCTCTGACATGTCAAAACCTTTCTACAAGGGGTGGATGATGGCTAGTCCTGCGCGAAAAAAACATTCTTGGTTTCGGTGAAGGCGAGGGGAGCGTCGGGCCCCTGTTCCCTGCCTAGACCGGACTGCTTGAACCCGCCGAACGGCGTGGAGTACCGCACCGACGAGTGGGAGTTGACGGAGAGGTTCCCCGCCTCGACCCCGCGCGACACGCGAAGCGCGCGGCCGATGTCACGAGTCCAGATCGAGCCCGAAAGCCCGTACTCGGTGTCGTTTGCGAGGGCGAGTGCATCGGCCTCGTCCTCGAACGGCAGCACGGTGACGACAGGGCCGAAAATCTCCTCGTGCACCGTTCGGTGCGTGCGTTCGGGCGTGAGCACGGTGGGCGGGAACCAGAAGCCGGGGCCCGACGGTGCACTCCCTCTAAAGGCGACAAGCGATTCGTCGTCCACGTATCCGGTGACCTTGTCGAGGTGGGCTTTCGCCACGAGCGGCCCCATTTCGGTGTCGTCCTTCGCGGGGTCACCAACCCGGAACGCTTTGACGGCGGGCTCGAAGAGCTCCATGAACTTCTCGCACACGGATTTTTCGACGAGGATCCGTGAGCGCGAGCAGCAATCCTGCCCGGCGTTGTCGAAAACCCCCGCGGGGGCTGCGGCGGCTGCCTTCTCGAGGTCGGAATCGGCAAACACGATGTTCGCGTTCTTTCCGCCGAGTTCGAGCGTGAGGGTCTTGACCTGTTCGGCGCAGCCACGCATGATCGTCTTCCCCGTTGACGTTGAGCCGGTGAACACGACTTTTCGCACGTCGGGATGCGTGACGAACCGGTTGCCGACGACCGATCCTTTGCCGGGAAGAACCGTGAGAAGGTCCTCGGGAAGGCCGGCCTCGAGGGCGAGCTCGGCAATGCGGATCGCCGTGAGCGGTGTCCATTCGGCAGGCTTGAGAACCACGGCGCAGCCCGCCGCGAGCGCGGGTGCGAAGCCCCACGCGGCGATTGGCATGGGGAAGTTCCACGGGGTGATGATGCCGACGACGCCTACCGCCTCATGGAACGTCACGTTCACGCCGCCCTCGACGGGAATCTGCTCGCCGATGAGCCGTTCGGGCGCTGCTGCGTAGTACTCGAGGACATTCGCAACGTTTTGCGCTTCCCACCGGGCTTGCCCAATGGGGTGGCCGGCATTGGCAACCTCGATCTGGGCGAGCTCCTCGTTGCGCTCGGCGACGATGCGGGCAAAACTCCGTAGAACCTGTGCTCGCGAGGCTGGAGCGGTGGCCGCCCAGCGCTTTTGTGCAACGACGGCCTTGGCGATGGCGTCGTCAGTTGCCTCGACGTCGACGAGCTCGATGCTGCGAATGAACTCCTCGGTCGCGGGGTTGATGATGTCGAACGTAGTCATGGGCGCTCCTTAGAGGTGTGGGGCGTGGCATTGACGAGGGCTTCGAAGAGTCTGCGGTCGTCGCTTTGTTGTTCGGGATGCCATTGGACGGCAAGGAAGAAGCCCCGGGCTGATGGTGACTCGAGGGCCTGGATGGTGCCGTCGGACGTGCGAGCGGTGACCGTGAGACCGCTGCCGACCTTCGCGACCGCCTGATGGTGGTACACGGGGATGTCGTGCGCGCTGCTGCCGAGGATGCTCGCGAGCGTCGAGCCTTCGGTGATCTCGATGTCCACCGAGCCGAACACGCCCGGGGCGGGCTGGTATCGATCCGAGCCCACGACGTCGGGCAGGTGCTGGATTAGCGTGCCCGAGTGGACGGTGTTGACGATCTGCATGCCGCGACAGATCGCGAGCACGGGCAACCCGGTGCTGCGTGCCGCCTCGTATAGAGCGATTTCCCACTCGTCGCGATCATCGCGCGGCGCCCCGGTCCTCTCGTGCGGCTGCTCGCCATACCGGGCCGGGTTGACGTCGGCCCCGCCCGCGAGGATGAGCCCGTCTAGGCGGGCGAGGACCTGGGCAGCGCGTTCATGTTCCGACGGTTGCGGAGGCAACAGGACTGGCACGCCTCCGGCATCGAGGACCGCCTGAAGGTAGGCCTCGTGCAGGAAGGATGCGCGCGTATCCCATACCCCGCACGTGGCAGGTTCGAGGTATGTCGAGATACCGATGATGGGTGCGCTAGCCACGTTCGAAGCCCCTCACGCGCTCCCAATCCGTGACGGCGGCATCGAACGCCTCGAGTTCGACCCGGGCAGCCCGCGTGTAGTGCTCAACGACGTCCTCGCCAAAGGCGGCATGGGCAATCTCGGAGTTCTCGAACAGGTCGGCGGCTTCGCGGAGCGTCGTCGGCACCCTCGGCTTGTCACTTTCGTAGCCGTTGCCCACGAGCTCCTCCTCGAGGGAGAGCTCGTTGTCGATGCCGTGGAGACCCGCGGCGATCATCGCGGCCATCGCGAGATATTGATTGACGTCGCCGCCGGGAATGCGGTTCTCGAAGCGCAGCGATTTGCCGTGGCCCACGACTCGGAAGGCACACGAGCGGTTGTCGAGGCCCCACGCGAGAGTGGTCGGTGCGAATGTGCCGGGCTGATAGCGCTTGTACGAGTTGATGTTGGGAGCGAACATGAGGGCGAGTTCGCGCGCAGCGGCGATCTGCCCCGCGAGGAACTGATCCATGATGACGCTGCGCCCGCCTTCGCGGGATTCATCGGCGAACACGGGGTTGTCGTCCTTGTCGCGCAGGCTCATGTGAATGTGGCACGAGTTGCCTTCGCGCTGGTTGAACTTCGCCATGAAGGTGATGGACTTGCCGTGCCTTTCGGCGATCTCCTTGGCGCCCGTGCGGTAGAGGCTGTGGTTGTCGCACGTGGTAAGCACGTCGTCGTAAAGGAAAGCGATCTCTTGCTGGCCGGGGTTGCATTCGCCTTTGACGCCCTCGCAGTACATGCCGGCCGCGTCCATGGAATTGCGGATGTCGCGAAGAAGCGGTTCGAGGCGAGTGGAGGCCTGAATGTCGTAGTCGGTGTTGTAGTCGCTTGCGGGGGTGAGGTCGTTGTAGCCCTTGGCCCACGCTTCACGGTAGGTGTCGTCGAAAATCAGGAATTCGAGTTCCGTCGCGCCCATGCACGTCCAGCCGCGCTCCTCGAGGCGAGCGCGCTGCTTCTTGAGGACACTGCGCGGGGCGGGGCCGACTTCCTCGCCCGAGGTCGTGAGGAGGTCCGCGGTGACCTGTGCGGAGCCCTCGATCCACGGGACCTGGCGCAGCGTGGCCAAGTCTGGCTTCATGACCATGTCGCCGTAGCCGCTCTTCCAGCTGGAGATCTTGTAGCCGTCCACAGTGTTGTTGTCGATGTCGACGGCGAGGAGGTAGTTGCAGCACTCGGCTCCGTGTTCGGCGACGGAGTCGAGAAAGAGGCGAGCGGAGATGCGCTTGCCTACGAGTCGGCCTTGCATGTCCGTGAATCCGAGAATCACGGTGTCGATATCGCCGGCGTGGATGCGGTTGGTGAGTTCTGAGAACGTCAGCATTCCTTCGTTGCCTGACATGGAAGCTCCTCATTGTGCTTCGGTGTGGCCTGGCGGGGCCCTTACGTGGCGATGCAAGCCATTGACTAAACATCGGTCTGGCAACCATTAGACCACACGATGTGAGCTATGCAACCCGAAAGTCTGGCAAAGTGCTGGGTGTTCCGGGTCGATTGTCTACAACTCATGCCAATAAATTTCTACAAAAGCGTGGAAATCCAACCATTAGGCGAGTAGTGTGGGGCAGCACACACGAGTCAACGTGGTCTCGTCACTACGGAAGGTATGCAATGGCTGATCAAAACGATCGTCAATCTCCTCAACGCACGGCAGCATCACCCGCCTCACCCTCCACGCAATCGGGGGAAGTCACCAAGGTCGGTGGCGTCACCTATCGAACGGCGGATACCGAATATTTTGAAAAACGTCAGCTCAAGCGCGCGGCCGGCATTTTCGGACTCTGGGGCCTCGCGGTCGGCGCGGTCGTTTCCGGTAACTTTTCCGGCTGGAACTTCGGCGTGGATTTCGCGGGCTTCGGCGGGATGCTCATCGCCTACGCGATTCTCATCGTCATGTACTACGGCCTCATCTTCTCGATCAACGAAATGGCCGCCGCCATGCCCCACACCGGAGGCGCGTACTCGTTCGCGAGAGCGGCCATGGGGCCCTATGCAGGCTTCGTGACGGGCCTTGCCGAAACGATCGAGTACGTCGCGACAACCGCCGTGATCGTCTACTTCTCCTCGGGTTACGCCGACGCGGTGGTATCGCAACTCCTTGGCGTTGACCTGCCAAAACCCGTGTGGTGGCTCATCCTTTACACGATCTTCGTGGTGCTGAACTCCTCGGGCGCAGCGGTATCGTTCAGGTTCGCCATTCTGGTGTCGATCATTTCGATCGTGATCCTGCTCGTCTTCAGTGCGATGGCGCTGTTCTCCGGGGCTTTCTCATGGGATTCACTCTTCAACATCGTTCCCGACGCGGGCGGTTCGGCCTTCTTGCCTCACGGTTTCCTCCCGATCCTGTTCGCTCTGCCCTTTGCCATGTGGTTCTTCCTCGGTATCGAGGAGCTGCCGCTCGCAGCCGAAGAGGCCCACAACCCCGTACGTGACATTCCCAAGGCGGCACTGTGGGCCCGCTTCACGCTCGTCGTTACCGGCCTTCTCGTGCTCGTTCTGAACACCGGCGTGCTCGGCGCGGAAACGACCGCCGGGGCAAGCGAACCGCTCCTCGACGGCTTCCGCGCGATCGTAGGCGACGGTCTCGCTGCCGTCCTCGCACTCTTCGCGCTCGTGGGCCTGCTTGCCTCACTTCAAGGCATCATGTTCGCCTACGGGCGCAACATGTATTCGCTCTCGCGTGCGGGCTACTACCCGAAGTTCCTCTCGCTCACGGGGCGCACGCAGACGCCGTGGGTTGCCCTTATCGCCGGCGCCGTCATCGGTTTTTGCGCCCTTGTGGGCGTCGATCTTGCCGGTGGCGAGGGCGGAATCGCCGGTGCGGTTGTTCTCAACATCGCTGCCTGGGGTGCCGTCGTCGCCTACCTCATGCAGATGGTGTCGTTCCTCGTGCTGCGCAAGCGATTCCCGAACGCGAAGCGTCCCTACAAATCGCCGTGGGGAAACTCTGGAGCGATCATCGCCGCCGTCATCTCCGCGCTCATCTTCCTGGGCTTCCTCCTCAACCCTGACTACCTGCCCGCGATCATCGCGATCATCGTGATCTACGCGGTCATGCTCATTACCTTCTGGCTATGGGGCCGCCACCGGCTGATTCTGAGCCCCGAAGAAGAGTACGCGCTCTCGGGAGGCCTCGACGTCGTGAACCTCGACGATCTCGTGGATGACGGTGAACGTGACGACCAGCCCGGTGAGAGCGAGGTAGCACCCGCTCGAGACTAGGCCTCAGCAGGCGTTTCTCATTCTTTCTTCATAGGAGAAGCGGCCCGGGGAAGCTCTGCGGCTTCCCCGGACCGCCCACGAGGTTCACGCGCGGTTAGAACCCGGTGCGCGTAGCCTTCGGGTAGTACTTCCGGAACTTCTGCACCTGGCGCAGACCCGAAGCGAGAGCGAAGCCCTTCATCCACGCACCCTCCGGGGCATAGCGGTAGGGGTTGTCCACGCCGTGGGCGCGAACGGCGGAATCGAGCTGAGCGCGCAGTTCGGGTTCGGTGACGTAGTGCTTCACGAGGCGCATGGGGAGGATCGAATAGAGGTGCTGCTCCTCGGCGCGCACACGCTCAAGGGGTGCGTTGTCGATGAGGTCCGCGACAATGTGCTCGGGGTAGGAGCCGCCTGCCGCGGTGACGTAGTGGTTGTTGCGTCCGAGCCGCGGATTGAGTTCGAGGAAGTAGGCCGTTCCGTTACGCGGGTCGACCTTGAGATCAACATTGGCGAAGCCGACGTAGTCCACGTGGTCGAGGAGTTTTTCGAACTGCGCGACGATCGCCCGGTGAGGACCGGTGAGCATCGCTGCGGGGCGGCCGAGCGCATCGGGCGTGTGCTCGCCCAGCAACACCTGCGCAGCGCATGTGAGCGTCACTTCGCCCGAGCGCGAGCGGTAGCCGGTGATGGAGTATTCGGATGTGTCGTCACCCTCGATGAGCTCCTGGAAGAGGAACCGCCCCGTGAAGCCAGCGTCCCCGAGCTTTGCCACGAGTTCCTTGTATTCGGCCTGCGACTTGAGCACGAATACTTTGCGCTTGCCGGGGAACTTGACGCGCGAATAATCGGCGGTGTTCGCGGGTTTGCCGATGATTGGGTAGGCCCACGGAAGCTGCTCGGGCGCGTCAAAATCGGCTTCGCCGTACCGGGAGAAGTCAACAACGGCCGTGGGAATCGTCGGAATGTCGAGCTCGTTGCACGCTTCTTGGAAGTGGGCCTTGTCGGCCAGCTTCGCGAGGGAAGCGGAATCAATTTGCGCGAGAAGGTAGTGCTCCTCGAGCTCGGCCCGGTACGTGTCGATGAAGGAAATGAACGAATCGGCATTCGCGAGCAAGAGCGTCGGTCGCTTGACGGGCTTGTCTTTCGCAAGCTGAACGAGCGCATCCTTGAGATCGCACTCGCTTGCCCCAGCACCGATAGCGACGTGAGCGCTTGTGACAGTGCGTTCGTTCATCGCGACAGGGGTGCGCATCACGGTGAGTGAACGCATGCCGTAGGCCTTGTGAAAGGCAATCGAGACGTTGAGCGAGTTGAGGCCCGCGCCGAGGATCACGACATCGAACTCCGTGCCGCCTTTGCTGATCCCCGGTGTGGGGCCGGGCTGGGAGACAGTGAGGTTCGAGATGGCCACGTGAAACGCCTTTCGCTGGGAAACATCCGGCGCTTGAGTTTATCGAACAGCAGTTTTGGTGCTCTCTGTTTGCTCGCACAAAGTGTTCGTAAAATTATTCAACGCTAAAAAAGTGGCGCCCTCGCGGGGCGCCCCTCTCCGAAGGAGTACCAATGAACGACAGCAGCCCCCTCGACAAGGTTAAAGATGCCGCGCAGTCCATCGCGGACACGGCGAAAGACAAGATTCCCGCAGGCGTTGATGCTGCAGCGGACGCCGTTGTTGACCTCGCCGCGAAGGCCGAGGAGAAGTTCCCTCAGGCCAAGGGTGTTACCGACAAGGTCGTTGACGTTGCGGGCGCCGCCCAAGACAAGGCCCACGAACTCGGCGATGGAGGCGATGGGGACTCGGCGGCGGCGCAGCACTGACGCGCTGCCGTTCCGGTTTATGAAGAAACTGGGCTGTTGGCCGGCTGTTGGGCCGGGGGCGGCTCAGTTTTTTCATGAAGTGCGACGGTGACTGGGGGAAAGACGGCTGGGGAGCTGTGCGACTGGGGGAGCTGGGCAGCTGGTGGAGCCCGGTGACTGGGGGAACTGGGGAACTGGCCAGATGGGGGCAGCTGGGAGAGCCGGGCCGCATGAAAAATTGCTGCCCGCAAACGCGAGCCGCGCCACTAGAAGCCTCGAATTGCTCCCGAGGGCGCGGGATGGGTGCTAGCCTTCCAACGGTTGTGCACGGACATGGACAGAGAGCCATGCGAGCACTTCATGTGATCCGGGTACAGCCATGCCTTTGTCCCGTTTTCACGTGAGGAATGTGCATGAGCACCACAGCGCCTGAGCGCCCCGCAACCACCCCCATTATCGCCGGCCCCTCAATCGACGAGACCGCAGTGACGGCCTCGGGGTCGGCCCCGATCGAAGCAAACGGCCACGACGCCGACTTCAGCTTCACCCCAGTTCCCGCATCCGCGCGCCACGGTTTTTGGGCCGTGGGCTTCGTGATGCTCGGATTTACTTTCTTCTCCGCCTCTATGAGCGTCGGCGCGAAGATCGGCAACGGTCTCGATCTTGGCGGCTTCGTCTGGGCCACGACGCTCGGCGGGCTCGTGCTCGCGATCTACACCGGTGGCCTCGCCTACCTTGGCGCGAAGACCGGCATGGGGCTTGACCTCCTCGCCCGTCGTGCCTTCGGCCGTCGCGGCTCGCTTTTGGCCTCCGCCCTCGTGGGCCTGACCCAGATGGGATGGTTCGGCGTGGGTGTTGCGATGCTGGGTATCCCCGTCGCCGAGCTCCTTCACATCAGCCCCTGGTGGATCGTGATCGTGGCCGGCGCCGCCATGACTGCTTCCGCCTACTTCGGGATGAAAGCGATCGAGGTCGTCTCCTTCATTTCCGTTCCTCTTATCGCGATCCTCGGCACGTACTCGATGGTCACGGCAACCAGCAAGGCCGGCGGTCTTGTCGAGGTGTTCGGTGGCGGGTCGATGCCGATCGTGACCGGCATCGGGATGGTCGTGGGTTCCTTCATTTCTGGCGGCACGGCGACCCCGAACTTCACGCGCTTTGCTCGCTCGGCGAAGGTTGCCGTCATCACGACGGTGATCGCGTTCTTCCTTGGCAACACCCTCATGTTCAGCTTCGGTGCGGTGGGCGGGGCGTTCACCGGCAAGGATGACATCTTCTACGTCATGATTGCCCAGGGTCTCGCGATTCCTGCGATTCTCGTGCTCGGCGCGAATATTTGGACGACCAACAACAACGCCCTGTACACCTCCGGCCTGGGCTTTTCGAACATCACGCGCGTGCGCACCCGACCCATGACTCTCATCGCGGGCATTTTCGGCACGGTGAGCGCGCTGTGGCTGTATGACAACTTCGTGGGCTGGCTGAGCTTCCTCAACGCGGCACTCCCGCCGATCGGTGCGATCCTCATCGCTGACTTCCTGGTGCGCAAGCACGCCTACCTCGACCCGAACGCGAAAGAGCAGACGATCGCTCCGCACGCGGTCATCGGCGTCATTGCTGGTGGTCTCGTGGGCTACTTCGTGCCGTGGGGCATCTCGGCGATCAACGCGGTTGCGGTCGCGATCGCCATTCACCTCGTGGGCGTAGCCTTGACGAAGCGCCGCTAAAAACACTTGTGGGTGCGGCGCGGTCGCCTCTCTCAGGTGGGTCGTGCCGCACTAGTTCCCCGGAGGGTCGCTCACGTGGGCGGCTTTACGTGCGGGGTGCTCGGCGGTTTTCACCCGCGCGGGTCACCCCGTTCCCTCACCTCAGTTCCCCCGCTCCAACAGAAAGGCTTCGCTGTGCTCATTCAGAACGTTTCCCTTCCGGGCCGCGAGGGCTTGGTTGACCTTCGCATTTCCGACGCTTGCTTCACCCACATCGAACCGAATCTCACCGCGGAGCCGGGCGAAGAGACATGGGACGCCGAGGGGCGCCTCGCGCTCCCGCCGTTTGTGGAGAGCCACATTCACCTCGACTCGGTTCTCACCGCGGGCGAGCCGAAGTGGAATATGAGCGGCACGCTTTTTGAGGGGATCGAGCGCTGGAGCGAGCGGAAGAAGACTCTGAGTGTTGAGGATGTCAAAACTCGCGTGCGCCGTGTCGCGCGTGACCAGGCGAGCTTCGGTGTGCAGTACGTGCGCACCCACGTGGATGTGACCGATCCCGAGCTCACGGCCCTTCGTGCGTTGCTTGAGCTTCGCGACGAGCTTGCCGACCTCATTACGCTCCAGATTGTGGCGTTCCCGCAGGAGGGTATCGATTCCTTCCCGAACGGCCGCGACCTCATGGTCAAGGCTGCTGATATGGGCGTCGATGCGATTGGCGCGATTCCTCACTTCGAGTTCACGCGCGAGTATTCGGTGGATTCCCTCAATTTCGCGTGCGAGCTTGCGCGTGATCGTGGCCTGCTCATGGATGTGCACTGCGATGAGATCGACGATGAGGCCTCGCGCGGCCTCGAGACTCTCGCGACGCGCGCCCTCGAGTTCGGCATGGGGGAGAAGGTCACCGCTTCGCACACGACCGCGATGCATTCCTATAACAACGCGTACTTCGTTCGTCTGCTTCGCCTGCTGACGATGAGCGGCATCAACTTCGTGTCAAACCCCATGGTGAACACGCATTTGCAGGGACGCATGGATACGTACCCGAAGCGCCGCGGCGTGACGCGCGTCAAGGAGCTCACGGAGGCCGGGATCAACGTGAGTTTCGGGACCGACGATATCCGCGACCCGTGGAACCCGCTCGGCACGGGGAATCTTCGTGACGTTGTGCTGAACGGCCTGTATGTCACGCAGATGATGGGCTATCCGCAGATCGCGGAGTCCTACAACTTCGTGACCCACAATGCGGCGCGCACCCTCCACCTCGACAACTACGGCATCGAGGTGGGCAACCCCGCGCGGTTTATCGTGCTCGATGCGCCGAACTGGGTTGAGGCGCTCAACTTCAATGCGCCCGTCGTTCGCTCCTACAGGGACGGCAAGCTTGTGGCGAAGACGGAGCCGGCAACCTGCGAGGTGTACTGGGGTCAGGCGTCCCCTCGGCTATATGTAGCCAACCTCTGAGAAGTACATTCGCGCGCGGTGCACGCCTCATCGCGACAAGGGAGGCGCTTAGGTCTGTATGGCAACAGAAGGCGTTCGAAAGGTCAATTGCGTTCGAATCGAACGATAGCTTTGTCGCGGAGTGGACGGACTACTCAAGGAGATTAAGGGAAATTGTAGGGGGTGCAGGGGGCGATGAGTAAGTCGGTTGTTCTAGATGGAGTGCGGCACGTTTTGTCAACACATTGGGAGCTGAGCCCTGGCGCGGAGCTAAGGTTTGTGCAGCACGAATCTGATTGGATCGGTAAGCTTACTGAAGCCGATCACGCGTGGACGGTCAGGGTTGCGATACAAAACGGGCGGATTGCCCGCTCTGACCGAGAGTTTACCGCCGAGGTAATGGACGCCATGTTAGGCGATCCTGGGGGCGGGCTTATAGGGCTGAAGAGAACTGCCTGCGGCGCCAGATATGTGAATGACGTGGTTGGCGATAGTCCTGTAACCGTGATGTGTAGCAGATGGATAGCTGGCCAGAATCTTGAGCGATGGGACACCGCCAGGGCGGTAGATGCCATGCGAGCCTTGGTTGAGGCGCAGAGACAATTACAGCGTAGCGTCGCTTTTGTAAAAGCCGCTAGGCCGATTGCCTATACTCCGTCAGCGGTTTTGGAACGAGCAAAGTGTGTGTTTTCCGGGGATGCGGCCTGGAATGTTGCGTTAGAGCGCCTTTCTGCCCGATTTGATGGGTGTCGCCTGCCAGAATGTGTCCCTATACATGGCGATCTGCATTTTGAAAATCTTATTTTGGTGGACAATGGGTCGTTGGCGATAATCGACTGGGGCGCGGCCGGCGTCGGCGATCCTTTGTACGATGCGGTTGCTTTTGCGGCTTCGCTAGTCCGGGCTGGTTACCAAACAGCTGCGAGGGAAGCTTTAGAAACCTACTTCCGCCTAGTAGACGGATCTAGACCGAGTGGTCAGTACCTGCAGGATCTGCTCTGTTTAAGGAAATTGGAGATAGCGACTCATTTGGCCGAAGTTGACAGGGATGGTTTTGCTCCGTCGCTACCTTGGGTCGGAGGGCGAATTAGCGGAATCCGGGCGGATCTAGCCGGTGATGCTGAGATTGAAATCGGACTGTGGTAGAGAAAGACGATCGCGACTCTGTAAGTGTTGCCGTGGTGTTTTCTTGCGACGATCGCTATGTTCCTGGTGTTCTTGCAGCAGTTCGGTCACTTAGAGATCACTCCAGTTGCCGAAACATTGACATCTTCGTGTTGCATGAGCGGCTGTCACGCGACTCGCGAGAGGTCCTGATTGAAGAAGGTCTGGCCCGGGCAACTGCCCGGGCCCTCCCTTGTGCGTCGTGCTGTTTAGTTCTTGCGCATGCGCACGACGGCGAAGATGCCGCCGCCGATCAGCGCGAGAGCGAGAACTGCCGTCGCGGCGATTTCGGCGCCCGTGCGAGGCATGAATCCCGAGATGCCGCGATCACTTCGCGAAGCATTCGTGGGTTTCGCGGGTGCCTGCTTCGAGGGGTCAGTCTTCGCGCCACCGGTGGGCTTGCCACCGTCGGAATCGTTGCCCTTCGGAGGCACTGCCGGGGCTGCAGCGTCATCGTCCTCACCCGTGCCAGGTGCCGTGCCATCGGTGGGCTCTGCCGGGGCGGGCACTGCGCCGTTGGTGGGCTCGGCCGGTGCGGGAGCCGGTGCGGAATCGGTGGGCTTCTTCTCTGGGGTTTCGTCGGAAGGCTCTTCGGGAGCGGCTTCCTTAAAGCTCACGCCCTCCATTTTCCACTCTTCTTTCGTGATCGTGAGCGGCTGGACGATCGCTTCGGGTGCCGGCTGAGGAATGCCGTTGTCGATCTTCACGCATTCGATCTGGAGGTTTGCCTTGCCCTCGGCGGCGACGTCCACGAAGCTCGCGTCGATCGGGTTGACGACCGTGCCGTCTTTTTCGAGAGAGTCGATACCCGACATGACCACGCGGGTAGCCTTCTCGCTTTCACCCTGGACGAAGACGGTGCGGGCGCCGTCAACGTAGGGCTCTTCGCACTTCACGCGAGATTTCACGGTGTAGGTGAAGGGGTCTGCATCGAGTGCGCCATGTGCCTGGACGCCCTCGGCATTCTCAATCGTGGCCGTCACGGAATCGTCGAGGGTGACCTCGGTTGCCGCTGCGGCAACTTGGGGGAGGGCGAGGAGCGCAGCGGCGCCGGCGAGGGCAGCTGAGCGGCGGAGCGAGAGGGAGAGCTGCATGGTTCTACACGTTCCTTGGGGCGCGGGGAGTGGGTTAGCGAGGACAACTGTGACAGGCCTTAGTGAACGAGGGGTAACTAGATGGTGTCAGAATTCGCCCCCAAGTCGTTACTCGCCATTCACTTCCTCCCTCTAGCGTTCTGATTGGTCTTCCCGACGCCCTGAGAGAAAGATTCCCCATGACCGAGCTTCGCTCCCCCCAAGCCTCCTCGCTCGCCCCGAGCCGACGCACCGTGCTCCGCGGCAGCGTTGCCGCCGGTGCCCTCGGTGCCGCCGCGGCCGCAACCACCGGCTCCGCTATCGCCGAAGAAACCCCCGTGACCACCACCGACGCGGCCGAAGGCACGGACCTCGCGCCTGCCGAGACCGGTCTTGAATGGCTCGTCGTTGACCACCACGTGCACTCGCTCTACAGCCACGACGCGAAGTACACGATGGAAATGATCATGGACAAGGCCGAAGAGTTCGGCGTGGACGTCATCGCCTTCACCGAGCACTCGAACTGGGGCCATGCCAACGAAGGTGGCGTGTGGGAGGCGAACCGCCTCATCCGCAAGGCGCGCGATGAACGTAAGCTCATGGTCCTTCAGGGCATCGAGTGGTACATCCCCGCGGCTGAGCACTGCACCGTTCTCGTCGCCCCCGGCATCAACGAAGCGCGCGTCCTGCGCACGTTCGAGCTCGCGTTCGACGGCAAGCTCAACGGCTGGGAGAAGCCCGAACTCGGCTCAGAAAAAGAGACCTTCCAGCAGGAGAAGGCATGCGAGGCCATCGCGTGGCTCGGCCAGCAGAAGCGCGAAGGCTTCATCGATGACGCGATCGTGATCGCGAACCACCCGAGCCGCTACTGCATCGACTCGCCGCTCGAGCTTCGCGCGTGGCACGACGCGGACCCCGACATTTACCTCGGTATGGAAGGCGCCCCCGGTGCCCAGGGCTCGGCTTTCGGCCTCAATCGCGACCCGAAGTTCCAGCGCGGCGAATACGAGAACAGCCGCCGCAAGGACTCGTACCCGCACTACCCCGACGAAGCCTTCCGCACGCGCGGCGGCTTCGACTACCTCACCTCGGTCGTGGGTGGCATGTGGGACTCGCTGCTCTCTGAGGGCCGCCGCTACTGGATCACCTCGAATTCCGACTTCCACCTCAAGACCCACGACACCTACCGCGTGGGCGACTACCCGAAGGGTGACGGCTGGGAGGAAGGTGCGAGCCTCGGCAATTTCAACCGCGCGGGTCGCCGCCCCGTTCCCGTCAACACGAACGAAGCTCAGGGCGGAAGCGACTACTGGCCCGGCCAGTTCTCCCGCACGCACGTGGGCGCCACGAGCCGCTCCTACGAGGCGGTCATGGAGGCCATGCGCGCCGGCCGCATCTGGATTGAGCACGGTCACCTCATCTCCGGTCTCGAGGTCGTTCTCTTCGCGAAGGACGACAGCGCCGAGCCCGTGACTCTCGGTGACACCCTCAAGGTCAAGGTCGGCACCGAGCTTGGCCTGCGCGTGAGCGTGACGCCCACGACCAAGGAAAACTCCGCTGGGATCCTCCCGGAGCTCGCGCACATCGACCTCATCCGCGGCCTTATCACTGGCCCGGTCGAGGACGTCAACACGACGACGACCCCTCACACCAAGGTCGTTGAGCGCAAGGACACCGCGGGCCACGGGCTTGAGAAGTTCACGGTCGAATTCGACCTCGGCGCCGTCGAGGAAAGCGGCTACATTCGCCTGCGCGGAAGCGATGGCAAGCGCTCGGGTGTGGGCCCGATGGGCAGCGATGTTGATCCGGCCGGCCCGATTCCCCACGGTGGCGAGAACGGCGCAGGAAGCCCGTGGATCGACACGTGGATGTACACCAACCCGATCTTCTTCGAGGTCGAGTGATCACGGTTTCGTGAACACGAGTGGGGCCGGTTTCGCGGGGGTTATGCCCCGCGGAATCGAGCCTCTTTCCCATTGCCCGCCCAGGACACACACCGCATGAAAGGACACCCTGCATGGCCCTCAACCGTCGGACCTTCCTGACCGCAGCCGCCGCGACCGCCGCGAGTGCCGCAGCCCTCGCGCCCGCGAGCGCGTCACCGCTTTTTGAGCGCGACGAGAACGACCCCCCGCGCCTTCTCGACGACCCCTTCGATGCGCGCCTGAAGAATCCCGCGCCCGAGGGGTGGGCGCCGAAGAGCCCGCTTGCTCGCGCTCACGCCCACAACGATTACCTGCACACGCACCCGCTGTGGGATGCGCTTGCGCAGGGCTTTTGCTCGGTTGAGGCGGACGTGTGGTTTGAGGGCGGGCAGATCCTGCTTGGCCACACCCGCCTCGGCACGGCAAGCGGCCGCTCCCTCGAGGAGTTCTACGTGAAGCCGCTCGCGGCGCTCGTGCGCTCCAACGGCGGTCACGTGTTCCCGGGCTACGACGGTCCGTTCCAGCTCCTCATCGACATTAAGGACCAGGGGGAGAAGCAGCTTCCCGCGATCGAGAAGCTGCTTGCGCCCTACAGCGACGTGTTCTGGCACGTGGATCGCTGCGGCACCGTCGTCGAGAATCCCGTGCGCGTGGTGTACACGGGAGGTCGCCCGTACGATCTCATCAAGGACAACCCGGTGCGGTTCGGCTCGGCCGACGGCCACAAGGGTGACCTCGGCGGTGAGATCAGCTCGCTCGACATGCCACTCATCTCGGAGGATTGGGAGACGTGGGGCTGGCAGGGCTTCGGTGAGCGCCCGGAGGATCAGTTCCGTTCACTCAAGGAGTTTTCCGACGGTGCCCACGCGATCGGCGCGCGCTCGCGCCTGTGGGGTGTTCCCGAGCTTCTGCCCAAGCGTCGCGAGATCCTGTGGCAGATGCAGCTCGATGCGGGCATCGACGTCGTGGGCGCCGATGACCTCGCTGAGCTGCGCGCGTTCCTGCTCGAGCGCGGCGCCGCCTAAGGAATAACCTCGAAGGCCTACCGCGCGCGCTCGGCGAGTAGCTCGAGTACGTGGCGGTAGGTCTTTCCCGTTGCGCGGGTCATGCCGATTTCGCACGTGCGGTTGAGGGAGGCGTGGTGGTCGGCGCCGAGGGCTTTCACTTCGGCTGCTTCGGCTGCCGTTGCCGAGGCTGTGAGCTCGGGGTGGAGCATGCCGCGATCGCCCGCGAAGGCGCAGCATCCCCACGCGTCGGGCACGGTGACCTTCGCGTATGCCGCTTCGGCAACCTGCAGGAGTGCGGGGTTGAGCCCCATCTGGGTCGAGGAGCACGTGGGGTGGAGAATCACGTGTTCGCTTGATCGGTCGATGTCGAGGCGCTCAAGAAGATGATCGGCGGTGAACTGCACGGCATCGATGACTTTGGCGCCGTCGCGTTCAAGGATCGCCGCGAAGCCCTCGGTGCAGCTCACGGCGTCGCTCACAATTGGCAGGTCGAGCTCTCGCACGGCGTCCACCACCTTTCGGGTCTTCGCCGAGATGACCTCGTGCCCCTTGGCTTTGCCTTTCGACGTCCACGGGGTGCCGCAGCACGTGGAATCGATGCCCTTCGGGATGAGAAGCGCGAGGCCCGCCTTCTCAAGGAGTTTTTCGAACGCGGAGACGACGTTCCCACCCGGCGCGGCCCCACCGAACATCGTGTTGACGCACGCGGGAACATAGATGCCCGCGACCTCGCCATTGGGCGCGCCGAACAGGCGGCCGGGCAGGTTCGAGCCGACAGCCCGATGCTCTGCGCGCTCGCCGAGGTTGCCGCGAGCCTTCCCTCCGGCCGGCAGGTCCTTCGTGTATTTCGGCACGGTGTCCTCGCCCAGCAAGCGTCGGCCAACGCTCGTTGCCGCCCCCACGGCAGGTGCCGGAACTTTATCCGCAACCGAGAGCCCAACCGCGGCGCCGCGCGTGATCGCGCCCCACGACGCTGCCGCGGCCTTCCACGCGCCGGATTCGACAGCGTTCGTGTTCTCGCGGCGCAGTCGCTTGACGAGAAGTCCCGTATTGATCCCCACGGGGCACGCCGTGACGCACATGCCGTCCACGGCGCACGTGTCGATGCCTTCGTAGTCGTAGTCCTTGGCGAGCTCATCCGCCGTGGTCGCATCGCCCGCGGTGCGGGCACGCTCCTCGGCGCGGCGCACCACGATGCGCTGGCGCGGCGTGAGCGTGAGGTCCTTGCTCGGGCATACCGGCTCGCAGTAGCCGCACTCGACGCAGCGATCGGCCTCGACCTCGATCGTGGGGTTGAGCTTGAAGTTCTCGAGGTGGGCCTTCGGGTCGTCCTCGATGAGCACGCCCGGGTTGAGAATCCCCGCGGGATCCACGAGGCGCTTGATACTCGTCATGACCTCGTAGAGTTCGTCGCCGTACTGGCGATGCACGAACGGCGCCATCGCGCGGCCCGTGCCGTGCTCGGCCTTGAGGTTGCCGCCGCGAGCGAGCACCACGTCCACCATCGACTCGGTGAAGGCGCCAAGGCGCTCGCGGGCGGCGTCGCTCTCGAAGCGGTCGGTGAGCATGAAGTGGATGTTGCCGTCTTTCGCGTGGCCGAAGATCACGGAGTTCTCGTAGCCGTGTTGGTCGAACAGCTCGTGCAGGTCACCGCACGTGTCGGCGAGGTTCGCGGGCGGGACCACGACGTCCTCGAGGAGTGCGGTTGTGCCACTTTCGCGCGCGCCCGCGACGGAGGCGTACAGGCCCTTGCGCAGCGCCCACGCAGTCGCGCGCATGCGAGAATCCTCGGAGAAAACGGCGGGGGAGCGCAGCTCGTGGGCGCGCAGGATCTCTTCGCCGGCGCGCTGGGCGGCGACGAGTTTCTCGTGCTCATCGTCGCGGTACTCGATGAGCAGCGCCGCTTCTGTGCTCGGCGCGAAGCCCTGGATTTGCTCGGGCACGCGGGCGAGCCGCTGGCCCACCGCGATCGAGGTCGAGTCCATGACCTCGAGCGTCGCCGCCCCCGAATCCACGAGCTCGGGCAGGATTCGGGTAGCCGCATCGAGCGTGGGGAACACGGAGAGCGCGGTCGTCGTGAGGGCCGGGATCGGCACCGTGCGGAACGTCGCCTCGGCGATGAACGCGAGCGTTCCCTCGCTTCCGATCACGAGCTTTTCGAGGATGTCGATCGGGCGCTCGGCATCGAGGAACGCGTTGATGCCGTAGCCCATCGTGTTCTTGAGTGCGAAGCGCTCGCGAATGATGCGCACACTCTCGGGGTTCGATACGACTCTTTCGCGAAGGCGCGAGAGGCCCTCGTGGATGTCGGGCGCGTTGGTGCGCAGGCGAGCGTCGGCCCCGTCCCGATCGCTCGTGTCGAGGGTGAGGCCCGACGGTAGCACCATGACCATCGATTCGAGGGTTTTGTAGGTGTTGTACTCCGTGCCGCAGGCCATGCCGCTCGAGTTGTTCGAGACGACGCCGCCGATCGTGCACGCGGCTTCGCTTGCCGGGTCGGGGCCGAGGCGGCGCTTGAAGCGGCGAAGGCGCGCGTTGACCTGCGCGATTGTGGCGCCCGATCCGGCTCGCACGCGCGCGCCCTCGTCGAGGACTTCGATGTGGCGGAAGTTTTGGCGCACGTCGATTTGGACGTGCGGGCTTGCGGATTGGCCGGAGAGGCTCGTGCCGCCCGAGCGGAAGGCGACGGGGCTTTTGGCGGCGTTTGCGCCCTTGAGGATGTCGGCGACTTCGCGCGCGGTGTCGGCGAGCACGACCGCTTCGGGGGTGAAGAGGTAGTGGGAGGCGTCGCTTGCGGCGGCCACCCTGTCGATGAGTCGAGTCTGGATGCGGCTTTCGTCGCGCACGGCAGCGGTGACGAATGCGGGGGCGGTGTTCACGAGATCCTCCATAGGCGCGCCCGGCGGGCGTAGACGACTCTTTAACCCTAGCCCCGGTGGGGCGGGATCGTGCGGCGGGGTGGCTCCACAGGGGGTTCCGCAACGCTTGGTAGTTATGAAATGACATACAAATTGGGTCGAAAGGCTAGCGCCTCGCACGGCGTGCACGTCAAGATAGGTGAGCTGGCGCCGGCGAAGTCGCACCCCCATCCACATCCGTCGTACACACCAAGGAGACCCACGCCAGTGAGCGCCACTGACACGGCCTCGATGCCGGCCGTCCCGGCGTCGGACCACGCCCATGTCCTCGAAGCGACCCCTGAAACCCTCCCCGCCGACTCTCGCCCCCTGCCGGACCTTCCCGCGGGTGCCTGGTGGCCGGTCGCCGCGTCGATTTTCGCGATCGCGTGGGGTGGCAACGAATTCACGCCGCTTCTTGTCATGTACCGCGAGGTCTCGCAATTCTCCGACCTTGTCGTCGACGGCCTCCTCGGCGCCTACGTTCTCGGCATCGTCCCCGCCCTCATGATCGGTGGCCCCCTCTCCGACGTTTACGGCCGCCGTCCCGTGCTTCTTCCCGCCGCACCGCTCAGCTTCCTCGGCAGCCTCTTGCTGATGCTTGGCCCCGGCTCGCCCCTCATGATCGGCATTGGTCGCATCCTCTGCGGGCTCGCGCTCGGCCTGGTCATGGCGATCGGCACCGCGTGGATCAAGGAAATTTCCGACGCTTCCGGGGCCGGCCCCGCCGCGGGCGCCCGCAGGGCGTCGCTCGCCCTCACCACGGGCTTCCTTGCCGGTGCCCTCGTCGCCGCGATCCTCGCGCAGTGGGGGCCGTGGCCGACCCGCACCTCGTACGCGCTGCACATGCTCATCACGGTCGTGACCGGCCTGTGGCTGCTTACCGCCCCCGAAACCCGCACGGGCGGGCACCTTCCCAAGGAAAACGAGCCGGTGTCGGGTGCCGAGACGCTCATGTCGAAGCTCCTCGTGCCGAAGGCTGCACACAAGCGCTTCCTGCGCGTCGTCCTTCCCGTCGCGCCGTGGGTGTTCGGCGCATGCGGCACCGCCTACGCCGTTCTTCCCGCACTCCTCAAGGACCGCGCCGGTGACTACCCGATCGCGTTCGCGGGCATCATGACCGCCGTGACCCTCGGCTTCGGCGTGGGCATTCAGACGGTCGGCAAGAAGATCGACACGCATCGAAGCGCGCGTGCCTCCGTGATCGCGATGGCGATCGTGGCGACCGGCGCGGTGTTCGCCGCCGGCGCCGCTTCCACGACGAGCCTCACGATCGGTCTGATCGCCGCCGCGACCCTCGGCTGCGGCTACGGCCTCGCGCTCGTCGCGGGCCTCAGCGAAGTGCAGCGCCTCGCCGGCCCCGACGACCTCGCCGGCCTCACCGCCGTGTTCTACTCAATCGCCTACCTCGGCTTCTTCGTGCCGATGCTCCTCGCGGCGCTCAGCACGATCTTCAGTTACACGACGATGCTGATCGGCGGCGCCGTGATTGCGATCCTCACGCTCGTGGAGGTCGCGCTCGCCTGGCAGGCACACCTGCCCGGCGCTCACGAGTAAACGAGGTTTTGCTCGGCGACTTACACAGCCCGGTCGATGGGTTCAACCTCGGCCGGGCTCGAGTGCCTGAGCGAGAGCAGGCCGCCGACGGCGAGCGTGACGAGCACGCCGAGCAGCGGATACCACTGCCACGCGATCCACACCTCGCCCACGACGTACTTTTCCATCACGAAGAAGAACGCGTTGGTTGCGATTGCGCATAGGAACGCGATGTTCGCATCGAGTGTGCGTGCCCGCTTGTTGACGATGCCGAGCACAAACGCGCCGAGCAGCCCGCCGTAGGTAATGCCCGCGATGCCAAGAGCGAGCACCACGATGCTGCCCTCGTCGCTGCGGAAGAACGTTGCGGGCAGAATGAACAAAAGGCCCCATACGATCGTCGCGATGCGCCCCGTTTTGAGCTCGTCGTCCTTCGTCATGGGCGTGCGACGCAGCTTCGCGACGACATCCGTGACGGTCGAGGAGCTGAGCGCCGACAGCGATGACGACAGGGTCGACATCGCCGCCGCAAGAATGCCCGCAAGGAGCAGGCCCGAAACACCCGCAGGCAGGCCCTCGATGATGAACTTCGGGAAGATCTCGTCGTCGCGCGTGAGGCCGAGCGCAGCCGGCGTCGCGTGGTCATACCAGCCCCACAGCGCGAGCCCCACCACGAGGAAGATCGCGAACTGCACGACCACCACGAAGCCCGACGCGATGAGCGCCTTTTGCGCCTCCGCCTTCGTGCGGCACGCGAGCAGGCGCTGCACGATCAGCTGATCCGAACCGTGCGAAGCCATCGCGAAAACGGTGCCACCGAGCAAGGAAGGAATGAGACCCGACGCGCCACTGATGGGGTTCTCGCCAAGGATGAACAGGTTCGTTTTTCCGGCCTCGACCGCATCGGTGAACCACGAGAGCCCAAGCGAGGAGCTCACGACGATGATCGCGAGCAGGCCACCCGCGACATAGAGGCACATTTGCACCACGTCGACCCACACGACCGCGCGAATACCGCCAATAAACGTATAGAGGATCGTGACGACCGCAAGCACGACGATGATGACGAAGTAGTTCGTGTGCACCCCGAGGCCGTCGAGAATGATCTTGAGAGGAATGGCCGCAGCGAGAACGCGGACACCGTCGGCAAGAAGGCGCGTGAACAGGAACGTGACGCCCGCCGTGGTTTGGGTGGCCGAACCGAAGCGCTTGCCGAGGTACGCGTAGGCCGTGACCATTTCGCCGTCGTAATACCGGGGGAGAAGAAGGTAGGCCACGATCACGCGGCCCACGATGTAGCCAAAGCCGAGCTGCAAGTAGCTGATGTCGCCCACGAAACTCATGACCGGGATGCCAATGACCGTGAGCGCACTCGTTTCCGTTGCGACAACGCTCAAGCACACCGCCCACCACGGGATGTCCCGACCGCCGAGGAAGTAGTCCTTGGCGTCCGATTGTTTTCCGCTGAGCTTCAAACCGAGCCAGGCGGTCGCGATGAGGTACGCGATCACCACCACGATGTCGATGACCTGCATAAAAACTCCTAGGGCGTGCATAGTCGTGGTCAAGAGAAACAGCTGTGCGCCGCTCACCAGGAGGTGCGCAACGCTGCGCGTGAAACCATCGTACGGGCAAACCCTAAAATTTGGAAGAAAATTTTACGCTCGGATCTATCGGTCTCTGAGCCCGAGGCAGTTTCTCAACAACCAGGAGATAGGACTCCGTCACGAGTTCACGCACAAGGTTCTCGTTGAGGCTCGGCCCCGCCGTCAACGAAATCCAGTGCCGTTTATTCATGTGGTAGCCACGAGATATGACGAGGATGGGGCGACGACTGCAAATCCGCTTATGGCTGACTGTAGGAAAATCTTGAGTGTTATTGGCTTTTTCGCTCCGTGAGTACCTCTACCGGTGTGCCAGCAATACTTGAATCGATGTTGAGGATCAGTTGTCCGTCTTTATAGGCGCTTGCGGGAAGCGTGAAGCTTACGACCCTACTGGCGGTGCAAGGCCCGGAGCGCACAAGGTCGCTTGTTTGGGTTGTGAAAGTGAACTGAGCAGCTTCTTCTGTGCAGTAAAAATGAAATGTTCGGGGGCCGCTGCTATCTAGCACAGATTCGACCTTGAACGGCGTAGTGGAAGAAACATAACTCTCCGCAGTCCCCCCACTTGGCAGTGTTGGGTGGTCTTCTATTGCGCCAGGAGTGCCAAGGAGTATCTCTAGCGCAAAGTGCGGATCCCCCGGGGTGACGTTCCTGGACTCTGTTTTCGGAGGAGCTTGAATGTTTGGATCCTTTTTCTGATCGGCAGGATCGCTATCTTTCTCTGGAGTCGCGTTTTCGACGGAGGGGCGGGGTGTCGCATCCGTAGTGCTTGCAGGAGTAGCTTGCTCTGCTGTTGGTGTGCACCCCGCCAGAGCGCCTAGTGCGAGCGTCAAAGCTGCGGGAAGGCCGCCAAATCTCCAAAATGTGAGCCGTGACATAGGTGAAGTCTAGAGCGGAGGAGCGCCTGGTGTCTCGCGCTTCCGGTACTACTTTTCGCATGTAGGCGACCGATCGACTGAAGTAGTGAAGCAACCAATCAGTCTCGTAGTGTCAATGCCGCGGTCTAGGTCAGTGAGCCTACTTCGTTTGTTTCTTTTTCGTGGGGCGATGCGCTCGATGCTCAATCAGCAAAACACTTAGCCGCGCGGCAAGCGTCGGCCCCGCCCGAGAAGCCTGCCCCCGATCCGACCGCGCGGGCGCTTGTGGCCCGTGGCCCGGAAAAGCCACAGGAATGGCGCGGGCAGTGCGCGCGCGACCGGGGCGCTGAGCGCCCAGCGCCACGGGGCGTTCGAGTCCTTGTTGGGGCGGTGTTCGAGGGTGTGGACGGCGGCTTCGGCAACCTCGTCGGGGGTCATCGTGCCCACGAGCAGCTCAACCTTGGGGACGCGTTTTTCGGAATTGGGGTTGGCCTTGAAGTAGTCGGAGTGGACGCGCGTGGGGGTCAGTGAACCGACGTTGATTCCGGTGCCGTGAAGGTCCTGGCGCAGAGCCTCGGTGAAGCCGCGAACGGCGTAGCGGGCGGCGGCATATCCCACGGCGCCGGGCCACGCGATCTGGGCGACGGGGGAGTTGATCTGGAAAATTGTGCCGCTGCCGCGGGCGAGCATCGGTTCGATGAGGCCGCGCGTCATGTCGAAGGCCGCGAAATAGGGCAGCGCCATCTGCTCGCGCGCCTCCTTGGAGCTCGTCTCCTCGATGCTGAGGAAGCGTCCCGATCCGGCGTTATTGATGAGGATGTCGGGCGTGCCGTGCTCGGCGAGGATCCTCTCGCACACCTCTGCGACGGCGTCGGCATCCGAAAGATCGACGGGGTAGTACGCCGCGCCGGTCGCAGCGGCGAGCGGCTTGAGCTTCTCCTCGCGCCGGGCGAGCAGGATCAGGCGGCATTCGCTATCGCTGAGCCGTCGAGCGAGAGCCGCGCCGATGCCGGCGGAGGCGCCCGTGATGACGATAAGTTCCGAGGTGAGGGGGCTCGGGTTGCTTTGCGTGCTGTCCATGCGCTTTGTGGCCATGCTTCGAGTCTAGCGAGCGGCAACCTCGCCCACGCCGAGGATCCACTGGATCGCGGCGGTTGCCGCGCCGCGCGCCCAGAAGGCGAAATCGTGCTCGCGAAGCTGAATGTCGAGGCCGCTCGCGCTCACGTGCCTCACTTCGGCGATGCCCGCGTCGAGCTCCTCCTCGTTGCCGGCGAGGAACCGCGCGCCTTCGCCGGAAATCACGACGGCCTGCGGCATCGTAAACGCTGCGGCCGTGCCCACGAGCCGCCCCACCTTGCGGGCCGCGCGCGCCGACTCCTCGGCAGTGAGGGGGCGGGCACCGCTCAAATCGGGCCAGTCGGCGCCCCGGATGGCGCCCGTGATCGTGCCGAAACCCGTGTTCTCGTCCGTGATCACCCGCCCGTCCATCACGAGGGCAAACCCCGTGCCAATTCCGACGGTCACCACGATGAACCTCGAGGCCTCAAGGCCCGCGCCGAACCAGTTCTCGGCTTCGGCAAGGGAGGTCAGGTCATGCACGATGAGGACGGGAAGGCCCGTGAGTTCTTCGAGCCGATCGGCGGCGCGCACGTTCGTCCACTCGAGGAACGGGGCTTCGCGGACGATGCGGCCGCCGTCGATTTGCGCGCCGATATTCACGCCGATGGCGGCGACGGGCAGAGCGGGATGGGAGGCGGCCAGCGATTCGCGCAGCTGAGCGATGAGGGTGCCTGCTTCGCGAAGAACCGTGTTCGGCTGCAGGTCGGTGAGGCTGAGTGTGCGCGAGTCGAGCACGGTCGCCCGCGCGTCCGTGGCGATCGCCACGAGGGTTTCGTGGGTAATCGACAGCCCGATGAGCGCGAAGCTCGTGAGGTTCACCGAGAGGGGGATTGCGGGCCGGCCAACCTCGCTCGGAACGGGGGCGCCCTGCAGCATGAGCTTTGCGTCGACGAGCGGCGCGGTCACGCGCGTGAGGGAGGCGGCGCTCAGCCCGAGGCGCTCGGCGAGCTGCGTGCGCGGAAGCGGCCCGTAGCGGAGCAGCTCGAGGTACACGCGGCGCGCCGACGGCGGGAGCGTGTCGAGCGTGAGGCGCTCGGGAACGGTTGGGGTGTTCACGGTACTCAACTTTGCCAGATGCGGGGGTGGGGCGGGGTGCGGAATCGGGCCGTTAATGGGCTCCATTGATCCGCGCTGGGACGCGCGCGAGGGGGTGTTGGTGTGATCGCCTCGATTCGGTCTGTGCTTGACGCGAGTTTATTTTATAACGAAAATAATAGGGTCATTGAAGACGCACCTCAAGGAGAAACCATGGCGACCACCACCCGTCGCGGCTTCCTCGCGGGAATGGCGGGTCTCGGGACCCTCGGCGCGCTCGCGGGATGCGGCGGCTCAACCTCGGGCGGCACCTCGCTCGAATACTTTCAGTTCAAATCCGAGGCGATCGACCTGTTCAACTCGATTTGCGAGGAGTACAACGCGCAAGCGAAGAACGTCCGCGTGCGACAAAACTTCCAGGCCGACAACGTGACCGCGTTGCGCGTGCGCCTCGTGAAGAACAACATGCCCGACATCGTCTCCATCAACGGCGACTACAACTTTGGTTCGATCGCCCGCTCGGGCGTGTTCTACGACTTTGCGAAAACCGACCTCCTCGACAAGGTGCAAGAGGGCGTCGGCGCAATCCTCCCGAGCCTCGGCGCGGGTGCCGACGGCGAAGTTAACGGTCTGCCGCTTTCCACCAACGGCTCGGGAATGATCTACAACAAAGACATTTTCGACGACTTCGGCATCGAGCCGCCGAAGACGTGGGACGACCTCATCGCCGCGGCCGAAGAGTTCGCCGCGGGCGGCGTCGACCCGTTCTACTGGGGCTTCCGCGACAACTGGACCGGCGCCCCCATGTTCTCGTCGATCTCCGGCAACTTCCTGCCGGATGTTGCCGAGTGGTACCAAAAACGCCTCGAGGGCGACACCACCTTCGAGGACCTCCGCCCCGTGCTCGAGAAGATGAACCAGATTGCCACGATGGGCAATAAGAACAAGTACGAGGTCGACTACAACGGCGGGAACCAGGGCTTTGCCCAAGGCAAAGCCGCGATCTACGTGCACGGCACGTACGCGATCCCCGCGATCCGCTCCTACAATCCCGACATCAACCTCGGCACCTTCGCGACGCCCGCCGACGACCCCGCTGACACGCGCGTGGTTTCCGGCGTGGACGTGGCCCTCACGATGGGCGTTGAGCCGGAGCACGAAGAAGAAGCCCTCGACTTCATGCGCTACCTCATGAAGGAAGAAAACGTGCTCGCCTACTGCAAGGAGCAGGTCGCCTTCCCGACCCTCAAGGGCACCGAGACCGACGACCCGGCCCTCCAGGGCCTCCAGGAGTACTTCGCGAACGACCTCATCGCGACCTACTCCGACCACAACTTCCCGCAGGGAGTCAATCTCAACAACTACATGCAGCAGTTCCTGATCGACCACGACATCGACGCGTTCATTAAGACGCTCGATACGCAGTGGGACAAGGTCGCAAAGCGCATGGCCGCGACGGCGTAAGGAGAAGCCACCGTGTCTACAACGCACACAAAGCCCGGCTCCGCGCCGGCACTACGTTCGAAAAAGAAGCGAATCGATCCCGCCCACGTGTGGATGGTCATTCCCGCCATCATCATCTTCGTGGCCCTGCTCGTGTGGCCCCTCATCCAGGGCATCTTCTACACGTTCACGAACTACCAGGGCTACGGCGACTGGCGCTTCGTGGGCCTCGACAACTACAAATTCCTATTCCAGGACGACGTGATCTGGGGAAGCTACGGCTTCACGTTCCTCTTCGCGATCTCCTCGACGCTCGCGACGAACGTCATCGCGATGGTTCTCGCGCTCTTGCTGAACTCGGCAATCAAGGCGAAGAACCTCTTTCGCGGGATCTTCTTCCTCCCGTACATGCTCCCCGTGCTGATCGTCTCGTACATCTTCAGCTACCTCTTCACGAACAACATTCCGCTCATTGGCCAGTGGCTCGGTTGGGAATGGCTCTCCTCCTCGTTGCTTGCCAACGAGAGCCTCGCCTGGCTCGCGATCGTGTTCGTGGGCGTGTGGCAGGGCGTCGCCTTCACGACCCTCATCTACATCTCGGGCCTGCAAACCGTGCCCGAAGAGGTCTACGAAGCCGCCTCGCTCGACGGCGCGAACAAGTGGAAGCAGTTCTGGAAAATCACCTTCCCGCTCATCATGCCGTTCTTCACGATCAACGTCGTGTTGAGCTTCAAGAACTCCCTTGGCGTATTCGACCAGGTCGTTGCCCTCACCGAGGGCGGCCCCGGCACCGCCACCCAATCCATCTCGTTCTTGATCTTCAAGAACGGCTTCCAGGGCGGCGAGTTCGCCTACCAGACGGCGAACGGCGTCATCTACTTCATCATCCTCATCGTGCTGTCGTTCGCGCAGCTGCGATTCCTTCAGTCGAAGGAGGTCAACTGACATGAGTACCCAGTCGATCCCCACCCCGGGTGCCGCGGAAACACCCACGAACGAAAGCATCGAGAAGGGCGGAGCAAGCGTCGGAAAGCCGCCGCGCAACAAGCGCCGCTACCGCCTCCACCGCACCAACTGGTGGGCGACCGCCCTCGTGGCCGTTCTTTCCCTGACGATCCTCGTGCCGCTGTATTTCGCGGTGGTGACCGCGTTCAAAACGGCACCCGAGCTCGCCGAAAGCGGCTTCGGCCTGCCGAACCAGTGGAACCTCGACAACTTCGTCGAGGCCTGGCGTCTCACCGAGTTCCCGAAACGCCTCATGACGAGCGCGATCATCACTGTCGGCGCAGTGATCGTCACGCTGCTCACGAACTCGATGGTGGCGTACGCGATCGCGCGTAATCTCCACCGCAAGAGCTTCAAGTTCCTCTACTACTTCTTTGTGGCGGCGCTCTTCGTGCCGTTCCCGATCATCATGCTGCCCGTCGTGAAGCAGACGGCCGCGCTCGGCATCGACAACGAGGCCGGCCTGATCCTCCTGTACACCGTGTACGGGCTCGCGATGAACATCCTGCTCTACGTGAGCTTCCTGAAGTCACTTCCCGAAGAGCTCGAAGAGGCTGCGCGCCTCGAAGGCGCCTCGACGTGGACCGTGTTCTGGAAGATCGTGTTCCCTCTCATGGCCCCCATGAACGCGACGGTCGGCATCCTCACGTGCCTGTGGTCGTGGAACGACTTCATGCTGCCCCTCGTGATCCTCTCCGATCCCGATTCGCAGACGCTGCCGCTCGCGCAATACGTGTTCCAGGGCCAGTTCAACACGAACTACCCGGTCTCCTTCGCGAGCTACCTCATGGCGATCGCGCCCATGATGCTCGTGTACGTCTTCGCGCAGAAGTGGATCATCTCGGGCGTCATGCGAGGCTCGACCAAGTAGTTCGGGCGTGTGCATGCGCGGCGAGCGTGGCTGCTGTTCTTGCCCGCGCTCGCTGCTCTTGCTCGTGGCCGCTGTTTTTGCTCGTTCCCGTCACTCTCTATGAAGAAAAAGTCGCTCCCCACTCGCGCCGTGCGGGCAGGGAGCGATTTTCTTTATGAAGTGGAACGGTTTGGCCGCCGTACCGCCCCGCCGCTGCCTCGTGCCCGTCACTCTCGATGAAGAAAAAGCCGCTCCCCACCCACGCCGTGCGGGCAGGGAGCGACTTTCTTTATGAAGTGGAACGGTTTGGCCGCCGTACCGCCCCGCCGCCGCCTAGCCGATGAGAACGGCGAGCCTCTCGCGCTCAGCCTCAACATTCGCGCCCGTGCCTTCCGCAATCAGGGCGAGAGCAAGCGCCATGCCGAGTGCGCCCGGGTCAGGCGTGCCGAGCACGCGATCGCCGAGGTAGCTCGAGCGGCCACGGCCGCTGGACATGTCCTTCGTTGACTCCGCTCCATCGATGCCTGCCGCGATGGCCGCGGCGTCCAGCTCCTCAGCGCCCGAGCCGGCAACCGCCTCGAGAACATCCACGATTGTGCGATCGCCCGGCTCCGCGCCGCCCACGCGCGTGACCGCCGCGCGGGCCTCTTTCACGCCCTCGAGGAGCGTGCGGCCATCCTTCGCCGCCGCCGCAATTTCCTGGAAGGCGAGACCAAACAGCGGGCCGGAGGAGCCACCCGTGTCATTGAGGAAACCCTCCGCGATCGAATTGAGATCCGCCGCGAGATCGGCATCCGCCCCGCTCGCGTGCGCAAGCGTCGCCTTCGCCGCATTCGCGAGATTCGTGCCCACGTCGCCGTCACCGGCCTTTTGGTCGATCTGATCAAGCGCCGCGCGCGAGTGTGCGAGCGTCTCCACAAACCGGGTCAGCCATTCCGACGCCTGCTTTGCCCCGGCCGACGCCTCATGTTCACCATCGCCTTCGCCCGCGTTTTCGGCCTCGCGGCCTGCATGCACGTCGAAGTCGTCCGGGAGGGGGCGCGGCGAGGGCAGGGCTACCGTGTCGTGCGGAGCACACACGAACTCGAGCCACTCCTCGTTGAGCGCGGTTAGGGTGATCGAGAAGCCGGCCATGTCGAGCGCCGTCGTGTAGTTGCCCGAGAATGCGATGCGCACGTTGACACCCGCATCGACGAGGGCTTCGTGGGCCGCGGCCTGGATATGCAACAGCTCGAGTGGGGCGAGTCCACCGAGGCCATTGACGAATAGTAGCGCTCCCGCGCTCGCCTCGAGCTTTTCGGCGAGGGCCTCGCGCAACTCGGAAATCATGCGCTGCGTGAGCTCTTCAAGCGTCGGCTGCGCGATTGTTTCCTTCGCGCTTTCCCCGTGGATGCCCACGCCGTACTCGAGCGTGCCTTCCTCGACATCGAACGCGAGGTGATCAGCGCCGGGGGAGGTGTGGGCGCGGCGCGCGACCGAAAGCGAGCGGGTAGCCGCCACGAGCGCGTCACCGAGCTCCTTGAGTTCCGCGAGGCCAAGGCCCTGATCGGCGGCAGCGCCAAGAACCTTCTCCACGAGGGTTGTCCCGGCAATACCGCGGCGACCCACGGCACCCGAATCGGTGCCAAGATCGTCATCGACGAGGACCTGCGCGCTCTCGATCCCTTCGGCCGAAAGACGCTCCGCGGCGATGTTGAAGTTGATGCAATCGCCCGTGTAGTTCTTGACGATGTGGAGCACGCCGCCGTCCTTTGCTACGGCGCGGCTCGCCTCGAAAATCTGGCGCGAGTGCGGGGACGTAAACACCTCGCCCGGCACCGCCGCGTCGAGGCCGCCGCGCCCCACGAATCCCGCGTGCATGGGCTCGTGGCCAGCGCCTCCGCCGCTCACGAGCGCAACCGTGCGCTCCGGGGCAGGCTTCGTAGCGCTCACGAAATGCGGGTCGCGCGACAGGGCGATCGAATCACCCGCCGCCGCAGCTATCGCGGTGAGCGCGTAGAAGGATGGGGATGCCGATTCAGAGTAAAACGCGGACACGAGAACACTCCTATGGTCGTTGTGCGCTAGTGGCCTCACGGTAACAATCGGCGCTTGACCGGTGCTGATGGCGTCGAGGAGTCCAACTGGTGCGAGGAGTCGCCGTGGGGAGCGGAGGCGCGCTTGGGCGCGGCAAGTGTCGGACCGAAAACCCCACCGGAAAACCCCAGCCGACGCAACCCCACCGACAAAATTCCAGTTTTCCCGCAGGCTTTCTTTTGCGGAGAAAAAATCTCGACTACCGTGGAGGCATGAACGACAATCTTCGCCCCATGCCCCCGCTTGCCCACGCCCCCGGCGCCGACCAACCCGACTGGTGGAAGAACGGCGTCGTGTATCAGATCTACCCGCGCTCGTTCGCCGACGCGAACGGCGACGGCATCGGCGACCTCCGCGGCATCATCAACCATGTTGACCACCTCGCCGCACTCGGCATCCAAACCGTGTGGCTCTCGCCGATCTACCCCTCGCCGCAGGACGACAACGGCTACGACATCGCCAACTACCGCGACATCGAACCGATGTTCGGCACCCTCGACGACTTCGACGAACTCATCGAAAAGCTCCACGCCCACGGGATCCGCCTCGTCATGGACCTCGTCGTCAACCACTCGAGCGACGAACACGAATGGTTCGTCGAATCCCGCTCCTCGCGCGAGAACCCCAAGCGCGACTGGTACATCTGGCGCGACGCCCGCGAGGTGGAGGGCCTGAAGCCCGGCGAACGCGGCACCGAACCCAACAACTGGGACTCCGCCTTCAGCGGCCCCGGCTGGCAGTGGGACGAAGAAACCGAGCAGTTCTACCTGCACATGTTCTCCCGCAAACAGCCCGACCTCAACTGGGAAAACCCCGAGGTCCGCGAGGCCGTATACGACATGATGCGCTGGTGGCTCGACCGCGGCGTCGACGGCTTCCGCATGGACGTCATCAACCTCATCTCGAAGCCCGAAGGCCTCCCCGACGGCCCGCCCACGCAAGACGGCCTCGGCTCCGCCTTCGCGATGGTCATGACCGGCCCGCGCTTCCACGAATTCATGCAGGAGATGCGCCGCGAGGTCTTCGACCGATACCCCAAGACGTTCGTCAACGTCGGCGAAACCCCCGGCATCACCGCCCACGACGCGCTCCTCACCTCTAAGCCCGAGCGCGGCGAACTCGAGATGGTGTTCCAGTTCGAGCACGTTGGCCTCGAGCACGAGGGGCACAAGTTCAACCCGTCGCGCCCGCTGCCCCTTCACGAACTCGCCGGCAACCTCGCCCGCTGGGATCGCGAAGTCGCCGAAGAAGGCGGCTGGAACTCCCTCTACTTCGAGAACCACGACCAGCCCCGCTCCGTGTCCCGCTGGGGCGACGACGACCCCGCGTGGCGTGTGCGCAGCGCGAAGGCGCTCGCGGGCATGCTCCACGCGCACCGCGGCACCCCGTACGTGTACCAGGGCCAAGAACTCGGCCAGGTGAACTTCCCGTGGGAGAGTCGCGAGCAGTTCCGCGACATCGAAGTGCTCAACTACGTGCGCGAATCCGAGCAGTTCGGCCACGGCAGCTTCGAGGAGCTCCTGCCTGGCATTAGCGATATGAACCGCGACAACGCCCGCACGCCCATGCCGTGGACTAGCGCCGTCGAATCGGGTGCCGGCTTCGGCGAGGGCGAACCGTGGATCGCCGTCAACCCCGCCGCAGCCGAAGGCGTGAACGCCGCCGACCAGGTTGGGGTCGAAGGCTCAGTGTTCGAGTTCTACCGCGCCCTCATCGCTCTGCGCAAGAGCGAACCGCTCCTTGTCTCGGGCGGCTTCGAGCTGCTCGGACCGGTCGAGAGCATGGGCGAAGGCCTGCCCGGCGAGTCCGGTCTCTCGCGCGTGTGGGCCGTGCGCAGGTTCAGCGCAGGGGAGGGGTCCGACGCCTCCTCGCTCATCGCCGTTGCCAACTTCTCGCGCGAGGCCGTCGAGCTTAGTTCAGACGTCTGGCCCGAGGGCGCCGAGGTTGTGCTGTCGAACGTCGCCGAAGGCGAGCGTGCCGGCGAGCAGAAGCTCGGTGGATGGGAGTTCGCGCTGCTCAAGGCGTGAGCTTCTCATCGGTGATGAATAGGGGAGGCGCCCGGCGGAAGTGATCCGTCGGGCGCCTCCGTTTGCTATACCAAAGGCTGTTTGGCCTCGCTTCGGTGAAGATACTGCAGCTAGGCGCTGCGAGAATCAGCTTAAAGCGAATATCTAACTGACGCAAAAGACGCTAATTGTGCGCTATCGAAGCATGATCTTGGTGAGAGACTGGCTTGATTTGCAGCTAATTTGTCACTCGTGCGTGACCTGTGCTATAGCTCCGTGAAGTGTGAATGTATAAAAGAAAGTTTCAAGCGCCCCCTGCTAACTCTTTCCATCGTTCACAATCGCGTCAAACAACGCATTAATTGCACGCTTTCGCACGTCCGGTTGGTCGAGAGCGTTCAAAGCGTTAGGATTACGACTGAACTGTCGACCTGGGGCGTTCACGAAGTCCTGTTTGAGGCGCAAAATCTCCTGACCTGAAGCCTTGTGCCCACCAATGACTTCGCCACTGTAGAGTTCGGGTCGCCCAGATTCCTCAAGCGGTGCATGCATGCGGTAATCGACATAGCTATCTTCAGGATGATTGAGAATATCGCGCGGGACGTCCTCGAACTGCTTGATGGAGCCGCGGTTTAGATTGCTGTCTTGCCCGGTGAAGTTGGCAGCTCCGATGTTCGGGAAAAGGTTGCCTGGAAGCAGATGGCCGGCATCGTCGTGAGGCGGACGAGTCCCGTGTTCTTTGGTATAAGCCTCCACTTCCTCCGGGGTATGCGAGATTTGTCCATTCTTCTCGACGAAACTACGACCGTCGTGGCCATCCTTACGAATCGGGTCATCGGAAGAAAAGGCGCGGTCTGTAAGTCCCCTCGCATCGGCTTCGCCAAGGACTTTCCCATCTTCATTACGGAAACTCCTTTGGATGTGTGCCTCCGCACCGTGATCCCACTGGAGGTACCCATGTCGGGTTCGAGTTCCGATTTCATCTATAACCGTGGCCTCCGGGATGAGGTCGGAATCCGCAGCCACAGATGCGCTCCACTCTCGGGGCGGCACCGGACTGAGAGGGGGCTCAATGGGGCCGTCGGTGACCAGGTGCTCGGTGACGTCGGAGTAATGAACCTCAGGTGGTGGGGCAATGGAATTGTTCACAGAAAATGAAAGCTCGCCCGAGCCCGGTTTGATCCTTTCAAGAACAGTAGGATCTTCGAGCACGGCTGAGTGCAGATTTCGAACGGTGTCTGCATTATAAAGGTACCTAACGGCGGCAGCTCTAGAGGGGTCTCCAAGGTCTTCATAACTGGCCGCAAGGTCAGCGCGTCGCCTCGAATTTGTGTACTCGATGTCAGTCATGAGCCTTTGCGTGGGCTTTTCTGCCTCGCGCCAGGCTTGGTCCATCTGCTCCCGGAGAGTGGGTGTCGGGTTGTTCCCGGGTTTCAGCGTCGGTGGGTCGTAGGCGGCTATTGTTTCGGTCCCGGGGTGAACTCCATTGGCCCCTGCCACGGGGGGCTCGGCGGGGATGGATGCCGAGTTCTGCACCTCTACACCGGTGCTCGGACTCACAGTGGAGGTCGAGTTAGTGCCCCGACTCCCGCCACTGGGGTGTGGTGTAGTGCCGGGAACTACATCGTCGGCATCCTTCAGCGCCGTCCTTCCTGATGCACCTGCGCCACTTCGTGCTGCAGGCTTTCCCGCAGCTCGAGCAGCCGCACTGCTTGCAGATTCGGCAACATCGCGAGTACCTGCTCTCACGCCAGCCTCTGCCATGTTCTTCGCGGCTCCGGCCCCGGCGGCACGTGCGGCGCCACCTGATCCGCCCGTGGCGACCGAGAGCAGTACGTCGGGCGCTAGATAACCAAGGGAGTGCCCGGGGTCGTAGAGGAAATCGACGTACTTGCTACGGCCCCACGTCAAAGCGCGGCCTAACAGCTGTTCATTCATGTAGCTCTTTTGGTCCGGACTTGCCGCGAGGTAGGAGTTAAGGCTCCGGCCCGCTGAAAAGAGACGGTCCCTATTCTGCCAAACCTTCATACCTAAACCGAGCGCGATGCCGGCCGGGCCGAACCCTCCGAAGGGACCGACGAGGCTACCCGCTAGACCGATCGTGTCTTTGAGCCAGTCCAACATGCCTCGAGCAAAAGCTTCGCGCGCTTCCGGAGTCGCGAGCGCCATAAGCGCTGTGGCAAAATTGAGATCTCCCTGTGCGGCGCTCAAGAACCGTGAAGCGAGATCAGAGTCTGCGTCCTTCAGGTCATCGCGGAGCTTTTCGACCTCCGCCGCAAGCTTTGAGAGCTTCTGCTCGGCGGCGGCGATAAGTGCGTCACGCTCAGTGTTTGGTTCTTCGTGTGTCTCGCCATCAGCGTCAGTCTCAGTGACGGTCTCCGGAAGTGATTCGGCGTAGCTGAGATCGGCGAGAGCCGATTCAATGTCTCGTTTGAGCGACTCCTTACGCTTCTCAAAATCGCTTAGCTTATCCGCGTATTCGTCCAGATTTTTCTTGGCCTCGGAAGTACTTCTTTGGAGTTCGGAGGCAATCTCGTTGGGTTGCCGCATCGCTGCGTGAAGCTTCGTAGCCTCGGGTGCAGAGTAGGTATTGCGCAAGCCAGACCAAATTTCAGTTGCAGAGCCCATAAGGTCTGCTGCGCGACTGCCGATCCATTTGATGTCTGAGCCTAGCCGGCGAATGCTTTCCGGGCTATCGATATCCGGGAGGTCTGCAACGGAAATCATTTCACGACCTCCCCAGGAAAGTGAATAACCGGAATTGAGGCAATAGCATTTTTAGCTTCGTCGCTCATTTCGGCGTCGCCGACTCTATAGGCATTGATTGCTTCAGTTGCTGCGCTCGTTGACTTTGAAGTCATGTTGCGTGTTGCGTTGACCTCACCCGTGACGAAACGCTCTAAGTAAGAGAGCACCGCCGTCTTGCTTTGGGGGCTGTGCTCGAAAGCTGCCGGTGTCGTATCAATTGCAGTTTGCGTGTCTTTTGATGCAAATTCTAGGTCACGCACTACTGCGATCGTGTTTTCAACGATTCGCCTGGATGCATCGGGTTGGATATCGAATGACATGATCGTGTCCCCCTTGAGAAGGTGCAGCAATGGCGGGCAGCCCTGCCGCCGCTGGGGGCGGCAGGGCGTTGGTGGTGTGTGGTGTTAG
>NZ_KV789417.1:0-18716 GCF_001807585.1 Dermabacter sp. HMSC08H10
GTGTGGGAGAGTAGGACACCGCCGAACTATTCTTCAGCTGGCTTCGTTCGACGAAGAACGAAGGCGCTATTAAAATTTCATAGAGTCGCTGCCTCGAGCAGCATCGTCGAAAGTTTTTCGGTGGTCATAGCGTTGGGGAAACGCCCGGTTCCATTCCGAACCCGGTAGCTAAGCCTAACTGCGCCGATGGTACTGCACTCGGGAGGGTGTGGGAGAGTAGGACACCGCCGAAATTATTCATCGAGAGCCCCGGTCGTAGGACCGGGGCTCTTTTTTTATTCGGAAACCATCGGAAATCCCTGCTGGCTTCTGCACTAGCGTGACCCTCCCCATCCGCGCGCGCCGCAGGCGACCCTTGCGCTGCACGCAGCCTCAAATCCCGATAGAGTTAACGTCTGTAGTTCGTTCGCAGGGAACGGGCCCGTCAGGTAAAGGACAGTGATGGCGAGCTTCACGATGGATGACATCGACCCTTCCCTTGCGGAAGCGATCCAGAGCAGGCTCAAGGCCGTCGAAGATAAGCTGCGCGCTGCCGTCTCCACGTCGGACCCCATGATGCGGGCCACCGCTCCGTACCTGCTTGAGGCCGGCGGCAAGCGTGTGCGTCCTGTGCTTGTCATGCTCGCTGCTGCTTTCGGCGATCTATCGGCGCCTCAACTTGTTGACGCCGGTGCGCTCGTCGAGCTCACCCATCTCGCGACGCTCTACCACGATGATGTGATGGATGGCGCAGAAACCCGTCGTGGTACGAAAGCTGCCCATCGCGTGTGGGGTAACAACATCGCCATCCTCACGGGGGATTTTCTCCTAGCGCGCGCGAGTGCAATAAGCGCAGGCCTCGGCTCGGACATCGTCGCGGTCCACGCGCATACCTTCGAGCGCCTGTGTTTGGGGCAGCTCAACGAGACGGTGGGTCCCACTGAAGGTGACGATCCGTTTTCTCATTACATCGACGTGCTCTCGAACAAGACAGGTTCGCTCATTGCGACCGCCGGTGTTCTCGGTGCGATGATCTCCGGCGCGCCTGCGCAGGTGGTGGAAACCATGCGTGAATACGGCGAGGCCGTTGGCGTGGCCTTCCAACTTGCCGACGACGTGATCGATATCCGCGCAACGCCCGAGCAGTCCGGCAAGACTCCTGGAACTGATTTGCGAGAGGGCGTGCCCACGATGCCCACTCTCCTCTTGCGCTCTCATGTTTCCGAGCACCCCGACGACACGACGTCAGCAACATTGCTGTCCTCGCTCGACGGTGATCTCTCGAGCGATGAACGTCTCGCCGAGGTCGTCAGCCATCTGGCGAAACACAATGTCGTTGACGAAACCGAGAAGCTTGCTGAAAGCTATGCTGATCGCGCTCTCGCTCTTGTCGAAGCACTTCCCGCAGGCGCGGCAAGGGATGCTCTCACTGCATTTACCGTGTCTCTCGTAAGGCGCCGTGCGTAAGGGGCGTGTGCGCCTGCACCGTTCATCGCTTCTCGCTATGCTTGAGTACGCTCCAGGTACCGCGTGCTGAGTTCCCGCGGCGCCTCCTTATCGCGGCTGTACGGCCCGAATGCGCTCATAGCGTTTCGGCCTTCACGCCGTGCTCGACCAAGGTGATGTGAACCAACTCGTGAATGCAGCAGACCTTTCATTGCGTGCCGAACGGCACGGGGGAGATTTCGGTGTGGCCTCGACAGGCGCAACCGACGTTGGTCTCGTGCGTTCTGTCAACGAGGATTCGTTCATCTCCTACGACCCGATTTTTCTCGTCGCCGACGGGATGGGCGGCCACAACGCCGGCGAAGTCGCGAGCGGAATCGTCGCGGATGAGTTCGCCTCACTCGCCGGTGGCGACTACGTAGAGCTCGAGGACATCGCCGACGCCATGGTCCGCTCCTATGAGCGCATTGCAAGCCTCGACGATGACTCGGGGCGTAGCGCAGGCACGACCGTCGCGATGGTTGCACTTACGCTTCACGAATCTGAGCCCCACTGGCTCGTGATGAACCTCGGCGATTCCCGCGTCTACATGCTCCGCGACGGTGAATTCTCGCAGATCAGCGTCGACCATTCAGTTGTGCAAGAACTCGTGGACCGCGGCGAGATTACGCTTGACCAGGCCCGCGTCCACCCCTATCGAAATATGATCACGCGCGCCCTCGGCGCTGGCCCCGATACGCGACCCGATTTTTGGCTCATTCCCGTTCGTCTTGGTGACCGCTTCCTCGTGTGTAGTGACGGCGTGACCGGAGAGGTCAGCGACGGCGAGCTTCACACGATGCTTCAGGAGACCTCGGAAGCGGAGTTTGTAGCCCAGCGCATCGTGGAGACGGCCGTTGTCCATGGCGGGCGTGACAATGCGACGGCGGTCGTTGTGAGCGCCGTTGCACCCGATGCTGCGGGAGTGTACGGCGAGCATATTTTCACGACCGTCGACCGGCTTGAACTGCCCGTGGTCGCTGACGAAGATGCGCTCGACGACGCTGCGACTGCGCAGCTGGAGGGCGAGGTTGACACCGGTGACCAAAGCGATCGCGGTGACGGCGCAGAAGCCGACGGATCGTTCGAGGCCGAACAGGAGCGCCCCGAGGGCGCCTGACGCACCTCGCCTTGTGCCGCACACAACCCCGCTTTTCACAATCGTGAAAGGCGGGGTTTGGCATATCCCGAATCTTCGCGATTCTTGAGGAGGTAACGGCTGTTGAAAGGAGGCGGGCCCGTGACGCTGATAGTCGAGGTTAGCGCTTCCTCACAGCCTCCCGTTGTGCTGGAGATCGCCGCAGATGCCACCGTAACCACGGGGGAACTTTCCGAGCGCCTGCGGCATCATTTCGGCCTTGAGGGCGATGGCTATGCCCTGCGCATTGCGCCAGGGAGCACGCAGGGGGTGCCGGGCACGCTCTTCGCCCGCGAGGTCTCGCTTCATACGTCTGGGCTGGTATCCGGCATGAGCCTTGAGCTTGTGCGCACTCCGGGTGCCCGCCCGGAGCTACGGCAGTCTGTGCCCTCGTCGTGGGAACTCGTGGCCGAAAGCGAGGGCGTGGAGCGCGTGTGTGCTCTCGATGTGGGGCTGTCGTCGCTGGGATCGTCCTCGACCTGCTGGCTTACTCTTGAGGGCGGGGGAGTCTCGAGTACGCATGCGTATATTGAGGCGGGCATCGACGTGTGGGTCCACCCTGCTCAAGGGGCAGTGATAGGTCGCGAGGGGGAAGGGGAGGAAGCGTCGATTCGTCTCGCGCCTGGTTCCTATGCCCAGGTGGGGCCGTGGCGTGTCAGGGCTCGCCACAGGCCGGGCACGGAGGCCGTAGTCGACGATGCGCCCGCGCGCGCATATCTTCCGCCCTCTCGAATTGAGCTCACGCAAGCGGACGTGGAGATCGCGTTGCCGCGTGTGCCGCGGCGCGGTTCGTCACCGCCAGTTCCGTTGGTGAGCTTGTTCTTACCGCTCATGCTCGCTGGCGTCATGTACGCGCTCACGCGGAGCACGTTTGTCATCATTTTTGCGATTGCGATGCCAGCGATGGCGCTCGCGCACTACTGGTCCCAGCGCGCCCGCGTGCGTAGGGAATGGTTGGGTGCTGTTCGCGAGTTTGACGCAGCACTTGATGAGACCCGAGCCGAGGTACACGGTGTGCACGAAACGGAGAAAGCGCGCCTCGAGGCGATGCTCCCGTCGGCAAGGGCCATTCTCCAGTGGGACTCGCCCAAAACTGGAGATCTGTGGGCGCTTCGCGACGAGCACAGCGATTTTATGGTGCTTCGACTCGGCACTGGCCGCATCTCGAGCTCGGTGAGCTTCAAAGGGGAAGCCGGGGCGGAAGGGCCGCGTGCTCTGAGGGGTGAGCTGGATATGCTCCGGGAGCAAGGCTCAACCGTCATCGCGCCAGTGACCATCTCCCTGCGTGAGATTCGCGGGCTTGGCATCACAGGTGAAGGACGCATGTCGCTTGCGCGTGCTCTTGCCGTACAGCTGGGTGGGCGGCATTCCCCTTCCGACGTTCGCCTCGCCCTCGTCAGTTCTCCCGCAGCTAACGCGAGCGCACGAAATCTCGCCTGGCTTCCCCACGTCCGGCGAGCCGGCGCAGGAGGCGTGCTTGTCCTCGAAACCGACGAAAGTGTTGCGGAGTGGGCCGCGCGGCGCATGCCGGGCGCAGTGGAGGACATAACAGAAGCAAATGTCGTCATTGTCGCGTTTGAACCGACCGCGGCGCAGCTTACGTCTCTCGCAATCCTCGCGGAGGCGTGGGAGGCACATGACGAGATCGGGCCTCGTCTGATCGTGACGTCGGGGGACAGCTCGCACGTGCCGGGCGTGTGCGCGGCTTTAGTCGAAACATTGGCTTGCGGTGCAGTGCTGTGGCATCGAGGGCGTACCGCCCCTGTGACTCTCGAGTCTCTCGAGGGGGTGGGAGAGCAGGCGATTCTCCCATGGGCGCGCCGCCTGGCCCCCTTGGTTGATGCCCGTACAAGGGAGGGCAGTAGTGAAGCGATCCCCGCGAGCGTGTCACTCCTCGAAGTGAACGGCACCGAACGTCGTCACATCCGTGACCGTATCGCCCGAGCATGGCACGTGAGCGACCATGCGCAAACCCTCACCCTCGATGCTCTCGTGGGGTACGGCGAGACAGGCCCCCTCACCATCCCACTGCGCGCGTGGGGGCCACACGCGCTCGTGGCGGGCACAACGGGATCGGGGAAATCGGAGTTCTTGCAGTCATGGGTTCTGGGTCTCGCTCTTCGGTATTCGCCGCGACGGCTCACCTTCCTGTTCGTGGACTACAAGGGAGGGGCTGCACTCGGGGAGTGTGCGCGGTTGCCGCACTGCACTGGGCTTGTCACGGACCTCAGCCCCGGTCTCGTGACACGTGCACTCACGTCGCTCAAGGCGGAGCTTCGCTACCGGGAAGAGATGTTGGCTCGCATCGGAGCGAAGGACAGCGACGAGTACGCCGACAGCGGCGGCACTGACTTGCCCGCGTTCGTGATCGTTGTCGATGAGTTTGCCGCGCTGCGCGACAACTACCCGGAGTTTCTCGACGGGCTTATCGACATAGCTCAGCGAGGCCGCTCACTCGGGATCCACCTCATTCTCGCGACACAACGCCCCGCAGGAATTGTGAGCGAACGACTTCGAGCGAATGTAAGCCTGCGCATCGCCCTTCGATTGAGCGACGCCGCCGATTCAATCGACGTCATCGGGTCAAAGGCAGCCGCTCAGATCTCCCTTGACACCCCGGGCCGAGCCGTCGTGAGCGCGGTGGGAGCGGGCCTTCAGCGCGAGGTGCAGATGGCGTACTCTGGTTCGCGCGGAGAAAGTGACCGGTCCTCGAGGCTCGCGGTCACTCCTGTCCCGGCTATGAACATCGAGGGCGTGCCTCGCGATTGGGATGCTGAGCCGAAACGGTCGACGGCCGCGCTGACGCGGGGACACACGCGAGAGCGGACGGAGGCGCGCCTCATCGTGGATGAGGCGATCGGCGAATGGTCACGGACTGGTGCCAGGGTACGCTCCCCGTGGTTGCCGCCGCTCGAGGAAAACTACGCGGGCGAGGGGCTCGCAAAGGAGTGGGGGCTCCCAGCGCCTTTCGCACTCCTTGATGATCCGGCTCGCCAACGCCGCGCGGTCGCGCGAGTGGGAGAGTCCGGATCCGTATATGGCGTCTACGGCGCCTCCGGAACTGGGCGGAGTACGAGCATCGTGAGCATCGTGCGCTCGACCCGCACGGTAGAGGACAGGCCTAGAGTGTTCGTCATCGATTCGGCAAGCAGAGGCCTCAACGTGCTCATCGACGAGTCCCACGCCGTCGCATATGTAAGGGGCGACGACACCGCCTCGGTCCTAAGACTGCTCCGTCACCTTGCTCGTACTGAGACTCCTTCTCGAGCGTCGATGCTCGTGATCGACTCTTTCGCGGACCTATGCCACGAGGCCCATCCGAGCGGTCGCGAAGATATGCTCTCGCTTCTCGGCGCCATTGCCCGCACGGCGCGCGCACGTAAGCTCACCCTGGTTATCGGGGCCACGGGCCCCAGCGAACTTCCACGGAGCCTCGAAACATCGTGCACCGAGAGAATCATTCATCGACTCTCGCGGCCCGAGGACTATGCCCTGTGTGGGCCGGCCGTCAGGCTCACCGATGCGGCACCCGTTGGCCGGGCTAGTATCGGTGGCCTCGAGGCTCACGTCGCGCTCTTTGCTGACCCATGCGCGCGCGAGGAGCGTGACCGGAGCGCATGTCTCGAGGCCTTTACACTTTCCCGGCGGTTGCTTGACGTGCGCGAGGCTCGAGAGCTCGTGCGCGATCCGCGGCGAGGGTTTGTAGGTTTCTCCCATACTGAAGGAACACCGGTTTCGCTCCCGCTTACGACCGGAGGGCTCGTGTTGGGAGGCGCGGCTCATGAGCGCCTCGCGCTGCTCGAGTCGCTTGCGCACCTCGCCAACGATCGTGAAGTCCTACGTGTCCCTGCTCGTGCCTCGAGCGATGCCGAGCATCCGCGATACCTACTCGAGCGGGCGAAGGGCATGGGAGCTGCGGCATTCGTTCTCCTCGAGGACATCAAAGCTCTCGAATCCGACGGCGGTGGACCCGAGCTGGGTTCCGCTATCCGCGGGGCACTCGGTGCTGGTGCATGTATTTATGGCGGGCTCGAGGGCGGCTCATTTTCGAGGCTCGGATCCGTGGGGCCGGCACTCGCACAGTCGGGCTGCGGCATTGTTCTCGGAGCGAGCGAAACGGATGTGTTTACCGTGTTCGGCCGCACTCCGCCTCGCACGAGATGGGTGAGCACCCCTGATGTTGCCTGGCTTGTCGAAGGGCACGAGTGTCGACTTATCGTCCCCTCGCTCGTGGCACGCAGCTGCGCGGCATAAATCGCGACTCCGTTTAGCGGAGGCGAACGCACTGCGCGACACGACAACAGCACCATCAATGACTCGAGACCACCACACACCACAATCACGAAGGAGCACACCTCATGGGTGAAGGAATGGATCCAGCCGCAGTCGAGCGGCTCAGCGAACTCTTACGGTTCGACGCAGAAAGTTGGAGGCATGCGGGGCAGGAGCTTCATACCCTCATCGGTGCCCTCTCCTGGAAAGGCCCCGATGCCGAGACTTTCGCCAACCGCGGCCATGAGGTGTCTGCTCACCTCTTGACCGTGAGCGACATGCTCAGACAACTCGCCCTTGCACTGGTAGAGCAGGCGGCAGAGCAACGTCGGGCCTCGAGCGTGGTGCACTAGCCACAACGAGCGTCGAAAAGTTCTGTTCGTTATCCACATCGGAGCCAGCCGCTCGAGCTCCACAGAATGTTCGTGGGCGCTGAGGCCGTAGCGTGAAGGTGTCGGAAATCGACCGTCGTAGACGACATGAGAAGGGAAAACACCATGATGAAGGGAATGGATCCCGGGAGCGTTGAGACCATGGCGGTTGAGCTCGAGTCGCTTGCCGTTTCGCTCCGTGACACGGGTAGTAACGCGGTGAACATGGTCCAGTCACTCGAGTGGGCCGGGGAGGACCGTGAAAACTTCCTGGCGCAGCTGGGCACTCTTGCCCACGCGGGTGACGACAATGCCGCGAGGCTCGGGCTCTTGGCCGAGAACGCACGCGGGCAGGTAGCAGAACAGCGCGCTGCCTCGAGCGCCGGGTAGCACACACGCTTCTACACACGACTCAAGGGGGAAACATGAACACGACATTTATCGGTATGTCGCCCGAACAGGGCGTCTCCACGGGCGAGGGCCTCGTCTCGCTCGCAACGGCAACCACGACTGCTCTGAACACCGCACGTGAAAGCGTCCAAGCCGCCCAATGGGTAGGAGAGGATCGCGACGCGTTCGTCGCGAACTTCGAGGCCCTTGCGACGAGCATCGAAGCGCTACTGACGAACCTTCGCACGCACGGTGAGCAGGTCAAGCAAGAGGCGGCCGAGCAGATGCAGGCCTCGGCTGCAAGCTAGCGTACGCAGCCTCACCGGCTCTCTTTGGTTTCACGCCCTGTGCACGAGGGAAGAAGGGGGGAGGTGCACGCTTGGCGAAAGAGCGGTGCACCATGGGACAGAGGGGACGCACGCGAGGACGAGGGGGGAAGAGAAGGGGAAAGAATGGTGGGCGCCGCGGTTCAAACGGCTGCGGCGCCCACCCACGGAAAGGTCCGGCTTGGCCACGTGCACATCCTGTGAGAGGGAACACGGCTCCCAGCAGTCAATCTGCGTGGACGAAAGCGTAAAGGATCGCTAGTATTGATCAGGTTCGCTTCGCGCTATGAAACCTAAAGAGGTGGCGTATTCGGCGAGCAAGGCAGGTTACCCTAGCGGCCAAAGGGATCTGACTGTAAATCAGACGGCTCAGCCTTCGGGGGTTCGAATCCCTCACCTGCCACGCAGATCACCTCCACGAAAGTGGCTGTGATCCGCCGCACCGGGGACTTTCCCAAATTGCCTAGGCTGGCAAAACACGGTAAGTTTTCACGCGTTGCCCTGATAGCTCAGTCGGCAGAGCATCTCCATGGTAAGGAGAAGGTCAAGGGTTCGATTCCCTTTCAGGGCTCTGATCGGATGGCGGCCCGGCACCGAAGCATCGGTGTCGGGCCGCAGTTCCGATCAAGCCGGGGTAGCTCAGACGGTCAGAGCGCACGACTCATAATCGTGAGGTCGCGGGTTCGATCCCCGCCCTCGGTACCACTCCAGGTTTCCCTGGCGTGTTGACGTGCCTGCATGACGCAGGCGATAGGACCCGCGTATGCAAGATGCGCGCGAAACGGAAAGAGGCGAGTCATGGCAGCAAAAAGCTCTGACGTGCGTCCTAAGATCACCTTGGCGTGCGTAGATTGCAAGAACCGCAACTACATCACCAAGAAGAACCGTCGCAACACCCCTGACCGCCTCGAGCTCAAGAAGTACTGCTCGACGTGCGCCAGCAGCACGGTTCACCGCGAAACCCGCTGATCCATACGCACATACTCATCAAAAAGCCACCCCGGGTGTGCTCTACGGAACCCCTCCGCTGAGCCGCTCACGAGGGTGGCTTTTTGCTGTGCAGTACGGTCCGGGGCGCACCACCACGGGCCGCGCTGAGCGACCGGATACGATGAGAACCTATGCGTGCCGTTAGGGGGCCGCACAACCGATCGAAGGGTGAGAACCAATGGCATCGCCGAATCCTGACTTCGCGGGCCGCGTGTACGACAGTGGCCCGCGCGTGCGAGTGTCGGAAACGAAGATCCGCGAGTTTGCCGCCGCTACCGGTAACACGCATCCCCTCACGGTGAGTGAGGATGCTGCACGCGCCGCGGGCTACGACGCGATTATCGCGCCGCCCACATTTCTCGTGACGCTCGCCCAGGCAGAAGAGGCACGCTACATCAACGACCCGGAAGCCGGAATCGACTTTTCGCGCGTCGTCCACTCCGAGGAGTCATTCGCCCTCAGCCGCGCGATTGTGGCAGGCGACGAACTCACTCCCAGCCTCACCGTCGAAGCTCTCAAGCAGGTTGGGCCGCACGCGATGGTGACGACTCGTGTGGACTTTACCGATGAGGCAGGCGCGCATGTCGCGAGCGTCCGTTCGTCGCTCGTTGTTCGAGGCGAGGAAGGCTAACCGACATCATGACCACTCCCACCACTCCCACGCTCGAAACCCTCGCAAAGGGCGATGTCGTTGCACGTGAGACGCGACGTTTCACGCGCGACAGCCTCGTGCGCTATGCGGGTGCTTCTGGCGACTTCAACCCGATCCATTACAACGATGCGTTCGCACGCGAGGTAGGGCTTCCCTCCGTTATCGCACACGGCATGCTCACGATGGGCACCGTGATTGCCCCCGTTCTCGATTGGCTCGGTGATCCGGGCCGACTCGTGTCGTACGAGACGCGCTTTACGCGCCCGATCGAGGTGCCTGCGCTCGGTGGCGTCGACATTGATATTGAGGCAGCCGTCGGACTTGTGACCCCTGAAGAGGGCACCGCGCGCATTGACATCACGGCGAGTGTTGACGGGCACAAGGTGCTGACGAAGTGCCGCGCGGTGGTGAGGCTCGCGTGAAGCTTTCGGACCTCACGACTCTTCGCATCGGTGGCGAGATCAAGCACTACGTCGAGGCACGCACCGAAGAGGAATTGATCGCTGCCGTGCGCGACGCCGATGCGGCGGGCGAGGAACTGCTCGTCCTGGGCGGTGGTTCGAATCTCGTCGCGTCGAACGCCCCCTTCGAGGGAACCGTTGTACGCGCGGTCGGTGAGGACAGCCCGACGTGGATCGATGCGACCTGTGAGGTGTCGGCAACAGGCGAGGCGCGGGTCGAAGACCGCACTCCACTTGCGCCTGCCTGCGGCGGTGCGAGCGTCGAATACTTCGCTGGGACCACGTGGGATGCCGCGGTTGCGTATGCGGTCGAGCGCGAGATGATTGGGATCGAGGCGCTTTCAGGCATTCCGGGAACGGTGGGCGCCACTCCCGTGCAAAACGTCGGCGCGTATGGGCAGGAAGTGTCCTCTGTCATCACTCGTGTACGCACGTGGGATCGGCTCGAGAATACGATTCGGACGTTCTTTGCTGCCGACTGCCAGTTCGCGTACCGAGACTCGATCTTCAAACGTACGCGGATGCCCGGTGGCGGCGCGACCGGCCGCTACGTGGTGCTTTCGGTTACCTTCCAGCACCACCTCGGCTCCCTCTCGGCTCCCGTGAGGTACGCGCAGCTTGCCGAGCGACTCGGCATCGAGCCGGGGCAGCGCGCGCCGATGCGCGAGGTTCGCGAGGCCGTCCTTGACATCCGTGCGCGCAAGGGCATGGTCCTTGATGAGGGCGATCACGATACGTGGAGCGCGGGAAGCTTCTTCACGAACCCGATTCTCACGCACGAGGAGGCTGCGCGGCTGCCTGAGGCAGCGCCCCGTTACGAGGCTGAGGGCGGAATTAAGACGAGTGCCGCTTGGCTCATCAGTCATTCGAGCCTCGAAAGGGGATTCACACTCACGCCGGAAAGGCGCGGTGCGGCGCTGTCGACCAAACACTCGCTGGCCCTCACTAACCGCGGTGAGGCAACGAGCGAAGACATCGCGCAGCTTGCGAACCATGTGCGCTCCGTGGTCCACGATCGATTCGGGGTGTGGCTCGAACCTGAGCCGGTGCGTCTGAATGTTCGGATAGGTGCGTAGACGCGGAGTCGACGCTTGCTCATCTTGCGCTGTTGCCTGGCTCACTAAGTGATTACACTCGAGCAGGACATAGGTCTTAGTACGCGAAGGAGCGCATATGAGCACGCATAGCGAATCGATTGCCACGGTCGACCCGGAGATCGCCAAAGTTCTCGATCAGGAACTGCACCGTCAGCAAACCACCCTCGAAATGATCGCCAGCGAGAACTTTGTCCCGCGGGCGGTTCTTCAGGCGCAGGGGTCGGTTCTCACGAACAAATACGCCGAGGGCTACCCGGGCAAGCGCTACTACGGTGGCTGCGAGTTCGTGGACGTCGCGGAAAACCTGGCAATTGAGCGTGCGAAGTCTCTTTTCGGTGCTGACCACGCGAACGTGCAGCCCCACTCGGGCGCGTCCGCCAACGCGGCTGTGATGCATGCTCTCGCAAGTGCTGGCGACACCCTCATGGGGCTTTCCCTCGCGCACGGCGGGCACCTCACCCACGGCATGAAGATCAACTTTTCGGGCAAGCTCTACAACATCGCGGCCTACGAGGTCGATCCCGAGACCGGCCGCATCGACATGGATCGTGTGCGCGCGCAAGCGCTCGAGGCACACCCGAACGTGATCGTTGCGGGGTGGTCGGCATACCCGCGTCAGCTCGATTTTGAAGCCTTCCGCTCGATCGCCGATGAAGTTGGCGCGAAGCTGTGGGTCGATATGGCGCACTTCTCGGGTCTTGTGGCCGCGGGTCTCCACCCGAGCCCGGTGCCGTTTGCCGATGTCGTTTCGACGACCGTTCACAAAACTCTCGCGGGTCCACGCTCGGGCCTTCTTCTCGCCAAGCAGGATTTCGCGAAGAAGGTTGACTCGGCGGTGTTCCCTGGCCAGCAGGGCGGCCCGCTCATGCACGTGATCGCTGCGAAGGCGGTCGCACTGAAGCTCGCCGCGACCGACGAGTTCAAGGAACGCCAGAAGCGCACGCTCGAGGGCGCGCAGATTCTCGCTGAACGCCTCGGTCAGGCTGACGCGAAGAAAGCCGGCATCGAGCTCCTCTCCGGCGGTACCGACGTTCACCTTGTACTCGTTGACCTCCGCAAGTCCGAGATCGACGGGCAGCAGGCCGAGGATCTCCTCCACGAGATCGGCATCACCGTGAACCGCAACGCGGTCCCGAATGATCCGCGTCCGCCGCGCGTGACGTCGGGTCTTCGCATTGGTACGCCGGCGCTTGCGACGCGTGGTTTCGGTGCGAGCGAATTCACGGAGGTCGCCGACATCATCGCGACCGCACTTACCGGCAAGGGGGATGTCGAGCAGCTCCGAGGGCGCGTTCGCACACTCGCGGAAAACACACCCCTGTACGCCGACCTCACCCAATACTGAGAACTCACGACGCAAGGAGTAAGGACGCTATGACTGCACAAATTCTTGACGGTAAGGCCACGGCGAAGACCATTAAGGAAGAACTGCGCGAACGCGTGGAGAAGATCGTTGCTGAAGGCGCGGTTCGCCCTGGCCTTGCGACCGTGCTCGTAGGCGCGGACCCGGCCTCGGAGATCTACGTTGCCGGTAAGCACCGCGATTCCGAGGCAATCGGCATCAACTCGATTCGCAAGGACCTGCCCGAGGAGACGACTCAGGAGGAACTCTTCGCAGTCCTCGATGAGCTCAATGCCGACCCGGCCTGCACGGGCTACATCGTGCAGCTTCCCTTGCCGAAGCACATCGATACCGACGCGGTTCTCGAGTACATCGACCCGCAAAAGGATGCCGATGGTCTTCATCCCGTGAACCTTGGCCGACTCGTGCTCAACGTCAACAAGCCCATCACCACCCCGCTGCCGTGCACGCCGCGCGCCGCGATTGAACTCGCGAAGCGTCACGGTATCGATTTCAACGGCAAGCACGTTGTCGTCGTAGGCCGTGGCGTGACGGTGGGGCGCCCCATCGCGTCCCTCCTCACGCGTCGCGAGCATAATGCGACCGTCACCCTCACGCACACTGGCACTAAGAACCTCCCGGAGCTCCTCAAGCAGGCCGACATCGTGATCGCCGCTGCCGGGGTGCCACATCTCGTGAAGGCGGCCGACCTTCGCGACGATGCCGTTGTGCTCGACGTTGGTGTAACGCGTGAACCGGATCCGGAAACGGGTAAGCAGAAGATCAAGGGCGATGTCGAGCCCGCTGCTAAGGAGAAAGTCGCCTGGATCAGCCCGAACCCGGGTGGCGTCGGACCCATGACTCGCGCGCTGCTCATGCAGAACGTTGTCGAGTCGGCCGAGCGCGCGTGGGAAGCCGAAAAGGCTAAGCGCTGATACCCGAGTTGCCTTGCACGTTCACTGTGTAGAACGATCGTGGGGTGACTGACGGCAGGGACCCGTCCTTCGTGGGGCGGGTTCCTCCCCGTCAAATCGGGCGCGAGCGCGCCCGTGGATGAATGAAGGAGTAAGTGTGACTTTCACGGTGGCGACGGTTAACGTCAACGGCATTCGGGCGGCGGCTCGCAAAGGTATGGGGGAGTGGCTTGCCTCGTGCGGCGCAGACGTCGTCACCTTCCAGGAGGTGCGTGCTCCCGAGGACCTCGTCGAGGGACTCGTGGGACAGGGGTGGCGGTCGGCCGCACACGCCTCGATGCTCAAGGGCCGCGCGGGGGTTGCGATTGCGGTGCGCGAGGGGCTCGAAGGAGCGAACGTGGGAGAGGTCCGACGCTTGCTTCCCAACCTCGAGGCGGATTCGCACACCGGCCGCTGGCTCGAACTCGACGTCGAGGACGCACTCGGCGACGGCATGGACCTAACCGTGATTTCCATGTACATGCACTCGGGCAACGTCGACAAGCCTCAAACGATGGTCGATAAGTACGAGATGCTCGAGGGCGCCTGGTCGCGCCTCGAGGAATTGCGTGCGAGCGGGCGCCACGTGCTCCTCACGGGAGACCTCAATATCGCGCACACGAACCTCGACATTAAGAACTGGAAGGGCAACCTCAAGAGCGCGGGTTTCCTTCCCGAAGAGCGCGCCTACATCGATCGCCTGCTTGAGGCGGGGGAATGGGTTGATGTGCACCGCGCGCTCGCTGGCGATGTGCCCGGGCCGTACACGTGGTGGTCGCAGCGCGGGAAAGCCTTCGATAACGATTCGGGCTGGAGGATCGACTACCACCTGGCCTCGAAGGAACTCGCCACGCGGGCTGTGTCCGCACGCGTCGACAGGGCTGCGAGCTACGACACGCGCTGGAGTGATCACGCCCCACTCGTCGTGACTTACGAGTAAATTTCGAGCAGAAAAAGATAGGCGTGCCCCCGGCGAAGGCTGGGGGCACTGGCAGAAAGCGATGTGACAGTGGTGAACACTCGGTGGAGTATCAATCGCCGTGGTTTTGTAGGGCTCGCGAGTCTCGGCATGGTTGCCCTCGCCGGATGCTCGGCACTGCCCGAGAAGGACGCCCCATCGAAAACGCAGCAACCGTCGGAGGCCACGGATGCTCACGATGGCAGCGTGAAGGTGACCGACGCATGGGCGAAGGCAGCAGACCCCGCTGACACGGACATGACGGCAGTCTTCGCGTCCCTCACCTATGCGGGCGGTGCAAAGGAGAGCGTGCAGGTCACAGGCGCGCGATGCGATGCGGCGGACATGTGCATGCTCCACGAGGTTGTGACAGAAAACGGTAAGAGCACGATGCGCGAAGCCGAGGGCGGATTCACGCTCAAGGCCGGCGAGAGCTTCATGCTCGAACCCGGTGGCCCCCACATCATGCTCATGGGGCTGACGAAGCCCCTTGCCGCTGGCGAGAGCATCGCGCTCACCCTCGAAATCGAGGGGATGGATGACGTGGACTTCACCGCAGTCGTCAAGGACTTCGCGGGCGCGGAGGAAAACTATGACGACATGGGCAGTGACGACGGCCAGTGAGACCCGATGGTGACCGGCGAGCTTTTCTCGCCGCAGGCCTCGTAGGAGCTGCGGGAGTCGGTCTTGGCGCTGCGGGGGCGAGCGCGTACCACGCCTCAGCGGAGGAGAATCCCGAGCGCACGGCACCAATCCCTACCGAGGAGGAGCTCGACAAGCGCCGCATCGTGGGCGAGGCGCGCGAGAGCTTTTATGGCCCGCACCAGGCGGGCATCGCTGAGCCACCACTCGCGCACGGGGTCTTCATCGCCCTTGGCCTTCGACCGGAAACCGATAGAAGCGGCCTCGAACGAATGCTGAGGCTCTTAAGCGACGATGCTGCGAGGCTGACGCAGGGGCGTGCCCCGCTCGCCGACACGGAGCCCGAACTCGCCGATGCGCCCGCACGGCTCCGGGTCATGTTTGCGCTCGGTGAGAAGGCGGTTGCGCTCGCCGGTGTTGAGCCGCCCTCGTGGCTGAGGCCGCTGCCGGCGTTTGAGATCGATAGGCTCGAGGATCGTTGGTCGGGCGGAGACGTGCTGATCGCCCTGCAATCGGACGACCCGATCGCGCTCGCCCACGCTCAACGGATGCTGCTCAAGGATTCGCGCGCGTTCTGCACGCTCACCTGGGTGCAAAAGGGTTTCAGGAATGCGCGCTTTGCTGCCCCCACGGGGTCTCAAAGGAATCTGTTTGGGCAGATTGACGGGACAGTGAACCCCGAGGGGAGCGGTCTCGACACGCACGTGTGGATCAACGATGGTCCGTTCGCCGGTGGCTGTTCGATGGTGGTGCGCAGGATCGCGATGGACGTTGACGAGTGGGACCGTGCGGACCGCGTGGCTCGCGAGTTTTCCGTGGGGCGACGGATGTCCGACGGCTCCCCGCTCGCCGGTGGGCCAGGCGAAAACGGCGAAGCCGATTTTGCCGCGAAAGACAAGCACGGTTTTCACGTGATCGGCGAATACTCCCATATGCGGCGCGCGAGGTTGGCGGACGACGGTACGCACCACGAGCATGAGCAGATTCTTCGACGGCCCTTCAACTACGACGACGCACCCACCGGGAGCGAGATCTCGAATACCGGGCTTATTTTCGTGAGCTATCAACGCGACGTCGACGAACAGTTCGTCCCCATGCAACAGCGGCTTTCCGACGGTGACTTGCTCAATACATGGACGACGCCGATTGGCTCGGCTGTTTTTGTGGTCCTTCCCGGGTGCCGCGAGGGCGGTTTCGTCGGGCAGAGTCTCTTTCAGCGTTGACGCACCAGCTCCGTTAGCCTTGGCCTATGACCACCTCCTCCCCGTTTATTCCCGTCATTCCGGCTGGAGGCTCGGGCACGAGGCTCTGGCCGCTTTCGCGTCAGAGCCACCCGAAGTTTCTCCTTGACCTTGAGGGCAATGGTGCGAGTCTCCTCATCAACACTCTCGAGCGTCTCGCGCCCCTGTCCTCGGCGCGGCCAATTATCGTGACGGGGCGTGCGCACCGTGAGGCAGTCGCCGCGCAGGTTGGCGATGGTGCCCAGATCCTTTTCGAGCCGAGTGGAAAAAACTCGATGCCAGCGATCGCGTGGGCTGCCGCGCTTGCGGAGCGCGAGCACCCCGGTGCCATCATTGGCTCCTTCGCCGCTGACCACGTGATCGCACCGAAGGAAGACTTCTGGAAGGGTGTCTACAGCGCGATCGCCGCTGCGGAACTCGGCTATCTCGCGACCATCGGGATCGAACCCACGTCGGCGTCGAGCGCTTTCGGGTACATCGAGACCTGCCCGTCAGATGCGGCCGATGAGGACGCGATTGCCCTGCGCTCCGCGGGAGCTTTAAACGTCGCCCGTTTCGTCGAAAAACCGGACGCCGCAACTGCTGACGAGTTCGTGCGAAGCGGACGTTTCATGTGGAATGCGGGGATGTTTGTTGTGAAGGCGCGTGTGCTGCTAGAAGCCCTCGACGATCTCCATCCCGAGATCAGCGACGCCGCACGAGCTCTCGCGCTCGAGGGGACCGGGGGAGAGCTTTCGAGGGAGGGCAAAGCGATCTGGGCGAGCCTCGAGCCGATCGCGATTGATCATGCGCTCGCGGAGCCGCTCGCCTCGCGCGGGGCGGTCGCCGTCGTGCCCGCGAGCTTCGCGTGGGACGACATCGGCGACTTTCGGGCGCTCGCGCGAGTGGCGCGCGGCGAAAAGGAGAACGAGGGCGGCGTGGATGTCGCGGGGACCGCCAAGGTCGTGAGTGTGGATTCTCGGGCGCGCGTGTATTCGAACTCCAAACGCCCAATCGCTCTGGTTGGTCTCAATGGCATTAGCGTCGTCGAAGCAGGGGACGTTTTGCTAGTCGTGGACGAGGCGAAATCGCAAGACGTCGGGGCACTCGTGAAGCGCCTAGAAGCGGAGGGACTGGAGGGCCTTTTATAGGCTTCTGACGGATGCTCTCCAGATTCCGAGTCTGGGAGTGCATTCAGGTTAACGGAGCGTTACATTAGGAGGAGGACGCCCGGACCCGCCGGGCGTACCCTCAACTGGTCCCCTCACGTTGGAGGCAATCGTGAAGTCCCTTTCCCGCGCGGCCGCACTGCTCGGTGCTGGCGCCCTCGTTCTTTCCGCCTGCGGCACCCCGCCCGAACAGTCCGGCTCCGATTCGGGTGCTGGAAAGGGCGGCGATTTCAAGGCCTGTATGGTGTCCGATTCGGGCGGTTTCGACGACAAGTCGTTCAACGAGTCAGGCTTCAACGGCCTCACGACTCTCAAAGAGGACAAGGGCTACAAGGTGCAGACCGCCGAGTCGTCGAGCGAAGCTGACTTCTCGCCGAACCTGCAAAACATGGTGCAGGGCGATTGCAACCTCATCTACGCCGTTGGCTTCCTTTTCTCGCAGACCCTCAAGACTGAGGCCGAAGCAAACCCCGATACCCACTACGCCATCATCGACTCGACCGCTCAGGATGCCGACGGCAACCCCGTCGAGGTCGATAACGTCAAGCCGATCACGTTCGATACCGCTCAGGCGGCCTACCTCGCTGGTTACGTGGCTGCTGGTACCACCAAGACCGGCACCGTTGCGACCTACGGTGGTGCGAAGATCCCCTCGGTGACGATCTTCATGGACGGTTTTGCCGATGGCGTCGCAAAGTACAACGAAGTGCACGGCACGAACGTCAAGCTCCTCGGCTGGAACAAGGACAGCCAAGACGGCTCGTTCACGGGCGACTTCGATGACCAGACCAAGGGTAAGGCCCTGACCGAAGGCTTCATTTCCCAGGGCGCAGACATCATCATGCCCGTCGCGGGCCCCGTCGGTGCAGGCACCCTCGCGGCCGCGAAGGAAAAGGAGGGCGTCATGGTTGTCTGGGTTGACTCCGATGGCGTGGAGACCAACCCCGACGCGAAGGACGTCATCATCACCTCGGTGATGAAGGAGATTGCAGCCGCAGTCGAGACGACCGGCACGGAGGCTGCCGAAGGCAAGTTCACGAACGAGCCGTACGTGGGCACCCTCGAAAACGGTGGCGTCGGTCTTGCTCCCTACCACGAGTTCGATAGCAAGATCCCCGCAGAATTGAAGAAGGAAGTCGAAGACCTCCAGAAGCAGATCGTCAGTGGCGAGATCGAAGTAACCTCGCCCGCTTCGCCCAAGCACTGAGTCTCGGAACTCAGTCACTTGTGACGATCATCAATAAGCCGTTCGACCCTCACGAGCTCCTCGC
>NZ_KV789418.1:0-4116 GCF_001807585.1 Dermabacter sp. HMSC08H10
GCCAGCGCCGTCGCCAACATCGGCTAACACCACCACACACAAACGCCCTGCCGCCCCAGCGGCGGCAGGGCGACTTACCACTACTACGCACATTTGGGGGTAGTCGATGCAATACGACATCGATCCGGAAGCTTCAGGGCAAATAATTGAAAGCGCAGTGAGCATTATCGATGACCTTAAAATCGCCATCGGTGAAGCTGACTCCGCAATCTCGACAACCGGAACCGCCCTCCAGTACAGCCCTAAGAGCCAATCCGCAATGAACCCCTATCTGGAAGACATCGTCAAAGGGTCCGTCAAGGCTTCACAAGGCACGGCCTACAACACGATCAACTGCACCATCGAAGCTCTCACCTCATACTGCCAAGGTGATGCCACTATGAGTTCAAACTCCGGGAGCGCCAGCGCGAGCATCGGTGCCACTGACATGCCAGGAGGGACCGCCAATGGATCTTGAGCTTCCCGATATCGACAACCCCGCCGCGGTAACCAGCCTCGCCTCTGAAGTCGAGTCTGTCGGCACGCGCACTTTTGACCTAGTGTCCTCTGCACAGGAGACCTGGTACAACCTGTCCGGCACCTATCGCGCGCCCGAAGCAGAGGCCGTGTACAACGGTATGCGCGAACCACTCAAGTTCGCCTCGGCACTCCAGGTCAGTACCAAGTTGGCCAAGCGCGCTCTTGATGAATATGCCGCGAAACTTGTCGAGTTCCACGTTCGCAAAGCCCAGTTAGAGGTTGAAATCATGGCAGCTCAGCTTGCCATGGCACGGGCACTAGCTATGCCCAGAACGAAGACAGAGAAAAACTCTGACGGCGAAAACGAAGAAGTCCCGAACGAAGAGCGCGAGGAAGCGATCGCCGAGGCCCAGGACAAGCTCGAACACCTCGAGAACGAAGTGAAGAAGCTTCGAGATGACATGGACAAGGCCGACTCGGCACTCGCAAGTACGCTCGACGGCAGCGCGACAAATGTGACTAAAGGCGGGCCTGCGACCCCCAATGACCCCTTCGAGCGGTTGCGTCAGGGTGCACTGGACTCGATAAAGGACACCTTTTTACTCGTCGGTGATTTACTAAAGCTTGAGGTCAAGGGCGCTAAGTTCCTGTGGAATAACCGCGACGAAATTCTGAAAGCGGCGAGGGGGCTTGACGACTTCTTCGAAAACGGTGGCTTAGATCGAATGAAGAGCACTGTTGCTAGGGCCCTCATGAAGTTCAGGTCCCGAGACATAGGTTCGGCGGCCCTACGTGGGACAAAGAACCTGTTAGCAGGCGAGTACCGCGATTTCAAGACGGACCCTGCTTATTACATCGGCGGGTTTATTCCTGACGCCATCACGTCCGTGTTCACTGGCGGGGGTGCGGGCGCCCTCAAAATCGGTGTTACTTCCACTGCAAAGGCTACCGCCGGACTCGCCGCTAAGGGCGGGGCTAAAGCCGCCGCCGGCGCAGCAATCAAAGGAGCCGGAGGCGTTGGAACCAAAGGCGCAGCGACGCTCGGCATTGGTGCCGCTGCTCGCCGGAGCGCGAAGAATGCCGGCAGAAACGCTGGCGACGCAATCGCTAAAGCGGGAACGCACGGTGCAACTAAGCATTTCGATGACGCCGCAAGGGCTGGCCGTAAACGAACTGCTCACACACACCCCAACCGTTCGGCAATCGACGCTAGCAAGAGCGTTAATCCAGCCCACTCTGGGGCTGGCGCTCCGGCCAAGAGCCACTTCGCGACTCAAGCAGTTGACAATGCTGATGGACCACACATCAAGGATCGTTTCGGACGGAATTCAGGAGAACCTCTCACCTTCGTCGACGGTCGCAACGCCGCAAACGTCGGTGTAGACGACCGACTGCTCCGTGAATCACGAGATGCTCACAAATACCACCAGGGAGGCCCTCTGGGCGCTGTTACCGAGAATATTGATTCAGCGCACACCCCTCAGCCACACTCTGGTTTCACAAGGCACCATTACGTGAATGACTCCCCCATTCCCCCGAGCCCCAGCATGCCGGCGAACGAGTTCTACGCCTCGCGTGCACGTGCGTCCATGATTGAGGATGCCACTTTGCACGGGGATTATGACCGAGTTGAGTATCTTCAGAAACTGGACGACAGCGCTATCAAGGCGGAGCATCAGCAGTTCAGTTTCGATAAATACGTCGAACGCCACACAGTCGATGGTTCCGAGTTCGAATTCAAGAACAACCTCGAAAGGGATCCGCTCAAACAGTGGCGCGATGCGAACCTTACCCACGAAATAAACGAAGGCGGCTACAAGCCCAAGTCGAACGAGCTCCTTCCCGAAGGCGGCCTGCCCGAAAAAATCGATCGTCCGCGCGGTTACGCTCCAGACCCGAAGGTTCACGTTGCTGATTACGTCAACGAAAACCTTCGTGAAGTGACAGTCGAAGTCGGGCAAAACAAAGTTGTCCACCGGATTTACCCGGACTACATGGAGACTGAAGCTATTGTTCTCGAAAAGTTCACCGCCGTGAAGCGCCTGGATGGCCCGGCCGCACGTGAGTGGATTAAAGAGATCGGAAAGCTCACCAACGACGAGGCCGGTCACATGATGGCGCACATGTACGCACCAAACTCGGGAATTGGGAATTATCTACCTCAATTCACCGACGTCAACCAAAAGACGATTTATGGTATCGAGACGTCACAGATGGACGCGATCATGAAGGAAGATACGTTCACACACTTCTCGACACGCGCTACGCTCGACCCCACTGGACGGCCGGAGAACTACCACGCGATCGCCGACTTCTACGACCGCGAGACCGGAAACCAGTGGCTAAGGATCGACGGTGCCATGCCGAACGGTGAACACCCGATCTTCGACCGCAACCCGGCCAAGTCGGAACTTCCGATGAAGCACATCGATTTCCGCGCCGAGAACCTGAGTGAGGTCAAACGCAACGCGCTCGAGTCCGGCTCAGTGAACTGGCTGCACTTCGACTTGGTCAAGAATCCGTAGGAGACGGGGATAGATCACCCTTTCACAAATCGATAGACTTCTCATATGACTACAATTCATGCACCTTGGGCGGGGACACCCACTGAGCGTTTCGAATATTGCGTGCGGAGGGGCCTCGAACAAACAGATTATCTCGAGTCCTTGACGATCTTCCTTGTTCACACGAAAACAGGCGAATTTTTTGACACCTCGCTCGCCAAATTTGCGGGCAAGGATCCCTACACCGTGAACCTCGCATTCGGCAAGGACCAGCGTAAGCTTCTGCTAGAAGTCTTCCTCGAAAAGCAGGTGCACATTGACACGGCAGCGACCCTCGTCGTGCGGTTCGACCTCGAGCAAGACACATTCGTTTACAATTACGTGGATAATTTTGGAGGCGACGAGCAACCCGTGAGCACTCAGGACCTCCTCGAACTCGCAGAGGAGCTTCGTAAGCAATGACCCAAAACCCCTCGCACGATAGCAGTAGCCTTTCTCGCGACGAGGATAAGCGTCTCCGGGAGCTTGCGGAAGCCCTCCAACTCGACGTTCAAGATTTCACTGGCGAGTGGGATGCGTTCACCGCGGTCTTCACAGTCGCCGACGGTCTCGACGGTCTCACGCTTCAGCAAGTCGATCCAATTTTCTACTTGAAGAACGGCGCCTTCACTCACGGCGTGTTCTCTCGCAAAATTCTCGAAGTTCCTGTTGTTCGATATGTGGAGGCCCGATCACATGATCGGCCCTTCGACATCGCCGTCGTCTTTTTCACGTACGACGCGGAAACCAAGGGCATCGAAACTCGCGTGTTCTGGGATAACGAGGCCGTCACGTTCCTCGTCACCCCCGACACGTGGACCAGCGTGGCGCAGGTTGCGAATCCGTATCGCGAAAAGAAAGCCTAAAAGCAGCGCACCCCAAGCACACCGACCGCCGCAGTGGCATCACCCAGCGGGAGCCACGACGCCTTAGTCGTCTCCTAACAATGCCCCGCTGGCGGAAAACGTTGCCTTAACGGCCGGCATCTCAAGCGCAATTCATAGGCGAAGACAGCGTTTTGAGTGCAGCTTCATCCAGCCCTGGCGTGAACATACGGTGGCGGGTGAACATCGCGGAAATTTCTTGCAAAATGGTTTCTCTTCGGGTGGTGCAC
>NZ_KV789419.1:0-85856 GCF_001807585.1 Dermabacter sp. HMSC08H10
TGTCCGGGACACACGTCCCGTTATCTGACCGTTACACAAAACCACAACGTCCTGACGGTGTCACGCCAATCCACCAAAAGGTTCCGTTATGTTCCCGTAATGTTCACCCAAGTGGCCTATCTCAGGGATTGTGTGCACAATGGCTCTCGCATATTGACCGCTGACGCGCTCAGCAGGGGGTTTGGACTGCGTGTACACCTATGATGACCAGCTTCTCGACGCCGTTAAGGTGCGCCGGAAACGGCTTGCCCAGGCGCTTTTGCACCGGTCGGAGAGGCTGCGTCGGACGTGGACGGACGGCCTCGGCACGATGCTCGCCAGTATTTTCTTCGCCGTCCTCGCGTGTGCTGTATGCGTAGCCGTGTCATTCGTTATGCATCTCCTCGCGACCGACACGACCTTTAAACGACAGCCCATGCAGGGCACGTCGATTACCACTCCCGCCACACCTCCCACTACGCCGGCTTCCACGCCGAACACTGCTGATGAGGACAAGCAATGACCCAAAGCCCTTACGTTCGCCTCACTATTCGCGGAAGTGAGCGCGCTGCGGACGTGATCGTCCCCGGCTCGCTCACGCCCGCCGATGTGATCCCCGAGTTCATTGAGCTCGTAGGCGAAACCACGAAAGTTTCAAGCCTCGGCCTTTTCACGGTCCTCGGCGCGCGACTTGAACACACGGTTCCCGTTGGTGAGCAAGAGCTTCTTGACGGCCAGGTTGTGCAGGTTCTGCCGCTTGCCGACGCTCCCTTGGAGCCGGTCGTTCACGACGTCGTCGATCGCCTCACGTCCATCGACGTCCGGGGTTTATGGAACGACACCAGCCGCCCGTGGGTGCTCGGCATTCTTTCCACTGTCCTTCTTCTTCTTTCCCTGTGGTTCATCCCCGGTGCGTTTTCCCGCCCGTGGTGGCCCGTCGCGGGAATGTATGCGCTCACCATCGTCACCGCGGCTCTGAAGGTCCACACCCTCGCGTGGCCGCTGTATGCGGGCTCGCTCCTGCTCACCTTCCTCGGAGGGATCAACTTCGAGTTTGGGGGTAAGGAGAGCGCGATCTGGTGGCTCAGCGCGTTCGCGGCCAACCTTGCAGTGTTTGGGGTTCTCCGCCGACGCTTCCTTGCGCTCGGCACTGCCCTCGCCACCCTTGCCGCCGGCATCGGTATCTTCATCCTGTCTACAACGCTCGGTGCAACGGCGGAGCAGGCTGGTGCGATCGTTGCTGTGATCGCCCTCGCGGCGCTGGGCCTGGTGCCGCGCTTCGCAATGCAGGGGGCAGGTCTCTACAAGGTCCAGGATGCCCTCGCCGAGGATGAGGACGTGAAAGTCAAGCGCGTCGATGTCGCCATTTCAGAGGCGTATGAGGCTCTCTCCATGTCGGTCGTCGTTCTCGCGGTGACCTTGGCTATCTCCCTCGGTCTTGCGTCGGCCCTCGTCGTGGAGAACATCTTCGCGGCAATCACCGTGGCAGCCGTCGCCATTGCCATGGTGTTCCGCACTCGTCACTTCCCGTTCGCGCTCCACCGGGCCGTTCTGTGGGGCGCCGCAATCGTGACTGGTGTGTGTTGCGCTCAGGCGATTGTCGCGTCGAAACCCGACCTTTCAGTTTGGCTCGGCGTGGGCGTCATCGTTGTGGCGATCGCTGTGTACACGGTCCCGCGTTTCGCCTTCCGTAGCTCCGTGAACTCAGCCCTTGGACGTCGCATCTCCGGCGTAATTGAACGCATTTGCACGCTCGTGACCGTGCCTGCGCTCGTCGGTATTTTCGGTGTGTATAGCGAATTGTTGAGGACTTTCCAGTGAACCAAAAAGACCGCGCACTCAAGATCAGTAGACGCAAGGGCGAAGGCGGGGCGCGTCGTGCGCTGCGCCGAGTGACCGGATGGATCGGCAACGACGAGACCCCGACTCGCATCGCACAGGCACGACGCGATGAGCAACTGCCCATCACGACCGGGCGCCGCATCGCTTTTCTCGGTGCCCACGGCGGCGCAGGCGCGACCTCGCTCCTCGTCGCGAGCGCGGGCTACCTCGCGCAGGCGCGCGGCGGTTCGGTGACCGTCGCCGGACTGCGCTCGACGAGCGACCTTGCGTGGTTCCTCGGTGAGAACTACCACCAGCGAGGCCTTCGTCTTCAGCAGACCCCTCTCCTGCAGGCGCGTGAATCGATCGGCGAGATCTCGCGATCGCAGCAGGTGCTTCTCGTCGACTGCGACTCACACGTGAATGACGACGAGCTTTCGATGCTCATGCCGCACGTGATCGTCATCGTGGGCCGCCGTACCGTGCAGGGCATCGAGAAGGTCGAGAGCATTCGTGAGGCTCTCGGTGACAAGCACGGCGCTACTATTCGTCTGCTTCGCGAGACCCCGGAAAGCGGCCTTGGAAAGCCCCGCGGCGGCATTCAGCTCGGCGACCTCGTGGTCATCCCGCAGGATCAGCATCTCGCGGGCGACTCCCACGTTCGTATCGCCAACATTTCAGAACCCTCCCGCGTCGCAATCGAGGAGCTGGGTGCGCTCATGATGCAGTTGGCGGTCAGTCGGTGAGTACACGAATCGTCCACCGTCCCGCCCGAACCTCGCCCTCGGCCCCGGGGATCACACGCCACGAGATCGAGCTGCCGCCGGCGCTGCCCGAGAACGATGGCACGGCGAACTTCCTCATGCTGATCCCCATGCTCGGTGCCGCGACGAGTATGACCCTCATGATGCTGTTCAGGGGCTCCGCCCTCGCCGCGATCGGTGCCCTCATGATGATCGTGACGGTCATCGCGTTCGTCATCATGTTTATGAGCAACCGTGGTCGCACAATCAGGCGTCGGCAATCCCTCCGCGACCGGTACCTGACCTACCTCGACCGTCAATCGAGCGAGCTCTTTGAAGCCGAGCAACATCGGGCCGAACTTGCGCGCGCAGCTGAACCCCACCCCGGGGCTCTTCTGTCTCTCGCGCGCTCCACCTCCAGGCTGTGGGAGCGCCGCCGCGACGACCAGGACTTCATGCGCTTGCGGCTCGGTACGGGCTTCGCGCCGGCGGTCGAGTTCGATCGTGTCGGCGAAGATAACGCGATGAGCCTGGACGATGAGTTTATGTCGAGCGAGCTGGATCGCGTCGAAGCTCGTTTTTCGACGATGCCCGATGCGCCCGTGACCATCCCGTTCGACTCCGTGGGCAACGTGAGTATCGTGGGCGATCAGCCGTTTTGCCGTCGCATCGCCGTACTGCTCACGAGTCATGCGGCAGCGCTGTCCTCGCCCGAGGACATCCAAATGGCTCTCACCTACCCCGAGGGCGAAGCGCGCGATTTTTGGTCGTGGATGACGTGGCTTCCGCACATGGCTGACCAGTCTCGCGCGACTCAGCACGGTCCCATTCGCCGCATCGCGAAGGACGAGCGACAGCTCGCGGAGGTGCTGCGCCCCGAGCTTCACCGACGCCTCACGGAGGCCGCGCAGCTTCGACGCAATCTCGGTGGTGGCAACATCTCGAGCACCATGGCGCGCATGTGGATCGTCTCGGACCATCACGGAGAAGACGCGCTCGATCTTCCCATCGGCGACCGCGAGGTGCGCCCGTCGGACGTCGGCCTTACGATGCTGCACCTGCTCGCGAGTCGCGAGCACGAGCCCGACGACATCACGCTTCGCATCAGCCCTTCGTCGGTCAAGTCCGATGAGGCGATCATCGAGCGCTACACGTCGCGAGATCAAGAGCCGGAGCGCCTCACGGTGAAGCTCGACGAATTCACGCACGAAGAGGCGAGGGCGCTCGCGCGCTATCTCTCCGGCGTTCGCCTCGCACCCGACTCGCTTGAACACGACGAAACGCAGCAAGCACTGCGCGCCTCGGACCTTCTTGGCGTCGGCGAACTCACGAACATCAACCTTGAGGAAGCGTGGGCCCCGCGCCCCCGCTCGAGCTTCCTGCGCGTACAGATCGGTACCGACGACCAGGGCGCTCCGGTCATGCTCGACCTCAAGGAGTCGGCACAGTACGGCATGGGGCCTCACGGCCTCGCGATCGGTGCGACCGGTTCCGGTAAGTCTGAGCTCCTGCGCACCTTGGTGCTCGGCCTCGTCACGGGACACTCGCCGGCGGACGTCAACATGGTGCTCATCGACTACAAGGGCGGTGCAGCCTTCGCGCCGTTCGAGAACCTCCCACACGTTGCGGGCGTCATCACGAACCTTGGCGACGACGCGAACCTCGTGGAGAGGGTGTACGCGAGCCTTGAGGGCGAAGTCAAACGCCGCCAGCAACTCCTGAAGGACGCTGGAAGCCTCTCGGATATTACGACGTACCGGCGTCGTCAGGCGGCCGACGGTGGCGAACACATGGAGCCGCTTCCGCATCTGCTCGTGATCATTGACGAGTTCGGCGAGCTTCTGACCGCCCGCCCGGACTTCATCGACCTGTTCCTGTCGATTGGCCGTATCGGTCGTTCGATCGGTGTGCACTTGCTTCTGTCGAGCCAGCGCATCGAGGGCGGCAAGCTTCGCGGCCTCGAAACCTACCTGTCGTACCGCATCGGTCTTCGTACCCTGTCGGCGGCCGAGTCGCGCACCGTGATCGACACGGTTGATGCGTTCTCACTCCCGCCGTTGCCCGGTTACGGCTATCTCAAGGTCGACACGACGACCTACACGAAGTTCCGTTCAGGCTACGTGTCGGGCCTCTTGCCGGCGCAAGAGGATGAGATGGAGGTTGCGGACCTCCCTCACGTCTCCCTTATCGATGAGTTTGCCGTCCTCGATACCGATTCGGAGCCCGATAAGAAAGCTGCCCCGGGCGGCGCCGATGATGAGGACGAAGAGGGCGACACGATTCTCTCGACCGTCGTTGCCCAGCTCGAGAAGCAGCCTCGCGTCACGCGCCCCATCTGGCTCGACCCGATCGACAAGGTCATTACGCTCGACCAGGCTGCCGGCAAACCCATGGCTACGAGGCGCGGTCTGCGTCTGCCGAAGGACAAGCTCCTCTCGGTGCCGATTGGCATGATTGACGATCCGGCGCGTCAGTGGCAGGGCAAACTCAACCTCGATCTTGCTGGCCCAGGCGGTCACGTCTTTATCGTGGGTGCTCCCCGTTCAGGCAAAACGACGGCACTCCACACGATCGCGGCGTCGCTCGCGCTCACGCATCCTTCCGCGGAGGCGATAGTGTACGGAATTGACCTTCTCGGCTCTGGTCTCATGGCAATCGAGAAGCTTCCGAACGTTGCGGGCATCGCGACTCGCCAGCAGCGCGAGGCCGTGCGCCGCACGGTCGAAGAGGTTCAGGCGGCTATGCAGGCGCGCGAGCTTTTGCTCCACCAAAGCCAGCTTCCCGACCTCGAATCGGTACGGCGTGCGGCGGGCCTCGACGTTGATCCGAAGCTCATGAGCGAGATCGTGCTGCTCGTTGACGGGTTCGGCCAGTTCAACGAGGAGTTCAACGACCTCGAGGAGAACATCAAGGACATCGTCCGCCGCGGTGCTGGCCTCGGTGTTCACGTGGTCGCGACCGGTTCGCGCCTCAATGACGCGCGACTGACGATGCAGACCTACTTCGGTAACCGCCTCGAACTGCGCCTCACCGACCCGGGTGAGTCGAGCGTTGCGCGTAAGCTCTCGGCGACGATTGCCGCTGACCGACCTGGTCAGTGCTTGACCTCGAAGAGCCTGTTCGGCCAGATCGCGCTCCCGCGCATCGACTCGAAGGCGGACCGCGAAACGACCGTCGAGGGGCTTTCCAACCTCGTCGAAGCGGTTTCGGCATCGACCACGGACCGCGCGCCCAAGGTGCGCCTGCTTCCGACGGTTGTCACGCCCGATCTGCTCGAGCAGAGCGAATCGAAGAATCTCATCCCGATCGGCCTTTACGAGGGCGACCTCGGCACGGCGCAACTCGACGTGGAAGGCACCGACTGGAACATGGTGCTCCTCGGCTCCAACAAGATGGGCCGCACAAGCATGCTCAAGTACATCGCGCGCGAGATGATGAAGCGGTGGAGCGAGGAGGAGCTGGTCTTTGCCGTATTCGATCCCCGCAGGAACCTCGCGGATGCCATCCCCGAGCCCTATCTCGGCGGGTATGCGGCTTCCGCGACCTTGGCTGAGCAGCTCGTGGCCGCCATTATTCCCGAGCTTAAGAAGCGCGTTCCCGGCTCACCCGAAGCGGCGGAGGCCGAGGGTGAAACGCAGCCGCGCATCGTTCTGCTTATCGATGACTATGACGTGCTCACGGCCGGAAGCATGAGCCCACTTCAAGCTCTTCAGCCGTTCCTCGCGATGGGGCCGGAGATCAACCTCTCCGCGATCATTGCTCGCCGTGTCGCGGGTGCTTCGCGCGGTCTATACGAGCCGGTGTTCAACACGGTGCGTGAGAGTGGTGCGACGGGCTTCATGTTCTCGGGCGACCGTACTGAGGGCCTCCTCCTCGGTGGCGAGCGCGCCCGATCCCTCCCGACGGGCCGGGCTCGCATGTTCCGCATGGGGCAGCCGGGTGAAACTGTTCAGATCGTGTACGAGGGTGGAGATGAGGAAGTGACGCACTCGCGTGGCTTCGGCAGTCCACATGCAAACAACTGAGAGGTGAAGGCATGAACCAGCAGGCCATTGTGCGGCTTCACAGCCCGCGCGAGTGGGAGGCCGAGCGCCTCGCCGATGTCGTGAGCGCCGTGTTTTCGCCCGATCACGAGATGTGGTCGACTGACTGTGATGCGGTCGCGATTACTGACGGCACGTCCAACACCCCGCCCATCTGGTTCGTTGACGATGCGGTCATCGCCGCTCCTTACTATGCGGCCGAGATCGTCGGGCCACGCGCCGAGACGATCGCACTCGCGAAAGCATGTGCGCGTGCATTCTCTGCGAGCGCGAGCGACGTGAGCATCGACGTGGACCTCGTGGACGATGCGGGCTGGGCGAACCGGACCCCGCGGGAGCAGATCAGCCGCGGTGAATACTACGAGGACGACACGCCTCTTGTGCCGCGCGTGATCGACATGCCCGTCGAGGTCATCGAGTACAGCCCGTGGATCTCCGCGCTCATCGCGAGTGCGCAGGCCGAGCCCCATTCGCTCATCATTCGCACGCCGGAACGTACGCGCATCACCCCGTACATGCGCCGCATTTTCGAGACGTTCCAGGTGCTGTGGATACGCGAAACCGCCGATGGGCCCGTCGAGGGGATCACGGGCCTCGGGTACGACTGGACGAGTGACGGCGTTCTCGAGCAGGCGGAAGGGCGCAGCGTTGCGCACTTTACCCCGCAGAGTTTGCGCATTCGGCTCCAGGTGCTTCACCCCCTTGACGACACGGAGGCGGTGGGCGAAGCAAGCGAGCGCCTTCTCGCGGCAACCGTCGGACTCCCGAGCGTGCGGGTGGGGCGAAGTGAAATTTCTCGTGCGCCGTGGGATCGCGAGGCCGTGGTGGGTATGTCAGCGGAGGCATCGCCCGCGATGATCACGTGGTGTCTGAGCGGGCCGGAGATGCGCGGGACGCTTGATCTTGTGCCGTCTAACCAGGGAGTTCTCGAGGATATTTTCCTTGAGCTTCCCGTGGGGGAGTCGAGGCTGAGCAGCGCCGATGCGCGCGCACTCTGGGATCAGTTCAAGGAATACATGCCGCTCGGCTTCGTGATTGCCGAAGGCATGGAGGCTACGACTCGGCTCGTGCACGAGTCGGCAGAGCACGCGTTGAAGGACGACCTGGAACCGTGGGAGGGCGGCTTCGGCTACCTCGGCTACCTCGGTGGTAACCCGGCTGGGGAGAATGCGGGGGAGGAGTCCGACGCTTCCGTGGCCTCCGGTGAGGCTGCGCCCGAGTAATCCAGGACCGGCACCCGGAAGGGGCCGGAGATGTAGAGAAGCGCCCGTCGGACCCCCTCCGCCGGGCGCTTCTCGTACCGCGGAAATCCCCTCACCGCGGCACCGCCCCACCCGCGCGATGGTGTCAGCGGCGGGTGGCGATGTGAACGCCGCTTGGCGGCGCGGGCCTGAGCCCTCGTTTGTGAAAATGAGGAATGCGGTTCAGTCACGGGGAGACCCGCGACACGAACAACATCACGAATATATAACAGCCGCTGGTCAAGCGCTATTCAGAGACGTCGTTTTGGGAAATTAGGGCATGTGCACTCCGCCACTTTGTTGCTAGCTACCGTGTTTTGGTTGCGCAGAGCCGGGACTATGAGGCTCGCGCCGCGGCGTGCTGGCCACCAGGGACGGCACACAGGTAGGGCAGCGCTGGAGTTGGGTTCCTCGGGTCGCCTTCGGCGTGCGGTTGAGGGCGGGTCCGACGGTTGCCGGTTTAAATGTCTCACCCCCGGGATACCGTTGTGAGCGTAACGGGAAACGGTCGAGAGGGGCCCTCGTGAAGATTCGATTTGGCTGGCTTGCCGATGGCGCCGCGTGGGCGTCGCGCGGTGGCGCGGAGCGTGCGTGGGACATGGTCGCGGGGCCGCGCGAGCTCGTGGGGGTGCTGCTCACGCGCCTGGGGCTGCGCCATCCGGAAACGTCGCACGCGGTGAGGGTCGCGCGCACGCACCGCCTTCTCGGCGAGGTGGATCACTCGTGGTATCGGCGCTCGCGAGAGCTGGATCCGTGGAACACGGCGCGCGTGCTGCTTCGGCTACGCGATGAGGCACTCGAGTTGGGTTGGCGTGCGCCGGAGCCTCGCCGGGTTGATGGAGTACGCCAGCCTCGGCTTCAGGCGCTCGCGGCACTCGAACAGGCCATTGTCGTGGGCGTCGAAGGAGTTGCCGGTGCGAATCTGCCACCGGGGTTTGCCGATGATCTCGCGAGTGTTCACGCCGAGCTCGAAGAGCTTGCGGTTTCGAGCGAGGTGTGGCCACTGGGGATCGAGGCCATCGAGTGCGCCGAGGATCCTCGCAGTCTCCCCGGCCGCTGGCCGGCGATTTTTACGCTCCTCTCGCGCTGCGGTGTCGAGGTGACGGTTCGCGAGGAAGATGCACGCGTGCCCAGTTCACTGTCGATCGTGCGTGCGCCCCAGGAACTTTCGGCCGGAGAAGTCGCCGCGCAGATTCTCGAAGACGCATGCGCGGGCGAGGGCACGGTGACCGTGCTTGCAAGCAGGGGAACACTCCCGCTTGACCTGTCGTTGACGCGGCGCGGCCTTCCGCCCGTGGCGCATGCGCCGTCGGAGTTGCCACGGCTTGCCGCACAGATCGTGCCGCTCTTTCTCGAGGCGAGTAGCGCGCCCGTGAACGTACAGGCGCTCGTGGAATTCCTCAGTGTCGAGGTTCCGTGCGAGAAGAGGCGGGAATCTGCGGGGGAGGGGCAAGCGTCGGCCCCCGTGCTGCCGTGGAAGGTGACCCGCGCGCTCCTTCGCGCCCTCGGAGAGGAAGCGGGGATCGACGCGAGCGATCCGCATTCGGCGTTCTCACGGGCGCTCGAGGAGATAGCTGCGGATCCCGAAGCCGGCACGCACAATGTCGCGATCGTGCGTGAGCTGTGCGCGTTCACCGCCGAAACGCCAGGGGACCGCGTGGCGGTCGGTGCTCTCGGCAGGCGCCTTGAGTTTCTCGAGGCACGAGTGGAATCGATGCCGAGAGCGGCCGGGCCCGCGAAGAGCGTTATTCGCCAGCACCTCGCGACCCTTCGCGATCTCGTGGATCTCGTGGGCGGGCCCTCGCTCAGTGAGCGTGAGCTGCGCGACCTCGTCTCGGCATCCGCGCCTTCGGCGCGATCGGTGCTTGCACGTCCATCCGTCGCCCCGTGGGAAACGGCGATCAGCGAGGCGTACGTGGATGGAGGAACGGTCGTGTGGTGGGGCGCCGCCGGAGTCCAAGGAAGGCGCGGTGCCACGTGGGACCGCTCGGAAGTCGACCTGCTCGAAGAGGGCGGGGCGCGCGTCATTGAACCGGAGGCACTCGAGGCGCTCGAGATGGGCACGAAACTGCGTGCTTTGAGTCGTGCCTCAACGATCATCGCCGTCGTTGCCGATGTCGTGGATGGCGAGCGTGCGAGCCTCAACCCTGCACTCGCGCCACTCGCAGGAGCATGGCTTGACGCCCACCCCGAGATCAAGGCTCTGGACGCGAAGCAATCGGATCCCACGCAGCACCGGGCGCTCACTATCGATGCGCGTCAATGGGCTGCGCGACGGCTCGAAGCGGGCTTGGTCGAAACAGTGCCCGAGCTTCGATTCATGCCGCCGTCAACCCTCGCGCGCGACGTGACGCCCGGGATGCACCTCATGCCAGAACGCCTGTCGTTTACGCAGCTCGAAAAACTTCACCGCGATGCCCTTGAATGGGTGCTTCGCTATCTGTTCGGCATCAAACCGGGCAGCGCCGCGAGCGTCCCGAGCGGCAACCGCGCGATAGGCACGCTCGTGCACGCCGTTATCGAAACTCTCGTCAATGACAAGCGCGTGCCGCCAAGCTACGAGGTCCCTGAAAGCACCGTCGAGGAACTCGCGGCGCGGCTCATCCCCCGGTACGCGAGTCACCTCGACCTCCCCGGCAACGAGGCTCTGCGCGCGTACGTCCTACGGAGGGCGAAAACAAGCATCGGCATGCTGTTTCGCACGCTCCGCAGCGCGGGCATCAGCGTGCTTCAGATCGAGCATGCACTCGAAGGCGTGCCCCTCGCCTTCACGGTGGAAGCCACCGGCGCAGCCCAACAGTTCACCGCGCCCCTCTTCGGTTCGATCGACTTCACGGGAATCGACGAGAACGGGAGCCCCGTTCTCCTCGACTTCAAATGGACGAAAAGCACGTCGCGATACGCGAACTACGTCGCCACGCACGAAGCGCTCCAGCTTGCGACCTACGCGTGGGCGTACGGCGCACAGAGAGGTGAGATGCGCGAGCCGCGCTCCGGATATTTCATGCTGCGCCACGCGGAGTTCGTGACCCTCGACCGTGGCCTCGGTGGGCGTGGGGAAAGCGGTGAAACTTCCGACGGAAGCCTCGCCCTTTTCGAGCGGCTTCGCGCCACGATCGAGGATGAACTGAGCGCGATCGCCCAGGGTCGCGTGACGAGTGCGCTGGGGGACATCGCCCTCGCGAACGGTCTTTCGCCTCTCGACACCGCCCACAAAAAAGCCGCGGCGGAACTTGCCGAGGAACGCGCGCAAGCGGGGCGCGTATTCGTCGATGCTAACGCCGCCTACAGCGACTATTGCCTGCTCACGGGACTCACGGGAGACTACTCATGACCTTCACCGTCATCACCGCGTCGGCGGGATCCGGCAAAACTTACACCCTCACCACGCGACTGGCTGATGCGCTCGCAGGCGGCGTGCGCACGAGCGAAATCATCGCGACGACCTTCACGGTGAAGGCCGCGGCCGAGCTCCGCGAGCGTCTCCAAGTACGTCTTCTCGAGCTCGGGCACGTGGAGCAGGCGAACGAGATCGGCTCGGCACTCATTGGCACGGTCAACTCGATCGCGGGGAGCATCGTTCAGGACTACGCGATCGACATGGGGCTTAGCCCCGAGCTGCGAGTGCTGAGCGAAGAGGAAAGCGAACTCATTTTCACGGCGTCGATCAACCACACCATCGCCGAGATCGAGGAGCGCGAGCACAAGCTTCTTGCTCGACTCGGATACGAAGGAGCGCCAGACCAAGGCGCGAACTCGTTTGAGCGCGATGAATCGTGGGCGAGCGCCGTTACGAGCATGACGAGGCTCGCTCGCACAAACGGCATCACACCCGCCGCCCTCGAGCACAGCGCCGAGGAATCGATCACCGCTTTCCGCTCGATGATCGATGAGGCAGGCTACGAGAGTGGACCCGATCAGCGCGGAGCCTGGCTGCGCACCTTCGAACGTTGCCTCGCAGAACTCACGGCGGATCGCGACGCGGCGCGTGCGGCCGAAGCCCAGGGTGAGGAACTTACGCATTGGCCGAGCGACGGCGAGCCCGCGAAACGGGTCTCGTCGACACTCGGAAACATCGAGGGATCGATCGTCACGCTCGAGTCGCTCTACCGTCGCATGAGCCGCGGTATCGAGAACGTGCCGTGGACGCAGTGGATGGCACTCGCCGACGTGACGAAAGTGCGCCCGGCCCACGGAGGCAAAAAGCCCGGTGCGCGACCTCAGGCAGTCTTCGCACCGCTTGCCGACCTCATCCTTGGCGCGAGCGACGGCGTGGGGGTTCTCGGCAACGAAGCGTTCCTCGCGGATGTCGAGAAATTGATTCGCCTCGCGTTCTCGACTGCGGCGCACGCGCTCGAAGCGTATACCGAGCACAAGGCAGCACTGGGGGTCATGGATTTCGCCGATCAAGAGACCCTCGCGCTCGATCTCGTCACGAACAACGAGCGCGTGCGCTCCTCGCTCAAGAGCCGCTTCCGATTCCTCGCCGTTGACGAATTTCAGGACACGTCTCCGATTCAGCTCGAGCTTTTCATGCGCCTTGGCGACCTTGTTGAGGATGTCGTGTGGGTGGGTGATCAAAAGCAGTCGATCTACGGCTTTCGCGACGCAGCCCCCGAGCTCATGTCGGGCGTCGTCGATGCCGTGCGTGAGGGCCGCGGAGGGTTCGCTGGCGGAAACGTCGAGGCGCTTACCGATTCCTATCGAAGCTCTGAGCCGCCGCTCGCCCTCACAAACGCCCTGTTCACGGCAATCTTTCGAGACATGAAGCCATCGACTGTCGCGCTTGACGTGCCCGGTGCCCGCGAGAACACGCGGCACGAGGGCCGCGTGGAGCTGTGGAAGGGCCCCGAGAACCTGCCACGCGCGAAGGACGCAGCATTGCGAAGCTCGATCGCGATGGGCATCCACGCGCTCCTTACCTCGGGCGCCACAATCGCCGGAGAGCCCCTGACGCCCGGTGACATTGCCGTGCTCGCGAGAGGCGGGGGAGCGCTTGCCACCGTGACGGACGCGCTTGAAACACTCGGCATACCCACGACTGGCGCGAAGCGTGATCTATGGACCGGGCGCGAAGCGCACATGATGCGTGCCGGCCTCGCGTCCCTCCTCGACCCGAACGACACGCTCGCACTCGCCGAGCTGGTGAGCCTCGTGCCGGAGCACGCGTCGCACGAAAGCTGGTTCCACGAGCTTGGCGCACTCCCCAATCGTGCCGAGCGTGCGCGGCGCATGCACACCTGGCGTGAAGATCCCGCACTTGCGGGTCTCGAAGCTTTGCGTGCGCGCGCCGCTCAACTCAGTCCGAGCGAAGTCGTCCTTGCCCTCATCGATGCGCTCGAGCTTCCCCGGCGCGTCAAGCAGTGGAGTGCGAGCGAGGAGCGACTCGCAGTTCTCGATGCCCTTCACTCACTTGCCCGCGAATACGAGGAGGAGTGCACGGGCAGGGGCCGCGCCATGGGCCTTGCCGGCCTCGGGGCCTTTCTGGCGGAGCACGGCAAGGAGCACAGGCTTGCGCACGACCCGAACGCCGTCACCGTCAGCACCATCCACGGTGCAAAGGGCCTGCAGTGGCCCGTGGTCGTCACGATCGTTCCCGAGAAAGCGAAAAATGTTCGAGACGCGGTCACGGTGCGGCCGAGGCCAGCGTCGGAATTCGATCCCGAACACCCCCTTACCGGTCGAGCGCTGCGCTTTAACCCGATCATCAACGACTCTTTCGTGCCCATGGCAAAGGCGCTCGCACACGATAGCGATGTGACGCGCGCGCGTCTCGCCAACCGCGCGGAGGAGGCCCGCATCCACTACGTTGCGCTCACGCGAGCGAAATATCAGCTCGTTCTCGCAGGTCACAAAGACCTTACCGAGACGCTGTACGCGCAGTTTTCGCCCGAGGTTCTCGAGGCGGAAATCGCAGAAGCAGCCTCGTGGACGCCCGAGCGGGACGAATCCACGAAGGCCGTGAAGGAACGCAAGGAGGCTCGGGGTCAGAAGGCCACGTATTCGCTCAAGCTCGCGGAGAATTCCGACGGCTCCGCGGCCCTCACCGTGACCGGGGCGCGCGTCCCGGCCGGTCTGCCGGGCCAGAGCGAGCCTCACTGCGCCGCTGATACAGACGACGACGCCCAGGCGAACGGGTGTGAGTGCGGTCCTCGCGTCTCAACGATCCCCGTGACGGTTCTCCACCACGAGACTCCAGGCGACGCCGATGACCCCGATTCGCCTCTCGAGCCGTACCGCCGGGAGCGAAGCCCACTCGCGGCGGAACCCACGGCGGCTCCCACGGGGGCGCCGTCCAGTTTCATCGAGCACGAGGGCGGCCTTCCCGCGCGTTTTGCCGCGAGCGCCGTTGATTCCACTGGCATCGACGCGCGAGTCACGATTCACGTGAAGCTCGGCGCCCCTCTCGTCGGGGAGGGCGGCACGCATCGAGAACTCGTAGGCGAAGCCGTCCACGCCTACCTTGCGACCCCGTACTCGCAGCTACCGCGCGAGCGCCAGCTCACCCTCGCCCGGAGGATCACCGAGCGATGGCTCGGCACAAATCCTCTGCTCAAAGCGAAGGTCACGCCCGAGGTCATCGTCGAGGCCGGCGAGCGATGGCACGCCTGGATCACGCGCGAGTTCCCGGGGCACACCGTCGGCACCGAAGTTCCGGTGGCGTGGTGGAATGCCGACGGTCAAGCCATGGAAGGCTGGATCGACTCGCTCCTGACCCTCGAGAACGGTCACAGTATCGTCGTGGATCACAAAACGAATTCGCGGACCGAACCAGCCGACGTCCTCGATTTCATTCGCCGCGAGTACGTGGGCCAGCTCGCGACCTACCTGAACGCCCTCGAGGAGCGCACGGGGCGTCGCCCCGATTACGCCCTTGTGCATCTCCCACTCAGCGGGTACGTCGTGAAAGTGGAGGTCAAGCCCTAGTTTCGTGCGGGGAGCAGCCCGAGCGCTTCGGCAATCGGAACGGCGCTCGCCGCAGCCCACGCCTGCGGGCGACACGATGCGGGATAGGGCATCGGCTGCTGCACGGTAGCCGTCGGATCCCCCGCGAACAGTTCGGGCAGGCGCCAGTCGAAGCCCTTCGCCGCCTGCACGAGCGCCCGGGCGATCTGCCGGGCTTCGTTCGTGAATCCCGCGCGCATGGCTTGGCGCATGATGAACGCCGTGTTATGGCTCCACACGCTGCCGCCGTGGTAGCGGGTCCGGAAGTACGCGCTGTTGTCGCTCGAGAGGGTGCGGATGCCAAAGCCCGTGAACATCGTCGAGTCCATGAGCCGGTCGATGACGAGGCGCTCTTCGCGCTCATCGAGGAGTCACGCGGCTACGAGCCCAGCTTCATAGGCGTACCCCTGTACTTCAGTGAGGACGATCAGTGCTTCGACGATCGTGCCATCCGCGAAGCACACGGAGTCGCCCGAGTCTTTCCAGCCCTGGTTCGCAAGGCCCTGGCCGGATTCGTCGATGTACTCGAGGAAGAGCTTGCCGTCGGCGTCGGCGTGATCGAGGAGCCAATCGGCGGCGCGCGCAACGTTGTCCGCAAGGGCTGACGGCGTCCCTAACGAAACCAGGAGAATCTGTACCCAACAATTGTGGCGGAACTCGATCTCATACCGCCACAAACGTGGGGGTTAGTTTCATAGGGCCCCAGCTGCGTCGTTGCCCGTGTCACGCAAGCGCTCGACCCAGCGCTCGTGGAGCACGCTCGCGGGGCTTTGTTCCTCCTCGGCAATGCCGGGTTCGAGCGGTTCATAGGTGAGGTCCTCATTCACGTCGTCGTCGGCGACGTTGAAGCGCAGCACGATACGGGTAGGAACTGGCTCGCCCGCGGCCTCTAGGACGTCCTGGAAATCGGCCGTGTTTTCGGTGAGCGGTTCGAGGAGATACTCGACCTGCTCCTCGATCGGGCTTTCGAGCTCGGGGATTGCTTTACCGAGCTCGTGCGACCGGACGATGGTGCCGTCGATCTCGTATACGGCGTTCACCGAGACGGCTCCGCCGAGGTGGGCAACGACCCATACGCGCTGAAGTGAGTCGTGGCAGTCGGCGAAGCTATAGGCGACCTGCAAGCAGTATGCCGACCACTGGTCGAAAGGTGTCTCGCAGTCGGTGGGGTCCGTCGGCTCGAACTCGATAGTGGTGGCGTGAGCGTCCTGTTCGTCGCCGGGTTCCTCGGGGAGCGCGGATGCAGAGTCATCGCCGGTCTCGCGTAGTCGCTCAATCCACCGCTCGATGAGTTCGGTATTGCTCACCTGCTTCTCTTCGGGAACTCCGGGTTCGAGCGAGTCGTAGGTCATGCTCGCTGTCAGTTCCTTCTGCTTGACGTCGTAGCGCAGCACGATGCGGGTGGGCAGCGGCTCGTTCGCCTCGACGACTGCGTCTCGCAGTTCGACCGAGTTCTCGAGGAGGGGATGGAGAAGTTCCCCCTGCGCCTCGGGGGAGCAGTCGAGTTCAGGAATCGCCTCGTCGAGGCTGTAAGGTTCGCAAATCCGGCCGTTGACTTCGTAAACGGCGTACGGCGTCACGGTTGTACCGAGGTGCGCGATCACCCAAAGTCGGTCGAGTGCCTCGTGGCCGTCGGCGTAGGTGTAAGCGAGTTGCACGCAGGCGGGTGCCCACTCTTCGAACTCGTTCTTAAATGTGCCCTGGTTCACCATGGCTCAAGGCTAAACGGTCGCGCCTGGGGGCTCTTCGAGGGTGGCGCGAATCTAAACCCAACGTTTGCGGTGGAACTCAGCCGAATTGCGCCACAAACGTAGGGGTTAGTTTTCTAGATCAGGTAGGAAGGGCCCGGGGCAGGTCCGCCCCCGTCTAGGGAGCGGAGGGCTCTTGGTGGTCCGACGGCGCCTTTTCCCGGCCTGTACCCTGGAAGTTATGGCTTCTTCCGCGCGCACCCCTCAGCCGCCGTTTCCCTTCGTGCCGAAGGCCCTCATCGAACCGATGTTTGGGCGCGTCGTCGTGGAGCGCGCGGCCGATTACGCGAATGACGACCATGTTCGCCTTCCCAACTGGGTGACGACCTCGACCGGGTCGAAGGGCGAGCTCATCGGCGTCGTGCACGGCCGCGGCGCGGATCCCTATCGCGTGCGAGTGTCGCTCCACCACGTCGACGATGACGAAAACGACACCGAAGGTGAGCTTCCCCTGTGGATTCCCGTGCAGTCGACGTGCTCGTGTCCCGTGGCCATGAACTGCAAGCACGGCGCGGCGCTTGCCCTGTGGTCGGGGCAGCAGGCGGAGCAGTGGAGCGAGAGCCGCGAGGCGGAGGCCGAAGCGGAGGCTGAGCAGGCAGCGTCGTGGCTTGAGACTCTTGCGCCGCTCTTGCGCGCGAGCGAGGAGGAGACGGAGGATACGACCCCTCTCGCGCTCGGCTTCGAGCTCAAAGCCGAGCAGCTCACGAAGACGAGGTTTTCGTGGGGCTATGAGCCGTTCACGATGGCTCACCTCGAGGCGGGCAAGAGCGTGTATTTGTCGATCCGCCCGTTGCGTCGCGGCAAGCGCAACAACTGGATCAAATCGGGGCTGTCGTGGCGGACGTTCGAGTACCGCATGAACGGTCGCGGCTTCGACCCCGCGCATGCTGACGCCCTGACCAGGATCTTTGCGCTCTCGGAGGCGGATCGCAGCCATACGGCCGCGGTCGAGCAACTGTGGATCAACCAGTTTCGCTCGCCGATTTTGTGGGAGGCTCTCGCGCGCGCTCGCGAGGCGGGGGTGGCGTTTGTGGGATTGGAGAACGTTGGCGAGGTCCGGCTTGGTGAGGGGGCCGACGTCGGCCTGGACCTGACCGGCGCCGACGATCTCACGGTGCGGGCCCTCGCGCATATCGACGGCGAGCCGAGGCCCGAGGCGCGCATGCTCGGCTCGAACGGCGTCATCGACATCCGCCAGGGCGCTCGCGACTCGTTCGATATTGAATTCGCGGGGACCGGCGCCCCCGTGCCGATGCCCGTGCAGAAGCTCCTCGAGGCACGCACTCGCATCGACGTGCCGAAGAGTGAACGCGAGGCGTTCTTTGATAGCGCGCTTCCTCGCCTGAGCCGTGTCACGAGCGTCGCGAGCGGCGACGGGAGCGTCACGATGCCGTCGCCGAAAAAGCCGCGGCTTCAGCTCGAGGTCGCCTACAGCGGCGCAAACTCCCTTGCTCTGAAGTGGTCGTGGCTGTATCCGTCGAGCCGCAACCGTTTCAGCGTGCATGCGCGCGGCGGTGCGGAGCGCGACCGCGACTGTGAGGATGAGCTTCTTGCCGCGGTGCGCGAGCTGTGGCCAACGGTTGGCGGCGCGCGCCCCGATGACCGCGCCCCCGAAGGCACCGAGAAGCTGAGCGACGTGGACACCGCCCACTTCACGACGCGCGTTCTGCCCGAGCTCGAGGCGATGGACGGCATCGACGTCACGATCTCGGGCACGCGCCACACCTACCGCGAGCTCGATGGTGATCCTTCCGTGCGCGTGAGGCAAACCGAGAATCCTTCGAAGAACGACTGGTTCGACCTTGGTTTCGAGGTCACGCTCGAGGGTAGAACGATCCCGTTCCCCTCCCTTTTTGTGGCGCTCGCGAAGGGGCAGTCGACGCTTCTGCTCGAGGATCGCACCTACTTTTCGCTTGAGCATCCGGCATTCGATGCCCTGCGCGCCCTCATCGCCGAGGGGGAGGCCCTCGCGGAATGGAACCCCGAACGCCAGCAGATCTCGAAGTATCAGGTGGGGTTCTGGGAGGATCTCGCCGACGCGGCGGATGCGACCGAGGCTGCCGACGGTTGGGAAGAAACCGTCGGAAAACTGAAGAACCTCGAGGCCATCCCCCATACGCCCATTCCAGCCGGGCTGCACGCGAAGCTGCGCTCCTACCAGCGTGAGGGCTTCGAGTTCCTTGCGCTGCTGTATTCGCTCGGGCTCGGCGGGATTCTCGCCGATGACATGGGTCTCGGCAAGACACTCCAGGCGCTCACGCTTATCCAGCACGCGCGAGAGACGGCGAGCGCGGGGGAGGGTAACGGCTCGGTGGTGGTGCACGCGGGGGAGACCTCCGCCCAGGCAAGTTCAGGTCCGACGCCTGCCGGCCCCCATCGCCCCTTCCTCGTCCTGGCGCCGAGCAGCGTCATCGGGGTGTGGCAGGCGGAAGCCGAGCGCTTCACGCCCAACCTGAAGGTCGCGCTCGTGGATCGCACGCGACGCGCCCGAAAAACGGAGCTTCGGCGCGAAATCGAGGGCGCCGACATCGTCGTCACGAGCTACACGATCGCCCGCATCGATTCAGAGGATTTCGCACGCGAACAGTTCGCGGGCCTCATCCTCGACGAGGCCCAGTTCGTGAAGAACCGCGCCTCGCGCATCCATCAAGCGGTCAAGAGGATCAAGGCGCCGTTTCGCCTCGCGATCACCGGCACGCCCATGGAGAACTCCCTCGGGGACCTGTGGGCGATCATGTCGATCGTCGCGCCGGGTGTTCTTGGCCCTCACGTGCAGTTCCGCACCCACTTCACGCAGCCGATCGAATCGGGCGAGCATCCGGAGAAGATGCCCGTGCTTCGCCGCCGGCTCCGCCCGTTCATGCTGCGGCGCACGAAGGAACTCGTGGCGAAGGACCTTCCTCAGAAGCAGGAGCAGGTCGTCAAGGTCGAGCTCGAGGGGGCGCACCGCAGGATCTACGATTCGGTGCTTCAACGCGAACGCAAGAAGGTCCTCGGCCTCATCGACGACATGGACAAGAACCGCTTCATCGTGTTTCGCTCACTCACGCTCTTGCGGATGCTCGCGCTCGATCCCGCGCTCGTGGACGATGGCGGCGATAAGAACGCGCCGTCGACGAAGCTCGCGGTTCTTTTCGAGCGCCTCGACGAGGTCGTCGCCGAGGGCCACAGGGTTCTCGTATTCTCGCAGTTCACGAGCTTCCTCGCGCGCGTCGCGGAGCAGCTTCGGGAACGCCAGATCGCCTACCAGTACCTCGACGGTTCGACCCGCGATCGAGCCGACGTCATCCGAGACTTCCGCGAGGGCAACGATCCCGTATTCCTCATCTCCCTCAAGGCCGGCGGTTTCGGCCTGACGCTCACCGAGGCCGATTACGTGTTTCTCCTCGATCCGTGGTGGAATCCCGCCGCCGAAAACCAGGCGATTGACCGCACGCACCGCATCGGCCAAACGGAGCGCGTCATGGTCTACCGTCTCGTTGCGGCAGATACGATCGAGGACAAGGTCCTCGCGCTCCAGGAGAAGAAACGCGCGCTGTTCGATTCGCTCACCGACGGTGGCGAGGCGTTCAGCGCACAGATCACCGCCGACGACGTCAAGGAGCTCTTCTCGTGACCGGTCTCGCCAACCTCGCCCGCTTCTGGCCCGCGCCTACCGAGCGCGACCACAAGTACACGCGCGGCGTTGTGTGCATGGCGACGGGCAGCGAGCACTACCCGGGCGCGGCGCTCATCGGCTGTGAAGCGGCGGCCCGCTGCGGCGTGGGCATGGTGCGTTACCTCGGGCCCGAAGCCGTCGCGCGCATGGTGATCGCGCGTACACCCGAGGTCGTCCCCGCCGTCGGCCGTGCACAGGCATTCGTGGCTGGCTCCGGATGGGAAGGGCCGGGCCGTCTTGAGGCCGTGCGCGCGTGCATGACGGAAACCTCGCCGGGTGCCCTTCTGGTCGCGGATGCGGGCGCGCTTGGACCCGCCCTGGCGCGTGCGAATTCCGACGGTTTCTCCGCCCGCCTCGTCCTCACCCCTCACGCGGGGGAGGCCGCGAGCCTGCTCGATGGCTGGGACCGTGGCCGCATCGCGTCCTCACCCCGCGAGGCCGCGGAAACCCTCGCCGAGCGCACCGGCGCGACGGTGATCCTCAAGGGGCACACGACGTGGATTGCCGCGCCGGGAGAGGACACTCTCGCGGTCACATCGCCCACGACGCGCCTCGCGACCGCGGGAACGGGCGATGCGCTCGCGGGCATCACCGGGGCGTTGCTGGCGCTCAACCACGCACAGATCGCGCAAGGGCTTGAGCGCGGCGACCGTCGGACGCTCCTTGCGGTGTGCGAAGCCGCTGTGACCCTGCACGCTCACGCCGCGGCCCTCGCAGCGGGTGAGGGCCACGCGCCGATTCTCGCAAGCGACATTGCGCAGGTGATTCCCGACCTCTTCGCTCGACTCTCGTCCAAGGTGAACACGTAGACTAGACACAATCCGAAGACGGGCGCCCCATGATGTGAGGCGCCCTCGTCATTTCCACCGCCCCCAGCCCGAAGGGACCCCGATGGGTGAGATTTCCCTGCAGTTCGAGGTCATTTCGCTGATTGTCCTCGTTGCGATCCTCGTTATCGACCTTCTCCTCGTTCTCAAGCGCCCCCACGTGCCGTCCTTCAAGGAATGCATCGGCTGGGTCGTGTTCTACGTGGCGCTCGCGCTCATCTTCGCCGTCACGCTCTACTTCCTCGCCGGCCACCAGGTCGCGGGACAATTCATCGTGGGCTGGCTCACCGAATACTCGCTCAGTATCGACAACCTCTTCGTGTTCATTGTGATCATGTCGAAGTTTGCTGTGCCGAGGAAATACCAGCAAGAGGTGCTCATGGTGGGCATCATCATCGCGCTCATCGCGCGCGCGATCTTGATTTTGCTCGGCGTCGCCGTGATCAATTCCTTCGCGTGGGTGTTTTACATCTTTGCGATCTTCCTGTTCTACACGGCCTACAAACAGGTCCAGGGCGAGGAAGAGGAGGAGGCCGAGGACGGCTTCGTCATGAAGAACCTTAAAAAGGTCGTCCACGTCCACGATCACTACGACGGGAGTAAGATTCGCACGGTGGTGAACGGCAAGAAGGTCTTCACGCCGATGCTGCTCGTGTTCCTTACGATCGGCCTGACCGACGTGATGTTCGCGTTCGACTCGATCCCGGCGATCCTCGGCATTACGCAGAACCCGTTCATCGTGTTCACGACGAACCTGTTTGCGCTCATGGGGCTTCGCCAGCTGTACTTCCTACTCGGTGGGCTCGTGGACCGCCTCGTGTACCTCCACTACGGCCTCGCGGCGATCCTCGCCTTCATCGGCCTCAAGCTCGTCATTCACGCGGCCCACGAGGCGCCGCTGTGGCCTAAGGATTCAGGCTTTGGTCACTTCGTGCACTCGATCCCCGAGATCCCGATCTGGCTTTCGCTCGCCGTGATCGCCGGCTCGATGATCATCGCGATCATCGCCTCGCTTCTGTGGGCGCCGAAGACGAACGACGATCAACCGGCGGCTGCTGTCGAGGGTGGCGAAGGCCGCTAAGGGTAGGCTTCCCGGTCTAGCGGGCAAGGTTTTTAGCGACATAGCGTGAGAGCTATGAGTAGCTCCACCCCTGCCCCAGAAACCTCCCCCGAAGACACACACGACCGCGCCGCGTCATCGGCGAACCTCAACCGCCTGCGTGCCGGCGTACTCGGCGCAAATGATGGCATCGTGTCCGTCGCCGGCATGGTCGTTGGTGTCGCCGCCGCAACCCCGACCTTCGGCGCTCTCGCGATCGCGGGCGCCGCCGCGCTCAGTGCCGGCGCGCTCTCGATGGCGATGGGCGAGTACGTGTCCGTTTCGACGCAGCGAGACACCGAACGTTCGCTCCTCGAGCGTGAGCGGCAGCGCCTCGCCACGGACCCGGAACGTGAACTCGCCGCCCTCGCGGCCTCTCTCGAGGAGACCGGGATCCCCGAAGACCTTGCGCGCGAAGCCGCCGAACGCATGAGCGCGCACGACGCGCTCGACGCTCACGCCCGCGTGCGCTACGGCATCGAAGAAGAGTCGATCGCCTCGCCCATGGGTGCTGCGTTTGCTTCCCTCATCGCGTTCACGCTCGGCGGCTTGCTTCCGGTCATCGCCGTGCTCGTCACGCCCGTGGCCTTCAAGGTTCCCGCCGTCGTGGCGTCGGTAGTGCTCGCACTCGCCCTCACCGGTTTCATTTCGGCGCGCCTCGGCCAGGCGAAAGCGGGCCGCGCCACGATCCGCACGATTCTCGGCGGTACGGCAGCGATGGCCGTCTCCTACGGCATCGGCACGCTGCTCGGCGTGAGCGTGATCTAGGTGTACTGACCGGAGAGGTTGATCGACCAGTCCTTAGTCAGCGCGGAAGGTGCGCCGGTAGTTCGTGGGAGTCACGTTGATCTCACGACGCAGGTGACGCCGTAGCGTGCTAGCTGTTCCCAAGCCAGTGCGCTGGGCAATGACATCGACTGGCAGGTGGCTGTTCTCCAGCAGGTGTCGGGCGGCAAGGACTCGTTGGTGCAAGATCCATTGCAGGGGGGTCTGTCCCATCTCGGCAACGAAGCGTCGCGCGAGCTGCCGCTCGGACAAGTGCGCCTGGCGCGCCAGGTCGGCGACGGTGAGGCTCTGGTCGAGGTGGTCCACGATCCATGCGGCGAGTTCGGCGAAGCCATGTGTCGTGGGAGCAGCCGCTGGCTCGATGTATTGGGCCTGGCCGCCTGCTCGGTGGGGCGGTACCACCATGCGGCGAGCGATCCGGGTAGCGGCCCGCTCCCCAAAGTCCCTGCGCGCCAGGTGCAGGCACAGGTCGATTCCGGCTGCTACACCGGCGCTGGTGGCGACCTGTCCGTGGTCGACATAGAGCACATCGGGCTGCACCGTGATGTCGGGGTACAGCCGCTGCAACTCCATGGCGTCCTGCCAGTGCGTGGTGGCCGTCAGTCCGTCAAGGAGTCCGGTTGCAGCGAGAGCGAAGGCGCCAGTGCACACCGACGCGACTCTTGTGCCGCGCTGGTGGGCGTCACGGAGCACCTTCAGCGTGCTTTCATGAGGACGGGGATAGGGCCGGTAGCCAGGGATGATGATCGTGTCGGCGTGGGCCAGCGCGTCCAGGTCATGGACGGTGCCGATGCTGAATCCGCTGGAGGTCATTACGTCGTCACCGCCGGGCGTCGACACCGCAAAGGTGTACTCCTCCTCGGCGGGGTGTCCGAAGACCTGAGCAACCGTCGACAGGTCGAAGGCGACCACTCCGGGCAGGGCGAGGGCGACAACATGGTGTGGCATGTAGCAATAATGGCAGGAACTGCGCGTTATACGTCATTCCCGCCACTCGCACTGGGCAGGGCGCCCCGGTAGGTTTGAGTCCATGAGCAAGCGGGTGGTCACGGCAACCGGCGTTTCGGCAGGCTTCGATATGGCCCTCCTCTTCGTCGGACGACTCGCCAGCCCCGAACGCGCCCGACAAGTACAGGACGGCATCGAGTACCACCCGGCGCCGCCCATCTGGCCAACGCCCTTAAACCACTGACACATCCCATTGAGCCACCAAGCCAAGTCTCCGGACATGCCGGGGCGGTTCACATTCCCAGATCGAGGAGTAATCACATGACCGAAACACGCAACCCAATCCCACCGTTCACCGCTGAAACCGCCGCCCGTAAGGTACAGGCCGCCGAGGACGCATGGAACACGCGCGATCCCGAGAAGGTCGCGCAGGCCTACAGTGTGGACACTGTCTGGCGAAACCGTGACCAGACGATCACCGGCCGCGACCAGGTGATCGCCTTCCTCACCACCAAATGGGATCGGGAACTCGACTACCAGCTTCGCAAGAACCTGTGGGCGTTCACCGATGATCAGATCGCCGTGCGATTCCAGTACGAATGGCACGACCATGACGGCCAGTGGTGGCGCTCCTACGGTAACGAACTGTGGCGCTTCGACGCGCACGGCTACATGACCCATCGCGAGGCCAGCATCAACGACCGCCCCATCAGCCAGGAGGAACGACGCATCACCCCAGGCCGGGGCGAACTTCCCACTTGGTGACACTCCGCCGCCCTTCTCGCGATTGATCACCGTCCCCGGTCAGTACATCTAGGCGCCGGCTCACTCGCCGGGAGTGTAGATCCACGGCGCTCGCGGCAAGGCTTCAGGGTCGAAGGCCTCGAGGATGTCGCGGGCGCTTCGGCACCCCGGAAGCCCCAGGGAGTCTCCGATTGTTTCGGCGACGTCCTCGGGGCTTTCGCCTTTGGCGAGGCGATCCCTGAGCGTCACGGCCCCGTCCCGTTTGGCGAGCCTCGCCCCATCGGTGTTGAGTGCGAGCGGGACGTGAATGTAGGAGAGATGCGCCGACGGATGCGGCGGCGAGGCTGCCCCGACGACCGTCGGACCTGCGCCGAGCCGATCGGGGTGCGGGAAAAGCCAGGGCGCGGCAAGCGCGAGCAGGTCGGTGAGGTAGGCCTGGCGCGGGCTCGAACTGAGGAGATCATCCCCGCGCACGACCTGATCGACGCCCGTCTCAATATCGTCGACCACCGCCACGAGGTTGTAGGCGAACATTCCATCGCCGCGCACGAGCACGAAGTCGTCGACGTCGCCCGGGGTGTGCCCGGCGTATAGATCGGTGACCTTGTAGGAGTGCGTATCCGCGCGCAGTCGCAGCGACGGCTCGCGATTCAGCGCGCGCATCTTCGTGCGCCCGGCCTCCCGTTCGACGTCGGTGAGATTGCGGCACGTGCCGGGGTACGCCCCTGGCGGGGCGTGAGGGGCCGACGGCGCCTCGTGAATCTCGCGGCGGGTGCAATAGCACTCGTAGACGAGCCCGCGTTCAACGAGGGCCGCCACGACCCGTCGATACAGGTCAAGTCGCTTCGACTGCCAGGCGACAGGGCCGTCCCAGTCGAGGCCAAGCGCCTCCATGTCCTCGAGCTGACTCTCGGCGCTTCCTTCCTTCACGCGGTTGAGATCCTCCATGCGCATGAGGAAATGACGGCCGGTGCGGCGCGCAAAAACCCACGCGAGGATGGCCGTACGAAGGTTGCCGAGGTGCAGATCGCCGCTCGGCGAGGGTGCGTAGCGGCCCGCGAAACCGAAGGGCGAGCGGGGATCAGGTGTGGTCATGGAGATTGAGGAGGTAGACGACGTGGGCGCCCGTTTCGGTCGGGTCGCTTTCGGAAGAGAGGGTGAAGCCGAGGCGCTCGGCGAGGCGGCGCGCGGGAAGGTTGTGCTCCGCGGTGATAAACGCGGCCTCGCGCGGCGCGGTGTCGAGCGCGGCGACCTCGCGAAGGCACGTCGTGAGCGCGTCCGTGGCGACCCCGGTTCCCCAGGCCTGCGGCGCTAAACGCACGTAGGTGTTGGCGACCCAGCGCTTACCGAGCGGCATTGCGGAAAGGCCCGCGACACCGAGGAACTCGCCCGATCCCGCCTTGCGGATGGCGCAGTACCCGAAGCCGTCGCGCTCATGCGAGTCGAGCCAAATGTCGAGGACGCGCTGCATCTGGTCGACGGTTTCGAGCGGCCCGATCGTGTCGAGAGTGAACGTGCGCGGATCCGAGTGGAGGAGCCACAGGTGCGGAAGATCCGCCGGCGCGAGAGGCGCGAGGGTGTGCGAGAGAGCCCCGCTCCCACGCAGTGCGTGGGGAACGGGGCTCTCGCTGCTCAGAGGCGGAGTGTCACTCACCCTTGTGGGTGTTTTCCTTCTCGCCATCGGCGAGGGACTCGGAGACGTCGCCGGCCTCGGCTGCGGCCACCGAATCTGACACCACGGTCGAATCTTCTTCGCTCACGCCAGCGGCGGGGTAGTGCGAGCGGGCGAAGTCTGCAGGCGGGGCCCACGGATCCTCGACGGGGCGGGTCTTCTGCCAGGCGAGGTAGCCGGCGGTGCCGGCAACCGCGGCAATACCGAGGACGACGAGGACGGTGCCGACCTTCGACTTCTTCTTGTCGGCAACGGGGCTCGTGGTGGCGGCGGTGCGGATCTCGGGCGCGCCCTTCTCCCATTCGGCGCGAGCGGCATCCACGGCGGCGGCGACAGCCGCGCTGAGGGTCGTGTTCGCGGCATCCGCCGTGCGGCGAGCGCGGGGGAGGTAGTCAGCCTCGAAATCGCTGCGGAACTTGCGAGCGCGCGGGCCGACGTTGCGATCGAATTCGTCCGAAAGGCGGCTCGAAAGCCCGCTCACGCGTGCCTGGCTGGCATCGAGGCCCTTGCGCACGCGCTTTTCCACCTCGGGGGCGTAGTCGCCGTAGAACTTTTCGGCGCGCTTACGCGCCTCCTTCGACGCCTCGTTGAAGAGCGGGCCGGCGTTATCGAGCGCCTTGCGCCACGTGCTCTGGGCGTGCTTCGCCTGCTTCTTGGCGTTCTTTGCGTGCTTCTTCGCGGCCTTTTTGGCCTCGCGCTTGGAATTGGTGAAAGCCATCGCTGACCCTTTCGTTCGTGCGCCGGGAATCCCGGCGGCGGTCTGGAAGTGCGGGTGGTGGCCACGCCGCGATGCCTTAAGCCTACTAGCGGTGCATCGGCAGATCACAGTTTCTATGCAGAATGGCTGTGCGCCGTTCAGCGGTTTTCAGCGAGGGTATGGGAGGATCGAGGCATGTTTGCAACGCTTCACACGAATCACGGCGATATCCGCCTCGAACTGTTCGCTAACCACGCCCCCAAGACCGTCGCGAACTTCGTTGAGCTCGCGAAGGGCGAGCGCGAATTCACGAACCCGGTCACGGGCGACAAGGAAAAGCGCCCCTACTACGACGGCGTGATCTTCCACCGCATCATCGATGGCTTCATGATCCAGGGCGGCGACCCGACCGGCACCGGCACGGGCGGCCCCGGCTACAACTTTGATGATGAGATCTCCGAAAAGAACTTCAACGAGCCCTACGTTCTCGCGATGGCCAATGCCGGTAAGCGCATGAACGCCATCACGGGCCGCCCCTCGGGCACCAACGGCTCGCAGTTCTTCATCACCGTTGCCCCGACCCAGTACCTGCACGGCAAGCACACCGTGTTTGGTGAGGTTGCCGACGATGCCTCGAAGAAGGTCGTCGACGAGATCGCCAAGGTCGATACCGACATGCGTGATCGCCCGCTCGAAGACGTCGTCATCAACTCGGTGACCATCGAGGACTGACCCGAAGGTTCACTTCGTCGATGTCCCAGAGCTACGGAAAAGGAGCCGATCCGCAGCCGGGCGCGGGAGAGCCGTACTACACGAGTAGTACGGACTCCGTGTGCCCGCGCCACCCGGATCGGCCCTCTCTTATCCGCTGCCAGCGCTGCGATCGCCCCGCGTGTGTCGAATGTCAGCGCCGGGCCGCCGTCGGCGTCCATTGCGTCGACTGTGTGAGCGAGGCCGAACACAGTCAGCGTCAGAGTGCCCCGCGAACCGTTGTGGGAGCCGAGCCCGTGCGCACTCTCCCCGTCGTGACGTACACGATCATGGGGCTGTGCGCCGTGATCTTCGCGCTCCAGTTCATCGGGCTTGACCGCACGCTCTCGCAGTGGTTCATGTTCGCGCCGTTCCGCTCGCTCGCGATGCCGTGGACTTTCCTCACGAGCGGCTTCCTCCACGGGGGAATCGCGCACGTGGGTCTCAACCTGTATGCCCTGTGGGCCGTGGGTCAATTCCTTGAGCGTGCGCTCGGCCACTGGCGCTATCTCGCGGTGTTTCTCGTGAGCGTGTTCGGCGGGCACACCGCCGTGCTGCTTCTGTCAAGCATCGGTACGGATGCGTGGTTCACGGGCACGGTAGGCGCTTCGGGCGGTCTTTTCGGCCTGTTTGGTGCGCTCCTGATCCTCCAACGCCGCCTCGGTGCGGAGAGCACGCAGGTTCTTATCCTTATCGTGCTCAACTTCGTGATCGGTTTCCTCTACCCGGGTATCTCGTGGCAGGGCCACCTTGGAGGCCTTGTTGTGGGGGCAGCAGCCGTCGGCCTTTTCTTCGCAACCCGACCGACCGCCGAACCTGGCGCGGATCGCGTTGCTGTCGCGAAAAAATCGGCGCTCATTCACGGCGGCGTGATCGCGGGAATCGTCGTGTTGCTGATCGCCGCGTGCGCGGTGAAGTGGTGGCTCGCGGCACAGGCGGGCTACCTCGTCTAACGCCGCTTCGGTCGGGCGGGGTTTCACTCTCGTATAGCCCCGCCTCAACAGAGTTATCCACAACGTTGTCCACGGTTGGGGAGAACTACATGGCTGTCATTCACGCGTGAACAGCACGGATGCCCCGCCCAATCGGGCGGGGTTTTCGCGTATGTGGTTCGCGAGCGCTTAGAGTGCTCGATGTGCCTCGTGTTCGCGCGCAACTTCGGCCTCCGCAGCCGCGACGCGCTCGCTCCACGCCTCGCGGAGAGTCTCGAGTGCGTCGTGCGATGGGGCGTTCTCCACATCGAGCTCGAGGACCGTCGCGCCCTCGTCCTCCATGAGGGTCGCTTGCACGATGATGCGAGCGCTCACGAGCGGGCTGTCGTACTCGACGCGGATGCGGTGCCCGAGGGCCGAGCCGAGCACCTTGCCGATGATCTGGCGGTTCTTACCGGGGTTCTTGACGAGGGGGCCGCCCACCATGAGGGGGATCGACTGAAGGCCGAGCCACGCGGGCAGCCACTGCTGGGTCATGCGGTCCCACGCCTCGTCTTGCGAAAGCGCGAAATGACCGCGTGCGCGGAACGTGTAGTCGGTGCGTGAAAGGGTGCGTGCGTCACTCATGCCTCCAAAATAGGAAGGCCCGCGCCCCCGGGGAAGAGGGCGCGGGCAGGTTCCGCACAGTGTTCGTGAACTTGTTACCTTCCGCTTGGCGGAACGAAACTTCGCCGCCGACGGTTTACTTAAAATCCGCCGTAGCCGGATCCGGGCCGCCGCGGCCGTCGGCGCGCGAGAGGGCGTTGATCTTCTCGATCTCCTCACCGCTGAGCGTGAGGCCAAGCGACTCCCAGTTCTCGGCGATGCGCGAAGGCGTGACCGATTTCGGGATCGCAATTGTGCCGAGCTGGCGGTGCCACGCGAGGATGACCTGGGCGATGCTCGCGTCGTGAGCCTTCGCGATGGCCTCGAGCGCGGGATCGCTCAGGACGTCGCCGCCCTGGCCAAGCGGCCCCCACGCCTCGGTTGCGACGCCGTACTTGGTGTTGGTGACACGTAGCTCGGCCTGGTTGAAGTAGGGGTGAAGCTCGATCTGGTTGAGGACGGGCGTCACGCCGCTCGTCTCAATGAGATCCTCGAGGTTTTCCGCGGGGAAGTTCGAGACACCGATCGAGGTGATGCGGCCCTGTTTCTGAAGTTCGATGAAGGCCTTCCACGTGTCGTTGTAGAGGCCGAAGCTCGGGCACGCCCAGTGGATGAGGTAAAGATCGAGCACGTCGAGGCCGAGCTTGCCCATCGACTCGTCGAAGGCACGCATTGTCTCGTCGTAGCCCTGGTTCGCGTTCCACAGCTTCGTCGTGATGAAAAGGTCCTTCGGGTCGACGCCCGCGGCATCGATGCCCTGGCGCACCCCCTCCTCGTTGCCGTAGACAGCGGCGGTGTCGATGTGGCGGTAGCCGGTCTCGATTGCGGCCTTGACGGCGGCGGCGGTTTCATCGTTCGGAACCTTGAACACGCCGAAGCCGAGCTGCGGGATTGTCTTCCCGTCGTTCAGGGTTGTGAGTGGACTCTCGAAGGCCATGGTTTTCTCCTTACGGTTGGCGGTCACACAATTTTTTGGTCTGCTTGCTGCGCGTGGTTTTTAGCCCTTGTATCCCGCGCCTCGCTCCATGGTTTCCGGGTCGAAGCCGGTTCGCCCGGCCTCGCCGCGGTCGAGGGCTGCGATTGCCGCGAGGTCCTCGGGCGTGAGGCGCACATTGAGCGCGTCGAAGTTCTCGCGGATTCGGCTCGGCGTCACCGATTTCGGGATCGCGATCGTGCCGAGCGCGAGGTGCCACGCGAGCACGACCTGCGCGGGGGTTGCCTCGAGGCGCTCGGCGATCTCGCGGATGATCGGTTCGTCGAAGAGGCCCTTGCCGCGATGAAGGGGCGCCCAGGCCTGGCTTAGCACGCCGCGCTCGCGATTGGCTTCGCGCAGGTCGTTTTGGGCGAAATAGGGGTTGAGCTCGATCTGGTTCAGCACGGGCACAACTCCCGTCGCCTCCGTCAGCTCGTCGATGCGCTGTGCCGGGAAGTTCGCGACGCCGATCGAGGTCACGAGGCCCTCCTCGCGGAGCCTGATGAGTTCCTCCCAGGTGTCGACCGCGAGGCCGTTCATGGGCATGGGCCAGTGGATGAGGTAGAGGTCGACGTAGTCGAGGCCGAGCCGCTCGAGGCTCTCTTCACATGCGCGGCGCGTCTTCTCGCGCCCGTGATCGTCGTTCCACACCTTCGTCGTGACGAACACGCTCGAGCGCTCCAGGCCCGAGTTTCGCACGGCGCGGCCCACGCCCTCTTCGTTGTCGTAGAGCTTCGCGGTGTCGATGTGCCGGTAGCCGGCCTCAAACGCACACTCGATCGCGGCCTCCACCTCATCGTTTGGAGTCTTGTACACCCCGAAGCCGAGTTGGGGGATCTTCTTGCCGTCATTGAGGGTGAGCAGCGGGCTTGTCGACGCGAACTCGCTCGTAGAGGTCATCGAATCCTTCTTCCTAAAGCCTCACACAAGCCTATAAATCTCCATCGGGCGGTCCCTGAATCATCGGGATCGGGAGGCGTCGCCCGTACAATGAGCGGCATGGAGGCTTACGGGGGGCGCGCACGCGCTGAGGCGAGGCGACCGTCGCAACCGCTCGTTCTCCCGGAGAAACCGCGCATCGTGCCCCGCCCGCCGCACACGAAACGCACCCGGTTCGCGAAGTGGAAGCGGCCCGTTCCGCTCACGTATCCCGAATATGATCACGCGGCCGGCCATAGCCACGACCGCCCGCGCCTCGAGATCTACCCTCGGCTTGACGCCCTATTCGTGCTGCTCGCGACCGTTCTCTCGCTCGTGCTTGCCTACGTATTCCTGCGGCAGGGCCTCACGACCAACCCGAGACGCCTCATCAACCTTCTCGTGTTTTGGCTCGTGTTCACCTACGTCGCTCTCCCGCGCATTCACCAGGCGCTCACGGCCGTGTACGTTCCCGACTACTTCATGGGGCGCACGCGCACGGCCGACGGGCTGCTCGGCGACCCCGTGAACCTCGCGTTCGAGGGATCGGCGGAGGATATCCACGTCGCGATGCGCAAGGCCGGATGGGTTCTCGCGGAGGAGAACACGTTGCACAGCGCGAGGCGCACGGTGATCTCGTTTCTTCTTCGACGCTCCTACCCGCAAGCCCCGGTGAGTTCGCTCTTCCTCTTTGGCCGACGGCACGAGTTCGCCTACCAGCAGGAGGTGGGCGGCACTACGCTCAGGCGCCACCACATCCGGTTCTGGCGAGTGCCGCACAAGTGGGTCATGCCGGGCGGACATCGCGTCACGTGGCTCGCCGCCGCGACGTACGACCGCGGCGTGGGCCTCTCGCGGTTCACGTTCCAGGTCACCCACAAGATCGACGAAAACACGGACGTCGAACGCAACTACGTCGTCGATACGTTGTTGCACGCCGACCACGCTATTCCCGTGGGTGTGATCAAGGATTATTCGACCTCCTACCACCACAGGAACGGCGGCGGGGATCCGCTTCGCACGGACGGCCACCTGCCCGTCGTTGACGTGACGGGCGCCGAGGCTCGCTCGACCGGGTCCACCGCGGTGATCCAGCCACGCAACCGTGCCACGGGCATCTTCTACCTGCGTGGGCGCTCGCTGCGCCCGCGCGAACTCATGCAGTCGCTCGAGCGCGAATGGCACGGCGCCCGCGCGGATTTCCTGCAGGCAATCCGCAACGTCGGCGACCACCACCTGCCGCCCCCATCGATCGGTTTCGTTGGGCTCATGATTGCGCTTGAGGCGGCAGCGGTGGTCGCTCTGTGGGGTCTCGTATGGGCACGGGGATCGGGGGCCGCGCAGGCCGACGGCATCGTGCGCGCCCTCGGCTTCGATCAGCTCGGCGAAACCCCGCTTCTGCCTTTCACCGCGCTCGTTGCGGGGCAGATCCTGCTGTTCCTGTTCATGCTTGGCCGCAACAGGTGGGCGCGGCTCGGCCTCATGGCGCTTCTCGCCTTCGACTCGCTTGCGCGCATTAGCGTCGCCGCGCTCGAGCCCGCGGGCGCGGCGAGTGCCACCGAGCTGCTCGGCGTTGGGCTGAGCACCCTCGCGCTTCTCACGCTCACCTCGGACGCGGCCCGCATTTGGGTGCATACCGACCGCATCGCGTACTACGCGCAGCGCGAGGAGGGCGCCGCCGAGTAGAGGCGGCGTCTTGAGCGCGGCTACTTCGTGTGCGAAGTATCGTCGGCAAACACGTCGGGGATACCGTCGTAGTTCGCATCGACCTTCTCCCGCTCGGCGATCTTCGCGTAGCGGGCGTTTCGCGGCGTGAGGATGGCGGCGCCCACGATCGCGGCGAGCACCGAAGCGGTGAGCACGCCGACCTTCGCCCAATCATGCGCGGGGTTGGCAACGTCGAAGCTGAGCTCGGCCACGAGGAGTGACACGGTGAAGCCGATGCCGGCGAGGGCCGCGACACCCGTGAGGTCGATCCACCTAATGTCGGGGTCGAGGTTTGCGCCTCGGATTCGTGTCACGAGGAACGTCGTTCCCACGATGCCGAGCATCTTCCCTGCGACGAGACCGACGATGATGCCGAGCGCAACGCTTGAGGTCCACGCCTCGGCGAGCCCGCTGAGGCCGCCGACGGCGACGCCCGCGCTAAAGAATGCAAAGATCGGCACGGCGATGCCCGAGGAGAGCGGACGGAAGCGGTGCTCGAACGTTTCGGCAAGTGAGTAGCGCTCACCGTATTTCGAAAGGGGGTTCACGGGGATCATGAACGCGAGCGCAACGCCCGCAATGGTGGCGTGGATGCCGGAGTTGTAGAAGAGCGCCCACACGATGAGGCCGAGCGGAAGCAGCACGAACCACGCGGCGGTGTAGTGCTTTTTGAAGAGTGCCTCGGCCTTGTTGGCGACCAGCCAGTAGAGCGCGAGGGGGATGAGTGCAAAGGCAAGGTAGTGGAGCTTGAGGTCGCTCGAGTAGAACACGGCGATGATCGTGATGGCGATGAGGTCATCGACGATTGCGAGGGTCAGGAGGAAGGTGCGTAGCGCCGCGGGGAGCTTCGAGCCGACGATTGCGAGGACCGCGACGGCGAAGGCAATGTCGGTTGCGGCGGGAATCGCCCAGCCACCGAGTGTCTCGGGGCTCGCCGCGTTGATGGCCGAGTAGAGAAGGGCCGGTAGCGCGACGCCACCCGCAGCGGCCGCGACGGGCACGAACGCGCGGCGGGGATCACGCAGGTCTCCTTTCGTGAGCTCCATCTTGAGTTCGAGGCCCACGAGGAAGAAGAAGATCGCGAGGAGTCCGTCGGCCGCCCAGTGTGCGAGGGAGAGGTCGAGGTCCAGCCAGCTTGTCGAAAAACCGACGTGCATGTCGCGCAGGGCGAAGTAGGCGTCGGCGGCAGGGGAGTTGGCGAGGAGGAGCGCGAGGATGGTCGCTCCGACGAGGATGAGGCCACCGGTGGTCTCGGTTGTGAGAATTTTTTCGATGCGCGTCAGTTCGCGGTAGGTGCCGCGGGCGAGGATTGCGTCGGTGCGGCTTTTGCGGTTGCTCGTCATGGAGAGTCCTTTGGGGCTCGGCGGGCATTGTCAACGAGCGAAGCATCCGGGGCCTCGCCCGTGGCGACCAGACTTCCCGGCACACCAGCCACCCACACTACAGGCTGAGGTGCGAATGGGGCCCGGGTCGTGTGACCCGAGCCCCATTCGTGCGGGCGATATGCGAAGCCCTATGGCTGCGACGTGCGCGAGGTGTCGTCGGAGAACACGTCGGGAATGCCGTCCTGGTTCTCGTCTCGCGATTCGAGTTCGGCGATCTTCTTGTAGTGGTTGTTGCGGGGAATAAGAAGAATCGAGCCGACGATCGCCGCGAGGAGCGAAGCGGTCAGCACCCCGACCTTTGCGTCTTCCACGAGCGGGCTCGAGGGATCGAAGCTCAGCTCCGCAACGAGAAGCGACACGGTGAAGCCGATGCCGGCGATGGCGGACATACCGATGAGGTCGATCCATTTGATCTCGTCGTCCAGGTTCGCCTTTGTCAGCTTCGTGAGGAGGAAGGTCGTGCCCGTAATGCCGAGCATCTTGCCGCACACGAGGCCCACGATGACGCCGAGGGCGACGGTCGTGGTCCAGGCGTCGAGAAGACCGCTCAAGCCGCCCACGGCGACGCCCGCGCTGAAGAAGGCGAACACGGGAACGGCGACGCCAGTCGAGAACGGGCGAAGCCTGTGCTCGAGGGTTTCGGCGAGCGAATGCTGGCTGCCGTAGGCGCTGCGGGCATGGACGGGCACGCAGAACGCGAGTACCACGCCCGCGATGGTGGCGTGCACGCCCGAGTTGTAGAACAGGATCCACGTGATGATCGCGAGCGGGAAGAGGATCACCCAGGCCGCCGAATAGTGCTTCTTGAACAGCCATTCAGCTTTGTAGGCGACGAATGCGTAGATCGCGATGACGGGAATTGCCGCGAGGAGGTACACGAACTTCGTTTCCTCCGCGTAGAAGATCGCGATGATGAGGATGGCGATGAGGTCGTCGACAACGGCGAGGGTGAGGAGGAAGGTGCGCAGGGCGGCGGGAAGCTTCGAGCCGATCAGGGTGAGCACCGCAACGGCGAACGCAATGTCGGTCGCGGCGGGAATCGCCCATCCATGGTGGGAAGCTTCGGGACCACCGAGGTTCACGAGCGTGTAGATGATGGCGGGCACCGCGACGCCACCAGCCGCGGCGAGCATCGGCACGAGGGCAAGCTTCGGGTCGCGCAGGTCGCCACGCACGAACTCGTGCTTGAGCTCGAGGCCCACGAGGAAGAAGAACACGGCGAGGAGACCGTCGGCTGCCCAGTGTGCAACCGAGAGGTTGAGGTTCAGCCAACCGAGGTCGAAGCCGAAGTGGGTATCGCGGATGGTGAAGTAGAGGTCCGCGAGCGGGGAGTTCGCGCAGATGAGCGCGAGGATCGTCGCGATGACGAGAGCAATGCCGCCCGCCGATTCCTTCGTGAGGATTTCCTCGACGCGGCTGTATTCGCGGAAGGTTCCCTGGTCAAGGATTTTTCGTGGGGTGCCCGGCTTGGGCGCGGGCAGGTCGTTTTTCGACGCCGGCGTGCTGTTCACTGCGTGCCTTTCTGATTGGTCGAGTGTGGTGAAGTGGGGTCCTCGCGATGCTTGAGCTACGAGGCGCTCAGCTTCTCGAGGAGGGCGAGGAAGAACGCCTCGCATTTGTCGATTTGTTCGAGGTCAACGTATTCGTTGGCGCCGTGGGCTTGGGCGATGTCGCCGGGGCCGATCACGACGGCGCTCATGCCGGCGGCCTCGTAAATGCCGGACTCGGTGCCGTAGGTGACTTTCGTGGGGCTGATGGTCACGCCGAGCTCGCGCGCGAGCTGCACGGCCTCGCCCTCGGTTCCGCAGTCGAGCGGGTAGAGGAGCGTGCGGATCGTGAGGCTCGCGCCCACGTTTTTCGCTTGCTCGGGATCGGCCGGGTCGGCGGGAATTGCTTTTTTCATGTCCGCGTCGATTTCGGCGATCTTCGCCTGGATGCGGCGGGCGATCGCGATCGCGTCGTCGCTCGGGAGGGCGCGGTATTCGAAAAGAAGGTGGGCGTGCGCCCCGACCGTATTGATCGCGTTGCCGCCATCAAAGCGGTTCACACCGCCCGTGATGTGCGGGACGAGGAAAGCTGGGTCATTCGGGCCGTCGGCGATGCCTCGGTCGATGATCTCCTCGTGAAACCAGGTCGTGAACATCGCGGCGTAGCGGTTCGCGTTGAGGCCTCGGGGCAGGAGGCTCGAGTGGGCGGCGATGCCGCAAAAATCGGCCTCGAAGGAGTTCATGGACTTGTGGGCGGTGACGACGTCCATCATCGTGGGCTCGCCAACGTAGGCAATGCGCGGCGCAATATCGAGGGTTTCGAGTTGCTTGACGAGCTCACGCGCACCGTTGCAGCTCGTTTCCTCGTCCCACGTAGCGGCGAGGTAGACGGGTTCGGTCAGCTCGGCCGCGAGGAAACGGTCGGCGAGGGCCGTGAAGGTCGCGAGGTACCCCTTCATGTCGGCGGTGCCGCGGCCATAGAGTTTTCCGTCCCGCTCGGTGGGCTCGAAGGGCGCGCTGATCCAGTCCTGTCCCGTGACGGGCACGCAATCGGTGTGGCCCGCGATGAGGATGCCCCGGCGTTCGGTGTCGCGCGCGGGAGCGGCGTGTGCGTCGCCGTCGAGCCTGTCGACACCGCCGCGACCCGTTGCGTACTTCTCTCCGAGTACGTCCTTTGCCGCACGGTCTGTACTATCACCAGCGGTTTCCCCCGCCGCGGGGAACACGGCCACGAGGTTCGCATCGAGACCGTCCTCCTCGCGGAACACGTGGGTGGTGACGCCCTTACTCGCGAAGATCCGCTGCAGAAGCGTGATTGTCTCGAGGTTCCCCGTGTGGGAGGTGCTGTCGATACGCACGAGAGCTTCGAGGATTTCGCGGGGACTCGAAGGCAGGGCCGACTCGGGGTTCTCAGTTTGCGACATAATTCCACGTTACCCCCTTGACGGTTTCGTCGGGAGGAGCGGTAGTTTCTCTGTGAGAGAGCTGTCGAAGAACGCCCCGGTTTAAAAGGGCAGGAGCAGGGAGGCCCGCGGTGAGGGTTCTGATCGCGCCCGATTCCTTTAAAGAGTCGATGAGTGCGCGCGAGGCGGCTGAGGCGATTGCGCGAGGAGTGCGCGCAGTTGTTCCCGGGGCGGCATGCACGCTCGCTCCGGTGTCCGACGGTGGCGAGGGTTTCACTGCCTCCCTCGGGACAGCGCTCGGGGCCACCCTCCATTCCGTCACCGTTGCGGATGCCCTCGGCCGCCCCGTGAGCGCAGAGTACGGCCTCGCCCCAAACGCGCAGCCGTCCACAGCGGTCCTCGAGATGGCGAGCGCCGCGGGACTCATGCACCTTCAACCGGGGGAGCGCGACCCGATGAGGGCGAGCACGCGCGGCGTCGGCGAACTCATCTCCTCCGCGCTCGATCGGCTTGGCGAGGGCGGCCGGCTCATCATCGGCCTTGGCGGCTCCGCAACGAATGATGGCGGGGTGGGGATGCTCGGTGCGCTCGGCGCGCGGTTTCTTGATTCCGACGGCCGCCCGCTTCCCCCCGTACCCGCCTCTCTAGCCGGGTGCCTTGCCCGCATCGACGTGAGCGGCCTCGATCCTCGGCTCTTTGAGGTCAGCATCGAGGTCGCGTGCGACGTGACGAACCCGCTCCTTGGCACGAGTGGTGCAAGCGCGGTCTTCGGCCCGCAAAAGGGCGCGGATCCCGCCACGGTGGCGAAGCTCGAGGGTTTCCTCGGGGAACTCGTGGAGGCTGCGGAAGCGTCGGACCCTTCCCTTGGCGCCCGGGCTCATGCAACCGAGCCCGGTGCTGGCGCCGCGGGTGGGCTCGGCTGGGCCCTCGCGACGTTCCTCGATGCGCGATTCGAGCCGGGTTTCGATCTCGTCGCGCGTACGGTGAGCCTCGAAAGAACGATTGCGCACGCCGATCTTGTCCTCACCGGCGAGGGATCGATTGACGCGCAGACGCTTAACGGTAAGGCCCCCGCGGGTGTCGCCGCTCTCGCAAGGCGCCACGGCGTGCCGTGCGTGGCCTTCGCGGGACGCATTGGCGAGGGCGCCGAGGTGCTTTACGCTCATGGTGTGAGCGCTCTCGCGCCGATCGTGCAGGGAGTGACGACTCTCGAAGAGGCCCTCAATGACGGTCCGCGCAACCTCGAGCGTGCAGCGGCAACCTCGATGCGACTCATGGAGATCGGGAACATTGCAGTTCACAGCCATAGAGCGGAGTGAACCCGGGTGCGTCCTCGTGCGCGAAGAGGGGAAGCCTAGAGCGAATCCTGCCACGCCTTGTAGAGGGCGGCGAAGCGGCCTCCCTGCTCGATGAGCGCCCTGGGGGCGTCGTCTTCGACCACGACCCCATCGTGGAGCACGAGCACACGGTCCGCGATCATCACGGTCGAGAGGCGGTGAGCGATGATGATCGCCGTGCGGTTGCCGAGGAGCTTCGTGAGGCCCTCCTGCACGAGGCGTTCACTCGGCAAGTCGAGCGAACTCGTCGCTTCGTCGAGGATGAGCACGTTCGGGTTCGCGAGGAACGCACGCGCGAACGAAATGAGCTGACGCTGACCAGCGGAGACGCGCCCGCCGCGCTTGCTCACGTCGGTGTCGTAGCCGTAGGGGAGGGCCTCGATGAACTCGTGCGCGCCGATCGCTTTGGCCGCGCGCACGATCTCTTCGCGGCTTGCGCCGGGCCGCCCTAACTCGATGTTGTCGGCAACGGTGCCGCTGAACAGGTACGCCTCTTGGGTCACCATCACGACATTGCGCGTGAGTTCCTCGCTCGTGAGGTCGCGAAGATCGACACCGTCGAGCTCCACGGAGCCCTGCGTGACGTCGTAAAAACGCGAGACGAGCTTCGCGATGGTCGACTTGCCCGCACCCGTCTGCCCGACGAGTGCGACGGTCTGGCCTGCGGGAATCGTGAGATCGAGGGGCTTGAGCACGAGGGGGCCATCCTCGCTATAGCGAAACTCGGCATCCGTGAACTGAATTGCCCCGCGGCCGCTCGCAATAGATTTTGCGTGCGCGACGGTGGGCTCGGCAACCGTCGGAACCTCCCACAAAAGCGCGCTGATCTTCTCGAGTGCCGCCGTGGCCGACTGGAACGAGTTGTAGAAGTTCGCGATCTCATCGACGGGCTGGAAGAAGCGCCTCGCGTACAGCACGAGGGCGAGGAGCACGCCCACGCTCAAGTCGCCCGCGAGGACGCGGAAGCCGCCCACGACGAGGACCGCCGCGACCGTGACGTTCGCGAGGAGGCGCAGCGCGGGCTGGTAGATGCCGAACACGGAGATCGAGTTGAGGGTCGCGCGCCGATAGTTTTCGGCGAGCGCGCGGTATTCGCGCGAGTTCGATTCCTCCTTGCGGAAGGCCTTGACGGCGCGGATACCGTTCATCGCCTCGACGAACTGCACGATGAGGGCTGCCGAGTGGGTGCGCATGCCGCGATAGGCGATGCGCGAGCGCACCTGGAACCACACGGTGAGGGCGATGCACGGGATGAGCAGCACGAGCATGATGAGCCCGGTTGGCCAGTCCATCGCGACGATCGATGCGGCGGTGAGAACCATCGAGAGGCTCGAGCCGATGAGGATCGGCACGCCGAACTCGAGAAGCTCGCGCAGGGCCTCCATGTCGGACGTTTGGCGAGAGACGATGCGTCCGGAGGTGTACCGTTCGTGAAATTCGAGAGAAAGGCGCTGCGTGTGCCGGAAAACGCGGCGGCGCAGCTCGAGCAGGAGCCTTTGGCCGATCACCGAGGACTGGCGGGTGAAGGCAAACGTGAGGAGCGCGGCGAGAATTGCACACGCCGCGTGGAGCCCGGCCGCGCCGAGTGCGGGCAGCGCGTCGCCGTTGATGAGTGCGGGGAGTCCGTGGTCGATGCCCCACGCGAGGATCGCGGGCCCGGCCACGACTGCGGCCTGCGCGAGAACCACCATGACGGCGACAAGCACGATCGAACCCTTTTCGGGCGCGAGCAGCTCGCGCAGCAGCGCAAGCGAGCGCTTGCGCGAGGCACGGTTCTCTTCCTTCGTGAGCTCGTGATCTTCCTCTTCGACTGCCTGGCTCACTACGCACCTCCCTTCTCGTCAACCGCTTTGCGAATCTCGGCGACCTCGAGGCTTCCCGTTTCCGTCGCGACCCGCGTCAGGTTTCGGTTTCCTCGCGCCTCTTCTTCCTGGTTCGCGATCACGTAGCGGTAGCGTTCGCTCGAGGCCATGAGCTGCGTGTGTGTGCCGACGGCCGTGATGCGGCCGTCCTCGAGGAGTGCGACGCGGTCCGCGAGCGCGACGGTCGACGTGCGGTGTGCGACGATGAGTGTTGTCGTATTCGAGAGCACCTCTCGCAGCCGCTCTGTGACGCGCTCCTCGGTCTTCGTATCCAGGGCGGAGAGCGGGTCGTCGAGGAGGAGCACAGTGGGTTTCGCAGCGATTGCGCGGGCGAGGGCGAGGCGCTGGCGTTGCCCGCCCGAAAGGCTCATTCCCTCCTCGCCGATGTGGGTCTCGATGCCCTCGGGCAGGTCGTAGGCGTAGCGCGCGTCGGCTGTGTCGAGGGCGAGTTCGAGGGCCCGATCGAGCTCGGCGGTTCGCATGGACGTGCGCGTCACCGGGGGTACGGTGCCGTCGGAACCAAAGAGCCTGTCCGCAAACTCGACGGTTCCGACGGTTCTTTCGTATCCGGGTGCCCCAAGGAGCACGTTGTCGCGAACGGAATCGCTGAAAAGCGTGGCGTCCTCGAATGCGAAGGCCGTGATCCGGTGGAGGGTGTCGAGGGGGATGTCGCGCACATCGTGACCGTCGATCGTGATCGAGCCCGAGGTGACGTCGTAGAGGCGTGGCACGAGCTGGAGCAGGGTCGATTTGCCGGAGCCGGTGATTCCCACGAGCGCCATGGTCTCGCCCGGTTCGATTTCGAGGCTCGCCCCGTCGAGGAGGTCGGGCATGTGCGCGGGGGAGTCGGAGTAGCGGAAGTGGACGTCGTGGAGGGCGAGCCTGCCTGAGAACGTGTGCCCGGGATCGAGCGTCGGCGTCTCGGGATCGGCGATCGTGTTCGGGGCGTCCATGACTTCGAAGTAGCGGTCGAGCGCGGTGTTCGTATTGATGAGCATGCCGAACAGCTGGCCGAGCATGCGCACGGGGCCCGTGACGAGCACGGCCGTCACGAAGTAGGCGCTCAATTGGCCGAGGTTCATGTGGCCGTGTGCCGTGAGGTAGATCCCGAGCAGGAGGCTGATGGAGGTGGCAATCTCGGGAAGGCCGTACATGAGCATGTCGAAGCGCGCGATCGCGGTGGCTTTTTTGACCTCGGTTCCGCGAAGCTCATCGGCCTGGAGGGTGAACTGTTCGAGAGCCGTGGGGCCACGGCCGAAGGCTTTGAGTACGCGGATGCCCTGCACGGATTGTTCGATTGTGGTGGCGAGGTCGCCGTTTTGATCCTGCGAGAGGCGAGAGAGGGTGGAGAACTGCCGGTTGAACCGGAACGAGAAAATCCCGATCGGGATCGCCGCTGCAATAAAGACGAGTGCGAGGATCCAGCTCGCGCGGATGAGTAGTGCGATGCCCACGATGGTTGTGACGGCTGTGGTCACGCCCATGATGACGCCGAACGCGATCCAGCGACGGATGAGGTTCGTATCGCTCATCGCGCGCGAGAGCAGCTGCCCTGAACTCCATTGGTCGTGGAAGGTGACGGGCATGTGTTGGATTTTGTCGTACAGATCGGTGCGCATGTCGCGTTCGATGCCGGTTGCGGGAACGAGCGCAAATACGCGGCGGAGGAACAGGAGGAGCGCCTCGAAAATGCCGAGCACGAGCACGGTTGCGCCCGCGGTCCACACAGCTGCAGCGGTGCCACCCTGGACGAGGTCGGAATTCACGAGGCGCTCGAGCACCTGAGGAATCATGAGCCCGAGTACCGCGCTGCCGATCGCGCACACGAGACCGAGCATGAGACGGACGCGTATGGGCCGAACGATTCGCCACAGCCGGATCATCGGATGCGGGTGCGAGGTCGCGGAGTTTTTGTGCATGGCCTGCACGATTTTACCGGCGGCTCCCGTTTTATGTGGGCTGTTTCACTAGGTGGGAGCGGTCTGTTTCTCGAGCTGGGCGATGCGCTGATACGAAAGGCCGAGTGCCTCCGCGGTGTCGCGTTGGCTCATGCCGCTTGCGCGCAAGGTGCGGACGGCAGCGCGTGAGAGGCGGGCCGCCTCGGCGGAAGTCTTTCGAGACTCTTCCTCAAGGTCGCGGGCTTTTTGCCATGTCGAGCTCACGTCGCGCGGAAGCTGGATCGAGAGATCGACGGTCACCTTTGATTCGTCGACATCGAGGTAAAGGCCGATGGCCTCGGCTGCGACGGCGCGGGCATCCTTGAGGTTGCGTGTTTGAGTCGCGATATCGAGGGCCGGAATCTCGACAACCCACCATCGACCTTCGCGGCGAGCAAGGACGTGAAATGGCGAAGCCACCATGAGTGCTACCTCCACTCTTTCGGTGCTTGGGAGCCGAGCGTTCGTGCGATGCTTCGAATGACGCCCGGCGAAATTTCTGGATGAGCTGGAAGGATGATCGGGGAAGGGTTCAAGGGGTGCTTCCACTTCTCGTGCGAGCCACGCGTACTGTCATGTCTCCACCCTCGTGCCCGAAGCACCTTGGCAGCGTCGCGGTACTTTATTGGCTTGACCATAGGGTAAATCTAGAGCCCCTTGATGTTCAAGACTAGCGCCCCTAGTCAAATGTGGATGGGTGTGAGTGTGGAGCGGCGACTACGCTGGAGCCATGATTCACTCACGCATGGATTTCCACTCGCCCGCCCTCGGCATGGGCACGAGCGCCGTTGTGCTCTACCCGCAGCAGACCGACGGCCAGATCGGCATGGCGGGAGGGATCGATCTCGACGACAACGGCGAGCCGCACGTTCGGGTGCTGTACCTTCTCCATGGTCTCAGTGACGACTGCACAGGTTGGACGCGCCGCACGAGCATCGAGCGCTACGCCTCCGCGAAGGGGATCTGTGTGGTCATGCCCGAGGTGCGCCGTTCGTTCTATGCCGACGAAGTGCTCGGCGAAAAATACTGGACGTACGTGAGCGAGGAGCTTCCCGCCCTCATCAACCAGACCTTCCGCGTCTCAACGGCTCGCGAGGACACGTTCGTTGCCGGCCTCTCAATGGGAGGCTTCGGCGCGATGAAACTCGCGCTCAACCAGCCCGAACGCTTCGCTGCGGCAGGCTCATTCTCGGGCGCGCTCGCGGTCGCCCAGCGCGACTACACCGAGTTCGGGCATGCGATGCCCGCGCGCATTTGGGGGCAGGGCCTCACGCCCGAGGCGGGCAGCGTGTACGAGCCTTTCTTCGAGGGCGTCGAGCAGGGGAAGTTCCCCGCCATCGACGACGTGAATGCGCTCGCGCGCGCTGCCGAGCCGGGATCGCTCCCGCGGCTCTGGATCGGGTGCGGGACGGAGGATTTCCTGCTCGAAGAGACGCGCACATTCGTGCGCACGCTCGAGGAGCGCGGCCACGCTCACGAGGTGACGTACACGCCCGGCGCCCACGAATGGGCGGTGTGGGACGAGTACGTGCGCCGCTTCCTCGACTGGATCTAGCGCGAGGGCTCGTCGCCGGATTCGCTAGTGCCCGCGGCGGGTGTGCTCTCAAGGGCGTCGAACACTTGGCCCGAGGTCGCACCCTCAAGGATCGTCTCGCCCACGATAGCGATGGGCAGCGCCGCGAAACCACCGTGTTGCTGCGCAAACGCCCAGGCCTCGGTGTCCTGGTGGAAGTTCACCCAGGTCGTGCGGGGGTCGGTTGGCTGGAGGCCGATCTGGATCTGCGCACTGTGCCGGCTGACCGGTGACCACACGATGATCGCGTGATCCGGGGCGCGGCGTTGCAGCGCCTCGAGCCACGGCGTGTGTTGGCCTTTGCGAACGGGGGAGACCCACCACGCGAAGAAGAGCGTCGGCACGAGGATGATCGTCATCGTGATCCACCACCCGTAGTACGCACAGATCGCCGCGGCAATGGCCCCCACGAGCAGAAACATGAATGTGCGGGCCCACAAGCGGATCGCGGATGGGCCGTGCGGGCGATTGCGAGTGGTCATTGTTCGGCTCCTTCCCGCGCACTGGCCTCGATGTCGGCGAGCGCCTCGAGTTCACTGAGGTCGCCCGTATCAAGGTGGACGTGGGCGTGGGTGAGCGTGCAGCCGTGGGCGTTCGCGTTGTGTCGAAGGGTGTTGACGAACGCGGCGATTGCCGGAATCTTGAGGGCGCCGGGTCGGTTCACGATGCCGATCACGCGATTGTCGAGTTCGGTGACTTCTTTGATCACGACTGTGTCGTTGGGGTAGGCCTCAAGCGCGATTTCGGGGAGGAGCGCAATGACGCCCGTGCCGTGCCCCACGAGGCGCTGGGCAACCGTCGAATCGTCCGTGCAGTACCGGATGTTTGGCGTGAAGCCCGCGACCTGCGCGTGGTGGCGGAGGTTTGCGCTGCAGCGATCGCATCCTGCAACCCACGCCTCGTTCTTGAGGTCCCTCATCGAGATGTCGTCGCGCGAAGCGAGGGGGTGATCTCGCGGAAGAATGAGGCGCACGGGATCGGCGAGAATGGGCGTCCACTCGAGTGAGTCGTTTTCGTCAGCCGGGGTTTGCGCGTAGCGGAAGATCATTGCCACGTCGAAGTTATTGCCGCGCACCCCTTCGAGCGCCTCGGGCGGCTCGCATTCGGTGAAGCCGAGCTCGATGCCGGGGTAGTCCTTATCCATGCGGGCGAGGGTTGGCGGTAGCAGCATGGCGGCGGCCGAGGGGAAGGCTGCGCAGCGCACGAGCCCCTTCTTCAGGGCGGCGAGGTCGTTCATTTCCGTTTCCGCCGCTTCGAGATTCTGGGTGATGGCGGCGGCGTGCACTGCGAGACGTGCCCCTGCCTCGGTGGGGGTCACGCCACCCGAACCGCGCACGACGAGCTGCATGCCCGTGTCCTTTTCGAGGGCCGCGATGTGCTGTGAGACCGCGGGTTGAGTCCAGCCGAGCTCACGCGCCGCAGCACCAATTGAGCCTTTGGTGACCACCCTGTTGAAGATCACGAGTCTGCGAGGATCCATGCCTGCAAGTCTACAGGCGCCCAAAGGGTTCCTTATGGGGTGGGGGATATGTTTAGGATTGATTCTCGTAACACCTTGGCGGCGGAAGGCAGAGGATGCGGCGAATCAACGGCCATCGCCAGCGCTACGCGTGGGGCTCGCCCACTGTTCTGCCACAGTTCCTTCGAACGGCAACCGACGGCGAGCCGTGGGCCGAACTGTGGTTCGGTGCCCACCCGCTCGCTCCCGCCACCGTGGCCCCGAGCGATCTCGCGCTCAACGAAGCGGTCAGCGCCGACCCCGAAGGGATGCTTGGCGATTCCGTCGCGCGTGCGTTTGACGGTGCACTGCCGTACCTGATGAAACTCATCGCGCCCGCGGAGCCTCTCTCACTCCAGGTTCACCCCACGCGAGAGCATGCGCGCGAATGCTTCGCGGCGGAGAACGCCGCGGGTCTCCCGCTGGATTCTCCCGAGCGCAACTACCGCGATGCGAACCACAAGCCAGAAATGGTCCTCGCCCTCGAACCCTTCGAGGCACTGTGCGGATTCCGCACCCCGCGCAAGGCCGCCTCGATCCTCGAGGGGCTCGAGGCGCCGCTCGCGAAACGCATGCTCGCCCTCCTGGTTTCGCAGCCGAGCGCGCACGGAATGCGCGCGGCTTTTCGCATGCTCGTCGCCCCTGCCATGCGTCCGGAGCCGGCCGACATCACGGTGCTTGCCAACGAATGCGCGGCGCGCCTCGAGTCGCACCGCTCGCCCTCCCCTCGCATCGACCGAGCCGTGGCGCTGCTCAACGAGAAATACCCCGGCGATCCCGGCGTTGCCGCAACGCTCCTGCTCAACCCCGTGTCACTCAAACCGGGCGAAGCGATGTTTGTTCCCGCGGGTGCTCTGCATTCGTATTTGAGCGGTTTCGCGGTCGAAATCATGGCCTCAAGCGATAACGTGTTGCGCGCCGGCATCACCCCCAAGAAAGTCGACGCCGACGAGCTCCTCCAGTGCGTGTCCGTGACCGCCGCCCCGCCGATCCGCATCGCGCCCGAGCGCCTGAGCGACGCCACGAGCGCCTACTTCGCGCCGATCGACGACTTCGAGCTCTCGACGTTCACGAGCGAGACGGGCGGGACGAACGCGGACGCGGTGGCGCGCACGCTCGTGGGCACTGGCCCGCGCATCGTGTTGTGCATCGAGGGGCCGCTCACCCTCGAAACCTCGGCGGGAGTGGACACGCTTGAGCGGGGCGAGGCCGTCTTTATCGCCGCGAGCGAAGGACCCCTCACAGTGCGTGGGCACGGCAGGCTCGTGCAGGCAAGCGTCCCGTAGGGTGGTTCCGACGCTCGCCTACGCCTCGGCGTTCTCGTGTTCTTCGAGGTGCATCCACGCGTCGCTTCGGCCGCGCCACCAGAGTGTCGCGGCGCGCGAGGCCAGGAACACGAACGTGAAGATGGCCCACAGAAGTGCCAGTGCGAACGGGGAATCAGCGGGAAGCAGGCCGGCGTCGGACACCCACCAGAGCCCCAGGGCAAACGGGAGATACGCACCCATCGTGACGAGCCCGGCGAGTCCGAGGTAGCGGGCATCGCCCGCGCCCATGTAGACCCCGTCGAGCACGAATACGTAGCCCGCGAGCGGCTGCGCGATGAGCAGCACGATAAGCGCCCACGTGAGCGAGCGCTGCACCGCGGGATCGGGCGTAAACACCTGGGGGAGCACGAATGACGCGAGGAGAAGCACGGCGGCGACCGCGATCCCGCCGACGAAAGACCAGCGCACGAGCGTGCGCGTCACGGACTCGACGCTCTTGCGGTCGCCCGCCCCGAGGTGCTTGCCCGTGAGCGCTTGCGCCGCGATCGCGAGGGAGTCGAGGGCGAGCGCCGTAAGGGAGAAAACGGAATTCATGAGCTGATGCGCGGCGAGCGTGACCTCGCCGAGCTTGATCGCGATGGCCGTGGCCGTAAGGAGCACGATCCGCATCGTCACGGAGCGAATAAAAAGCCAGCGGCCCTCCCGCCACGCCGAGTTCACGCCCGAGAAGTTCGGGGCGAGGCTCACCGAGTGGCGTCGGGCCCCGCGCACGATAATCCCGATGTACCACGCCGCCATACCCCACTGGCAGATGAGCGTGCCGATCGCGGAGCCCGCGATGCCGAGGCTGAGGCCGAAAATGAGGGCCCAATTGATGGGAACGTTGAGCGCTGCCCCCACGGCCGCGATGATGAGCGTGATGCGCGTGTCCTGAAGGCCGCGCACGAGACCGAGGGCCGCCTGGATCATGAGCATCGCCGGAAGGCCTGCGGCGGAGATCTGCAAGTATGTCGATGCTTCGTGTGCAACCTCGGCGCGGGGGCCGAAGAAGCCGATCACGACATCCGCGCCGAAGCCCAGCACGAGCGCGCATGCGAGCCCAATGAGGGCGGCGAGCCACGTGGCATCGATGCCCTTCGTGAGAGCGCGGGTCATGTTCCCAGCGCCCACGGCCCGCGCGACCGCCGCGGTCGTCGAGTATGCGAGGAAAATTGCGAGGCCCACGACGGTTGTGAGGATCGTCGAGGCAATCGAGAGACCGGCGAGAGCAGCCGTGGACACGTGCCCCACGAATGCGGAATCCACGAGAATAAAGAGCGGCTCGGCAACGAGCGCGCCGAGGGCGGGAATCGCAAGTGCAAGGATTGCGCGCGCATCGGTTCGGGGCTGAGGCGAATCGGTGGGGGCAGAAGAACTCACGCGTCGATGCTACGGTGCGCATCCGCGTGCACTCGAGCGCCCGGCGCACCAAACGTGACGAGGAAGTCACAGCCTCGATTCGATGAGCGCTGCTTCGTGCGGTAAAGTAGATCCGGTTCAGGGGCTATAGCTCAGTTGGTAGAGCGTTTCGTTCGCAATGAAAAGGTCAGGGGTTCGATTCCCCTTAGCTCCACTGGAAAGGAAAGACCCCAGGCAGCGCCAGGCGTGTGGCGTGCCTGGGGTTTTCGCATGCGCTGTCATCCCCCGTGCCTCGACCGAGAGTATTCATTGGGTCACTTCCCAGCTATGCGCAGTTACTTTTTGTCGTGTGAGGCCCAAGCGAACTTCGGCCGTGCAGTCGTAGGAAGGATCGAACGAATGAGCACTTTTAGAGACCGCAAAGAGACTGCGCTTGTGGTGGTCGATGCCCAGACGGGTGTTCTTTCCTCCTGTCACGACCGGGACGCCGTTGTCGACCGAATCAACGACCTGGTGACTTCGGCGAGGGAGGCTGGGGCCCCTGTGGTCTGGGTGCAGCATTGCAGCGACGAATTTCCAGCGGGCAGCGACGTGTGGCAAGTGACCGCCGAGCTTCAACCCGAGCAAAGCGAGCCGCGAGTCCTCAAGCGCTACGGCGACTCATTCGAAGACACGACCCTCGAGGCTGAGCTTGCGAAACTCGACGCCGGCAAAATTATCGTGTGTGGTGCAATGACGGACGCCTGCATCCGTTGCACGATCCACGGGGGTCTCGCTCGTGGCTACGACGTCACCCTCGTCTCGGACGCGCACACGACCGAGGATATGCGACAGTGGGGTTCCCCTATCGGGCCAGAAGAGGCCATTGCTTATCTCAACATGGCGTGGTCGCACACGTCCGCCCCTGGTCGTGATGTCGAGGTGATCGCCGCTGCAGCGATCGATTTCGCCTGCCCTGCGACATAATTGGCGGCCAGCCGCCACTCAATTACCGCGAGATAGGGGCAATCCTCAATGTTCGTGGTTCGCTCCCTTGATTCGACCGATAGTGACGAGATTCTTCGCGTGCTCCAGGACGACGGCGGCTACGCGATGCGCGTCAACGGCGAGCAAGCCGATTCCCGTACTGTGGCCTCGCTCCTGAACGACAAACCGCCCGAGGTGGGCGCTGATGATCACCACGTTATGGGCCTGTGGGTCGACGATGAACTCGCGGGAGTCGCCTCATTTGTCGTGGGGTGGCCGTCCCCGGAAATCACGTATCTCGGCCTTCTTCAGCTGCGTACAAGCCATCAAGGTCGTGGGCTCGCCCGTGCCTTTCACCAAGCACTTCGCGCCGAGTTTCCCGGGCGGTTGCGCCTCACGGTCGTCGACACCAATGCCGAGGTCCTCCCGTTCTGGGAGCGCCTCGGGTACGCGCGCACGGGGGAAACGAAAGAGTGGATCAGTGATTCGGGCCTTCGCCACGAAGCTATTGTCATGGAACTTCCGGCTTAGCGTAAGAGCCTCGTTCCGCTCCGCTCGCTGCCCACATCGTGAACATTTCGCACGATTTTCGTCTCAGTCCCCATGAGTCCCGAGGCTTCTTCAACCGGAAGCGCCACAATAGCTCCATGGATAGTCACAAGACTTCGCACGAACCTGCCCTGAACCGCCTTGTCACCACCCGCCGCGCCGCGATTTTTGCTGGTGGCGCAACCGCCGCGGCACTTCTTGCCGCATGCGGAAACTCGGGGAGCAAGGAAGGTGGGAAAGCGTCGGATTCCGGCGGTTCCGACGCCACCCCCGCCTTGCCTGAGCCCACTCAGAGCGCTGCGGTCAGCGTGCCGTTCGACGAATCGAAGCCCTACCTCGAGTTCAATCCCGATTCCAAGGGGCCGGCCGTCGAGTTGCTCGTTGATTACCGCTGCCCTCACTGCAAGCTCTTTGCCGAGGCGCAGGATAAGGACATTCGCGAGCTCGTCGAGAAGGGCTACATCAACTATCGTGTGTACCCGCGCCCGATGCTCGATAAGCTCACGGGCCTTACGTTCTCGAACGATACGGCGAGCGCTGTTGTCGCGTCGTGGGCTGAGGATCCGAAGCTGTTCTGGGACATGAACGAAGCAATGTTCGCGCTCCAGCCCGAATCGCCGGAGGACCCCACGCCCGATACGGCCGAGGTTGCCGAAGCCGCGGTGAAGGCCGGCGCGAGTGAAGAGGTCAAGAACGCCGTCCTCGACGAGAAGTATCGCGACTACGTCGCCACCGTTGAAGAGGTCGGCCAGGAACGCCAGGTGGGTACCCCGACGGTGTACATCGATGGTGAGGAGTGGATGGGCGACGGTGAAAAGCCAGGTACGCTCAAAGCCGACCTTGTGAAAGCGATCATCGCGAAGGCTAAGAAGTAAAATTTCGCGATTGATAGCCTGAGACCATGAAAAAGCGAGCCGAGCGCGAATGTGATGCCGGCTCGCTTTTCACGTGGCACGTGCCGTTTTTTGCGGTTGCCAATCGCCGAGCTTTCGCGCGCGAGCGGCGTGCACGCGTGGAGGCGTGGTGTGCGCGGCAACCGTCGGAATCGTTTGAGCGGCGAGCGGTCGAGATCGTGACTTCGGCTGTGCCGCCGTCGCCTGCGTTATGCAGGGCTGCGCTCGAAAAGCTCGAGGCTGAGCAAGGTCGTCACCAGGCTCTTCGAGCGCTTCTCTTGCAGAGGTTCGCGCTTTCTGTGCTTGATCCTGGGACGGCGCGTTCAGGGCGAAGGGCGCGCGTTTTTGGTCCGACGGATGCCTACGATGCCGCAGCAGAGGCGTTCGCGTGGTGTGAAGCCGCGCGAGGGGGCGGCGGCGTTGCCAGTATTCCCGATGTCGTGGTTGAGCTGGGGCTGACTCTCGTGCGCACGGCGCTTGTCGCGGGCGTGACTGACGCGGTTGAAGCGCCGCTTGCTGCTGTTGCGGAGAACGCCTCCCGCGTCCACGCTGTGCACGTCCGCTTTCACGCGTGGTCGTCGATCGCGATTGCCCGGCTCGCCCTGGGCGATCCCGAAGCAGCGCTCATCCCCGTCAACCGCGCGAAAATTCTTGCCGACCGCGCTCGGGACCTCGCCGGGCAGTGGCACGCCGAGCGGATCCGCGCGCAGACGCTGAGTATTGCGGGGCGCACATGGGCGGAGGCTGCCGCTCACGCTGAGGTCGCCTCACTCGCCGAGCGCGTTGCCGACGATCTCGACAGCACTCCTGATCTGCGCCGCGATGCGACGATTTCGGCACTTCAGGCACGCGCGCACCTGCTTGTGCACATGCGAGAAGAGGGCCGAGATCGAGCTGCAGCAGTCGAGATTGAGGCGATGCTGCGCCGCATTGCCCGGGCTCGGGCAGCGGGCGATGCCGATGAAACGGTGCTTGCCGAATTCGAGAGCCTCGCGCTCGCGGACTCGCGCTGAGACGCGCGTTAGGCCATCGTGTCGCGCAAAACCGCGACCACGCGGTCCGCTTCAGTGTCAGGGTTGACGAACACAAGCCGCAGCACCGTTTCGCCGCCGTGCTTGGTGGGGATGCACAGGATCACGCCGTCGCGGGCCATGCGCTGCGACCACTCGTGATACTGCTCGTCGGTCCAGCCGGGGCGGCGGAACACGAGAACGCTCAGCTCGGGTTCGATGACCATTTCGAGGTGGTCGATGTCGTCGATGCCGCGGCGCACCGCGCGCGAGGTCGAAAGGCACTTCTCGATCGCTTCGGAGTACTTCGCCGTGCCGTGCGTCAGCAGCGAATACCACAGCGGGAGGCCGCGGGTGCGACGCGAGAGGTGGGCTGCGAGGTCGCTCGGGTTAGCGTCGGACCTCACGATTGAATCCAAGTATTCGGCGTGCTGAGAATGCGCGCGGTAGGCGGGGCTCGGGTCCCGGTACACGAGGGCGCAGCAATCGTATGGGGCGAAGAGCCACTTGTGGGGGTCGACGATGAAGGAATCGGCCTGTTCGATGCCGTCGAAGCGCGGGCGCGCGCTCGGGGCAGCGAGGGCGGCGCCACCGTAAGCGCCGTCGATGTGAACCCACACGCCGCGCGCGTGAGCGACCTCGACCACGGAGCGGATGTCGTCAACGATGCCGGCGTTGGTCGTGCCGCCCGAGGCGACAACTGCGAACACGCCGGGGTTCTCGTCGAGGGCGCGTGCGAGATTCGGGCCGCTCAGGTGTCCGCGCTCATCAACGGGAACGGTCACGACTTCGACGTCGAGCAGGCGCGCTGCGCTGCGGATCGACGAGTGGGCGCTGCTCGCGCAGGCGACCTTGAAGCCCGTCGTGGGGCGACCATCGATAAACACGCCACTCGAGGCCCATTCTTCGCGGGCCTTCTCGCGTGCCGTGGCGAGCGCGGAAAGGTTGCCGCTTGTGCCTCCCGAGACGAAGGCGCCAGCGGATCCTTCTGGCCATCCGAGCAGATCCATGAGCCACCGCAGCACCTGGTTCTCGGCCCAGATAGCGCCGGCGCCAGCCTCCCACACGCCGCCGAAAACGTTAGCGGCGCTCACGACGTTGTCGAAGGCGACGGCCGCGCGCGTGGGTGCGCCGGGAATGTAGGCGAGGTTCATGGGGTCGTCGGCGGCGCGGGTTGCCGGGATGAGGATGTTCTCGTAGATCTCGAGGGCGCGGTCGGCGCCGATGCCCTCTTCCGTGATCATCTCGCCGGCGAGGGCCTTGACTGCGGCGTCGAGCTCAGCCGCGGGGCGCGCTGTGGCCTTGGGGTCGTGGGCGAGAGCGGTGTGCTCGCGTGCCCACTTTTGCGCGGCTTCGACGGCGTGCTGCTCGTCGCCCCACACGCTCGAGAGCATGCGGCTCGGGCGTTGGGTCGCGTAGGCGGTGGAGGCGGAACTGTTGGTGTTGGGGTCGGTGCCGGTGGCAGCCAGGTTTTCGTTCCGACGCTCGCCCGCGCCCTGTCGAAGGTCATTCTTCTGTTCGTTAGTGCTCACGCTCTCAATCCTAGGTGCGCGGGCCGGGACCCGTGGCAGAACTGAGGCGCCCCATCGCTCCAATGCAGGGGACGCCTCTCGCCCCCCGGACAATCTCCACGAATGGCTCTGGTGTCCTCTCGCTAATGGCGGCGTGCCGCTTTCGGCAGCGCGGCCGCTTCCTCAGACTCTTGCATCTGTCGAGACTCTCGCATCTGTCGCGAGCGTTCTTCCCGTGGTGTTCAGGTTGCCTAGCTGTCGTATGTGGGTGTGGTGCTGGTGTAGGTGCGGCCTGTTGGGGTGGTCCAGGTGGTGGTGTGGGGTGTGGTGTTGGTGGTTGTGGTGGTGACGGTGAGGGCTTCTTTGGCGAGGTTGCATCGGGTGCAGAGGCCTTGGGCGTTTTCGATGGTTGTGGGGCCGTTTTGGGCGTGGCGGTGGATGTGGTCGGTGGTGGTGATAGGGGCGTCGCAGTAGGGGCCGCGGCAGGTGCGGTCTCTGAGGCGAACGAGTTCGGCGAGGGCTTTGGGGAAGAGTCTGGAGCGGGAGTCCATGGCGAGGACTTCACCGGTCGTAGCGCTTGTGAAGATTCGTTTGTATTTGATGAGGGCGTCATTGTCGAGAAGTTCGTTGAGGTAGTCGTAGCCTGCTTTGGCGGTGATGGGGCCGGCCTCGGGAATGTAGGCGCTGGAGACGTCGGGGTTGACGGGGACGAGTAGCCCGATCTCGAACCTTCGGGCACGGCCTGGCCCCCGAACACCCAAAGCAGTGTCTTCGGTTTCTGTGCTTTCCGTGGATTCTTCTGTTCGTTCGGTTCTTGGTTCGGGTGGTGCTGCTGTTTCGTTGGCTTGCCTGCTTCGTTTCGTTCTTTCGTCTTCTGGTTCGTGTGGGTGGGGTAGTGGTGTCCAGGGGTCTGTGGTGACGCCGGGTGCGGTGGTGGCGGGTGCGAAGCAGGTTGTGGGGTGGTCGGGTCGTGTGTTGAGGAGGGTTTCGACGAGAGCGTCGATGGCGAGGTTGTGCTTTGTATGTGCTGGTGGTTGGTAGTGGCGCCGCCATGCCCCTGCACTGGCTACCACGCTCACCTCTGGTGAACCGTCACTGTTGTTCGTGATTGTGAGGCGGAGTTTTTCCTGTTCGAGCTTGGTGAGGAAGGCTTTGGCTTTGGTGCGGGCGGCTTCATCGGCTTCCTCTAACTCGAGTTCTTCGATCTTGGTGAGTTTCGCGTGCTGAGTGAGGATCCGTGGCTGTGGGGTAGGGGCGGGTTTGGTGAGGTGGCTCAGGGTGAAGTCGCCGTTTTCGAGGAGCGAGTGGAGTTTGGTGGTGGTTTGTTGGGCGTGGTCGTGTGCTTCTTTTTTGGCGGTGGTGACCTCGTGCTGGTGGAGGATGGCGTGGGCGCGGGCAGCGTGGTGGTTGAGCAGGTCGTGGATTCTTTTGGCGTCGAGGGTGCGCATGGTGAGGGTGAGGCTACTCATCCCGTTGCGCAGGGTTTTCAGGGTGAGGCGGCGTTTGGTGAATGCTTTCTTTTCCCGCTCCAGCGCAGTCGCCGGGTCGAGTGAGAGGAGTGCGTTTGTGGTGAAGTTTCGCCAGTGTGTTTTCCCGGCGTGTGGGGAACGCTCCAACTCTCGCGCGATTGGGTGGTCTAGTTGTTGGGCGTGGGTGCTTGTGGCATCACGCAGACTGGTCGTGATCGCGTGGGTTTCATTGATCGAGATCCGGCCCGCCTCCAGGTTCGCCAGGAGCATCGGCAGGTTCTTCGTGAGCATACGTGCGCGAGCAATCTCGACACTGGTCGCGTAGGGGGATTGTTTGAGGATCAACGACACCTCATGCGCGAGAGCACGACGCACAGCGAACACTCTTGCCCGGTCCTTGTCGCTAAGAGAATCCAAGCCAGTACACGGATCGAGGTTGGCAGTATCCTCCGGTTCCGTGGGTGAGTGTTCGCTCGGCTTGGTGCTTTCAGACTTCACTGCGTTGCTTGCAGTGATCTCTTTGCCGTTGAGGTGGCCGATGCCGTCGGTCTCATCAAGCTCGCAAAGAATATGCGCTTTGACCGCTTCAGTCAGTTCCGCGATCCGCGTGAGTGACTCCAACACATCCAGACGCGTCAGCAGATCCTGCCCGTCAAGCACACGCGCGGGAGTCGTCGCCGGGTTCGCCGAGTCAACATCATGAGACACCCCGGACGTGGGTGCGGTGGGGAAGGCTTCAAGCATGCCCGTCAGGGACGCCTGCCAGCCTTCCGAACGGGCAAGGAGAACGTTCAGTACGTCCGTGCGGGTGGGAGCACCGGGATCGGCGAGCTCGCGAGAGGCGAGCAAAACATCGGGCGAACATGGTGTAGGGGAAGCGAAATCAGCAGTAGCGTCACCGCGAGTAGCGCCATCCATGCTGATCGCATCAACGGCAGTGGCAGTGTGGTCGAGTGTTGGTGCACTCATAGCTCCTGAATTCCCCCTTCCCCTTAAACGGTGAACTCCATAAGGCCAGAGTTCGTGTTCGTTATTGATGCTTCGAGCCTATAAAGGGGGTGAGACATTTAAACTCGCCCGCCCCGAAAAGAACCCTGCTACCAGCCCAGAGAATGTGGAAAACCAGCAACCACAGAATTCCTGCATGTGGAAAACCCGAAATTCTTGTGGGTAAAAACGGATTGTGGAGCACTGATCGTCACGCAAAACCCCTCCCCAAGAAACACCGCACACCAAAACCGGGGATACGAGTGTGGATAAACCTAGCCCGAAAAACAGCAGAGTGAGGTGCACCACGGTAACTGTGAGGGGGAAGGAAGGGAGAAATGTGGTGGCGAAGGAGGAAGAGGCAAGGAGCGAAAAGGAGAGAGGCGCCGCGGTGAAAGCGGATGGGTCCGACGGTCGCCCAACAAGCGTCGGACCCGCATGAGCCAAGCGAGCCCTGCCCATGCCTCGAGATCTCCGGCCAAAATAGCCAAAAGCCTGTTGCGACCCGCGCGCTCCTGCGACACTTAAGGCATGGCTACCGTGACTCATTTTTCTGACCAGCAGCGCTTCATTGCCACGGAAGGTGGCGTGGAAGCGGGGTACCTCGAATACGACCGCGAGAATGATGGCGCCATTTTCGTCGCCACGCATGTCGTGACGGATCCGGAGTTTCGCGGGCGAGGCATCGCGGGCGAGGTGACAGCTGCAGCGTTTGAACATGCGCGTCGCCACGGCGTCAAGGTTCGCCCCGTGTGCCCCTACGTTCAGGGGTGGATCGAAAAGAACCCGGAAGTACGCGACCTCGTAGCGGAGTAGCGCTTCGCGGTAGGATTCTGGGGCATTCATGCCCCGCCTCGGGGCAGTCACACCGAGACGTGAGGAGGTCGTATGTCGAGCGCCCTTTTGGAGCCGGGTCCCGATCAGGGAATGGACCGCCTCCCGCCGCAGGATCTAGGTGCTGAGCAGGGCGTTCTGGGCGGCATGATGCTGTCGAAGGATGCGATCGCCGACGTCGTCGAGAAGCTCCGCAGCAACGACTTTTACCGCCCCGCGCACGAACTCATTTACGAGGCGATCATCGACCTTTACGGTCGCGGGGAGCCGGCCGACTTCGTGACGGTCGCCGATGCGCTGCGTGAGAAGGGCAACCTCGAGAAGGTCGGTGGAGCCCCGTACCTCGCCGATTTGATCGATGCGGTTCCGACGGCTGCCAACGCGGGGTTCTATGCCGAAATCGTCGCGGAGCGGGCTACGCTCCGTCGCCTCGTTGAGGCGGGCACGCGCATCGTGCAGCTTGGCTTCGCTGCGGATGGCGGCGAGGTTGATGCCGCCGTCAACGAAGCGCAGGCGCAGGTGTACTCGGTCACGGACCGCACGAAGTCCGAGGACTACGTGAAGCTTTCCGAAGTGATTGAGCCGACGATGGACTTCATCGAGATGCTCCAATCGCGCGGCGGGCAGGTCAACGGCGTGCCCACGGGATTCGCGGAGTTCGACGAACTCACGCAGGGCCTGCACCCCGGCCAGATGATCATCTTCGCGGGCCGCCCCGCGATGGGTAAGACCACGCTCGGCATGGACGTGATGAGGAGCGCCGCGATCCACAACGGGATGGCGTCGGCCATCTTCTCCCTCGAAATGGACCGCCAAGAGATCATGATGCGCATCATGGCCGCCGAAGCGCAGGTGCCGATGAGTCGCCTTCGCGACGGCACGGTCGACGATCAGGACTGGGAGCGCCTTGCGCGCGCCACGACTCGCTTCATGGATGCGCCGCTGTATATCGACGATTCGGCGAACATGACCCTCATGGAGATTCGCGCGAAGTGCCGTCGCCTCAAGCAGAAGGCGGATCTCAAACTGGTCGTGATCGACTACCTGCAGCTCATGAGCTCCGGTAAGCGCGTCGAGTCGCGCCAGCAGGAGGTTTCCGAGTTCTCGCGTGCCCTCAAGCTCCTCGCGAAGGAGATCGAGGTGCCCGTGATCGCCATTTCGCAGCTCAACCGCGGAAACGAACAGCGCACCGACAAAAAGCCCATGATGAGTGACCTTCGCGAATCCGGCTCGATCGAGCAGGACGCGGACCTCATCGTGCTCATCCACCGCGAGGACTACTACGAGAAGGAGTCGGCGCGCGCGGGCGAGGCCGATCTCATTGTTGCGAAGCACCGTAACGGCGCGACCAAGACGATTCCCGTCGCGTTCGAAGGCCATTACTCGCGCTTCAAGGACATGGCGCAGTAGCCTCGAACGTACGTGAATAGAACCGGAGGTGGTGACGTGTCGGTGAGCGCCCACGAGGCGGCGGATGCCGAGCATTCGATGCTCCGCCGCGCTGTGCCCGCCGATCTTGCCGGGCCGCTCGGAGGGTGCGTGTCACCAATGACGCCCGTGGATGCCATCCGCAACCTCGTGTATATGAGTGCCGCGAGCGACGACGGCGAGCAGATGTGCCGCGTGGAGGCGGTTCTTGACATTGGTGGCGTATGGGTTGCTCACCGCGATCTGCCGGCCCCGCTCGCCTCGATGCCGGAGCTCGCGGCGCACCTTGAGCCCGCGTGGGCATTTGCGCTCGAAGCGGCTGAAAAGGAGCAGATCGGGCCCGTAACGGGCGTCGAGTTCCAATGCGATCGCACGGGCGAGGTTGTCGCGCGGGTCTTCACGGATCTCGCGCAACCGCCCGCGGATTCGGGCGCAGATTTTCACGTGTGGCATCTCGTTCCCGAGCTCGATGAGCTGTGGGAACGCGTGAAGCCCGAATCGTGGTGGGAGCGCCGCCTTGAGGACCTCCAGACCCTCGTAGGGCGCGTGCGGACACGTGGACAGGGGGGACTGTGAGCGCGCAGAGCAAACGTTTCATCCCGATCGACTTGATCGCACAAACGGGCACGGGCGAGGTCTGGCGTGCGTGACAATGCCGCTCGTGTCAGGTGGCACCCTCGCCGACGCTGTGAGTCTCAGGGGGACGCTCGGCGAATCAGCGGCACTCATGATCGCGAGGCAAATCCGCTGACTAGGAGTCTGGAGGAGTGACGGGATCTTGAGCTCTCGGGCTGCGTCGATTTTCGAAAACAGCAGGCTTTCACTCGTGAGGGAACAGTCCTTCGCGAAGCGAACACGAAGCGTCCCGCCCGGACGGGTGGAACTTCTACGCTAGGGAGTTTGATCCACGTTGTAGTCGGTGGATATCAGAAGATGACTTGCTCGCTTTTACGAGTCAATGATTTCAAAATTTTGCTCCTCGTTGGGGTAGTCTCATCCCTCATTCGTTTCATGCATGTAGAAATCGATACATGGTTCGCAACGATGCGTGTCCTATTCTTCTTCACGAAAAATTTCGCGAAACCGACCTGGCGATTCCAGCAGCTCTAAGTAGGTGCCTGATTGAATCAGTTGCCCTTCTTCGATGACATAGATTTGGTCCATAGAACGTAATGTGGCTGCACGATGGGATACGACGATGGTTATACGATCTTTCTTCGTGATTCCGGATGCAAGGTCATCGAAGATTGCCCTCTCACTCTCTGCATCGATGGCGCTTGTAGGTTCATCAAGAATCCACACTGGAGCATTGCGCAAGACTATCCGCGCCAACGCAAGTCGCTGCCATTGGCCGCCAGAGAGTCCGACCCCGCCGAACTGCTCGCCCAGTTGGGAATCTAGCTTATCCGGTAGGTTCTCGACAGCTTTCCTTAGTCTGGCCGCATCGAGCGCGTCCCAAAGCTCACTGTCGCAGACATAGTCTCTTCTTGTCCCGAGAAGCAAGGACTCCCTCACTGTGAGTTCGTATCGCCCAAACTCTTGCGACAGTAATCCAAAAAGGCTGGTGCGCGAGGCGTCGTTGAAATAGTCGATCGGTTCGCCGTTAATCAGAACGTCGCCAACACTGGGATTAAAGAGACCCATGATGATACGTACCAGCGTTGTTTTGCCTGCGCCGTTCACGCCGACGATACCGATGAGTTGACCCTTCTCCGCAGACAGTGAAATGTTATCAAGTGCTTTAGTCTCGCCATGGGGATAGCTATAGGAAACGGAACGCACGTGAAGACTTTGTATATCTGGTCTAGGTGTATCGGCGTCTGACGAGGAAGCTTCCCCGGCCTCACCTTGAAACTCATTAGTAAACCGTCTATAGGCATCGACGATCGGGGTACCTGAGACAACACTGCCCAGAGTGTATGAGGCATCAGAAGTAGCTGACATGCTCGAAATCAGAGCCACTACTCCGGCAGCAAGAACCCCTGCACCGAGACCACTATCGGAGGCGAGTGTGAATAGAGCAAAGATCAAGAGGCCAGTCGCAAAAAGTCCACCCAGAACGATAAGGATAGCGGACTTCGACATCGCTGAGACAAAGAGCTGTGCGGCTTTGAAGGACCGCTGCTTAACGACGCGAGCTAATTTGAAGCCCGTTCCAAGTGCCGACAGTTCGAAAGCCGGCTTTTCGTAAACCAACTGATTGAGGGCGTAGCTTCCGAACTTTACTTCGTGAGAAACCAAGGGCCAGGTTCGGCCTTCGATTTTGGCGACCAGCGTAAAAGCGATGAGCGTAGGAATCGTAGCCAGCACGATGACCAACGCCGAAATGACACTGTAAGGAGCCAAGGCGAGGACCAAAAATGCCATGGTGGCGACTGCGCGGAACGAATTGATCACATAGGTTCCATGGAAGGATGCCGCCGTTGCAATGGCTTCGCTCGCGGTTCTTGCTCGGGTAGTGAGCGAGTCTCCCATGAGCTGGTCTGCCGGTACACGGGACATTGCTTTCGCGAACTCATACTCCATGCCCGCCCGGGTTTTTCGGCTCAAGATTTGACTGAGAGTCATCACGACAGACCGAACGCTGGAGTTTAGCCCGAATACGAGCCCCGCCGCGACAATAGCTCCAGACAGTTGGGAGTGTGATTCCCTCGTAGTGGCCTCATGCACGAGGTTTTCAACCGCGACTACCATCAGGGCAGGGCCGAGACTGTCGACGATCACGAAAATCAGATAGAACACGAGGACCACAGGCGAGTACTTCCACAACTGATGCACGGCCCAAAGCGCGGTCTTGATGGTGGAAGTCGTCATGACGTCCGCCCCTCGCTAGTTTTCCCTTCGCTCATGGCGAGATTGGAGTTGGGGCTGGAGCAGTGTGAGCTGCAGTGCGTTTGTCCGTATGCGCCTTGGTGTAGGCGAGGCGTCTTTTGGGAAAGTTGAATCGTCATTGAAATCACCTCCTCTTGGGTCATCTCGGATCATACACCGCTGTGTGACGATGGTCACGCGTGCGTGGTGCTTGGGGCACGGCAAGCCTCTAGCCCTCCTTCCAGGTGAGCCGTTGGGAGAACTTAGAGGAAGCTGACGAAAGCTGGCTAGACTTACCTGCCTCGGGCGGCTGTGAGCCGTGAGCAAGCCAGTTGAACGCCGTGGGTCATGTGGCCCCAGCGTCGAACGCAAGCTCGAATGTTGGCCAGAACATTCCTCAGCTTCTTTGGGCTCGGGTGCCGTCTTACGTGAAGACCCTTAGGAATACTTGGTGACTGTTACGCGCTGCCATTGCTCGTTGCTTCATAGCCCGCGCGTTGAGGCCTTCATGGCCATGCCCCCGGAGGAGAATGCCTGCGAACTTAGCCTGCATATTCATATGTGCAAGGCTGGCCACAAAATGCGAATGTCAACACTGAAACGCTACAGAAGTTGAAAGATGCGTCGGCGTGTGCTGATCTAGGTCCATGAACGCCTACGGCAAGCGTTTCGTGCGGATCGACCTGGTCGAGCGCTCACGCACGGGCGAGGTCTGGCGTGCGTGGGACTGCGAACGCGAGGATCAGTGTGCGCTCAAGGTTCTCGGTGACGGGCAGTTGGTCTCGGCGAGGCGGATACTCGAAGATTCCGACGGGGCTTTCGCCCACCCGCATCTTCTTTCCCCGTATGCGATGGATGAGTCCGAGGCGCTCGTGGCAATGCCGCTCGTGTCAGGTGGCACCCTCGCCGAAGTTGTGAGCCTCAGGGGGACGCTCGGCGAATCAGCGGCACTCATGATCGCGAGGCAAATCCTCGAGGCGCTCGCAACGATGCATGAGGCGGGGTGGGTGCATCGCCGCGTGAGTGCCACGACGATCATGTGCCGGGAAGATCGCCCACCCGTATTCGCTGTGCTCGCGGGCGTGAGCGCAGCGATGCCGGAGGTCGAAGCGCCAGATTTCCCGGTCGTGGACACCGCGACCGTGGAAGCTTTCTTCGCGCCCGAGGTCGCCGCCGGTGCCGTCGCTACACCCGCGGCCGACGTCTACGCGCTTGGTGCGTCTGTGCTGTTCACGCTCGCCGGCCCCACCGCGCTAAGCGATACGACAATTCCCGAAGGTCTCTCGCCCGAATTCGCCCGGGTCCTCGCCGCAATGCTTGCGAGCGACCCCGCCGAGCGCCCGAGCGCGCGGGAGGCCCTCGCGCAGCTCCCGAGCGTGGAGCCCGGTTCCCCGGCTCTTCTTTCCGACGGTTCCCGGCTTGAAATTGTGGACCTCATGCCGGATATTCCGGAAGATTTCGATCCGTACGAGGGGGAACCGCCCTCCGTTGAGCCCGTGCCGTCGCCCGTGCCGCAGCGTCCCCCAAGCGCCGCGATTATCGAAGAAGTGGACGACGTCGAGGCGCCGTTCGATCCGCCCGAACGACGGATGCCCCCCGCGGTTTCGCTCGTGCCGTCGAGTCCGGATGAGAACGACATCGATATTCGCACCGGAAAGCGCGGGCTGGGTGAGCGTGCGCGCAGCTATGACCGGATGACTCTCGTGGGGTGGGCCGCGATCATCGCGGGCATGACGATCGCGATCGGCGCGGGCGCCTTCGCATCGCTCACGCTCATTGGCTTCCTGTAGAGCGCGGCGGAGCTAAGCGCCGAAGACGTCGCGCCACGGCTCCACGACAGCGGGATGAGGCCCCGAGGCCCGCACGCGCGAGGCAATCTGCATAAAATCCTCGCGAGCCGTAAGGGGGCCTGCCACGAGAATCGAGTTGCCCGTCGCACGGGTGTGCGCGACGTGAGCATCAGTGAGGATCCACGGCTCGGGGTAATCCCGCTCAGCGCACGCGGCATTGAGCTCACGCGCTTGTGAGTCGAGAAAGCGCTGGGGTTCGTCGTCTCCAATGTTGACGAGGAGAACCCCTGGTGTGCCCGCATCCCCCTCAAGAATGTCGAGAACAGCGCCGTAGAACTCGCTCGTGGCGAGATGGGGCGCGGTCTCCTTCCCGCTGAACACATCGAGGACGGCGGCGTGGAACCGTCGGACCTCGCCGCTGGAGGCGGGGGTGGAGCCCGCGTGATCCTGCGAGAGCGCACGCACCTGTGCGAGGGCATCGCCCACGCGGTGCTCGAGGCGCGTGCCCGCTGGAAGAGGCAGGTTCTCGAGCACGAACGTGACGAGGCGGGGTTCGATGTCGACCGCGAGCTGCATGCTTCCCGGGCGCGTGGCCTGCACGTACCGCGCGAGTGTGAGCGCACCCGCGCCGAGGTGGAGAATGCTGATCGGCGCGCCCGCCTCGAATCCTTCGTCGAGAACGTTCGCGATGCGCCTCAAGTACTCGTAGCGGATCTCTCGCGGATCGGCTGGGTTGACGTGAGACTGCTCGTGCCCGCCGATCGTGAGGATCGTGCCGCCCCAGTCGAGGTCGTCGACCAGGGCGGCATCGAGGTCGCTCACCTCGAGGTGGATGTGCGGCATGAGGCTCAGATTCCGATGGGTGCGGCGCCCGAGGCCTCGCCCTTGTCCTTCGATTCGCCCTTGATGTTGAGCGCCTGGATCTGGGAGTTCTTGCGCGGATCCATGAGCAGGTCGATGAGGACCTTCCCGCTTTCGCCCTCGAACGTGCACACCGCTTGGAACGGTGAAAGAACCTTCAGGCTTGCAGCCTTCTCGAGCGTGAGGTCGGCGCGGCCGAGACCGGCGATCCGCAGGGCCGCGTCACGCAGACGCACGCGTTCAGCGCGCGAGACGTCCTGATCCATGTTGGTCGCAAACAGCGCGAGAAGCGGGTCGCTTTCCTCGCTCACTCCCTGCTCGGCGCGGTTCGCGAGCACGGTGCGCGCCGAGCCACTCGGCACGAGGGTCGTCGGCTGGCCTTCGAGCTCGACGTCGCGCAGCCACGCGAGAGCCTTCTCGAGGGCGTCGCGCGTGGTGGGCGCGAGTTCACGCTTCGGAGCGTCGACGAGTTCGGCCTGGTGGGTGCGGATCGCCTCGAGCGCGTCGAGGGAGCAGGGGATCGCGGGCGCGTACTTGGAGTTCGCGAGGGCGATCACGGTCAGGCCCGTGCCGCGCAGCCACACCATGTACGAGCCGTAGCCCGGGTATCCACCGGAGTGGGAGATGACGTCGCCGAGCTTCGGGAATTTCTCGACGACGAGCCCGTAACCGTAGCCGCGAACGCGACCGAAACCGTTTCCATCCTCGAGAACCGGCCACTCTTGGATGCGGTGAATCTCCTGCATCTCGCGGCGCGAAGCCGGCGAGAGCATCGCGCGCGAGTCGTCGCTGATGCCGTCGGCGCCATGCACGCCCACCTCGGCGAGGAACGCCGTCCACTTTGCGACGTCGGCGACGGTTGAGAAGAGCCCCGCCATCGCGCCGAAGGCGCCGGGAGTGTCAAAATCGACGTCTTCGAACCGCTTCGCGCCCTCCCCGTCGCCCACGCGGTGACCCGTGAGCACGCGCGAGCGCTGGTCATCGGTCATCTCCGCGAGCGAGAACACCGTGTCCTTCATCCCGAGAGGATCGATGAAGCGGCGACGGATCTCGTCGCGGAAGCTCATGCCCGTGACCTCGTCGATCACGCGTCCAAGGAGCACGAAACCGGTATTCGAGTATTCGAATCCGCAGCCGGGTTCGGCGATGAGCGAGAGCCCACCGGCGATGTACTCGTCGAACTCGTCGATGCTCATCGACTCCTGCCTATCGCCCCACGGGTTATCGGTCACAAACCCCGCGGACATCGTGAGGGCGTGGCGCACCGTGAGGGCGGGGGAATCCTCGCTAAAGGACCCGATGTGCGCCGCGGCAGGAACGTAGGTCGCGATCGGGTCATCGAGGCGCAGCTTGCCCTCGTCACGAAGCGCGAGAATCGTCGCGGCCGTGAACGACTTCGTCATCGACGCAATGCGCGAGATTGAATCGACGCGAGGCGTGAATGCGCCCTCGGCCCTTTCGCCGCCCGCGAGCGCGCTCGAGCCCGCACCACCCGAGGCGAGCACCTCACCGCCCGACGCAATGCCCCACGCGACGCCCGCCATGCGGTGCTCCGCGACAGCCTTGTCAAAAATCGCCGCGACGGCGTCAATCGTCTCCTGTGTCAGCTCGTGAGCCATCGCCCTGGCCCCGTCCTTTCGTCTCGGTGCGCGGCACGTCGCCGCCTCTTTGTGCTTCAGCGTAGAACGCGGCCACGAGAGCCGCTGCCTCTTCGCCCATTGCTCTCACCAGTATCCCGGATTCGAGCCGCGCGGGATCAAAACGGGTGCGGGTCTCCACGTGCGGTTCGGGTCCGACGGTTGCCGGGGGAGCGTCGGACGCTGCTTTCGTGAGGTGAAGCCTCTCCACGTCCAACCCCAGAAGGGCAAGGTAATCCGCCGGCGCCCGGTCGATGTGCTCGGTGAAGGCGACGGCGAGCGCCCACACGTGCTCGCACACGTCGGGCCAGCGCAGGCACGTGCAGCCGAAGGACAGGGGCAACTCCGCGCTCGGGAGGAGGGAGAGGCCTTCGCGATCGAGGGTGCGTTCGTCGGCGTTGTCGTAGGTGCCCGCGAGCACGGCGAGAACCTCGTGCGGGTCGCGCTTGGCGCGCGCGGCGAGGGCCTCGATGTCGTGAGGCAGGCGCGGGCCGAAGTCGAGCTGCGGATGGGTGAGCGTGCCGTCAATCGCGGCGGAGACCTCTGCCTTCACGTGCCCGGGCGTCACGTCGAGCCATTGGACGGCGCCCGCGCGCGCGAGGCGCTTACCGGCCGCGAGCCGCGTGCGGCCGAGCTGCACCTCGGCGCGTGCGAGAAACTCGGTCGCGAGGAAGCTTTCGCCGATCGCGCCGCGTTTCGACGTCATCTCGATGCTCATGAGCGTCTGTCCTTCCGCGCGTCGCCGAGGGAGACGATCTCGGCGAGTTTCTCATTGCTGAGTTCCGTGAGCCAGCCTTCGCCGGAGCGGACGGTGTGTTCAGCGAGCTCGAGCTTGGTGCGCAGCACATCGTCGATCTTCTCCTCGATCGTTCCGATCGAGATGAGCTTGTGGACGGAAACGTCCCGGGTTTGGCCGATGCGGAAGGCGCGGTCGGTGGCCTGGTTTTCGACGGCAGGATTCCACCAACGATCCAGGTGGATCACGTGATTCGCGGCCGTGAGAGTGATGCCGGTGCCGCCTGCGCGGAGCGAAAGGAGCATCGCCCCCGGGGTGCCGGGGGAGTTCTGGAACTCGCGCACCATCTCGTCGCGCTCGGCCTTCGAGATTCCACCGTGGAGGAACGGCACGCGAATCCCGAACGTGTTGTTCCAATGCTCGAGCATCGTGGGGGCAAACGCCGTGAACTGCGTGAAAATGAGGGCCTTCTCGCCGCTCGCGACGACAGATTCGAGGATCGTGTCGAGCCGCTCAAGCTTTCCGCTTCTGTGCTCGCCAGCGGCATCCAGGAGGGGCGAGCCGTCGCCGAGAAAATGCGCGGGATGCCCGAGGACCTGCTTCATTTTCATGATCGTGGTGCTCACGATCGTGCGGCGCCGGCGGTCGCGGGCGAGGGGGTCAGAAACTTTTGCGAGCTGCTCGAGCTCTTTCGTCATGTCCTCGACGAGCGCCTTGTAGAGCCCCGCCTGCTCTTCGGTGATATTGACGAGCTCGCGCTCCTCGCGCTTGTCGGGAAGATCCGAGATGATGCTTCGATCCGTTTTGACGCGCCGCAGGATGAAGGGGCGCGTCACAAGACTTAAGCGTTCCTGCACGGCCTGGTTGCCCTCGTTGATGGGCTTGACGAATCGCTCCTTGAAGGCGGCCTCGCTCGGCAGCAGCCCCGGCGTTGTGATCGAGAGGATCGAGTGGAGATCCGTGAGGTCGTTCTCGACGGGCGTGCCCGTGAGAGCAAGTCGCCGCCCCTCGGGCAGGGCCTTGACGGCCTGCGTGACGCCGGTGTCGTGATTCTTGACGTGCTGCGCTTCGTCGAGGATCACGCGGTGGAACTTCGCGGAGGCGAGGTCATCGAAGTCGCGTGCGACGAGCGCGTAGGTCGTGAGCGTGAGGTGGGAAGCGCGAGAGCGCTCGCGGAAGGCCTCGCCGTGGAGTCGATCGGGGCCGTGGTGGATGTGCACGTCGAGGCTGGGGAGCCAGCGCTCAGCCTCGCGCTGCCAGCTACCGAGGACCGACATGGGACACACGAGAAGCGTGGGCCCGATCTGGGGGAGCTTCTCGCGTTCGCGCGCGAGGAACGCGAGGACCTGCATCGTTTTGCCGAGGCCCATGTCGTCGGCGAGGATCCCGCCGAGGCCGCGAGAGTCGAGGAACGTGAGCCAGTCGAGGCCGCGCTTTTGATAGGGGCGGAGCGTCGCCTTGAGCGTGCGGGGCGCGGGCAGCGCCGGCACGGAGACTTTATCGGCGCCGAAAAGGAGTTCGTCCCCATTGGCGCTCGTGGCCTCGACGCGCAGATTCAGATCGCTCAGGTCTTCGTGCGCGAGCAGGCTTCGGAACTGAACGTCGGAGAGTTTCTCGTGTCCGTCCTCGCGCGGTTGCACCGCGGCGGCGCGGCGGGCGCCCGCGAGGAAGGCCGTCGCGGCACGGAGCGTCGAGGAATCGAGGCGCACCCACTGCCCTCGGATGTTCACCAGTTCGCGCTGCTCTTCGAGGAGTTCCTCGAGCTCTTCGGGGCTCAGCATCGATTCCCCGACGGCGACCGAGAACTCAAACGACGCCATGGCACCCGAGAGTCCCACCGACTTTGTGGGGCGATTCTCGGGATCCTCCTGCGGCGTCGCCACCTTCGCGACCACGCTCACGGGCTGCTTCGTCCATTCGCGCGGAAGCATGACCACGATGCCCTCGGTTTCGAGCACGTTCGCGTCCTCGGTGAGGAAGCGCGAAAGCTCCTTTGTGGAGAGGTTCCACGTGAGCCCTCCAGGCTCGGCGTGGGTCTTTGCAAGCGTCGGAGAAAGGCGGCGCACGTGGGAGGCGTGCTCGAGTGCGCCCACGCTCGTGAGGTCGCCCGCGTTCACGAGCTCCCCAAGCAGGTGCACGCGCCCCGAGGTTTCCGCGAGGCACACCTCGACCTGCCAGCGGGCGGCCGTGGAATACACGCGGAGTCCGACGGTCGCCGAGCCAGCGTCGTACCCGTTCTTTTGCGCCTCGCGCACGCGCACCGTGAGGCGTGGCTGCCTCTCGCTCAAGAGGACGCCGCTGAGCGCCGATTGGACGAAATCATCGAGAGCTTTTCGCAAACGGCGATCGTTGACGGTGTCGAGCGCAAGAAGCGCGTCGCTGCCGTCGAGAGCATCGAGGAGCGCCGCGCCCACGGGGTCGAGCCCCGCGAGTTCCTCGGCGCCCGGGAGCTTTCCCGCCCGTTCGTGTTCCGTGCGCAGGCGCGTGAAGGCCACGCGCGCGTGGGCGTCAACGAGGTGTTCGAGCGCGGGGTGAGCGGGGGAGGTGCCCACCGCGAGACCGGGGGCGAGGCGCCATCGCACGCGAGAAGTGTCGTGCGCGCTTTCAGGGCCGGGGACGATGTCGCGCCGCTCGACGATTCGGCGCGCGTGCGAATCGAGATTGAGGACGGCGAGCGTCTCGGGGGCGAGAAGGATCCCCTCACCAAGATCGAGGGGGCGAACTGCCTTGGCGAGTTCGCTCATCAGCTGCGTGATCCCGTTTTCGCTCGCATCGCGCGGCGTAGCCGAGGTGCGTGCGAGGTGGGCGATGCGCGCGCGCAGAGCCGTGGTGAGTTCGGCGAGGTGCGTGCTCTCGAGCGCGAGCGTGCGCACCCTCCTGCGGCGGCCGCGAAAGTCGACCTCGATCACGTGACGCATGGGCCGCGCGAGCCACGACCCAAGTGGCGCGAGCGCAGCGGGCCGCGTGCCTTCGGGAGAGAGCGCGGTGAGGGCGGGCTCGAGTGCGTCGAGGATGCTCGCGCGGCGCTCGGAGTCGGTCGTGTGGGCCCACAGGCTCACGCCGAGCGAGGCATCAGCGTGGAGGTGGAGCGTGCACGAGTGGAGGGCAGCCTCGCGCGTCGCGTGCGAAGCTGCGGTGGTGCTCAGAGCCCGTCGGCGACCGTCGCGGTTGCGTTCATCCACGCCTGACGTGTCTCCTTCGAGAGCTTGCCCCACTCGAGGCTTCCGCCATCCACGAAGTGCGGCTCGAACGGAACCTCAAGCACGGCACGAGTGTGCGCGCCGAAGTGATGCAGCAGGCGTTTGCGGAGCACGCGGTCGATCTTCCCGCGCGAGGAGTGCGACAGGATCGTGACCGCCTTCTCGACCTGCTTCTTGTGGCCCGTCATGCGAAGTTCATCGATCATCCACGCAGCGGCGTTGAAGGTGTCCTCGCGCACCGTCGAGACGATCACGAGCTGATCGGCGCCCTCCACGGCGGCCAGCCAGTTCGAGGCGCGAACATTGTTGCCCGTATCCACGACCTTGATGCGGTAGAAGCGCGAGAGCGTGTCGTTGAGGCGATTGAACGCATCACCATCGATCGAGGCCGCCGATCCCGGATCCTCATCAGAGGCGAGGATGTCGAAGTTCATGTCGCCTTGCGGGCGCACGTACTTGTCGAGATCGGCAACGCGCGCATCCGTGCCCGCGAAGTGGTCGAGGTTATTGAGAAGGTCGAGCGCCGTGAGGTGGTGGTCGCTCGGGATGCCTCGCCAGCCCAGGGTGCCGCGCGTCTCGTTGTTATCCCATGCGAGCACGCTGCCGCCGCGGAACATGCCGAGGGTCGCTGCGAGCATGAGCACGCTCGTGGTCTTGTGGGCGCCGCCCTTGAGGTTCACGACCGCGATGTTCTTCGGCGCGTCGAGCCGCTTGCGGATCCGCTCGATCTGATCGAGTTCGCGGCGCTCCGCGCGCCCCGGGCCGGGCTTAATGAGACCGAAGGTGGCCTGGCGGACGAACTTGTTGAAGCCTCGCGTGGCGACCGGTTTGCGGTGGGCGTCGTTGCCCGCACGCAGGTCATCGAGCGTCGGCAGATCGTCCTTGGGAAGCTCGCGCTTCGGTGCCACAACGGGCTCGTGCGGTTGTGCCGTCGAGGAGGGTGTGAGCTCGTCGCCACCTGCGCGACGCGTGCCATTGAGGGCCTCGGGAGAGGACATCGAATCGGCGGCCGGGCGCTCCTCGGCGGCCGCGAGCCGCTTTTGCAGGTCGGCGAGGGCCGCAGCAGAGGCCGCGCTCGCGGAGCCGGGGGAGGAGGCGCTCGCGGGTCGCGGGGCGTTCCCGGAAGCCGGGCTCGTGGCGCTCAGCGCCGAATGGCGCCCGCGCTTTTGGCCCGAAGCGGCAGGCATTGCCGCGCTTGAGGCGTAAAGCGGCCGAGAATCCGCCTCGCGTGGCTGGATCCGGCCATTGGGCTCGACGCGAAGATTGTGGGTCGCCGGGCCGTCGAAAATGACGACGTCGATCGGTGATTCCTGCTTTCGCGCTTCCGCGACGAAGGCGTGCTTGATCGCAGTGCGCACCTCGTTCCTGCTCTCGCCTTCGATGCGTTCGGCGCGATCGGCGAACTGAATCGTGGCGTCCTTCGCCGAAACGATACGTGCGTGAGCAATCATGAAGGTCCTCGCTGGAAATGGGGGATGCTGACAAGGACGGTTGAGCGCCCTGGCTCCCCATCGTAACGGCCCGACCTTAAACGGTGGATGGCACGTGGATGCCGGCCCCCAATCCGCCCGTGGATAGTACTCGAATGTGGAGGGACTAACGAGGTTCACATTTGCCGCAAAGTGTTTTAGAGTTGGAGTACCGGCGTTGCCCGCTCCGCGGCACCCCGGTGCCGCAGGTGCGGCACAAGCACGGCACATATGCCGGAATATAGCTGCCGCACAGCGCTCACCCCCTTGCGCGTGCGGCCTGGCGATCGGATGTTCCCCCGAACCCGATCGCCGCTCCGCAGGGACCTCCCCCCTTTGTCCCGCGGAGCCAGCGGACGGACCGTGAGCCCCATTTGTGCGCGCTCCGGTCCGTTCGTGTGTTAATCAGTGCGGCTCGCGCTCTAGTTACCTCGCGCCGAGCAGCGCAACGTCGCTACCGAGCTCAAGCCTGTAACCCGAGCCTCGCACCGTCGAAATGAGCTTCCGGTAGCGGCCAAGCTTGTTGCGCACTCGGCGAATATGCACGTCAACTGTGCGTTCGCCCGCATCGCTGCCCGCCGAGCTCCACACCTCGCTCATGAGTTCGCCGCGCGAAACGATGCAGCGAGCATTGCGTGCAAGATGCGCGAGCAGTTCGAACTCGCGATGAGTGAGGTCCACATCCTCACCGTCGATCCTGACGCGTCGGCCATAGAGGTCGATCACAAGAGACGGCTGAGCGGGAAGAGCGCCAGCAGCGCCCCCGGGAAGCGAAGGGCTCGCCGGGCTAAGTGCGCTCACGGGCCCGGGCGCGCTCACCGGGCTGACGAGGCGCGACTGGATCAGGCGCAGCCGCGCGGCCTCGGCATCGCGGCGGGCGGGAGCATTCGGCGACACGACCCCGGCCTTGCGCGGGCGGAGAGCCTGAGGTTTGCCGGCGGGGCGCGGCGGGATGGAGGCGCTCGCGCTCTGGCCCGGCACGGCCGTGAAGCGGGTGGGGCGAGGCGAAGATTCCGACGTCACCTGAACGCGCGCGGTTCCACCCTTGGCAGTCGCGAGCGTGAGGGCGTGGGAGCGGAGCGAATCTGCGAGCAGCGTCGCTTCACGAGGGTCGCTCGAGGCGGGCAGGTCAACGGTGAGCGTGATACTCACCGTGCGGGTCGAGGTGGATGTTAGGGGGCGATCAACAGCAACTGTCATGGCGATTCTCCAGGATGCGGCGCCGCGCGGCGCGAAAAGAATGGGAATCCGGGATCTCGCGGGGGAGTGAGATGAACTCGCGTGCGAGGCGTGCTCCCGGTGGGCACCTGGAGCCCACGCCCAGTGGCCGGCTCCTGTCAGCCGGCTTTCCGCAGTGCGCTTAGAGGCGCGGCTGACCCTGCATCATGGACATCGCCATGTCCATCATCATGCCGCGCATCATGAAACGGGAGACCGAAGCGGTCCCCTCGCTGATGCTCGATGCGGCATGGAAATTCATGCCACCAGTGTGAAACACGAATGGCGCCGGCGCAAGTGGGCGTTCACATACTGAAACACTTCGGTGGAGGAAGCACATGTGAACGCGCGCCGCGCCGGCGCCGTGCGGAAGGAAAATGCGAGGCCTAGTCGACGACCCCGAAGAGTCGATCGCCCGCGTCCCCAAGACCGGGAACGATGTAGTTCTTCTCGTTGAGCTTTTCGTCGATCGCCGCTGTCACGACCGTGATGTTGGCGCTCTTGTCGAGCTCGCGCTCCATGGTCTCAATGCCCTCGGGTGCCGAGAGGAGAGTGACACACGTGATGTCGCGCGCGCCCTTTTCGAGAAGGTAGTTCACGGACGCGATCAGGGTGTGGCCCGTCGCGAGCATCGGGTCGACGACGAAGCACTGGCGGCCCGTAAGGTCGTCGGGAAGGCGGTTCGCGTACGTGGTGACTTCGAGAGTTTCATCGTTGCGCACCATGCCGAGGAAGCCCACCTCGGCCGTCGGCAGCAGGCGAGTGATGCCATCGAGCATGCCGAGGCCCGCGCGGAGAATCGGCACGACCATGGGCTTTGGATCCGTGAGCTTACTGCCGATCGTCGTCGCGACCGGCGTCTCGACCTCGGCGGGTGCGACGGCGACATTACGCGTCGCCTCGTAAGCGAGGAGAGTGACGAGTTCGTCGGCGAGCTGGCGGAAAACGGAACTCGGGGTGTTCTTGTCGCGAAGGACGGTGAGTTTGTGGGCAACGAGCGGATGGTCAATGTTCAATACGCGCATGGGGCCAGCCTATTACGATGAGAGCCGATCCGCCGCGGCCCCAGGGCCCGAAACTGAAAGCGAGGCGAGCATGACACACCCGGTTCCCGAATTGGACCAGCTCATGCAGCCCGCGATCGACGAAGCGCGCGCCGCCTCAACGCCGCCGCGCCGTGACATTCCCATCGGCGCAGCCGTGTACGACGAAAAGGGAAGGCTCATTGCGAGCGCCGGCAACCGTCGGGAAGCGGACGAAGACCCAACCGCGCACGCCGAAATCCTCGCTCTGCGCGAAGCGGCCCGCGTTCGCGGCCGCTGGAACCTGAGCGGCTGCACGCTCGCCGTCACCCTCGAACCCTGCACGATGTGCGCGGGAGCGATTGTCCTCGCACGTATCGAGCACCTCGTCGTCGGCGCAATGGATCCGAAAGCCGGGGCTGCCGGATCGCTCTACGATCTCGTTCGCGAGGAGCGGCTCAACCATCGCGTGCGGCTCACGACCGGCGTGCGCGAGCACGAATGCGCACAGATGCTGCGCGACTTCTTCCGCGCCCTGCGCGAGCGGCGCAAGGGGCTGCGCGCAGGGTAGAAAGTCCCGTACGATGATGCACGTTACAGACGCACGGTGACTGTGCGTGTGCGCCCACGAGCAAGGACATGACATGACGAACACTCCGCACCAGGGACCGTCTCAGGGTTCCGGTCCAAGCGCCAACTCCGATCTTCCGCCTTCGGCACCGTCGGCCCCGCCGGCGCCGAACGCCCACCAGGGCTCTGGCCAAGCGCCCCAGTACCAGGCGCCCCAATTCCAGCAAGGAGGGCAGGGCCAGCAGCCTCAGTACACCCCGCAGGGTGCCCCGCAAGGCTTCCCGCAGAGCCAGCAGGCTTCGCAGAGTTTCCCGCCCAACGGGCAGTTTCAGCAGTCCCCGCAGAACCAGCAAGGTCAGCCCGGCCAGCAGGCTCCTCATCCCGGCAAACAGTTTGGCCAGGCCGCATCGTTCATCGGCAACCCGTTGCCGACGCTCGGCGCAGCTTTCGCCTCGTACGCGGCGGGGCTTATCGTTGCCGCGATCGTCGTGGGACTTCCTCTCCTCGGCTCGATGGTGCTGGACACGCCGAGCATTATTCCTGACCCGAAGGGCGGCCCCGCGGGAATGGCCGTCGCCGGTGAGATAAAGCCGGACACGCCAGAGTTTCTCTATATCCTCGGCGCGCCCTTCCAGGTAGTTTCGATGGCATTCCTCGGCTCGTACACGAGCCACGTCACCGTGAAGGGGAACCTGGGTGGGGAGGAAGACGCGGCCTTCTCCCTGTATTCGAGTTTGGGGCTCGTGCCCTTCCTCGTTCTTGCGGCTGTACTCGGCGGCGCTTTCTTCGCGGGTCGATTCATCGCGAAGCGCAAGCCGAACGAAGGCGCAGTTGCGATCTGGGTCCAGGCGGCGGCCTCGAGCTTCCTCGTGGCCACCATTTCCACCCTCCTCACGTGGGCGCTTGCCGTGCGCGCGAGCGAGAAGGCCGACAGCTACGGCGTGAAGTACGAGATGAACATGAGCGTGCACGCCGCGGGCATCCTTCCGTTCCTCGCCATTTTCGTGCTTCTCGCACTTGCGCTCGTCGCGGGTCGCTATAGCGTTCGCGCCCTCCCGAAGAAGTGGCCGCTCGTGAGCGAATACTTCGATGCGGCAAAGCTCGCACTCCTCTACGCCGCGACAGCAGCCGTCGTTGGCCTCGTGTGCGCCGTGGCCGTTGTGCTCATTGCCGCGATCAATGAGGGGCACTTCGGTGACAGCCTCAAGATGCTCGTGATGCTCGTCCTCACCCTCCCGGCAACGCTCTTGACGGTGCTCTTCACCTACTTCGGCCTCGCGACCTTCTCGCCTGTGAACTACACCTTCGGTCTGGGTCCCTACGCTGGACTCCTGATTAGCCAGGATGGCGACATGGTTTCGGTGTTCACCCTCCCGCACTGGTGGATGATCGTCCCCGCGATCCCGTTCGTTTTCCTCCTGATGTTCGTGTTCGCGGGCGTGTGGGCGAAGTCCCGTCGCCGCGTGCAGGGCAACACACTCGCGACCGTGACCTCGTGGGCCGCACTTCCCGCGGTGTTCTTCGTGCTGAGCGTCATCGGCATCATTTTCGCGACCCTCAACTCGAGCTACGACGCGAGCGGCGCACGCGACGTGCTTGAATCCGCGGGCCTCGCGAACTTCGAGGGCGAAGCGCACGCGGGCGTGAGCCTCGCGACGCCGTTCATCGCCGCAATCGTGGGCATCCTGATCGAGGTCATTTCCCGCTTTATCGCCCCGTTCTACTCAGCGTTTGTGCCCGCCGTTGTGGGCGGTTTTGTGCACAAGCAGCACGGTGCGAACGAGGAGTATCCCGCAACCGAGGTACAGCAGAAAAAGGTTGACTTCGCTGCCCTCGCGACGAACGTGCAGAACCAGGCGCAGAACTTCGGGCAACAGGCCCAGCAGGGCCAGACCAGCACCCCGCAGCAGGGTTACCAGCAGGGCCAGTCGACTGCTCCGCAGCAAGGCTATTCGCAGCAGAATCCGGCTCCGCAGTACGGTCAGCAGCCGAGCGGGCAGGGTTACCAGCAGGGTCAGCCGAGTGCTCCGCATCAGGGTTATTCGCAGCAGAACCAGGCTCCGCAGTATGTCCAGCAGCCGAGTGCTCCGCAGGCGCCCGGGTTCACGCCCGAACAGGCCTACGGCTACGGGCAGCACAACCCGCAGGGTCAGCAGCAACCGCCTCAGGGCCAGTAGGCGTCTGCGCGCCTCGGCCAAGGCCAGCACGTGTGAACTGTGTGTCCTTTCATGAACTGATATCTGCCTTCGCGTCGCGTTTCACGGATACTGGAGCGCGTGATCACACTTGACGGCCTTACGAAAGTCTTCCCCGGAACCGGCGGTGCCGAGGTTCGCGCCCTCGACGGCATCTCACTGAATGTCGCCGAAGGCGAGATCCACGGTATCGTCGGCCGCTCCGGCGCTGGTAAATCGACGCTTATTCGCTGCCTCACGGGGCTCGAAAAACCCACGAGCGGGACCGTTCGGATCGGCGACACCGACATCGCCGCGCTCAACGGTCCGCAGCTGCGAACGGCTCGACGGAAGATCGGCATGGTCTTTCAGCACGCGAACCTGCTGGATTCGCGCACGGCCGCACGCAACATCGCGCACCCCCTCGAGATCGCCGGCTGGTCGCGCGCCAAGATTCGCGAACGCGTCGCGGAGCTCGTCACTCTCGTGGGACTCGAGGGTCGCGAAAACAACTACCCATCTCAGCTCTCCGGCGGGCAGATTCAGCGCGTCGGTATCGCACGCGGCCTCGCGGCACGACCCCAGGTGCTGCTGTGCGACGAACCCACGAGCGCACTCGATCCAGGAACAACCCGGCAGATTCTCGCGCTCATCAAGAACCTCAACCGCCGCCTCGGCATCACGGTCCTGCTCATCACCCACGAGATGAGCGCGGTACGCGAAATCTGCGACCACGTGACTCTCCTCGAGGACGGCGCGATCGTGCAGACTGGCACGCTCCTCGACGTCGCCTCCGACCCCTTCGGCCGACTCGCCAAAGAGCTCATTCCACTCCCGCCGGCACCCACGGGTGTCGATGCGAAGATCGTCAACCTGGACTACGGAAAATCGCCGGTCGTCAACAATGTGAACGACATCGTGCGCTTCACCGAGGAGCACGACGCCCTCGCCGAGGTCGTCGCCGCGTCGATCGAAACCATCCAGGGGCAGCAGATCGGCCGCGTGCAGCTCGCGCTCCGCAACGCCGATAACAGTCCCATCAGCGCGCCGGGCTTCGCCAAGTTTGTGAAGGACTGCGCAGACAACAACATCGTCGCCGCGGAGGTGCAGCCGTGACCCAGTGGTTCCAGGAGTTTTTCTCCGACCCGATCTTTACCTCGACGAGCACGAATAACTCGCTGTGGATCAACACGGGTCTCACGATCTACATGGTCGCGTGGACCATGGCACTGAGCGTCGTCATCGGCATTCCCCTGGGGATCGGTCTTTTTGAGCTCTCGCGCGCCCACGGTCGCGTTGCCCGACTTGCCTATCAGGTGCTCGGCTTCATCGTGAACGTGCTGCGCAGCTTCCCCTTCGTCATTCTCATCATCGCCCTCCTGCCACTCGCGAAGGCGATCGTCGGGCGAGGAACGGGGCCAAACGCCGCCATCATCTCCCTCACGATCGCCGCCGTTCCCTTCCTCGCGCGACTCGTTGAAACCGCGCTCAGGGAAATCCCCGCCGGCAAGCTCGAGGCAGTCGAGATGATGGGGGCAAGCCGATTCCAGGTGATCCGGCATGTGCTGCTCGCCGAAGCGCTTCCCGGCATCATCGCCGGCATCACCACGACAACGATTGGCGTGGTCGGCTACACCGCGATGGCGGGCACCGTCGGCGCCGGTGGCCTCGGTGACCTGGCCTTCCGCAAGGGGTACTTGAGCTTCAACGACACGGTCATGATCACGACCGTCGTCGTCCTCGTCATCCTCGTCGTGATCGTTCAAGTCGTGGGGGACTGGGCGTCCCGGACGGTCGATCACCGGGCTAAGGGCTAGGCGCACGCGGGTTCACTGCGGGGCAGTCCGACGTCGGACCCGCTCTACCGATCCCGCCATGCACGTTGTTGTCACGAAACGTCACATTTCTCGCGCCAGGTACGTCGCCCGGTGCAGGCTAGTGCCACACGAGATCATCTAAGGAGACCATCATGACGAACCTCAACCGCCGCACCCTCCTCACCTCCGCCGCCGGACTCGCGGGCATTGGCTTGCTGAGCGCATGCGTGTCGAACTCCCCGGGCACCGGTGGGGAGAAGGGTGAATCGGGCCCCAACTCCGTGCTCAAGGTCGGAGCCTCCCCCGTTCCTCACGCCGAGATTCTTCAGTTTGTGAAGGACGAGCTCGCGAAAGACGCTGGGCTCGACATCGAGATCGTCGAATACACCGACTACATCCTGCCGAACAAGGACCTCGAGGCGGGCGACACCGACGCGAACTTCTACCAGACCCCGAACTTCCTCAAGAACGAGATTGAAGAAAACGGCTACAAGTTCACGGCCGGCAAGGGCGTGCACATCGAGCCTCTTGGCCTGTACTCGGAGAAGGCGAAGAGCGTCGAAGAGATCGCCGAGGGCGGCGAGATCGCGCTCAACAGCGATCCCGCGAACACCGCGCGTGGTCTGAGGCTTCTCGAATCGGCGGGGCTCATCTCGCTCGGTGACGCCCCCGAGGACGCTCTCGTCAAGCCCGAGGATGTCAAGGAGAACCCCAAGAACCTCAAGTTCACCGAGCTCGAGGGCGGTCAGATTCCCCGTTCGCTCGGTGACTTCGCCGCGGCCGTCATCAACGGAAACTTCGCGCTCGAGGCGGGGTTGAAGCCCAACAAGGATTCGCTTTTCCTGGAGCCAGGGGAAGACAGCCCCTACGCGAACCTCCTCGTATGGCGAAGCGAGGATGACGGTAACGAGCATCTCAAGAAGCTCGAAGAGCTCCTGCACTCGGCCGAGGTGAAGGCCTTCATCGAGAAGACCTACACCGACGGCTCCGTCATCCCCGCTTTCTAAGAGGGCGTTAGATCAGTTCGGTCGCCCCGAGCTGATCGAGCAGGAAGGCGTACTCTTCGGCGCGCTGCTCCCACTTGGCGTAGCGCCCCGAGCGCCCGCCGTGGCCGGCGACCATCTCGCACTTGAAGAGGATCGGGCGCGCGGGAATCGCCTCTCCGCCCTCGTAGTTGCGGGTTTCCTCGCGAAGGCGCGCAACCCACTTCGCGGGCTCGACATAAAACACGCGGATGTCATTGAGGCTCGTCGTCGCGAGGATCGCCGGGTACTGCACGCCCTGGATGTTCTCGTACGGCGTGTACTCCTTCATGTACTGATACACCTCGGGATCCTCGAGCGGGTTGCCCCATTCTTCCCACTCGCCGACGGTGAGCGGGAGGCTCGGGTCGAGGATCGTCGTGAGCGCATCGACGAACGGCACGCCTGCGACGATCACGCGGAACGTTTCGGGGGAGAGGTTCGCGACCGCGCCCATGAGCAGGCCGCCCGCGCTTCCGCCATTTGCTGCGATGCGGTTCTTGTCGAACCAGCCTTCGCTCGCGAGGAACTGCGCCGATTCCACAAAGTCACTGAACGTGTTCTTCTTCGCGAGCTTCTTGCCGTTCTCGTACCACTCGCGGCCCATCTCGCCTCCGCCGCGAATGTGCGCGATCGCGACAACAACGCCGCGGTCCATGAGGCTCAGCCAATACACCGAAAGCATCGGATCCGTGGGGACTTCGTAGCTTCCGTAGCCGTAAAGGAAACCGGGGTTCGTGCCGTCGGGCTCAATATCGGCGCGTGCCATGAGCGAGATCGGGATCTTCGTGCCGTCGTGGGCCGTCGCCCACAGGCGCTTTTCTACGTACTTCGTGCGATCGAAGTTCGGTACAGGGGTTTCCTTGAGGATCTCCGGTTCGCCACCCGATGCGGGAATCTGCGCGACGGTCGTAGGCGTGAGCATCGAGTCGAGCGTGTAGCGGATCGTCTCCTCGTCCCAATTGCGATTGTGCGCGAGGTAGACGGCATCGAGTTCGCCGCCGTGCGAAATGTCAAAAGCGGAGGCAGTGTCCCAACCCGTGCTGCTCTCGGCACTTTGATCGCCGCTCACCTGATCGCGCTGCAGTACACGGACGGTCGGGAGACCCGCTGCGCGCATCGTGATCGCCACGTGGCTCTCGAAAGCGTCGGCCCCCTCGATGCGCTCGCCCTCTGCGGGGGCGAGGATCTCGCGCCAGGTTTCTTGCGCCTCGGCGCCGCTCGCGTCGAGCTCCTGGCGCGCAAGCGCGAAGCCCTTGTGGTCGCGGTTGTGAATGACGAGGTAGTGATCGTCCGCGTGCTCGACCGAGTACTCGACGCCTTCGACGCGACCCGCGACCGAGCGCGGTTCCTGAATCGGGCTTTCAAGGGAGGTCACGAGGGCCTCGCCGGTGACGCGTGAGGCCGTCTCGATGATGAGAGCCTTGCGGTTGCGGCTCGCGCCCGCGTAGGTGGTGAATTTCTCGTCGTCCTCGCGGAAAAGAAGGCGGTCTTCCGACGCTGGCTTGCCAATCTCGTGGACCCAGATTTCACACTGACGCCAGGCTTCATCATTCTTGGCGTAGACGATTTCCGAGCCGTCGAGGGAGAACGCGAGACCGTAGGCAACGTCCTTGACGGAATCGTCGATCACGTCGCCCGAAGCGAGGTCCACGATGCGAAGCGCATACACCTCGCCGCCAGAAGTATCCACGCTGTAGGCGAGGCGGTTCGATTCGTCGTTGAGGGTGATGCCGCCGAGCTGGAAAAACTCCGTGCCCTCCGAGAGTGCTTGTGCATCGAGATACACGTGCTCGCCGGGAAGCAGTTCGTCGTTTTCGGCATCGATGACGGGACGCTCGGGGCTATCCGCGAGGGCGATGCGGCTAAAGCGCGGGTAGTTGTCGCCCTCTCGCGTGCGCGAGATGTACCAGTAGTCCCCATCGCGAAACGGAACCGAGCTATCGGTCTCCTGCGTGTGGTTCTTGATCTCCGCGACGATCTGATCGCGGAGCGGGTGAAGCGGCTCGAGGATCTGATCAGCGTAGGCGTTTTCGGCGTTCAGATGGTCGAGGACCTCCTGGTTTTCCTTGTCGCGCAGCCAGTCAAAGTTATCGACGACCGTGTCGCCGTGATGCGTGCGCTCGATGGGCTTCTTCGCCGGTACCGGCGGCTTCATGAAAGTGTTGTCAGTCATAGGCACAACCTTATAGGGGCCTCAGCCGTCGGACCTGCGCGTTCCGAGCTGCGTACCGAGGGCCTTGCGCTCGTGCTCCTTCGGTGTCCGCTTCGCGAGTCGTTTCTCCCGCCTGTCACGTGACCTGCCTCCCACCAGGTAGCCTCAACTTTGACGCCAGGCGACGAATCGGTAAAGTGTTTCGCGGTAGCGTGTCCGAGCGGCCGAAGGTGCAACACTCGAAATGTTGTGTACGGCAACCCCGTACCGCGGGTTCAAATCCCGCCGCTACCGCCACGAAAACGAGCCGTAGCCTCAAGCCTTGGGGTTGCGGCTCGTTTGTTCTTCCGGCCCGGAGTGCGAGCGGCGGCTCGTGCGCGACAACGAGGTGGCGAGAAATGGCCAGAACCGATCGTCACGGTTTGACCGTGAGGGATCGACTCGCCCTCGATGCGGCCAAGCTCTACTATTCGGGACTTTCGCAAGCCGAAGTCGCCGAGCGTCTTTTCGTTAATCGCGCGACCGTGTCGAAGCTTCTCTCGACTGCCCGACGCAAGGGGCTCGTTCGTACGGTGATTCGAGATCCAAGGGAAATGGACACGGAACTGTACGGAGCGCTCAACGCCGCCTACGATCTCTCGAGCCTGCGCCTCGTGGTGCCGGTGGGCCGCGGTCCCATGGATAAACGCCATGCACTCGGTGTCGCGGGTGCCGAACTCCTCGAAGGGCTCGTGCAGGTCTCCGACACTCTCGGGATGTGGTGGTCGCAGACGACGTGCGAAGTTGCGCGCGGGTTCCGGCGCACGGCAACCCGGGGCGTGAGAATCGTGGGGCTCAACGGCAGCGACGATTCGGCGCACGACCTCGCGGCGTGGGAATCCGCCCGCGAGCACATTGAACGGGAGCTCGGGTGGGAGACCGTGGCCGCGCGCACCCCGCACATTTACTCGAGCCTCAGTGACAAGCTCGAGAGTGAGCGCACCCCCGAGGCGAGGGCGGTGCGCGCCGCCCAGAACGCGTGCCGCATCACCGTGTTTAGCACCAGCAGCGCGCACGCACTCATGGCGCGCCAGCCGGACACGCTGAGTGAAGACGAACGTGCGCGGATCGAGTGCACGTCCGTTGGGCACATATGCGGCCACTTCATCGATGCCGATGCGCGGATATGCGAGCCGATCGTCAATCAGCGAACCTCGGGTCTCCCGCTAGCAACGCTCCGCAACGTCGAGCAGAAAGTCCTCGTGGCCTGTGGGCCTGACAAGGTTGCCGCCATGGATGCGATCCTCGCCAACAGGTACGCGAACCACCTCGTGACCGACGTCGACACGGCACACGATCTTGTGCGCATGAGCGAGGACCGTCAGCGAACCCGCGCAGATTCGCCAATCGCCGAGCCTTAATGGCACAAATGTGCCAATTCAGCCTCCCGAACGGTGCGCGCGCGTCCCTAACCTAGTGCTCTCTTCACACAAAGGAGTGAGCATGACTACACCGAACCAGATTGTGGACCACACTCTCCTGGCCCCCACGGCAACGCCTGACGAAATCGAGGCTCTCTGCCGCGATGCGCGCGATAACCGCTTCTATTCGGTATGCGTGAGCCCCACCTACGTTGCACAAGCAGCGAGCCTGGTCGAGGGGAGTGACGTGCACGTGTGCACAGTCGTTGGCTTCCCCTCGGGCGCTCACACGAGCGCCGTGAAGGCCTACGAAACTCGCACCGCAGTCGACGACGGGGCTGACGAGATCGACATGGTCATGAACCTCGCATCCGCAAAAGCCCACGACTGGGCCGCGGTCGAGAACGACATTCGCGCAGTCGTCGAGGCGGCTCAGGGGCGAATCGTCAAAGTCATCCTTGAAACATGCGTCCTCGAGGACGACGAGATCGTCGCGGCGTGCACCGCCGCGCGCGCTGCCGGCGCCGACTTCGTCAAGACCTCAACGGGATTCGCGGGCGGGGGAGCAACCACCCACGCGGTTCAACTCATGCGCGAGACCGTCGGACCCGACATGGGCGTCAAGGCCTCAGGCGGCATTCGCACAGCGGCAGACCTCGACGCGATGGTCGCCGCGGGCGCAACACGCATCGGATCCTCCGCAGGCGCCGCTCTCCTGACCGCGCAGGGCAACTAACACACCACAATTGACGAAAGAGGAGGTCACCGATGACTTCACCACAGACGACAAACGTCGACCAGGGGATTCCTAACACGAGCTGGGGGCTCATCAAAGATCCGACCCGACAGCTGCGCGACGGGTATCTGACGAAAACCCCAATCTTCCAATTCATTCTGCTGTCGATCTGCTTCCCCATGTGGGGCGCCGCGGCAAGCATGAACGACATCCTGATCACGCAATTCAAAGCCGTCTTCGACCTTTCGGACGTTGCCTCGGCATTCGTGCAGTCGGCGTTCTACGGCGGCTACTTTGTCATCGCGATTCCCGCTTCTCGCGTCATTCGACGCACCTCGTACAAGACCGGCCTCCTCATCGGCCTCACGGTGTACATCGCGGGTTGCATGCTCTTCTTCCCCGCGTCGACGATGGCGACATACACCGTGTTCCTTGCCTCGCTGTTCGCGATCGCCATCGGCCTTTCCTTCCTGGAGACGTCCGCCAACACCTATTCCTCGCTCATCGGCGATAGAAAACACGCGACGCTTCGCCTGAACATCTCCCAGACCTTCACCGCGCTGGGGTTCCTGTCGGGCGCCGTCATGGGCAAGTTCCTCGTCTTTGAAGACGGAGATGCTCTCCACAACCGCATCGCCGCCGCAGGCTCCGAAGCCGCGCGTATGGAGATCACCGAAGCCGCACTCGGTCGAACCCTCGGCCCCTACAAGATCATCCTCGCGATCCTCGTCGTCCTCGTCGTGCTTATTGCGATCACGCAGTACCCGCACTGCAAACCGCTCAATAGCGACGCGAAAGAGGCCGAAGCTTCCATCGGCGAAACACTCGCCTACCTGGTGAAGAACAAGATGTTCATCGGCGGCATCATCACCCAGTTCTTCTACGTTGGCATGCAGACCGCTCTGTGGTCGTTTACGATTCGACTCGCGCTCAATCTCGACCACTCGCTCAATGAGAAGACCGCCGCGAACTATTTGATCGCCACGTTTATCGCCTTCTTCATCGGCAAGATCATCGCCAACGTTCTCATGACCAAGATTAACGAGGACGTCGTGCTGCTCATCTACTCGGGCCTCGGCATGATCACGATCCTCTACATCGTTCTCGCGCCGAACTTCACGAGCGTCTACGCGGCGATCGTCGCCTCCGCACTCCTCGGTCCGGGCTGGGCAACGATCTACGCACGTAACCTCGACACGATCAAAGACAAGCGCTTCACCGAAACGGGCGGCGCCATCATCGTCATGTCGATCATCGGCGGCGCGGTCATTCCCGTCGTCCAGGGCTTCATTTCCGATTCGACGGGCTCGATGCGCTTCAGCTTCATCGTGAACTTCGTGTGCTTCCTCGCGATCTTCATCTACTTTGTTGCGCAGTACAGGTCTTCCCACAAGGAATCGCTCACGACGGAGGCAACGAAATGACCCTGACAATCCCGCTCAGCGAGGCGCAGTTTCCGCAGAGTCCGCACACCCTCTGCGCGAACGAGTCGTTCACCGTAGAAGCATTCCGCTACCCGAACGGCATCGCCTCCATCACCCTTCGAAACTCGCGAGGCTCGCTGGAGATCCTGCCGTTCATGGGCCAGATCATCTGGGGAGCCGAGTTCGACGGCATCGACCTCACGATGACCAACATGTTCGAGCAGCCCATGCCGGCACGCGAGATCGTGGACACCTACGGGTGCTTCGCTTTCCACTCCGGCCTGCTCGCTAACGGGTGCCCGAGCCCCGAGGACGACCATCCGCTGCACGGAGAATTCCCGTGCCTGCCGATGGCGAGTGCCCGCCTGGACATTGACGACGACGCTCTCTCGCTCGTCTCCGTCGGCGAATACGTCAAAGGTTTTGGGCATCACTACCGGGCGGAGCCTCGCGTGACACTGCGAAAGGACAGCGCGATCTTCGACATCGGCATGGCTGTCACGAACCTGTCTGCGTACCAACCGATGCCTCTCCAGTACATGTGCCACATGAACTACGCCTTCGTGCCGGAGGGGCAGATGTCGCAAAACCTCCCCGAGGGCGCCTTCAAGCTGAGGTCCACGGTTCCCGCACACGTGACACCGAGCCCGGCATGGGAGGCCATTAACGCCAGCATCACGCGAGGGGACGTCGACGCAGACTCCTTGCACGGCGCCGAAGCCTTCGATCCAGAGATCGTGTACTTCGCTGACGACCTCGCGCAATACGGCGAACGTGTGTACTGCGAACTGGCATTGCCCTCCGGGCCTCGGTTCGCGACGGAATTTTCGAGCGAGGAGTTTTCCACGGCCACGCGGTGGATCCTCCATAATCCTGATCAGAAGGTCGCCGCCTTCGTGCTCCCCGGCACGTCTCGCCCGGAAGGCTTCAAGGCGGCACAGGCCCAGGGGACGCTCATCCAACTGGAAGCCGGACAAACGCGCGAATTCTGCGTGAGGACCGGGCTACTTGCCGAGAACGAAACACTTGACGAAGGAGAACTGTCGTGAGCATCGCTGTCGTGGGGTCGAACATGGTTGACCTCATCTCGTACATCGACCGCATGCCTGCCGAGGGCGAAACCGTCGAAGCCCCGAACTTCACAATGGGGTGCGGCGGTAAAGGTGCCAATCAAGCCGTTGCGTGCTCGCGGCTCGGCTCGAACGTCACCATGGTGACGAGGGTCGGCAACGACATCTTTGCCGAGAACACGATCCGGAATTTCCAGGACAACGGCATCGACACCACCCACGTGCTCACGACCGAGGCGACGAGTGGCGTGGCCCCAATCTTCGTTGATCCTGATTCGAAAAACTCGATCATCATCGTCAAAGGGGCGAACGCGCACCTGACCCCGCAAGACGTGGAGAATGCACGCGAGGAAATTGCGAAGTGCAGCCTCATCATGCTTCAGCTCGAGATCGAGCTGGAGACCGTGTACTCCACGATCGAGCTCGGTAACGAACTCGGAATCCCCGTTCTCGTCAACCCCGCACCGGCATCCCCCGAGCTGCGCCTCGACAAGATCCGTGGGGCCGAGTTCGTCGTGCCGAACGAAACGGAGCTTTCGCTCCTGTCAGGTATGCCCGTCGACGACATGGACGATGTGCTGAAGGCTGCTCAGGTGCTCCTCAACGTCGGTATTCGCAACGTGATCGTGACCCTCGGCCGAAAGGGTGCCGTGTGGGTGCACGAGGGCGGCTCGACCTACGTTGACGGGCGTGCGGTTGGTGCAGTCGACACCACGGGTGCGGGTGATGCATTCATCGGGTGCTTCTCCCACTACTGGGTTGAAACCGGAGACATCGAATATGCCATGCGCATGGCGCGCCTGTATGCCTCCGACTCCGTGACGCGGCACGGCACTCAGACGTCCTACGCCACGGGGGAGGACTTCCGTGGCCGCCTGGCAAGTGACATCGCCGAGGTGAACCTTCCGGGCGCGGCCAACGAGAAGAAGGCGTAGCGACGAAGAACCCCTTCGTAAACCCGCGGGGACTACGGGCGGCCGGCTCGTAGTCCCCGTCTTTTATGTGACCTAAGGCCCTAAAACCGAGTCAAATGAGCGGCTTTTTGGGTTGTTTTATGGTGTGGGCCACGAGTT